>NZ_RHNX01000015.1 GCF_003946335.1 Levilactobacillus fujinensis
TCATTCTCACTTTCAATTAGTTTTGGTCGACGATGTTGATGTGGGGCAGTGTGCCCCTTTTATTATACAGAAAATGGCGTCGACAGATTTCTCTATCAACACCAAATATCATAGAACCTAATAAAAAACGTATGAACAACTCGAAATGAGTCGTTCACACGTTTTTATCTATTTAACCGGGTATTAATCGTTATCTTGCTGTAGTAATGCAATGCTAGGTTCTACCCACACTGGCAAGGCCTAAGCTCATCGCAAAAATTGAATCAGCAAGCGATCAACCTGAACGTTGTCATGCAACTTACTATGCTGTGCCCTTGGCCCAACAATCTTGCGTTCCTGATAAGACTTCGCTCGCTCGGAGACCAGGTAACGTAACGATTTAGAGGATGCATTGCTGACTGAACCATCCGAATGCGATCCATCATTCTTGTCGCCATAAATATTCAGCACAGCAATTTGATTCTTAGGGTAAGTCTTACGAAGCCGTAGCAGCGTTTTATAATCAGCCTGCATTTTTTTAGGCTTGCCATTGCTGTAAAGTTTCATGCGATTCGGCGCGTCATTCATTCCTAAAATGCCGTTGAAATGCCCCGCAATATCAACTTGCTTCTGCATCTTAGGCAACCCCGGCGTGTTATCTAGCAACTCATACATAATTGCCATATTGCCCATCGAATGACCAACGGCATTAAATTTTTTGGTATGATACCTTTGCTGAAGTTTGACGATTGTTGCCTTGGCCCATCGTCCCCACTGGCGCGGATTTGACTGACGACTGTCCTTAAAGTCCACCTCTACAATTGGGTGATAATCTCCTTCGCGAAACTGACCAGACAAGGAAACTTTTCCCTGCTTTGAAACCGTTGCTCGCATGATCGTCTTGGTCAGGCCAGCATTTACTAGCGCATGCGCCATCTGTTCTTCGGCACGATAACTACTTCCCCAGCCATGAAAGAATAGTGTTGGCTCATACTTACTCGCATTCGGCAAATCCGTTGCCGTTAGCTGCCGACTAGTCGTCCCACAAGCCGTCAACCCCAAAACAATTAGGCCAATCTCCAAGAACATTAACACTCTTTTTTTCATATGCCAAATCCCCCATCTACAGCGACAAATTTCTTGCTCAATTGACTGAATAGGCTAAGTATAAGCCTTCAAGTGGGCTCTAAGGCAAGCTCTATTTCACCCTACTATACATGTGCCAGTTTGCTCAGTTACATGTTAAAAAGTAAAACCAGGACTTAATTCGACTAACCCCGAATCAAGTCCTGGTTTGTTTGTCATTAACGCTTCTATTTGCTGAGAGATTATTTACCATTTTATAGAATATTTCAAGAGGGGCCAAATTTTAGTGTGGCAGTTGCTCCCCTTGCGAGTACGCGATTAATTATATTACCGCCGGAGCCGTTCGATGCCAGTAGAAGTAGGCCAATGTCCCTAAACTAAAGAACGCTGCGATACCTGCCAAGATCCAACTGATACCCGCAATTGACCCACCCAACGAAATTGTATGTCGCAAACCAGCCATCGCAACGGTCATCGGTAAATACGGATGGACAGCACGGTAGAATGGATTGGTAAGTTCAATCGGATACGTCCCACCCGATGCGCCAATCTGAAATAACATAAACAGTAACATTAGCCAAGCCCCAGTTAAGCCAAACCATAGTCGGAAGCAGGTTACCAGACTGAAGAACGCTAAAACAATCAGGAGGCTCAACAGGTACGTTTCACCCGGTTCCAGTGGTCGCAAGCCAATAATATAGTACACCCCCAGATACATAGTAGAAGCTGCTAATATTACAAATCCCCAAAGAAATCCCATTTTATCGAGCCAGGCACGAGCAAAATTACGGTATTCTCCGTGGCGCTTGCGTGCGTCGTAAATAATATTGAGCGTAATGCAGCCCACGAATAGTGAAATCACCATAAAGTAGGGGGCCATACCCGTTCCATTGTTGGCTACGGACACTACGTCATGCTGCGTCAATTTTACAGGCATCGCGAGTTGCTTTAACTGATCTGTGCGTCGCATCTCACTGAGTTGCTCACCGCCCTGGGTCAAGCCTGCTACGATTTTTTGCGTTGCCACAGCGACCTGGGCTGCTGGTAACCCGGTAGCACTAGCCCGATTCAATTGGTTAAGCTGCTTCGCCGTTACCGTCAACTGCTTTCCTGCCTTGAGCGCTACCTCCTGGCTGGCCTTTAATTCGGCCTGAATCGTTGCTTGGTTAAGTTCCGTTTGCAATTTCTGCATCGCAGTCGCCCCCATCTTCGAGGCTATTGTGCTTTGACCTGCGTTGGTATCATAGGTCACTTTTAGCTGCTTCGGTGTCGTTGCCAAATGACTTAAGGTTTGCGAAGCATTGGCCGGGATCTTTACAACTAAAAATAACCGACCGTCCTTCAATTCTCGTTGGGCCTTCGCCGCACTCATCCGATGAAACTGGAGAGACTTGCTATCAACCAATTTCCGCGATACCGTCCGTCCCCAGTCCAGCGTACGCGTGGCGCGGTCCTGATCGACCACTGCCATCGGTAAATGATAAAGCTCACCATACGGATTCCAAACAGACGCCAGAAACAAACTCGCATAAAACAGTGGAATGACTAAAATACCTAATAGGATTCGCCAAACTGCTGGATGATGCTTCAGATATAACCATTCATGAGATTTCATGTGCTCTCCCCCTCATTTTGTCGAATGAACGAATCATTCATTCGATTGACCCCCAGTCTAAACACGCCCGCCCAAAACACAATTTTTAGCAGCCATTTTGCGTGTCTTTGCCTGGTCAGCTAATTAAGGGGCTCACTGATAGCTACGCCGCAACATCTCCCGAACAACAGTCAACATTTGCTCTTCATCATTGCGCGCCATCTCCGTTTCAAAGCTGTCATAACGCTTGTGGGCGCACCACCAGAACACGAGATCAACGATAACTACCCCGTTACGTTGTGGGTCGGCCAAGTCAGGTTTGTCTTGTTGTATAAAATCTCCAACGTGTTGATAAATTTCTTGACGCTGCTGGCGATATAGCGCGGTCAATGCCGGATTCACGGTCGGATTATGTTCGAGGATCAGAAAGTAACGCCCATACCGTTTGAACGCCGTAAACAAGGCCGTTAATAGCTGGTCAAACTTGGTGGTCTGTTGATTAGCCAATTGATGGTTCCAGTCAGCATATGCGGCCTCCGTCTGCCGCACAAGCTCCCGTGGATCAACTGGCTGTAAAGGATAGGTTGACCATGATGAGCTCCCAGCTGTAGGCAAAGTTGTCAGAAATACATAATCCAGCAAAGCCTCTTTTCCACTGAACATCCGGTATAGCGTTCCCACCGCAACGTGTGCCCGCTGCGCAATCATCTGCATCTGCGTTTCGTGATAGCCTGGTTGAATGAATAATTCACTCGCTGACGCGTAAATCCGTTGTAATTTTTCTTCATCGGTCATCAGTGACCAACTCCTCTCCACCTCCATTAAACCCTAAATGGTGGCAAAGTGCCGAGTTGACCACGCCACTAAGTCAATTACCTTACAAACAACCAATTGTATATAGCAAAAAGAACAATATCAGGATGCAAGTTACTCCCTCAATTATCCTTCAGCTCTTAAAGTCGCAATTGAATCTAATCACATTTTTCTCTAATTATTCCAGAGATGCCTAGTTGTCGAGCCATTCACTATAACTGACATTTCACTAATACTTAAATAAAGACTGTTAACTCAAGTTATTGTATACAGCAAGAATTTTGGAAAGATTTTTATTCACTTTGTTTAGTTGGGTGCTCTAAATTTTTCAGCTTTTCAGTTTGCAAGTGGCCTAGCCAAAACAACCCCAACAATGATATCACAGCACTCCCTATCATTGTCGCCTGAAAACTACTTACAAAGTTTTTACCATGAAATTGGTAAAAGATCATTACAGCAATCGTTGTTCCCAGTGCGCCACCTAACAAGCGAAAAACATTATAAACCCCGGAAGCCTTGCCAATCATCGCCCGTGGAACTGCTCCGAGCACCGACTTCTGGAGTGCCGGTCCAGCCATCGATAATCCAATTCCTGCCAGCATTAGCGGTAAAATTAACCACACATAGTTGTGATGAACGAGTAACGCGATCAACACGTATCCTATTCCTTGAAACAATAATCCTAACGTGGCTACCCAGCGTTCCCCAAACCTATCGACTGCCCGACCCGCAAATGGTGCTACAAGCACCAATGTTCCTGTCCAGGGTAAGAGTTCCAGTCCAGCCGTCAATGCTGTCGCACGCTGACCAGTCTGTAAATACTGCGGGAGGAAGAACACGACACCATACATAGACCCGTAAAGACAAGCCGTGGCAAGATTAGCGTCCGTAAAGTTGCTTTCCCGAAAAAGACTGAGATCAATCATTGGAGAATTTTCATGTGCCTGGCGAACTATGAGCCAGCCACCGCACCCGATACTCAGCAAGCTAATTGCTAGTGCCCAGCCTAACTGACGCCCACTAGTCGTTACCGACAGTGCCCAGACCGTCCCAGCCATAGCGATGATGATCAACAGACTATCCACGAAGTTAATTGGGTCGCTTTGACCGCGACTTTCCGGTAAATAACGCCGAGATAAGAGAATAGCCAAGATTCCAACCGGGACATTGATCCAAAAAATCCATTGCCAAGTTAACCGAGCCACAATGAAGCCACCCAGCGAGGGCCCAACAATTAAGGCCAGCCCGCCAATGCCACTCCAAATGCCTAGCGCACGTCCCCGTTGATTTGTCGGTAAGGCGTTAGTGAGGATGGCCATTGACATGGGGGTCATGACTGAAGCCCCAATTCCCTCAATGATCCGTGCTAAAATCAACCAGTTGATGCTAATCGCCAGCGCACAGAGAATCGAACCAAGCGTGAAAATCAGGATACCCCAATTGTAGATTCGCCGGCGCCCAAAACGTTCCCCTAATGAGACACCGACCAACAAGACTGCGGCAATTGTTATATTGTAAGCATTCAGTGCCCACTGTAGTGTGTTAACTGAAATTTGAAATTCGGTGCGAATCGCGGTGGACGCTGTAGTGACGATCATTGCGTCCATCATAGCCATAAAAAATCCCAACGATGTCAATACCAGTATCCATCTTGACCTAACTTTTTCCCCTGTCATTTCTCCATCTCCCTAATGTTTACATAGTTCAAATATCTTTGAACTATGTAAACATACCATTGCCTGCAAACGCTGACAAGAGGCAAAACAAAAAAAGAGAAGATTCTGATAATCTTCTCCTCATTGGTCTAACGGCCTATAAACTTTGCCAGAAATGAGTTAAGTGCCGATCGACCGTCGACCGGTCTAACATCACATATTTTTCACGTGCCACCTTATGCGTGGTAATTAGGTCTGCCTCCTGCAAGATTTTAAAATGATATGATCCGGATGTCTTGCTAATGTGCATTGCCCGACCGATTTCGCCACAAGAAACCTCGTGGTCCAACTGATTCAGATACTGGATGATCTCTAAACGAATTGGATCAGCCAAGGCCTTAAATACTTTGATTTTATCTTCTGTTGTCTGTATTTGCTTTGTCATAGTCCTTATCTTACTAGAATTATTTTTCAAATCAACTGTTTGCCCGCAAGGACCCGTCATAATTTACGCTTTGCTCGCTGCTTCAACGCCTGATTGATCTGACTGACACGTAGATGCTGATCCAGCATGACGATGATCCAAACGGCAACGTAGATCAAGACAAACTCAACCCAGAAAACGAGGTCAATTGACCAATTGTTATACCTCATCAGCAGTAAAATCAACACCGCCGTTCCGACCAAATGAATGCCAAACGCCAGCGGCCAAGCCAGCTCCTCGTGATTACTGTCGAAAACCATACTGAGAACGCCAATTGCCCCGCTCACCAGAAACAGACTGCACACGATTTTAGATGAAACGTTGGTAGACGCTGCATGAAACGCAATCAACAGGAGATAGGCAACGGCACCATAACCCACACCACGGATTGCGTACCTGAGTATTTTAGTCATAGTTCTCCCTCCTACAGACCTAATTGGGCCATCAGCCCCTTGACATATTTACGACTCACTGCTGTCTTGAGGTGCGTCGTTAAAACGGCGGTCATGTTCCCAGAAAAACTGTCTTCTAAAGATTGCAAGTGATCCAAATTTAACACGCCATGCTTGGAGACTTGGACAAAAGTAGAGTCACCTAACCGCTGGACAAAATGTCGCAATGTTTCATGAGTGGTAATCGTTCCCGTCGTGGTATAAAGCAGGAGGGTCTCGTGCTGAACATCGGCAAGAATAATCGTAGCTGTCTTCACCATCACTAGCCGATCAGGTGTCTTGACGGGAATAATACCGGCGTGGCCGGTTTGATAGTTATCCAGATACGCCAAAATTGCCGTTGTTTCCGGACTTTCCGCAGCTGCTTGCACGATCACCAATGGATCAGCCGAATCAATATCCGAATTTTGCTCGAATTTATGCCGCACGCCAATCCCCCCAATTTTTACTTACCGTTCGCGAGTGAACCGGTGCCGCCGCTGGATCCGTAGCCACTTCATTCCAAATACTAAGCCCGCGGCACCGCTAAAGATTAATCCCATTATGAGGTAAGTTTCTTGTTGGGTCAATAAGGTCGACCAATTTAGCCGGACACCCATCAATCGATCAAAGGCATTTTCCGCCGTTACATTACCAGAGAAAGCCGTTTTTAGTTTATCATCCATCAAAAATTGTCGATAGAGCGCCGCCACATAGCTACCGGGAATAAAATTGACCATGCCCTGAGCAAAACCAGGTAAGGCCCCAATGGGGATGTACGTGCCCACCAGGAACCCAGCAGCCGTTCCCACGATGGTGCCTAGTTTGCCTAAATTATCCACCGTATGAACGCCCTGGACAATTGCCGCATTTACCACAACTGCTAGAAGTGAACTCGTTACCATGAGTCCCAGAACATTTAGAACTGCCGTGACGGACAGCGTCAGGCCATCCGTCAGGTAAAAACCGCCCCACATAATGATGAACATAGCTAACTGGGTCAGCGCACCAATCACCGCGGCACTGATCAAGTAGCTGGTAAATAAGCGCAGGGGCCCGGCATCGGTCAACTCCAAATCGGCTGCAATATGCTTTTCTTTATCCGTGACCATTAACGCTAGACTACTGAGGGTCGTGGTGATGCTGGTGATAGCCAGTGTGCCTCCAATCAGCCAGGTGTCGAGTAAGATCTTCGCGTCAGGCATTTGGCGCAAGCTTGACAACATGTTTTTCTTCAGAAAGACCAGGTACAGGATAAATGAGATGAGCGCTCCTAAGAGTGAGAAGAATACCCCACTGTGATCCCGAAAGTACAGCAACAAATTACGTTTAATCATTGCTAACATGTTACCGCATCTCCTTTCCCGTCAAGGCCAAGAAGGCATCATCCATGGTACCCGGCCGAAATTCAAAGTTACTGATCAATGACCGATTTGCCGTTAAAATATCAAGAGCAGTTTGCATCGTTGGTAGACTGAAGACAATTTGGTTGGCAGTCAACCGCGTCGGCTTCTGTGCCACCTGTGCTGAAAGTTGTGCGACGTCCGGTGAGGTCAACGTCAGCTGGTCGGTCGCGTAACGATTCTTGATTTCAGCCGCTGTTCCCCGAGCCAACACCCGGCCATGGTCGATCACAACAACATTATCCGCTGAGTCAGCCTCATCCAAATAGTGCGTGGTCAAGATGACAGTCAGCTTCTTTTCTCGCTGTAACCGCTGTACCAAAGACCAGATGGCTAACCGTGTCTGAATATCCAGACCAGTCGTGGGTTCATCTAAAAACAAAATGTCTGGCTCGTTGATCAAAGCCCGAGCAATATCGACACGGCGCCTTTGCCCGCCGGATAAGGTCCCATAGCGTTGCGACATAAACGTGGTGAGCCCCAGCTGTTGACTTAGTACCGTCACTCGGTCAGCAGGAACGTGGCGATACTGACCGGCTCTAACCTGTAAGTTCTCTTGTACCGTTAAAATATCGTCCAAAACACTGCCCTGAAAAACGACACCCAGCTTGGGAGCGTGGTCGTAGGTCACCTGGCCAGCGGTTGGTTGCAACAGCCCAATCAACATGTTCATGGTCGTCGACTTACCCGCACCATTTGGCCCCAGCAGTGCCGTAAAACTTCCCTTTTCAATCTGTAGGTCCACCGCGTTGACGGCGACGTGTTCCCCAAAAGTCTTCGTTAAATGTTGCGCTTCTAATAACATCTGCCTCATCTCCTATGACAGGAGAATACACCCTGAACGAGCGCGATGTCTTGGCAATTGGGGTGAGTGGCCACTTTTGACGGATAAGTGGCTCTATCGGTTGGGTAAAATTGCGTACTACCATTATGCATTCTTTCCGCTCTACATCGTGAGACGGCCTGAAAGACGTATGACCTTGGCGACTGGCGAACCGAAGCTGGTTGGAGGTGTTTCCCACAGCAAACGGAATTCCTGGTAGTCAGCATGTGGATCTATTTAATTCTCCAAAATAAAAAGCACCGTCATCTCTCGGATGACCGATGCTTTGTTTCCCTTACCTCAGTGACCATTTACGCAATCTAACTAATTCCCCAATTAGTCAGCGCTCTTGAATTGGCCACTAGTTAAAGCACTTGCCAAGACAAAACCTTGACCCTTAACGTAGCTAAACGTCTGAGTCTTCTTGGCCGAATTCTTAAGCTTCAATTGTTTTGTAACTTTGTAAGTAGTCCCCGCCTTTAGGTTGCCCTTAGCCGTCAAGGTCGCAGTTGGCCGGTCAGCGGCAATAAGTGCTTTGTAAACGACTGGCTTAGCGTCTTTCGTGTGAACCGTCTTCGCCTTTTTGAAAAAGCTAGATGAAACGATGGTGTAGCTTACAGTCTTGGCCTTGACACCATCAGCCGCCTTAAACTTGCCGGCCGTTAACTTGCTGGCAACAACCCAGCCTTGACCCTTAACGTAGCTGTATTTCTGCGTCTTCTTGGCGTTTAGCTTCAAAGTAGCTTGCTTTGTCACCTTGTAAGTTGTGCCAGCCTTCAAGTTACCCTTAACCGTCAACGTCATGGTTGGCCGGTCAGCAGCGATGTTAGCCTTGTAGACAACTGGCTTAGCATCCTTGGTGTGAACCGTCTTTGCCTTCTTGAAAAAGCTAGACGAAACAATCGTGTAAGTTTGGCTTTGCTTAGCCTTTGCCGTCGTTGCAACAGCTGTAGTACTCTTAGCAGAAGCTGGTACGGCCAATGCCATTGGTGCAACTAACCCCAAAACAGTCATTAATACTAAAGATTTTTTCATAATAATCCCACTCCCTCTTCCAAAGATTACAATTATTATAATCAGATTACAGAATTGTGTCAATGGATTTTCGACTGTAATATATTAAGATGTTCTAAAGGCACAATATTTTAGGGGAGTAACTACTCGCTCATAAGGCCGATTTGCCATTAAATGCTACGAAATCGTTAAGCTTAGTGTATTTGCTGGTCAATTGGAAAAATTGGTTTGTCAATATCATGCCATCTCTTCCACACCGCTTGTTTTAGAAGTAGCCTGTATAGATGACATACATGATTAACAATTTTGACTTACTTCACTAGCATTCTCCCCCGAAACCAGGTAAATTAGACCTAATCAGTCCGTACGAGGGAGGAATCGCCATGTCACTTGGAACCACACTTAAACAGGTTCGCCAAAAACAGCAGCGTTCGCAAAAAGACGTCGCGGTGGGAATCTGTGCACAATCGATGTTATCTGCCATCGAAAACGACCGGTACACACCAAACGCTAAGCTCTTACTGGCACTCTGTCATCGCTTGAACATTTCACTTGATGAGATCAGCCTGGCAACCGATTTTGCCATCAGTGGGGATGATGGTCTGAATACGCATATGCAACGGCTCTGCAATCAGCATCACTATCAAGAACTAGCCGACTTCTTGACAGCCGCTAACACACAGAATGCCGTGATCACTGCACAACAGACACAGGCATATTACTACTATCTAGGCGTGGCACAGCTCCATGTCGGCACGACACTCACCGCCGAGCAGAACCTCCAGTTCGCTATGACCATGACCGAGGAACGGACACCGACCACACTGACCCGACTGGCCATGGTCTCGCTCGCGACCGTTCGCGCCAAGCAGCAGCGACGGAACAGTGCAACGCAATTGGTCAATCAGGCGCTTGCAACCATCGACCGGGGACCCCACGAAGAAAATTGTAACATTATCTTTTATCTCGCCGCCTTGACTGCCTTTTTTTTACATGATTCCGCGTTGGCTACCCAACGACTCATGATGGGCATCACCTACATTACTAATCATAACTCCCACTACATGCTAGCTAACAGCTACCGGTTATTGGCGGAAATTGCTGATCAGGCTGGTCACGAAAATGACGCCACAACCGCTCGGCAAAAACAACAGTTTCTGTCGGACCTCTTTCATGAAAAAGTTCCCGAAAATTTTTAAACACAAATTTTCAAATATCAGTATTCTGATTTTCAATCATGACGTAAAGCGACTAAAGTAGGGCCATCCAATAAGGGAGGCCTTTTTAAATGTCAGAAAACCTATTTCAAAACGTTATCCTTACGCACGCCCATCAGGAACGTTTACGTGCGATTCTGATTCATCCGGAAAACTTACCGTTGTGGGACGATGAAATTACTCAAATTATCCCAACGGCTAATGGTGCGGTTCAACTCAGCCGTCGACCGCCGGCCCTCAACGAACACGAATGGTTGACCGTCACTACTACGGCCAGTCAAATTAGCTACCACAGTCATGGCGGACGCTTAGACTATGAGTTAGTCTTCACCTTAGTCGGGGATACGACTCAAACCAGTCTAACTGAAGAACTCCGTGTAACCAACACAACTAGCCTTCCCGTCCCTTTACGATTATTGGTACCAATCGCTAAGGCAGCCTTCTCACGGAAACTTCAAGCCTTGGTTGCCCTCGCAGAATCGTCTGGAAAGGTGTTCGCCTAATGCAAACCATCATTCAGACGTCCTATCGTGGGATTGACGCCTTAACCCTCGAGTCGCGACCAACTCCTAAGTCTCTTAACCCACTTGCTGTCAGAGTTGAGACCCGCTACACGCCGGTCATGCCCTATGATATTCTCACGGAGACCGGCCAGCTCAAACAACGACGTCCCGTCAAGCTGCCCATTGTCGTTGGCTACGGATTTGGCGGGATTGTCCGCGAAGTCGGTCGCTTACGTAGTTCCCAATTCCTAAACCGACCCGTGATTGGAATTCAACTGACTGGTAGCCATCAAGAACAGGTACTTTCAACGTTACCACCACTTCTGTTTCCAGTACCTACGGGCGTCACACTGGCGGCCGCTACGACGCTCGTCGGTGGTGCAGACGCTGCTTACTTTGCTTTAAAGAAGACTCAGTTGAGAGTAGGTGGAACCGTACTAATCACTGGTGCCACGGGTAGTGTCGGCACTTATCTTGTCCAATTAGCACGGCTGGCTGGCACCCATGTTATTGCAGTTGGTCACTCTAGTCGCCATGATCTCCTTACAGATTTAGGGGCCGACCAGGTCGTCGACTACGATCGCCCCCTAGCCGGGCAAATCAACGACTCAACTATTGTCAATCAGATTATTGATCTCGCTGGTAATCCGACTTTACTAGATCAGCTGACGGCTCTTTTAGGGGCAGTCAACATCTTCTCACTAGCTTTACCCCAGTATCAATCTCAGCACCCACAACAGGTCTTTACTTTCGCCAGTGGTGCAATTACGCCAGGCGACTATCGGTGGTTACTTAAACAGCTGGCGGAAGGACAGTTGACCGCGGTAATTCAGAAAGAATTCCCCTTCACCGCCGTTAAAGTTGCCCAACACCAACTGGTAGATGGGCACGCTGCCGGCCGAATTCTATTGACCTATAATCAGGAGGATAATTAACCATGATGCATAATTTAATGATTGATTGGTCGCAACTGCTGCCGCACTTATTGACGTTGTGGCTTATTGGCTGGGGATTGCGCGCCTTGCTGATTGGCTTCATTTTAGGCGGACTACTCTGGTTATTTAGACGAACCCGGTAACTCAAAAAACGTTCTGGCCAATAATTCAGCTCAGAACGTTTTTTAGTTACAGACTAAGGTTCTAACATCGTCACAAACCGCTGATCCCAAATGCCCTCGAAGAAGGCAATCGTCTGTTGGGCGGTCATAAATTCGTTGTCTACAGTGGTTGTTAATCCCCGCGTCATCTGTAAATCGTACCCAATACCGTGGGCTACTTTAACGGTTGTGTCGACACAATATTCAACCTGAGCCCCACAAATTTCTAGTGACTCGGTGGCAAATTCGGTTAAGACACGCCGTAGATTGGTGTGATAAAAAGCGTTTGCATGAGTCTTGAACACGACGGAATCCGTGCCCCGATAGTCCAGTTCAGGAATTAACGCCCAATCATGAGTTTCTTTAACCAAGTCCGCGTCCGTCTGCTGAACAAAAACGACTGGTTTCTTTGCTTGCCGATACGCCGCAATTCGCGCGTTGACACCCGCAATGACTTGTGGCATGTTCGCTGCGGTCTGTTCACCGTAACAAACACCATTTTGAAGATCAATGACTAGTAAGACATCTGCCATGTCGATGGCCTCCTTCAGGATCTTTTGCTTACTCTCTATCATAGCGTATTGGAACCCGCAAGTCTCTAAAAATTTTGAGCCAACCAACTGGCCGTGGTGACGATGTCGTAAACTAAAATAACTGACCCTTTTGTTGCAGTGTTCACTTAACTCTCAGCCTCATTTTCTTCGTTCAACTTGTCACAATCGATAATCAGCTGACAGACCTCTTTCTCAGGAATCAATTTCATCGAATATTTTCGGCCATATTCAATCATGGTATGGTGGGCCTGATGCAATTCTTCCGGCTGAAGAACACCCACGATTTTATTTTCGACTTGTAAGGGGGATGCCGACTGACCTACAAAATGGAGGCGTTTGGAGATTGCTGAAACGTGCGTGTCCACCGCAAAGGT
This sequence comes from Levilactobacillus fujinensis, assembly GCF_003946335.1. Lineage (GTDB taxonomy): Bacteria > Bacillota > Bacilli > Lactobacillales > Lactobacillaceae > Levilactobacillus > Levilactobacillus fujinensis. The sequence continues at coordinate 13,027 of NZ_RHNX01000015.1, forward strand.
TGGCTGCCCAAAGACATCGCTCAATACGACATTAGCCGTTTTCCGCCCCGCACCCGGTAACGCCATGATACCCTTCCTGTCGGTAGGAACCACGTCGTTGAGCTCTTCGTGAACGACTCTAGCCGTCTTAATAATGTTGCGTGCCTTATTGTGAAAGAGGCCAACACTCTTGATGATCAACTCAACATCAGTCACGTTAGCCGCCATCAAATCTTTCGGTTCTGGATATTTAGCAAACAAAGTCGGTGTGACTTTGTTCACCGATACATCCGTTGCCTGTGCACTGAGAATCACCGAAACCAGGAATTGGAAGGGCGTTCTGGTGTCTAATGATTGGCCAACTGGACCAATATCTGCCTCCATTTGATGAATAGCCCACACAATCTGTTCGTCTGTTAGCATACGATTCCCTCGATTCCTTTAACGTATTTGCTTACTGACTTAAGTTTACCGCAAAAAGTTAGAGATTGAACTAAATTAAGCAATAGTTTCAGCCCATATCTGGAGACCAGTAAGGCGAAGAGCCCGCTGTGTTGTCTAATTTTACTCTCAGAATCGGTGTCACAATGTCATAGCAGGTGCTTTTTAAGTTTCAACCTTAATTAACGACCAGGTTGTCTAGTCACGAATTTCGACTTGCAGGTAGGTTATTTTGTCGTCTTGATCAAATTGATAAGTGTCAAAACCGTGAAAAGCAAACAACTTGCCACTACTTTTACGGCCTGCCACTGCCCACTCGGCTTTGTAGTTACCACTAGCAACGCTTACCTGGCAAAGATGTCGCAGTTCCTGATTGTCTTTGAAAAAGTGCGCAAAGAAACTCGTAATTTTGGCTGACGTGTCAGCAACAAACCCGTTGGCACCTTTAACAACGGCAATATCTGAAAAAAGATTGACGATTGCGTCTCGTGCTTGTTCATCACTAGACGCTGAATCTGAAAACTCAAAATATCTTTTGATGATCTCTACCCTCTGGTCCATGGAAGTTCTCTCCTTTGTTTTTCAATTGCTTAGTGTAGACCACACCCTTGAAAAGTAAAGAAATGTAATAGCTAGAAATTACAAATGGTTCAGCCAATGACATATACCATTGATTGGAACCTTATTAGTCTCCTAATGTCATCTAAAAAATGATTGGCAAGATAACCTTCCAACCAAGTACGCCAACTAAAAGAAACACAATCAGCAAAAACCAGAACAAGTAAAAAAACAATCTGATTATAAGTAACCCCATCCGCAATAAAAATAACGGCAGCTCTAACAAAAATAGCATATTCCCGCTTCCCCTCAATCGTCTCTGAGCAACCTAAACGTCTTTCGCTGTTGACTCGATTTTTCCGGAACCAATTTATAATCGATGGTAGCCATTTTCATATCATATTGTCCCTTAAGACTGCCATTCATGATCCTTAACACCTGATTAGACTCATCAATTGCATAGCGATAATTATGATTAGACCGGGCGTCAGTAACCTTCATCATTGACTTAGAAAAATTAGCAATCCCGACAGAACCATTCTTCGTGTTTATACGCTGCAAAATTTGGTCAGTCGTTAAATGATGCGGCATCCGTACTATCTTAGCGGTTTCAACACCTAAAAATAATACAATCACGACGACGATTAGCCCCTTTATCTTACGCCTACTCATTTACCTCGTTTCTCCCCTATAATTCTTTACGTTGTATAATCAGTGCTGATCCCACAATCGTCAATATTAATACCCCAAAACTAACCCCAATATATGGCCAAAGTGCATCAATTTTTAGTGTCCCCAACGTTATCTGTTGCGCGACACCTGTAAAGTTAATGTACCTAAGCCATCGCCAACTCGTAAAATTTGATAAGATTGCGATCAAAATTGGCCACAAAGCCATACAAATGGTAGCAGTGACTACCGAATTCGCCAGAACTAGCACGATAACGCCAATGCTAAAAATAACACTAATAAAAAATCCAATTGTCACAGTCATCAACCCCAGTGTTCGTACTAAAGACATCAGCGAAGCACCACCGTCTCGGCCAGCCAAAAGACTGGTCAAGATAACCACGCCGTAAAAAATTAACGTCAGGAAAAGAATGTCCAACAGCATGGTGACAAATTTCCCCAAAATAAAACCTATTCTTGAGATTCCTGAAATCAACGTGTTTTTATACGTCTTCTTCGAAAATTCCTGACCAATAACAATCACAAACAGCGCAATGTCGATATATAAAAGCATTGTGGAAGATAGTGTCGCACTTTTCAAGCCTGTCATTACCGACCACCGACTACCTTCAAACTCTTGCATTGTATCAGCATTAATCATAATGCCTCCTGTACTCTCAAAAGCGGTGATCAAGACACTAAGCAAAACAGTCAACGCCAAGATGATATAACTTCCCCGCGTATGCAATTGGCGATAGCTATCAGCCTTAATTTGGTTAAACATGATGCTGATCCTCCCTTGCGACCAAGCTGGTATAGTACTCCTCCAGTGAGCCCTCTCGTTGAACAATTTGGTTCACGGAGACTCCCCCTTGAACCAACAGCTGGTTTATCTTTGCCGCTGACAGTGAACTATGCCGAATTATGAGATGATGTTCATCCAGAATCTCAAAGTCGCCAGCCACTTCATGATCTAATACTTGTCCGGCAACCGCAACCTGGTCAACCGTAATTTCCAACCCAGACTGATTGGCAGCGTCTAACTCGGATTTGGTTACTTGTTTAATCAGTCGCCCGCGATGCAAAATACCAAACCGATTTGACACTTGGTAGAGTTCAGACAAGATGTGACTTGAAATCAGAATTGTTGTATGTCGTTCCTCATTTAGCTGCTTAATCAACTTACGAAATTCTATTATCCCATTGGGATCAAGTCCGTTGATTGGCTCATCCAGAATTAAAAAATCCGGCCGAGGTAATGTCGCTAACGCTAATCCTAACCGCTGTCGTTGTCCCAATGATAGATGACTCGCCTTAGTAGACTGTTTAGCTGTTAACCCGACAAAATCTAACACGTCTGCCAGTAAGTTTGGCTCCGAAATGCCATGCTGAATGGCACACAACTTCAGATTTTGGTTAACCGTTAATTCCGGAAACGCTGTTGGATTTTCAATGATAGCTCCTGTTCGGCGTAATGCTTGCTGATAATGACCTGATTGCTCGCCTAGTAAGACAATCTTTCCCTGTTTCAAAAAAGACAATCCCGTAATCAAGCGCATGAGGGTTGTTTTTCCAGCGCCATTCTCCCCGAGCAGGCCATAAATATCACCACTTTTAACGGTCAGGCTAACATCATCAAGTGCTTGAAAATTGCCGAAGCGTTTGCTGACGTTAGTAATGGTTAATACGTCTTCACTCATTATTGTCGTCATTTCCTCTCCTGTTCATTCTTAACCATCACTAATCTTAGTGACTAGTTCTTAATTCCTGCTATAAGTAAACCTTAATTTAACCTAAATTGTGACGGCTAGCGTCTTCATATATAATTAATTGTATATGAAGCTAAGGAGCCATTCAAAACCGATGTTAAAAATATTACTAATCGAAGATCATACTGATATTCAACAACTTTTAAGTGCCGTTCTAAGCCCTCAATACCAAGTCTTAACCGCTTTAGACGGCATTAAGGGGCTACAAGTCTTTGGTGAGCAGCGTCCCGATCTCATTATTTTGGATTTAATGTTACCTAATATCACTGGTGAAAGTGTGCTTAAGACTATCCGTAAGACCTCTAATGTTCCCGTACTAGTTTTAACGGCTATTCAGTCAAAGACCAAAACAGTGGCCTTACTAAAAGCCGGTGCCAATGACTACCTCACGAAGCCTTTTGACATTGATGAACTCTTGGCTCGCGTTCAAGTCCAGTTACGTTCAACAGCTCCCATTAGTCCCGTAGAAAATACGACTTTAACATTTGATGACATTCGGCTAAGCCTAACAACTCATCAAATTACAGTCAGTGATCATACATTAACGCTTCCCAAAAAAGAATTTCAAATCCTACAGTTATTGCTTAAAGATCCGCATCAGGTCTTTGCCAAGGCCCAATTGTACGAGACCGTATGGGGTGAACCCTATCAGGATGCCGAAAACACCCTTAATGTCCATCTCAGCAATCTTCGGATTAAACTCAACGCACTGACAGGCCATTCAAAATACATTGTCTCCATTTGGGGCATTGGTGTCCGACTCGTCTAGTGAAGGAGTAGCTCATGACAACTTTAATCATTATTGTCTTATTTATTTTTGTTTTCATTCTGAGTAGTGTTCTCGGACTAATCTTAGTTGATCTGCGACACATCACAACGGATCTTGTCTACATCAATACCCATACAACCAATGCGGGTGTCACTAGTAATCTCCACTTCGGCATTATCCAACATCTGACTGTCGCGATGAATCAGCTCCTGCAGAAGACCCATCATTTACAACAGACGGAATATCAGCGTGAACACCATCTGGAACAAATGTTACTCAACCTGACACATGATATTAAGACGCCGTTAACGGTTGCCACAGGCTATGTTCAGTTGATTCAGAAACGGCCGTCCACGGCAACACCCACAATTTTACAACGGGTTTTAGATAACTTGTCTTCGGTTAACTACTATTTACGTTACCTGATGGACTTCAATTTGGTTCGTACCAAAGCCAACCATTTAAACCTGGAATCAGTGAACGTCTCTCATTTCTTAGAACGCGAGCTCTTTAACTTCTTTGACGATTTAAACGCCAAGCAAATTACAGTGATTCCCAAGATTGTCCCCGACCTGTACCTGACGACGGATCAACTTTTATTACAGAGGATTATTCAAAATCTAGTCGGCAACTGGTTGAAATATGCCGCCGCTTCCGCAACTATTAGCCTCGACAAAGCTGACGAGCAACATCTTAGGCTAGCATTTAGCAATCACACAGCAGAAGGCTTGACGGGGGATGACACACTCACTGAGCAATTTCACACGACCAACATCCATTCTTCACAGAGTCTCGGTCTGGGGCTAAGTATTGTTCGTTCTCTCGTCACTACCTTAGGCGGTAAAATGGCAGTAAAAATGGAAAAAAAGACCTTTATCGTAGAACTAATCTTTAGGACGCTACCTCCAGTCGACTAACCGTCGAAGTATATTTTCTTTTATGGCTGCTGTAACAGCAATATTCAAAACTAGGCAACATTGGCCAGTCATCGCCTTACCGGCTCAGTAGATATGGGCTGGCTTAGTAGAAAACTGGCGATTCAAACCAGAAATCAGCAATTTAGAAGTACGCTTAATCTTCAGAATGCCCCCCTTAGGCTAATGAACAATAGCAAAAGGCGGCAACCAATGACACCGGTTGCCGCCTTCTAATTAGTTTTTGAATTACTTCGCTGCGAGTCGTTGCCGGGTCGCGTCCAAAATTGCCGGTGCCAGTCCCAATCGTTCGGCGAGCCACACCGCCTCACTGGCTCCTACCTGATGAAGGAGCAAGCGATACGTTGGCCGTAGCGTTTGTGGGTCAAAAGCCATGGTAGCCGTCATAAATGTCGGGCAATCCACCGCATATTCTTTGATTGCGCTGAAGTGGGTCGTCGCAATAATCGTTGCTTGCTGTTGCCGCAGGTACTCGATAATGGAAATGCTCAGGGCAGAACCTTCTTCGGGATCAGTCCCACTCCCAATTTCATCGAGTAGGACCAGTGCGTTGGGCTGAATGTGGTTGGTCATGTCGACCAGCGTCGTCATCTCAGCAGCAAACGTACTTAGCTGCGCCGTGATACTCTGATTATCGCCAATGTCGACCCAGAACTGGCTGAAAACGGCCATCTGTGTGCCAACTGCGGCTGGTAGTTCTAAGCCAACCTGAACCATCAACGCAAAAAGCGCAATGGTCTTCAAGACCACCGTCTTTCCCCCGGAATTAGCCCCAGTAATCATTAAACCTTGATGGGCCGTCAACTCAATGTCTAATGGCACAGCATTTTCACCCAGTAAGGGATGGCGTCCCGCCACAATCTTAATGTGTTGGTCCGCGTTTAACTCAGGCATCCGGCTAGCAGTTTCCAAACCGTAACGTCCCCGAGCCATAATCTGGTCAAAATTGCTGAGCAACGCTTGATTCTTGACCAGGTCGTCCCAATGATCCAAGACGTCCCCCGTCAACGTGGCTAAGAGTTGATAAACCTCATCGCTTTCGTCATTAAGCAGATTGCTCAGAACAGCGCCCTTCTTCGCGGCCGCCTGCGGCTCAAAGAAAACAGTAGAACCAGTTCCGGATTGGTCGACGACCTGTCCGCTGAACCGATTCTTATAGCTGGCTTTCAGTTGGACACAGACCCGGTCGTTGCGGGTAATCAACCGCGGACTCTGAACGGCCTGTGAATGTTTCTGCACAAACTGCGTCAACGTCGACTGGACCTGTTGTCGTTGTTTCTTGATTTGCCGTCGAATATCGGCCAACTGTGGCGTTGCTTCATCGGCAACCTGTCCGCGAATGATGACGTGGGCTAATCGGCCTTGAAGCCCACTTAGTCGCGTTGCCGATCCAAGCATCACGTCCAACTCTGGCGCGAGTCCTTGATGTAAATGGAGGACGGTCTTTAGTCGTTGTAAATTGGTCAAAAAGTCACTGACTAGGCCTAGTTGCTGGGCATTTAGTAATAATCCTTGATTCATCTTTGTCTGTAACGCTGTCAATTGATCTAAATCAAAGAACGTTAGCATGACGTCATTGGCCAATAATCGGTGTGCTTCGGCTGTTAAGATCAATTGGCGCTTAACGACGGTCAGATCGGTTTGATTCACACTCGCCTGTAATTCAGTGGCTGCCCGCTTACTGTGCGTATAGCTAGCCACCGTGGCTAAAATCTGATCTAATTGCGTAATTTGTTGTAAGTTCATTTTTTCTCCTTGCAGCGAACAGCATGGAGAAACAAGTCATAGTTAATTGAATTGTCGGTCCTGCTATTTACTAATACGTGCACGAATTCGTGCCGGACATCGCGCGACAATTTTCCACACTCATTAACGTCACTCCTCATTTTTTCGTAGATATTAACCGTAACATACGTCGCGAATTTGAGCAAATTTAGGGGGGGAAAATAGTCGCAAGAAAGGCCCGTACCGGCTTCCTGACGACCAACTTGTTCCTATTGTTCATGCTTTAAAACAAAATTCTTAAACTCATCAGTGGCCCCGTGGAATGTCTGCACGTGATCCATGAGGTAAAAAGTACTCGTCCCCGCTGGATTATTGATCTGATCGACCGTATCCAAAATATAGATGGGTTTATGCAGTGCGGTTGCGATACCAAACTCGATATTTGATCCCTTACCTCCTGGGAAGACAAAGACAAAGAAATCACAAGTGGTGATCCCGGTGTATTCGGCTTGGGCGATTTCCCTGAGGTCTGCGAGATTAGTTGCTCCTACGCGCTTAGCCCAATCATAGGTTCGCGTGAACCCGGCATTTTCGAGTTGAATTGAAACATCATTGATCAGTTGGATCTGCCTAAATGAACCTGCGATGTAAAATTGTTTAGTGACCATACTAGTTCTTTACTTTCTGTTCTTAGTTTAAGGCTATATCGTTTCAACCGGCAAACGCATGCCTTTCCAGCCCTCAAGCGCACAAGACAATTCGCAGGCCTCAAATCCCGCCGACAATAAAGTGAGCAATGCTTCTTTTCCTAAGGTCGTTCCGGCTGTCCAGTCATAAACGACATAAGTTTTGGATTTATCCAGTTCGGTCAAATGGGCGCTAAGATCCTTGGCAGGCATGGCAATGGCCCCCTTGATCTGATCTTTCTTAATTGTGGCAGGGGCATTCCGAACGTCTAACAGCACATACTTTGAATCCGGTTGGTTCAGATCCTCCAGAACCGTTGTATGATCGATATACAGGCTAAGATAGGTCTTTAAAAAGTTGATTTTTTCATTTTGCATGTTGGTCGCTCTCCAATTCTAATTGTAAGTCGTGGGTTCCCTGATTGATTTTTTTCAATAACCCGTTCAGTTGTCTCATCTCGGCCGCAGATAAGGGGGCCATAATTCGTTGCACCGCCGCAAAGTTATGGGGTAAAAATGCCGTGACGGTTTGCTGGCCCGACTCCGTTAAGCGGATAAGCGTCGAGCGTTTATCAGTTGGCGAGGCCACTCGTTGGACCCACCGCTTGGTTACTAGCCCCTTGAGCAACTTACTAACGGTCGCTCTAGTTGCTCCTAACTTATCAGCAAGCTCGGAAGGTGCCAATTGTTGCTGCGTTGCTTGCGCCAAAAACATTAAAATAATAAATTTCGATTCGGACAATTCCGAATTTGCCAGAACCTGGTCATATTGCCGTTGCATTTCGCGGTAAGTCCACTGGAGATTCAAGAAAAGCACGGAAACTTCTGCTTCTTCCGTTGAACCAGCCACCAGCGATATTCGGGCTGCATCTGGTCGATCATTGAAGTCATAATTAAGGGTAATTTTTGTCACTCCATTTCTAATTAGCCGGCTAACTACATTTGCTAATATAACAGGTTACGTTCAAAAAAACAAGACTTTGGTGATTAAAAAAGCCAGTACCTACTAAATAACTGTAGTGTACTGGTTCTTCTGGTAGCTTACGCCATATCCCCTCTAAATCGTTGCTTCAATTTCTGTTCGCTCGCTTGTAAGAGGTCTTGCGCATCAATATCGTACAGACTGCTAATGACCAATACCTGATCCAAGGCGTCTGCCAATTCTTCTTTCAGATTCGCACGTAACTCTTCTGGAGTCGCCTTCTTCTCTCCGGGATGATCACGACCAATCTCAATTGCCCGAATCGCCCGAGAAACTTCACCTGTCTCCTCTGTTAAAAAATTCAGATGGACAAAGGGAGAGTATTGATACCAGTTTCGTCGCTGATAGAAATCAACTAACCAGTCCTGATGCTCTGTAATCGTCACTTGCGTTTCCTCCTCTTAGCTTAATGGTACTCTTCAACCTTACCAGATTCAGCCCATGACGCAACTAACGCTGCTTACAAATTAACTTATGCGGCTGAGATTGAAATTCCCCATATACCTGTTATGACTGTCATTACGATGATACTGAACCTAAAATTAGGCAACTTAGACCCGTCACCGCCTTTCCAGCCGGAAGATGTCGGCTGGAAAGGTACGAACACAACCTGAATCCCGGAAAGTGTCGCGTCTCCAAGCTTAGTTTTCTACTAAGCCAGTGGGACCCCCCTGACTAAGTAGAACGACGCGCCTGAGCCTATAGCTGCCGACCTCTATGAATATTTCGGCTTTTAACTTTCAGTTATCTAGCCAAGAACCTTGGCGTCCGCGATTTATCAGTGTTTTGTGTCCTTTAAAGATGACTATATACCAAAAGTACACGACGTAAATACGCCAAGTCCGCCAAAAAGTGTGACCTTTTTTGGACTATGTCCTTACGTTTTTCCTAAGGCGGCAAAGAAAATCTAAAATCCAAGCAAAAAACGCCCACTCCTGTGGGAAATGCGGTAGGATTGCAACATGTTAACCGTTAGAAAAGTTTGGAGCATCATTCGGAGGTGATTCGATGCGCTGGGAACCTTTAATCATTATCTTGCTCATGGCCAGCCTGTGTGGCCTGCTCATCGTCACTACCGTTCAGCGGACGCGAACACGTTGGTTTGCTCTGCTCGTCCTCAGTTACTTTACCGGTCTTGGTGCCATCTTATTCACACCATTGGCTTTCACTGGCACAGCTGTTTGCATTATGCCAGCTGGTCTCGGTCGAGTTAACCTGACACAACTCGACGTTTTCAATTTAGGATTTCTAGAGAATATTTTGATGACCATTCCGTTGGGGATGCTGATTAAATGGGTCTTGCCTAAAATCTCCATGTGGGGCGTCACCATATTAGGTATCTTCGCCGGTTCTAGTTTCGAAACAATTCAGTATATCTTATCCCATCACTGGTTAATCAACCGTAGTAGCGATATTAACGACGTCATCTCAAATACTATGGGCGTGGTTGTGGGGGGCATTGCCATTGCTGTTTACTACCGGATCGCGGCCAAACATCGGCAAAGGCCACAAGCCATTGCCTAACAGTCACTACCACATAATGGCTAAATAATAAGCAGCACCGATACCATCTGGTCTTTCAGAATGTATCGGTGCTGTTTTCGGCTTACCGTTATTCAACCAATCAATGGACAGTGCACGCCATTATCTTTCACCATGCACCCAGCGATCAAAACGGGGAGCATGGTGAACATCGTAGTGCCCCGCTTCGTCTAAGACTACCTGTTCCACTGGAACCTGCGCAACTACTTCTCGCCAAACAGCAGCGGCTGGCAGCTTCTCCATCATCACCTGGCCGTCGATAAGGGTGACGTTTAACTGGTCACCTGCAGCCAAGTCCAGTTCTTTTCGAATCGCGGCGGGAATAACTACCTGACCTTTACCCGAAACTTTCACCACCGTCATAGGTCATGTCACCTCACTTCTAAATAATTGTTCTACAGAGGTAACGATACACGTAATATATGATTGAGCCAAACAAAAAGGACCGCTAACTAGCAACGGCCCATTACAAAACTAATATCTGACATTAAACCTGTCTTAACTCACTAATCGACCCGTCGACCAATGGCAAACGCGTAGAATTTCTCTGCATATGGGCCATTATCAATCGATTTCTTCCCTTTAACATTTTCCTCAATGTTTAAGCCGATTTCGTACCTCTTAAGCTTACCTAATTTGGCGGCCGTATAACCGTAGTTATTGGCTAAAATCTGCTTAACTTTTTTAACTCGTTTCGTCGTGCTAACGGCGTTACTCGTTGCTAGATATTCAGTAACCTTAGGGAAATAAGTCACGTTTTGATAATGATTCGTTTTCAGCACACTCTTCTTAACCATTGGCGTTGCTGGATCCTCGTTACCAAGCTTCAGGCCAAACTCATACGCAGCAATATTCGTTAAATTATAGGTTAACTTCATATTGGGTAATGACTTCACTATTGACCGCGTAATCCCCTGAGTTGGTGAATACTTAATGTAATCTTGGAAATCCTGACTATTCGTGAACATGCCCATCGGCACATAGCGACTCTTCAGCAGGTCCATCGCTAACCCGTGAGTTAAATACCCCCGCCAAACATAGCCGACCGTTCCCTTAGGGTGTGTCTTGGTTCCGCCAGCATTGATGTAATAGTAAACCGCTTTGGTTCCACCATGCTGTAGGACGACAGTTGAAGCTCGTGTAAAGGTCGTATTAGGTCTATCTGTCAAATAGCCGTATCGCTTCGTATGTTTTTTATTCCACAATGCCACTTTCTTATTGGGATACTTCGCGCGATAAGTTGGTCGCTCAGTTGGCCACTTTTCTGAGACCACCGTATATTTCTGAGAAGCCTGCGCCGTCTGCGAAGAAACCAGGCCCAATGCGATACTAAATACTAGCCCCAGGACGACCCCTAATGTCGTTCTAAATTTCATAACGTCCATTCCCCTTTTTAAGCTATCTTACCATACTTTCAATCTTTTTGAACCGTTAATAATCCATAGTGTTGTATATTAGACATGAATATGAATTTTCCTTTATGGAAAACTGCGCGTGACTCTGACCAGGCCAAGGTGTATCAACACATACTGGTAGTTAACTTGCTTCTTGAAGACGTCCTAGCAATACTCTGCTCTGCAACTCACTTCCATGAATGACGGTCACGGTCCAAACAATGGGGTTTTACTTCACTTCACATGCATTTTTCTTGTCACTAATGTTAAATTTAGTTATACTAGTGGCAACTTAAGACCACAAAAGGAGTGATGAACATGGAAACAACCATTCGTAAAATTGGTAATTCAGTAGGCGCTATTATTCCTAGTGAACTTAATGCTGCAGCTGGTGACAAGTATAAAATCGTTAAAATTGGTGACACATTTATCATGACGCCTTTACGTGACGATCTTTTTAGCAATGAAGACGACTGGCTTGGTTTTCGCGACAGCATCTCCAAGGAAGACCGCGAATGGGATGAGGCTGAAAACTAATGTATGTTCCTATCCAAGGAGATTTAGTCACTATTAACTTTGACCCCTCAATTGGTCATGAGATCAAGAAACGACGTCCCGGCCTAGTCGTTAGCAAGACTATTTTTAATAAAATGACCGGCTTCTGTCTAATCTGTCCGATCACAAGTACTCAGCGTGCTTTTGGAACTTATGTGACGATTGTTCAGCCTCATAAAATTAAAGGTGAGGTTGTGACACACCAATTGCGATCAATGGATTTCAAGAGAAGAAAGCTAGAATTTATTGAAACATGTGATCCTGTGACGTGGGCACACGTCATTTCTACGATTGATCAGTTCATTTAATTTACATCTGAGAGATAAGAAGGGTCAGACGCCCGCGTTGAATCCCAGGTGATCTGATCTTTTTAATTCTAACAAATTTGTCTCCTAAAAAGCGTCACACAAGTCCTTTGAACTGGATGTCAGTCCAAGAGAATTGTGTGACATTTATATTTTTATATTAAAAGAACGTCAAACAAGTCCTCTACATTGGGTGTCAATCCAGAAGACTTGGTTGACGCTTATATTTGGGTTGTTTTCAAAGGCCCATAAGCATAGTGGCTCATTGAGCCGGAACCCGATGGTGCCTTTTAAGTTATGTCCCAGACTTGTGAAAAACACATTTACCTATTCCCAATTGCTAGTGATTTCGGAATACGTCCGAATGTAAGTACTCTTGACCCACCCAGACAAATTATTACTATCCACCGAAACTAAGTGATAGTAAGTATCTTGCTCACGTGTACGTTTGGCCACTTTGTCAATTTTAAATTCGGCAAGGTGGGGAATCGTCGTAGATTCTAAATCTGTCATGTGCCCCAGTTTTTTAGTACCATACTGCGTATAAGGCACATAATTCCATAAGCTCCCACCAGCGTAAATACCAACAGTGTCGGTCCAATTAGACGGAATAGACGTTTGGGAAGTTGTCGTAGTAGATACTGACTTAATGCCGCCAGCAAAGATGCCGACTTTTTTACCGCCATAAACATAGCCACGATACCTACCATTCATGGTCACAACTTTGTAATACACAGATCCCGTATTGGTCACTTCATAGCCATATGCGCGGAAATAGTAAGTTGAGCCTTTATAAGACTGATTTTGATTGTTACTAGCATAATATTTTCGGTTCGAAGAACTATATGTACCAAATTTCTTCATCTGAGTTCTTGAAGCAACTAATTTAGCACCCCTAATCATACCTGGTTTCGTGTACAGAGCGTACTTGCCAATTGAAGAGACGTTTCGTTTACTGCCTGCCGTTGTAAGTTTCGTGTAACTGGTTTTAATTGTAGCAGCCGATGCATTCATTCGAGGCAAACCGTTCAGTACAAATAATTCTATTACGGAAACACCAGAAATAATTAGTCCTTTAGTTAAAGATTTCATGAACTAGTCCCTCCTTGAATAGTATCTGCATTATACAACTTGAAACTTAAAAAATGATCACACTTATAAACCTCATTAAATAAACGACTACATATTGCGTCTATTACGGCGATTTTATAAAATTAATGCAGAAAATTCACCATTTTAATTGCGAGATGAATGCCAGCTCTTAAGCCCTTCTTAAACACACGTTCCCCTATCAGATATGGTATACTGAATCCAATCTACAGGGGAGGTAGCCGATGGTTAAGCTAAGACGTACGGATTAAGTCGCGACTCTATCTAGACACATTTTAAGCCGTGAATTTTTAACTGAGGCTAAAGAATATCAGCGATTAGCGAACATTGTCAGCCAGTGGGTCTTTAATCATGATTTCCCACTGAATTGGTTGAAATTAAATAAGCATCTGTATAAAAGGTTTAGACAAGAATCGTCGCTCAGTAGTCAAATGGTGCAGTCGGTCTTTCCCACAGTTGTCGCCCGTTACAAGACGGTCCAGGCACAAATAAAGTAACATTCTTATTGCTGAAGGTAGCTGACAACAAATAGGTTCAAGTTCTCCGAGACTTGACGTGGCTGGAAACCCCGATTAATTTTCAGCGGCCTCAAGCCGATTTGGTTCGTCAGAGTAATTATTCATTAAAATTTTACGCAGCAAACTTTGCTAATTTCTGGAAGGAGTCCTCACCATGACTAAACGACCTGACTTCACGCAAACCATGAATCCCCTGGTATTTAAACGGTTTTATTGGTATCAAGCAGAGTTACGGCAAATTTGCCTTCAACAAGGCTTACCGACAACTGGAACCAAGGCCGAGCTAACCGCTTACGTCTTGGCACTACTCAATGGTCAGGCTCCCCAAGACATTCACCTCGTCAGAAAGCGGCGGAGAAAGTTGTCCCCCAAGCTAACGGCTGAGCACATAACACTAGATACGAAGCTCTTGAATTCTGGTTTCGCACTTAATCAGGAGGCTAGAAGCTTCTTTGCTCATTACTTTGGGATCCAAAAATTTTCATTTCGTAAATCCATGGCCATCAAAATGAGGACTGTTGAACGTCTGGCGGACACCAGTGCTACAGTGGCGGATTTAATTGCAGTGCTAGCCTCCACATCTGCCACCACAAAGAGCGCTGAAGAAGCCACTTATCAGTGGAATAATTTTGTTAAGGATTTCTGCAACGATCCCATCTCAAAGCTCTACACTGAACCCCTGAAGGTGGCCGCAATTTTATGGCAAAAAGTACGGGACTCTGACCAACCCAAGTCGTATCGACACGCACTGGTAGTTAAACACGCTAGCGAGTTAAGTCGTTTCTTGAAGCCGTCCTAGGAACACTGTGCCCGGCAACTCACTTCCATGAATGCCAACCGCTATCCAACCAATATAATCTGCGTACTTCAACCTCAGTTTAGTGTATTAACTAGGTTCTTTACTCGTGCACCCCTTTTCCAAAGAATGGTCAACCGACAGTTGCCAGAAAGGCCTAAAGAGACAGGGGTGAACCGGAATTTCGGTTCACCCCTGTCTCTTTGAGTAGCGTTTTTAGGCAACCAACAAGTCACTTTGTCTAAACGCTCTACTACCACCAGTCATATTCATTTACCTAATCAGTTACTTCCGACTAAGATAGTCACGGCGTTTCCTAAACAGAAAGACCGTCAGTGGCATCAAGAATGTAAATGGCAACGCCAGTCGATACGGCCGAATAAAAGCTAAGGTCAATTGGTCCTTGGTTTCACGCTTGATCGTCGCAACCGCCGTCGTCAAGACGCGATTGTCCTGGGCAACCTGTTGCGTGACAGTCCGGCTAACTTGTTGGTAAACAGTCCGTTTGGTGGTCACTGACGCTTGAGCCAGCCGAGGCTGCCGCAATGCTTGCCGATAGTTTTGACGGATGAGTCGCTGGGCTTTTGCTTTATTGATAAAAGTAGTTTGCTGGTGAGGCGTTGTCTCTGTCTTCAGTTGATGCTTTACCTGAATCAGTGTGTCACGCTTTACCTTAGCCGTCACCGTTAATGCCTCAACCCGATTTTGCGCGAAATTCCAGATATTTGTTTTTGCTGTCACTAAATTCGTCGATAGCGCTGACACAAAGATGGCCACAGCCAGGGATGTGCCAATCTGTCGGAAGACCCCGATGACGCTCTGCGATGCTGTTAATAGACTGCCAGTAAAGTCACCCGCTGCCAAGACTGTGATGGGGCCAATGACAATTCCATAACCGGCACCTACCAGGATCGCCGCCATGCAGACCTGCCAATACGCATTTGGATTCATTTGACTAAGGACGACGTAGCCACCAATCATGGCAAAACTGCCCATCAAGATGACGGCACGTGGGCCAACCTTGGCCAACAACAAGCCACTCAGCGGGGACCACATAAAAATCATGAGCGACGCTGGCGTAATCATCAAGGCCGCTAGCAATTCGCCTTTACCTTGAACCTTCGTAAAGAAGCTCGGCATCAAGACGAGTAAGGCAACCAGGAAGATTCCTGACATTACGGTCACGATTGCTGCCCCGACAAACTGTTTGTCCTTGAATAGCGTCAGTGGCACCATGGGTTGCTTGACCCGAGACTCGACCATTACAAAGGTCGCCAAAGCAACAAGACTCAGCAGTCCCAGTCCAAGGCACCGATAACTGAGCCACCCCCAGTCACTGCCTTTCACCAGCAATAGAGTCAGACTAAATAGCATCATCATTGAAAGCAGCGATCCCCAAATATCTAAGTGTTCTGCTGTTTGCCTGCTTTCGTGTCGATCAAGCAGCAGCCAGCAAAGAACCAGTGCGAGCAGGGTAAAAGGTACATTAATTAAAAAGATGCCTCGCCAGCTAAAGAACTGCGTCACGATTCCTCCAATTGTTGGCCCCATGGCAGCTGCTAACCCCTGAGTAACCCCCAGAATGGCAATCGCACTGGTCCGTTTTTCCATGGGTGCACTCTGAATGCCAATCGTCATACTAGCGGGGAAAACAATCGCTGCACCCACGCTTTGAATCCCCCGGCCAACAATTAACCATGCCACGCTGCCCGCCAATCCAGAAAATAGCGACCCAACTAGAAATAACCCTAAGCCTAAAATGTAGAAGCGACTACGACCGTGAATATCGGCTAGTCGCCCTAAAGGAATCGTCAAGGTAGCAAATAGAATCGTGTACAGATTTAGTGCCCATGAAAGCTGTTCTAAACTGACGGATAGACCTGTCTGAATTGCGGGTAACGCAATATTCATGACCGTTGTGTCCAACATGCAGAGAAAAATGCCAATGGCCATTGTCCCAACTAACTTCGTTGATTTTTTCAAGATTGAGGTCCCCTCCTAATGTGTGTATCGCTAGTTTACGAGCCCCGATGATGATAAACTAGGTTTAGGTTACAGATAAGGGAGAGGTTGTTACCTAATGGACCCACGAGACCGGAAACAGCAAAATCTGACGGCCATCTACAGCGCCTTACTAGAGTTGATGGTCCAAAAACCACTGGTGGATATTTCCATCACCGAACTTTGTCAGCAGGCTCAAGTCTCACGGACTTACTTCTATCGCCACTATCAGAATTTTAATCAGATCATTCTGGCCTATCAGACGCAGAACATGCTACGCTATCTGCGGCGATTACCGCAGACATCTAAGGTTGATTTAACGCGGTTAATGACACACTATTTTGAGAATACAAAACTAGAAGCTGAAACCTATCAGCTCTTGATTAAAAATGGCAAATTAGATATTCTGTTGGAAACATTTCAGACTGTTTTTCAACTACTCATTAAGCAAGATCGGATTGAAAATCACACGTCACGTTTAACGGCGCCTTATTACTTGGAATTTTTCTCTGGCGCTGTCATTAACGTCACGGTCAACTGGGTCAAGCATGGCTTTGTTGAATCGCCGGCATATTTAGGCCAAACAGTAGCAAGTTACGTTCGCTCAAGTAATCTGATGTAGTGCGACAAAGGTATGTTCCCACTGCCTGTAACTTAAGATTCTTGAGGCGGATGAACTTGGAAACAACTGTTCGAAAAACTTGCAATTCACTATGGGTTATTATTCCTCGTGAACTTAATGCCGAGGCCGGTGACCAGTATTTGACCCGTCAATTGAAACTAAGAAGCAATATATTTTGAGAAACGAAAACTAAAAATACTTGCAAAAGCAGATTTAATGTAGCATACTACACTAGAACAAAAAGGAGTGCTTATCGTGTCTACACCATTTTTCAAGGATACTTTGGCCCAGCAGCTAAAAATACTGAACCTAGCCGTTGAAAAGGAGATGAATAAAGGATTAAAACGTCTTGATATCTCACTAACAAGTACACAGGTCGCTGTTTTGATGCAGATGTATCTAAACACTGACCAGTCATTAACCCAGAAACAGGTTGAAACTGCTCTGAAGCTTTCCCATCCAACCACCCGTGGCATTATCAAGCGTTTAACTGCCACTGGACTTCTACAAACTTCTCCAGCCGTTGGTGACCAACGACAAATTGAACTGCGCCTGACTCCCGCTGGCACCTGGTTCATGAAGAATCATGCTGGACAGATTCAGGCACAGGCAACCCAAACCGAAGATAAGTTGGTCAGCAACCTGTCAACAGCTGACCAAGTCACTTTGCAACGTCTACTGACAACTTTATTGACCACCATGTATTAAAATAGCCTTTAGCGGGCTATTAATTTTAGTACAAAGTGTAGCTAGCTACATAAAGGAGCATGCTTATGATTACAATCGAATCAAACATTAAAAAACGAAACAGTATGTTGGCCGTCCTGTTAATTGGGGCCTTCACCATGTTATTGACGGAAACATTTTTCAACAATGCCCTGCCAACCATCATTCAAACCTACCATGTGACACAGGCGACTGCCCAGTGGGTGAGTACCGGATACCAACTGGTTGCCGGTCTCATGATTCCCATTTCAGCTTGGATCTTTCACCGCTTCAACACACAAAAAACCTTTCTTCTGCTTACTGCTATCTTCTTAATTGGTTGTCTTTGTGGATTCTTTGCTACCAATTTTAGTTGGCTACTTGTCGGTCGTTTGATCCAAGCCGTTGCCGCTGGATCCATGATTCCACTAATTCAAAATGTTGTGCTCATGCTCTATCCAGAGAACCGCCGCGGTACCGTGATGGGTATTATTGGATTGGTCGTTGCATTTGGTCCCGCTCTTGGCCCTACAGTCGGTGGTTGGATCATCGATAATCTTGGCTTAGACTGGCTGTCTGGCGTGCTAATTCCACTCGTCATTGCTTTAATGATCGCTGCCATTGCCTTCGTACGACCAGTGCTGGTTCCTCAAAAATCTCGAGTTGATTGGCTGTCTCTGGCTGAATCTTCTGTAGGCTTCGCGACTATCCTGTACGGCTTCTCAGCAATTGGTAGCGCTGGTGGATTAGATACTATCAGTGTCATTTCCTTAGTTCTTGGTATTAGCGTCCTCTATTTCTTTGGCAAACGACAGTTATCCCTTGCGAATCCCTTGGTCAATCTAACCGTTTTCAAAAATAAAACCTTCAGCTTGACCACCATTTTGAGCGCCCTCAGTAACATTGCGCTTCTGGGCGTGGAACTAGTTTTGCCGCTCTACCTTCAACGCGTGCATGGCCTTTCCGCCTTTCACTCTGGTTTAATGCTCTTACCAGGAGCCCTACTAGAAGGCTTAATCAGTCCTATCTCGGGTAAGCTGTACGACCGCTTTGGAATCCGGCCTATTTCACTCATTGGCTTTGGAATCATCACCGTTGGGACCTTGCCAATGCTCTTCTTCACGCCCCAAACTAATCTCATTTTAGTTGCTGGTGCCTACGCCTTCCGAATCGTTGGGGTCGCAACCGTGATGATGCCGACCTTTACGGAAGGGCTTAATGCTCTACCGGCCAAACTCTCTATCTACGGCAACGCGGTTTCTTCTACCGTCCGTCAGATTGCAGGCTCACTGGGAACCGCGGTCTTGATGATGGCTGTTTCCTTTGGCACTCAGTTAGGTCAAAGTGAGAGCCTGTCAACCGTTACCCGTCTCAACCACGGCTATTGGTTCTCGTTCTTAATTGCCTTTTTGATGGCACTCTTTGGCTTCTGTTTATCCTTCAGATTAGAACCGAAGTCGCTAAGTACAGATCACAAATAATTTCACCTCCGCTTCTTAGTTTCCAAACTGCAACCTCAAAAAAAACATGATGTCTCTTTGGCCAAGTACTTGCCCATCCACTACCGAATCATTGTCGGTTATCATCAGTACGTAAAACACGTTACTTAGGAAAGTGTGCGTGCAAACAGGCACTTTCAAAATCTAAGTTTGAAGATAAAAATTAGCTCTGTAAAACCCAGTCGGTCTTACAGAGCTTTTTGAATGCCAATAAATATGTCTGTAGCGTTTTAACGTCATCCACCAATTTTCACACAATCAACTAAAAAAACTAGTCCTGTTCGTTCACTGAAGATGTCTTGGTTTTCTTAAATACGAACCACTTGCTAAAGAAGTAATTCGCAACCACCACAACGACTTGATCGACCAGCTTCGTTAACATTTCATTTTGCTGTAGGAGGGAGACCCCAACCCACATGATGGCCATATCCATTAGTAGCGTTACGCCCCGTGCGAGGAAGAACGAGACCGCCTCACTTAGCAGTTCTTTCACCGACACGAAATGAGAGTGAAAGACCCACACCCGGTTGGTCACATAGGCAAATAAAACAGATAAGAACCAAGCCCAGATATTACCGACCTGGTAGTTCCACCCCCACACTGTAACCGTCACGTAAAAGACGACCAGATTGACCAACGTTGTCAGCCCACCAAAAATCAGATAGGCTAAAACATCTTTATATTTCGCGTATAGCTGTATTATCCGGTTCATTTGAAATTCTCCCCCCTGGTCTTGCTCTTCAGTCTCCGTTATAACGAAGAACATCACTTCACGCAAGAGATGGTCCTCATTTGATATAAAAAATTAAACTGTTGCGCCGCTCACCGGTTAAACCATGGTGATTAGATTTTCTGTGTTGTTGGGTGGTCAGTGTAGAAGTAGTGGTGGTCAGGTTTGAAAACGTAAGTTAAAGTAATTATTTTAATCTACACTAGTTTCAGACCTCGCCCATCGAAAAACACCATCCCGACCGTGTCGAAATGGTGTTTATAATTTAACGATTTAATCTTTCCTGAATCCTTTGAATCACGTGGCTCTTAAGCACCAGATAAATGAGCACAATTTGAATTGGCGTGGTAATCAACTGTTTGACCGCTCGGATTGGAAATAGGCTCCAAAACGGCGTCTGGTACATGATGGTTACCCATAAAGTGTTTAGCAATGCGTTGACCAGTACCGAGATGAGCACCGAGGCAATAATGATTCGTCCCCAGCTCACTGGCTTCTGATACAAAAATAACGCATAGATCAACGACCCAAGGATCGCCGACACTGTGAAGCCCACAAAATATGGTCCCCCAGAAATCAAGGTACCGACCACGTCGACCACTGCCGCCGTCATCATCCCCCACCAAGGACCAAACCATTTGGCCAATAGGGCAACGACCAAAAACGTGAAACTAAACTTGATAAACGTGTTGCCAATCGAGAACCGACTAATTACCAATTGTAGCGCCATCAACAGCCCCATTGTAACCACACTCAAAGTGTCCAGCTTGGGCAGCTGGGTTTTTGCCATCGTCTTCAATTCAGACATCTCCTAAGGGAGTTGCCACATCGCTGCGGCCAATGCGGAAATAAGATCGCGGGGAATCCCCTTCGTCCGGTGTTCACATTGCGTTCCACCAGCACTTGACGCCTTATTTCCTACTCCGTAAATTTTTAATACAGGCAATAGCATACCATATCCACTTCAAACTTGCACGACTTACGCGCGATCAAAGTCCTTGATCCAGGCCAAAGCCAACGCCTTCTCACCCAAATGGGCCCCGATGACCGGGCCAAAATACGACTGTTCCACCGGAATTTCTGGATACTGCGTCGCAATCTTAGCTGCCCAAGTCTGACCACCCTCGGGATCGTTCGCATTAATGACTAACGCCCGTAATGGGTAGTCGACCTGCGCTTGAGCCTCAACGAAGAGGTCTTCTACCCGGGCCAACGCCTTCTTACGCGACCGTACCTTCTCAAAGGCCACGATCTCGTGAGTTTCATCATCAAACGTCAATAAAGGCTTGATTCGTAAAACACTGCCAATGAAACCAGAAGCGTTGGATAGTCGACCGCCTCGAACTAGGTTTTGTAAATCATCAACGACGAAGTACTCGCCAATCGTTGACCGCAAGTCGTCTAAGCGCGCAATGATCTCTTCGGGTTCTGCACCCTTGGCTGCCATCCGCGAGGCTGCAATCGCCAAGTAACCCATCAATTTTACCGTGATTTGCGAATCATACGGAATGACCCGAATATTTTCAATTGTGGGTGCAATATTTTTCAATTGGTTCACAAAGCCCGAAATTGTGCTGGCCAAGTGAATACTGATGACGGCATCGTATCCTTCATCCGCCAATTGATTATATAAATTGATCATTTCGCCCAATGGTGGCTGGGAGGTACTGGGGAATGACTTCGAGTTACGGAGGCGGTCGTAAAATTCGCTCGTGGTAATATCAACGTCTTCATCATAGGAGCGACCATCAATGATCACCGGAATCGGCACAACGTGAATGTGATACCGCTCGACCTCTTCTGCGGACAAATAGCTGGTACTATCGGTGACCACAGCAATCTTCATTCTTACACCTACTTTTTCTTTCGTTTCGTCTATCTAGAATACCATTTTTCATAGTCGATGAAAACTAATACTTATGACAAATCCTTTTATAACGGCATTTTAAAAGTTCAGTTTAACATTAAACGACGAGAAACACACCTTTTTTCCCGGTGAATGCGCATGTTCCAATCGCAAACGCTCATTTCATATTGCCAAAACGGGTAGTCAAAGACAATTGACGATGCCTTTTGTCACATACTTTTAAAATACACCGCCCGGGAGAATCGAACTCTCGTTAACACCAGTGACGGCTAACCACAGTCAACGCTATTCAGCGCGATCTGTACTCATCCTAGGAATCAGCCAGAAGATCACTAGGCCAATCACAAATAAGATTGACAGTGAAGCTGCCCCAATTCGTGACTGACCCGTCATTTGGGTCACGATACCCACGAGGATGGGCCCCAGCACGGCCGAAAACTTTCCTAAAATATTGTAGAATCCAAAAAATTCACTCGACCGATCCTTAGGAACCAGCCGGCCAAAGTAGGATCGTGACAAGGCTTGAATCCCACCCTGACTGGTTCCAACTAAGACAGCCAACACCCAAAAATCCGTCGTCGAACGTAAGAACAAGGCGTCTGCACAGATCAATAAGTAAACAATAATAGCAATTAAAATCCCGGTCCGTGTACTGGTCTTGTTCGCCAGCCACCCATAGAAAATCGAAAAGGGAAACGCCACTAACTGAACGACCAGTAAAACCAGGATCAAAGTCGTACTGTCGATCCCAATATCTAGTCCAATCGACGTTGCCATGGTAAAGATCGTATCGACACCATCAATATAGCAGAAGTAAGCGACTAAGAACCAGGCCAGCTGCTTGTGTTGCCGCAAGTTAGCCACGGTCGTCCACACCCGTTGCCAGCTTTGTCGTAACGGTGCGCGGGTGACACGCAAGGAATGGCGCTGATGGACATTTTTTAGAATTGGCATGAAGAAAATGACCCACCAAATCGCAGCCAAAGCAAACCCCCACCGTGCGACCGCCAAGCTCGACAGCTGTCCAAAGCCGTGCGTGAACTGGAGCACCATGAAGAGGAGAAAGGCAATCACACCTCCCAGGTAACCAAAGCCGTACCCTGTGCTGGAAATACGATCCATTTGCTGGTCATCACTCACGTCGGTCAAGAAACTGTCGTAAAAGAGGTTCCCCCCGGAATAGCCTAGGACGGATAGAATGTAAATGACCAAAAGCCACTGCCAGTGTGTGGACGGCACTAGGGCAAGCCCCAGCGTCATCACCATCCCCACGGTTGCAAATCCCGTAAGCAGGCGCTTTTTAAACCCCTGATAGTCCGCAAGCGCCCCTAGGAACGGTGCTAGAATCGCCACCAGCAATGTCCCCAAGCTATTCGCATACCCCCAGTAAGCTGTCGCGTTAGCCGCAGTTACACCACGAGTCTCCGCTACGGTCTTGAAGTAGATCGGCAAAACCGCCGTGGTCACGATGATGCCATACCCCGAGTTCGCCCAGTCATAGAAGATCCAACTCCACTGTTCCTTATTCAGCTTCATTAGCGGCCACCCCCTTTAGCGCAGCAATCAGTGCATGACCGGGAAGCGCCTCTGGGAAGTGAACGTCTAGTAGCTTAGCAAAGGTGGGGGCCTCGTCAATCAGATCAGCCCGTTCAATCAGCTGATTTTCCTTCACTGCCGGTCCATTCAAGACCAACGTGGTAAAGTAATCCGGCTTATTAGGATCGTAGCCATGCACACCCTGGTAACGATCTGGTTGGCCCAAAGTTACCGGGTCAACGGCCTCCACCACCGCTGGCCGGTTTGTTTCATCCGTGAAATAGTAGCCCGCCTGGGCCTCGACCATAAACTGACAGTGTGGGTCGGCACCGCGCTTGGCAGCGGCCACCCCATCAATGACGTTAGTAACACCCGGTATTTCCTTGATCAACCGCAAAAGGTTCTTGGTATCCGCAAACTTGCGGGTATAAATGTATGTACACCCATCACAGGATTTCGCCCACACGTGCCAGTCGTTTCTGACGGTCCCCTCAGTCGTTGGCGTTAACCAGCCTTGCTGTGCAAATAGCTGGTTCAAATGAATCATATGGTCAACATTGATTTGATAATGATCGCCTAAAATGGCAAAGTTGGTCTCTGCAAACGTTCCAGCCGCAATCGTGGCATCAATCAATTTACCGACCCGGGCATCCAAACGTTTCAAGGCCGCCATCGCTTCGTCTGAACGTACGCCATAACGATGCCGCATGCTGTCCATGTCGACCAAGTGAATCAGGGTAAGCCACGGCCTCTTTGTCTGCAACGTATCGACTGCACAGGCCGTAATGAAGTCATCGAGTTCTGGTTGCTGAATTCCCCGACGTAAATGACCGTACTTTTGATTCATCCGTAATAGAAACGCTGGACTGCTGGCCTTTAATGAGACCAAAACTTGATTAGTCCAAATACGGTTCGGAAAAATTTCTGCCAGATTATAGGTAATCCGACTCCCAGCCGTCACGGGCCACAGGAAGGCTGCGGTCTTACGATGCTGCTGACGAACCAGATCATACAAAGTTGGCACCTGAACGTCTCGTTGATACCAGTACCAATCCGGCGACTGCCGCTGCGATTGGAGCTTAGTATTGTTAATGATGCCGTGTTTAACCGGGTATTGCCCCGTAATGATTGTGGTATGCGACGGGTACGTTAACGTCGGGTAGATTCCCCTGACCTGCCTGACACGCGTCCCGGTGACCACTAACCGTTTCAAATTTGGTAATTCTTCTAAATGTTCATCCAGATCACGACTACCCATCGCATCCAATGAAATCACAACTAGTCTTTGCTGAATAATCCTTCGCTCCTTACCTATATCACTATTTAATCGTTCGTTGTCGGTCTAAGCTCTTATCTAAACGGTTCAACAAAATCTGTAACAGATTCCGCTCATCAGTGGACCAGTGTTCAAACACGTCATCAGAAAGATTCTCAAATGCCGTATTGATGGCCGTGACCGTCTCCGTCCCAGCAGTCGTAATTGTATAGACCAACTGTCGTTTATCACGGCCAACGGCTTCCTTAGTCACCATTTCCTTTTTTACCAAGCCCTTTAGCTGCCGACTCAGTGTTGACGTATCCAGTTTGGTTCGCTCTGCCAAAATCTCCTGGGTGTTTTCACCACTCCCAATGTGGTCCAGCAACTGCCACTCAGAAACGGTGAGTTGGTAATGCTTGGTCATCCGCTGTAATAGCGTCTGTTGCACCTTGTTAATCGCCATTAGTGCTGCAAGACTGGATTTCATTTGGCCCTCACTCCTTTGTTTGCCGTTACTGCCACTTGTTAGTCACAAAATGGGCTCTGCGGCGTTACTTGTATTGTACAACGGTCAGGTTGTTCATCACAAGCCAAAAACCATGACGATTTCGTGACAGTTTCGCCGAATTCTACCGGAATACGGGGGAACTTCTTTGCACTTCACTGCTCGGGCCGTTATACTTGAACATGTGTCGTTTTTCCGGTCAACCAAAAATAAAGTCTATTTATGAAAGGTGTTGTTACCCCATGTCATTTGACGGATCCTTTACCCACGCAATGGTTCAAGAACTGAGCCAAACATTGACGACCGGCCGTGTTAGCAAGGTCAACCAGCCCTATGCCAACGAAATCGTCCTGACCGTTCGTGCGAACAGCCACAACTATCCGATCCTACTATCGGCCAATCCGACCTACGCGCGCATCCAGGTGACGCAGATTCCTTACGTCAACCCACCCGTTCCCACCAACTTTACCATGATTCTACGAAAGTACCTTCAAGGTGCAATTCTTAAGGGAATTACTCAGGTCGCCAATGACCGGGTCGTTCACCTACATTTTACGTCACGTAACGAACTTGGTGATCAACAGGAACTCCTCTTGATCATTGAAATCATGGCACGACACAGTAACGTCATTCTGGTCGACACTGCGTCCATGAAAATCCTAGACGCCATCAAACACGTTGGCTCCGACCAAAATCGTTATCGGCTCCTATTACCGGGTGCCCAGTACATCATGCCACCCAAGCAAGATCTCGTTGATCCCTTCACTGGCGCCCGAGACGACCTGACTGCGACCGTACGCGATTTTCCTAACCAGGAAGTTCTTGCCCACACCCTGCAACAACAGTACCAGGGGCTTGGCAAGGACACCGCTGCGGCCCTGGCAACCAAGCTCCACGAACCCGGCGACTCTGTAACTAATTTTGCGACCTTTTTCAAAGGGTTCGCTACGCCACAACCAACATTGGCTATCACGTCTAAGGGCAAGACCAGCTTCACTGCCTTTCCGTACCCCAGCACGGGCACGCAGCAAGCCGCTGCCACGCTCAGTACGTTGCTAGACACCTACTACCAAGATAAGGCTGAACGTGACCGTGTACAGCAACAGGGGAGCGTCCTCATTCGGGTGGTCCGCAACGAACTGAAGAAGGACCGTAATAAGTTAAAGAAACTAAAGCGAACGCTCGCTGAAACGGAAAATGCCGACGAGTACCGCATCAAAGGAGAAGTGTTGACGACTTATCTCAGCCAAGTCCAACGCGGTCAGACCGAGGTCGAGTTGCCAAACTTCTATGATAACAATCAGCCAATCAAAATCGCGCTCTCCAATCAGATTTCGCCTAATCAGAATGCTCAGAAGTATTTCAAGCGCTACCAGAAGGCCAAAAATGCGGTGAGTTACGTCAACGAACAGTTAGCGATTACGCAGGCCGACGTTGACTACTTTACCAACATCATGGCGCAGATCGAACTGGCCGCACCCAAAGACCTGGTCGATATTCGCTTGGAACTGCAACAAGGCGGTTACCTCCGGGATCATGACCACCAAAAGAAAAGCAAAAAGCAACGCCGCCAAAAGATCAGTAAGCCGGATCGGTTCACGGCCAGCGATGGCACCAAAATTTCCGTTGGAAAGAATAATCTGCAAAATGACCAATTGAGCCTCCATACCGCCAAGCGAACCGACATTTGGTTGCACGTAAAGGATATGCCAGGCTCCCACGTCATCATTCACGCGGACAATCCAAGTGATGAAACCATTATGGAAGCCGCCAACCTCGCCGCCTACTTCTCTAAGGGTCGTGAGTCCAGCAACGTTCCCGTCGACTACCTACCCGTTAAACGGCTCCATAAACCTAACGGTGCTAAACCCGGCTACGTCATCTTCACTGGTCAACACACGGTCTACGTGACACCGGAAAGTGACTTGGTCGACCGGCTAGCGGACAACTAGCTGTTGACCCAACTTGCGACGCGTGAGCAACCATCGTTTGTTAGTTACAACTAAATTACAATGTAAAAACGACCTGTCAGTTAAATACTGATAGGTCGCTTTTTTGCTAGATACAACTATTATTTAAATTATAGGTTAACCAGCTACCAGGAATTTCTGGTAGCTGGCATGCGACCATCGCCACACAGTCTGTCTATCCAATCGTCCGGTTGATGATCTGATCAAGTTCAGCCGTATCGCTGAGATTACTGAGGGTCAGTGCTTCACTCGACCCAAAGGCAATCGTCGCCCCCACCTCTTGGTCAGTTGTCCCCGGCCGGTTCAAGACGTGCAATTGGCGGAATGGAAATGCTGCATTCATCAATGCCACCCGATTACTATTCAGATCAATTTTGATTTTCGCCAGTTCATCATCATCCAACGTTGCGATGTGCTGCCGCGTCAACATGCGGACCCAGTTGACTCCAGTGACCTTACTCAAGAAGGCCATCTCAGTCAAACGAGTTGGCCGCACACCAACCACCGTGAGTTGTTTCGTATCACCCTTAGGCGCAAAGAGCACCTGAATCATCCCCGTCACTTGCCGCTCACTCACGGCCTGTTTAGCAAGTTCCACTAAGCTAAGCCGCTTGGCCTTGGGCAACTCTGCCGGCATCCGAAAGGCCGTGACCTGTGCCAACGACTTATTCATCCCCGGCGTGAGCATATCCATCACGCCCACCGCAATCTTCTGTTGACCATGGACAAAGAGACTCACGCCGATCGTTGCCATCTTAGGTGGCTCCTCACCGGTCTCTTGGTCCGGTGGTAAAACGTGGAGGTTCACATTCAGTTTACCTAACTCCCGTGTCAAATAATGTCGATTACCCGGAACGATCACGATATCTGGATGTTCAACCTGAATCACGTTGAGCACGTCGCCCAGTTGGACCGGGTCTACGTACTGCTTATCCGAAAATTCCGGTGCAATGGCCACCGCGTTTGGATTCGTGTTCATGAGGATCGTGTGATAGCCAGCCCGCTGTAACTGCTTCAGCATTTCCGTGGTGAAGTATTCCGCAGCCGAATTCGGCCCCAATTGATTACCACCCCGGCCAAGCACCAGTGCCGTCCGGTCACCCAATGGTTGGCTCTCATTTTCATATTCAAACGTACTGTAGTAACCGCTGGCGTCCTCTGCAAATTCTCCGGCAGTCGGTTCGATCATCTTATAGGTCGGCATAATATGGGCCTCAGCCGAAAGGTGCCGAATCGTTGCCGTATCCGTTTGCCAAATACGTGCGATCATTCCATCTCCAAATCCGTAATAACGGGCCCGCTGTAATGTGTCGACGTTTAAGGGATTATCTTGAATTTCCTGTTCAATCGTCAGCAGGTGTTGGAGCTTCACAAAGTAAAAATTGTCGATCTTCGTCAGTTCACTCAGTTCATCGGGCGCATATCCCCGCCGTAAAGCTTCAATCAGAACTAGGATGCGGTTAGCCAGTGGATGAATCAACTGACTGATCATTTCCCCGTCCGTTAGATTGCTAACACTGGGCAGAACATCTCGTGGCGAAAATTGCGAACTACGAACCGCCTTTAACATGGCCTCTTCCACCGAGCGACCAATACCGATCGTAGACCCAACCGCTTTCATCGCTGTATCCAAGTGTTGATCGGCGTCTGGCACCTCCTGAAACGGCCACAACGGAATGCGGACACTCACGTGGTCAATGGTGGGCTCCATGATAGCCGTCTGCTTCACATAACGACTAGGAAGCTTAATATCGACCAATCGTTGGCCCAGTAACAAGGCACCCGTGACCAATGCAATCGGATAGCCCGTGGTTCTGGCCGCTAAAGCGACCCCGCGGGAAAAGTATGGTGCAACCTTGGTCACATAGAAGTGTTGGTTTGCAGGATTCAAGGCAAAGTGGAGGTGCAAGACACCAACGATGCCCAGTTCCGTTGCAATTCGGAAAGTAGCGTCCCGTAAGTTTTGATATTCACGGTCCGTCAAGGTCTGTGGTGGCGTGACGACGATAGAATCCCCGGAATGAATGCCGATGGTATCCACATTTTCTAGCCCGCACAGGAGAACCTTCGTGTCAGCCACGTCACGAATTGCGACCATTTCGACTTCCTTATAACCAACAACACTGCGTTCTAACGTACACTGATCAAAACGTGATTGCTGGAAACCCTGATTGAGGGCATTCAACATCTCATCGACATTTTCACAAACGGTCCGGTTGGTATCCACGCGTGGTGAGACCGGCTTAACGATCAGCGGAAACCCGATTGACTCCACTAAACCCATAGCCTCGTCAGTCGTATCCACAATCTGGGCTTCAATCACGGGTTCATGAATCGCCTTTAGCGTCGCATTCAGTGCCGCTGGGTTGTTGATCTGCCGCAATGTGCTAGCCGTCATCCCTAAAATGGTCACCCCAAAGCGACCAAGGTCACCATTTTCAATGAGCTCTTGGACGATTTGAACGGCCAGCAAACCGCCTAGTGATGGCAAGATGGCATCCGGCCGATCCTTTTCAATGATGTGCCGGACGTTAGCGGTCGTCACAGCCTGAACATACATATTCGTTGGTTGAATTTCTTCGAGGGCGACTGAAAAGGGATTGTTGTCAATAATTGATGTACGCACCCCGTGCTTTTTAAACCCCGTGATGATCTGCACGGTAGCACTGTCGAGCTCGGTCTCGTGACCAATTTCAGTCGGCCCGCCACCAATGATCAACACTTTCTGTAAATCATTTAAGTTTTGCAAGCCTATCCCTCCCGTGCTGTCATAGCTTCCATGAATTCATCAAACAGGTCCCGACTCTCGTGAGGCCCCGGTGCACCATCCGCAAAGAATTGAACGGAAAATGCGGGGTAGTCTCGGTGCCGCAATCCTTGTACGGTCCCATTGATCAGGTCAACATAGGTCGTGATCAGTCGATCCCGGTCGATCGACTTGGCGATGACTGCGTAGCCCTGACCCTGGGTCGCATAGATAATATCATTGGTGATGATCCGCCGAATTGGGTGACTGCTACCGTGGTACTCAACGGGCAAGGCTTTCAGTTCCGCCCCATTAGCGAGAGCGAAGAGTTCGTGTCCCAGTCCGATTGCAAAAAGCGGAATCTCCGCTTGGACCTCACGAATCATTTCTAAGACGCCAGCCCCTAAATCGAGTGGTGAGCCCGGTCCCGTAGACAGTAAAACCCCATCTGGATCCAGGTTCAGCACATCCTGGGCACTCGCCGTCCACGGTAAGACCGTGACGTTACACCGGCGCTCCGACAATTGCCGGAGAATG
Organism: Levilactobacillus fujinensis; assembly: GCF_003946335.1. Classification (GTDB taxonomy): domain Bacteria; phylum Bacillota; class Bacilli; order Lactobacillales; family Lactobacillaceae; genus Levilactobacillus; species Levilactobacillus fujinensis. The sequence goes on from NZ_RHNX01000015.1 coordinate 43,736, forward strand.
CCGTGTTTCAGTCCAAAATCGATTACGACCACATTCTTCCCGGTATCCGGGTTCGGATACGGCCGGGGCGTTGCCACCTGATCGACCTGACGATTGGTCAGCACCGTCGCATTCAACTGGTCAAACGCGTGCGCATCGGCCACATCGACGATACTCCCTTTCATTGGTCCGGCCTGTTGCCGTAATTTACGAATCAGGTGGCGCGTATCGATACCACTGATACCAGGAATATTGTGTTGCTGTAAGAATTCGTCCAGTGACAACCGTGAGAGGCGATTAGTCGAAATGTTCGTGACATCTCTGACCACCATCCCTTTAGCCGTTGGTAAAATCGACTCGTAACTGTCGTGATTGATCCCGACATTGCCAATCGCTGGCTGGGCAAAAATAATAATCTGGTTATGATAAATTTGATCGGTAATCGTTTCTTGATAGCCTAAAAGGTTTAAGTTAGAGATTACTTCGCCGCTCGTGGTGGCGCCGGCACCAAATCCTTCACCGGCGTAGGCCGAGCCGTCTTCTAAAATCAAATAGCGTTTTGCCATGCAAAATCGGCCCCTTTACCAGTGTTATGCTTGTTGGATCTCTACGGCGTCCCGATCATCGATTTCACTGACGGAGACCTTGATACGTTCGCGTTGCGAGCTTGGTATGTTCTTGCCCACAAAGTCAGCTCGAATTGGTAATTCGCGGTGTCCGCGGTCAACCAATACGGCCAAGTTGATGCTCTTAGGCCGACCGAGATCCATCACGGCACTCATGGCCGCTCTGATCGTCCGACCGGTATACAAGACATCATCGACCAAAATGACCTTCTTGCCGGCAACGGAGAAGTCGATGTTCGTTGCGGTAACTTTAGGCTCGTTTTGTGCATCGTGTTCGATATCGTCTCTGTATGGCGTGATGTCGAGGTCGCCCACCGGCACCGTCACATTTTCCAGCTGTTGTAAGCGACTAGCAATCCGTCGGGCCAAGTACACCCCACGCGTTTTGATACCTAAAATGACGAGGTCATCGACCCCTTTGTTGCGCTCGATGATTTCGTAAGTAATCCGGGTCAGGGCCCGTTGCATTGCCATTGCGTCCACAACTACCTTTGCCATCTTTATTTCCTCCTTCAAGTTTCACGGCGTTAACGTAAATGCAGGAAACGGGCGCGTTTCTTCGGCAAAATGGTGAAGAAACCCGCCCGCCTGATTCGGCAAACCCGCTTATCTTAGTACGTTTAGCATAAAAAAACTAGATTGCTTTGTCAACCGGCAAGCCGGCCTGTTGACGCAAATGACGAACCATCCGCGCAAAATTATCTGGCACTGGCGCGGTGAAGTCCAATTGCTCACCCGTCGTGGGCTGCTTAAACCCGAGTTCACGCGCATGTAAGAACTGCCCATCGCCCTTCAGCGTTTTTTTCGGTCCGTATAACGGATCGCCCGCGACCGGATGGTTGATGTACGCCATATGGACCCGAATCTGATGCGTCCGACCGGTCTCCAAGCGACAGGCGATCAACGTGTAGTTGCCGTAGCGCTCTAACACGCGAAAATGCGTGACGGCGGGGCGACCATCGGCAACAACGGCCTGCTTCTTCCGGTCCTTAGGCGACCGACCTAGTGGGGCTCTGATGACCCCTTCTTCTTCTTTAAAGTTACCGTGCACAATAGCCACGTACTCCCTCAAGTTGGTCTTGGCCTGTAACTGTGCTGACAGGCTCTGATGGGCATGATCATTTTTAGCGACCATCAGGAGGCCTGACGTGTCCTTGTCGATGCGGTGAACAATGCCAGGCCGCAACGTCCCATTAATGCTGGATAACGGGCTGTGATATAACAAGGCATTAACCAGCGTATGGTTGGGGTGTCCAGGTGCGGGATGGACGACCATCCCTTGAGGCTTGTTGACAACTAGCACATCATCATCCTCATAGACCACGTCTAAAGGAATATTTTCTGGTTCCAGATCCAAAGGCTCGGGATCTGGCAACTCGATATGGATCGTATCGCCAACTTTCGGCTTGTCCTTAGGTTTAGCCACCGCCCCATTGACCGTAATCTGACCGGCCTCAATGGCAGCTTTCGCCTGAGACCGTGAAATGGTGTCCACTTGATCGGCCACTAACTTGTCTAACCGTTCCGTGGTCGTTACCGTAAATCCTTCTGTTTGCATCATTTAGCCTCCTGCCGATCGGTGATGTAGACACCGATTGCAATTAGAATCACGCCAACCGTTAAACAACTGTCAGCGAAGTTAAAGATGGGAAAATTGACAAAGTCGAGCTGAAACATATCGACCACGTATCCCTGAGTCAAACGATCAATAAAATTCCCAATGGTTCCCGCCATCATCAGTGCCAAGCCGAGTTCTTCGACCCAGTGATCCCCCTGGTTGCGGTACTGCCAAAAGAAGTAGCCCATGATGCCTAAAGCGACGATGGCGATCACCGCAAAGAACCACATCTGGCCCTGTAAAATACTCCAAGCCGCCCCGTCATTACGCAGGTGGGTCAAGGAGAGTACCCCCGGGATAACCGGGTGTTCGCCGCCAAGGGCGATGTTGACCACTACCGCGTGCTTGATCCACTGATCGGCAGCGACCAGGAGCACGATTAAGAGTGTATCTGCAATCAGCATAGCTTCCGGAACACCTTTCCTATAAGTCGTTACCGAAAAGTATACCAGAAAATTCGGCGTTCTGACGAGTTGGGCACGATAAATTTCTCACACTGGTGCCAGCAACTGTAACGGAACTTCATTTGAACTTCCTGAAGGCCCGTTTTAGCCAATCTCACAACTGAGACGAAGATTTCTTCTAGTTGAGACCGGAACGTCCTCGCAGTAACTGATACTCTATGAATACCATTTTTGCAGCCATGGAACTCACTCCCAGCCCTCATCCTATCAAAAAGGGCCATATCACCCATACAATGAGTGTACGACCTTTAAAGCGTCTCCGTGCCAAAGATTGACAGTTTCAAAACGTCACTTATAACTGTTGCAACAGCAATGCTGATACCAGTCGTCACGTGAATAGTTTGACTTTATTTATTGTTCTCAGTTAGCTGCCCATTCGCTAACGTATACGTATGATCGAATAATGGTCGAACTGTCGCTGGAATGTGATGATCAACCTCAATAACGGTCTTATCCAACCGGAGAATCGTCTGGTGGATAGCAATCGACGTCTTTTCATCTAGTGAGGCGGTACCTTCATCAATAAAGATAAGATCGCGGTCAAACAAAATTGCCCGGGCAATTTCCAATCGCTTGACCTGCCCACCGGAAAGATTCTGCCCACCTTCGCCAACCTGATACCCCACACCATCCTGGGCAATGAGTTCGCCTAACCCTGCACGTTGACAGGCCTTTAAAACTGCCGCATCCGCAAATTTCAAGCCCAGTGTGACGTTATACCGTAGTGAATCGTTGAACACAATGGGCGTTTGATTGACGGTACTCATCCCCTCAAATCTAGTAACCTCTTGTCCATTAATTCTTACTTGTCCACTTGCGGGCTTTAGCGCGCCATCAATGATTCTTAACAACGTGGTCTTCCCGCTACCAGATTCCCCCTGAATTAAAATTTTTTCGCCGCGATTCACATTTAGTGTAATACCGTTGAGAACACCTTTTTCCGCTCGGCTAAACGTCACTTGGTCTAATCTTAGGTGATTGAAGGCCGCCGTTACCTGTTGTGGGTCAGAAGCTGATTTTAACGCTAATCGGATTCGTTCACGAATTTTAGTCGTACTGTTTAATGTATTGAAGCTGTTAATAACCCCACGGGCACTGCCAATAATCATATTAGACGAATACTGAATCGCTACAAATTGCGTTAAACTGATGTGACCAGCAATTGCCGCATAAATACCAATACCAATGGGAATAAACGTACAGAAGTAAAATAACCCCTCAGCCACACCATCGGACAACGCAATTGTATTCTTAGCTTTAGCATTGGCCTGTTCGACGTCTTGAATTGCGACGTTTGTTTTTGCCTCCACGCCACTAATGGCCCGGTACTGCCGAATCGTGAGTGCACCATTCAAAACATCCTTCAGCATTCCCGACCAGCGATTGTTGCGCTGCGACCAGGTCTCTGTGCGTGCCGTAATTCGGCGACGAAAGCGTGTTGGGACCGTTGCCGGAATTGTCATAAATGCCAGAAAAATTAAGGTCAAAACAATACTATTCTTCAACGAATAAATCAGTGTCACGATTGCCGCAACCGCTAAACTAATCAAGGTAAAGAGTTGGCGAATATAATTGTCCTCTAAAAGTTTCAAGTCATTCATAAAAAACGATAAATTTGTGGCGACAAAGTCCTTGGTATCGACCATCCGCTCACGTAATAACCCCCGTAGCAGTGCCGATTTCAACCGCTGATTAATCGTCACCACGTTGGCATTAATTACCTTAGTGTTCCAATACGTCAGTAACGTAAAGAGCAGATACCCACCAATCACAACGACGACAAATGGAAATAACCATGACAGATGCTTTCCTCCAATGATGGTGAATATAAACGCATACGTGGCAGCGTTGAATGGCGTTTCCAATCCCAGCAAAACGGCCATCACAATTGCTAACCCTGCTAGCTTCTGATTGACGAATTTCATGAAAGCCCTCCTATTCCACTGACACCAACTACTGTTAGTGGTCACCATACACGCTTCCGAAAGCGGCCTACAAGTTACCCCCCCCATTTTATTTGGTAACTGAACTAAGGGACTCGGTTAGGGAACTCGTTAAGTGACCATGTTAACTCATTGCTGACCAAGTCGCTGACCCACTTTCGTGCTATAGTTATCCTTAATTTAATCATTGGGGAAGTGAGCAGCATGGTCACCAATAAAAATATTATTCTGGTTAGTCAGTTCATCAATGACTTCGGATCAGGCTTTTCAAGAGTTGCTCTGATCATTTTGATTACGACTTGGTTTCATGCCGCTATTTACGTTGGCATCTATTCCTTTTGCTTGTTCGTTCCCGGTATTATCCTCGCTGCCCCAATCGGTCACTTCGTTGATCAACAAGCTCGTTTAAAACCATTCTTGCTGAAGACGAGTTTGGCGGCCGCCGTTGCAGTCCTATTAATCTTAGGGTTAGTTGGCCTGCGGGTAAAAAATTTCCCATTACTTATCGTGAGTGCCATTCTTTACGACACCTGCTCTTCATTTTACGGCCCCATCATCACTAAGCTTACCGTCCGGCTCTTTGACGCTACCGTCTATAGTCGCCTCAACGCCGCCATTAGTACCGCCATGATGAGTGCGAATCTGCTCTCTGGAGTTCTTGTCACTGCACTTATGACTATCCTCCCTTTAGCAACCCTGTTCTTGGCAGACTTCTTATCCTACTTAATTGTTTTCTGTCTACTATTGGGCATTCACGAAAATATTGTCTCTACTCCAGCCGCTCCGTCACAATTCACCGGATCAGCCTGGAACGGATTTGGTTATGTACGACAACTCTTTCATCAATTTCCGGCATTGGTTCCCGTCCTCATGACAGCCCTACTCTTTAATATTTTACTGGCTCCCAATGACGTCTACTTCACGCAGCTCGCCACGATGGTCTTTCATAATGCGAAGACGACCGGTCTCATGACTTCTGCCTTTTCAGTCGGATTCTTGCTGGGTTCCTTACTCTATCGCTGGTTAGCAAAGACTGTACAGTTGCACACCTTCATTCAACTTTCACTAATTGAAATTCCCATTGCATTCTTTATGTTCGGCGAATCTCGGTGGCTCTTAGGGTCCCTATTCGGTGTGATCCTACTTGGAAGTGCACTACCCTTCTTCAATATTTCCAATAAGACTATTTTACAAAAACAGGTTCCAGAAGAAGACCTTGCTACCGTATCAAACAGCTACTACGCGCTTATCAATCTCAGCCAACCAATTGGTCTTTTAGGCATTCCACTAATCATTGACGCTGTGGGAATGCGACCATTTACGCTGCTTGCTAGTATCACCTACCTGGCCATCGCTGGCGTGATCATCGCGACCAAAAAAATCTCGCCGGCCTTAGATCGCTAATTGGAACTTTTGAAACTGCAAGGTGGACTCATCCTCGTTTCTAACCCCCATATTGATTGGTCACTAAGGTGCGGCTAAAGGTAATGCCACTACGTCAGGCAAAATCGGTACTTTTCAGTTTACAAACCTTAGACGGCCATCCAAATATAGAGTGGGTCGCGGTTAGTTTGTGAGTATTCATATGATTGCAGGGATTATATCTGATTAATAATTTTTGCGATCGGGTTAAGTGCAACAGACTGCCTTATGGCGTACCATAGTGGCGTAAATAAAAGTTGCTCCTTTCAGAATCTAACGATTCTGAAAGGAGCAACTTTTTTCGGCAAACTCAGACTCCCTTATCATCTGCTAAGACACAGATAACCATGGCTTGAAATTTACCAAACACCAATTATGATTTGAGAATAGTTTTAGAACAACCCCGTAATCTTCCCATTGGCATCAATATCCATGTCCAATGCCGCTGGATGCTTGGGTAGTCCTGGCATGGTCAACACATTTCCGGTCATGGCCACGACAAAACCAGCACCCAGGCGTGGCGCAAACTCCCGGACGTGAATCGTAAAGTCCGTGGGTGCGCCAAGCTGATGTGCATCATCTGTCAGTGAATACTGGGTCTTAGCCATGCAGACGGGCAGCTTGTCCCAGCCGTACTTAGCAAAGGTCTTTAATTGACGCTTAGCCTTCGCAGACAGTTCGACCTTTGCCCCGCCGTAGATTTTCTGGGTAATAGCCGTCATCTGTGTCACTAAGTCCGTGTTGGCTGGTGTTAAGCGCGTGAAATGACTCGGTTGTTTGGTGGCAGCAACCACCTTTTCCGCCAAATCAACCGCACCAGCACCACCATCGGCCCACACGGTCGTAGTGGCAACGGGGACGTTTAGGGCAGCCACATCAGCTGCCAACGCTGCAACTTCAGCATCGGTATCGCTAGTGAAGCGGTTGATAGCCACGACAACTGGCACACCGTACTGCTGCATGCTGGCAATGTGCCGCTTTAGGTTAGTACTACCTTGCTGTAAAGCAGCAACGTTTTCCTGTTCGAGGTCAGCGCGTTTAACCCCACCGTTATACTTGAGGGCCCGAATCGTAGCCACGATGACCACAGCGTCCGGCGTCTTACCCAGAACAGGCGTCTTGATGTCCATAAACTTTTCGCCACCCAGGTCGGCACCGAAGCCGGCTTCAGTCACGGTATAGTCACCCAACTGCAGTGCCGTTTGCGTCGCCAAGACTGAGTTACAGCCGTGGGCAATATTCGCAAATGGCCCCCCATGAATAATAGCGGGGTTATGTTCCAGCGTTTGGACCAGGTTGGGCTTGATGGCATCTTTTAACAGTAGCGTAATGGCACCACCGACCTTCAAGTCACCGACCGTCACAGGCTCACGGTCGTAGTTATAGCCAATCAGGATACGGTTGACCCGACGCTTCAAGTCCGTTAAGTCTTCACTCAAACACAGTACGGCCATAAGCTCACTAGCCACGGTAATGTCAAAACCATCTTGACGCGGCACACCGGACGTCCGGCCACCTAAACCGACGACCGTTTGCCGTAAGGCCCGGTCGTTGATGTCTAAGACTCGTTTCCACACGATTTGACGGGGATCTAGGTTCAACGCATTTCCTTGTTGCATGTGATTATCGATCAAAGCCGCCAGCGTATCGTGGGCCTCAGTCAGCGCATGCATATCACCCGTAAAGTGCAGATTGATGTCTTCCATGGGAACAACCTGAGCGTAACCACCACCGGTTGCACCACCCTTAAGTCCCATAACGGGGCCTAAGGAAGGTTCACGTAAAGCCAAGACGGTTTGATGGCCTAGGCGGTTCATCGCATCCCCCAAGCCCACGACCACGGTCGACTTTCCTTCACCAGCCGGTGTGGGGTTGATCGACGTGACCAAAACCAATTTTCCTTGTGGTCGTGACTGCGCCAATGGCAAGTTAATTTTAGCCTTAGTATGACCGTAGGGTTCAATCTGATCTGGTGTCAGCCCCACCTTAGCCGCAATTTTTTCAATGGCTTCTAACTTGGTTGCTTGTGAAATTTCAATATCGTTCAATAAACTTACTCCTCCTTAGCATTCACCGTCATGGCTTCTCGAATTAAACCGGCCAACTCAATGGCGGAGTTCCGTGGCAGCAAAAACTGATAGATTTTCCCCTGCGCCACGATTCCTAACCGGTAATGGGCTAGATTCACGCTGCGGACCTGATCTAATGGAATCACTAAATGCCGATGATTGAGGACCGTACTAACGGTCAATACACCATTAGCCATGGTAATATTTCTGTAGTGGATCTCTAACCAACACAGAAGGGCAAAGACCACGAAGAGACCTAGTGTGTACCAATTAAAATGAGTGATCTCTAGCCAGAAGATGGCCCCAAGCATCAGGACCATCAACGTCCAGCTCCAATTGATCACACTACTAATTGGGTTCGGTTGATACAAAAAACGCCGTTCCTGGGTTATCATTACTTACAACACCTCACGAATGAATTGGAGTGATTCTTGTGTATTCTTTGTATACGGACGCCGCGACACAGCCGCTGAATGGGTTAAGTGCCGGGGGCATCTTAATCGTTCATGACCACCAGCAGACCCAGTTAAAGGCTGCCTTGCACGCCACCACCAACCACACAGCCGAATTTGAGATTGCCCGCATGGGGTTTGAAAAATTGGCTGCGTTAATCGGTGACCAGGTGCAACAGGCCACGGTCTTATTTTATACCGATAGCCAAATTGTTAGCGACAGTTTGACCAAACATTATGCGAAACATTACCAAAAATTAGTCGATGATTTGTTAGCTGCACAGGCACCCTTTCAATTGGTCCTGACACAGTGGATCCCTGAAAAACAGAATCAGGGCGCCCACACACTAGCTAATCAAGCCCTTCACTTTGCGGAAGACGCTAAATAAGTCGTCAATGGTAATTCATATTCACTCCAGTCGGGCGTTCCGCCATAGAGCGCTGAACCGGCTAACAACCGGCCAATCTGGGGCCCCGTCGTCAGACCGGAAGATCCGAGACCGGAAGCTACTAAGAACGTGTCGTGTTCCGGCAATGGCCCGAAGAATGGGGCAAAGTCGCTGGCATAGGCCCTGGTGCCGACCCGCACACCCGTCAAGCTGTCGGCAGTAAGACCCGGCATCAGCCGTTGCGCACTTCCCAGTAGGTCAGCCGTCACCGCTGAATCGACGGTCAAATTAAACTTGCCGTCGTCTTCATGGGTCGCCCCCACAATCAATTTTCCATGACCAAACGGCACAAAGTCTCGTTCGCCCTCGGGCATGACCACGGGCATATTTTCTTGTAACGGATAGTCCTTAACGGCTAACTCAATCAATTGGCCCTTTTGTGCCCGAACATCCGCAACAATGCCCAGCGGTGCAAGAAGTTCCTTGAGCCAGGCACCTGCTGAAACGATGACTCGGTCAAATTGACGGGCACCTAAAGAGGTGACGACTTGGCCATTGGCCGTTAACGTCACATGTTCATGGCGGACCGTCAAGTTTTTAGCGCTGGCTCGGTCAAGTAAGTCGTTGACTAGAGCCGCGCCGTCGACTCTGGCGCCCCCGCTGATGAAGACACCGGGCTGAACGTTACCTAATAGAGGCACCTTTGCCTGCACTTCAGCGGCCGTTAGTGTGGCTACTTCACCCATGGTCGCCGCATCTTGCCGCCGTTTTTGAGCCAACTGGTACAGCACTTCTAAGTCGGTCGGCACTTCACGGGTCACAATGGTTCCCGTTTGTTGGTAAACTTCGGTTCCTAATTGGGCGTCGTGAATCAATTCGGGATATAAATCGGCCCCCGCCTTGGCTAAACGGTACCAACGCTGATTTCGTCGTTTGGATAACCAAGGAGAAATGATGCCAGCCGCGGCCTTGCTAGCTTGACCGACACCGTCGTCGAACAACGTGACCTTAACCTGTTGGGCGCCAGGCAACGTGCTCAAATAATAAGCAGCGGTCGCCCCGACGATTCCACCACCGATGATAGCAATTTTCTTTTGCATGTTTTACCTCCTGATTTAGAAAGTACTAAAGCGGACGCTGGCAGCCAAATGACTGGCTGGTGTCAGTGCCCGTGGCTATCTTTCATTTTAGCATAAGTTCTCCCGCTACAACCAACCCAAGTCTGACTGACGAAAAGTACTAGTTGAGGTTGAAAGTTAAAATATTCGCGTTACTCTTGTAAACCAATTGAAATGGTCGCACTCCGACTGCCAAGGATTCCGCTTACTGTAGGGAACGCCTCCAGCCAAGGGACGAGCTTCCGGCTCGGCTGGAGACGTTCCTGACTTTCTCCGGTTCAGATTGTTCAGGTCAATTTCAAACGTTGAGTTTCAGATGATTGCTGACGCTTAGCGTAAATCAATAACCTTTCTATCGGCATAATTTGGCTATGCTGCCTCAGAACAATTACGTAAGCCGAAAAGGTCGGCAATGACTGGACGACGTTGTCCAATTTTAGTCTCAGTATCGTTGTGACAACAATCATAATAAGCATCTCGGAACTTTCAACCTCGTCTTCAGTCTAACTTAAATACTAGTGCTTACCCGTATTTCTCCTGACAATCATGGATAGGATCTGCGACCGCCACTTAGTAAATTTACATAATTTAACCTTTACAATCGCTTCTGATTAAACGTCCAAATCGTCACACCCAGAATCACCAACGCCGCGGCCACCGTGACGCCACACGCTGGTAAAATGTGCGTGATTTTCTCCGTGCCGCGAACCAGATCAAGGTTGTCCGTCACTAAGGCAATCGGGTTCCACCTTTTGACGGCCTTCACGTAATTTAACAGCGCTAGGCTCGCGAAGACCAATGCGGCCACCAGAAACCCCGCGTAGTTGCTATTAACCACCGTAGACCCCAGCAGGACTACCGCCACGAAGAACAGGCCAAAGAGTAAGACCGGCCAAATTGCTAGCCAGACGTGGGGACTCTTGTCATCCGGGAAATAATACGCCGTGTAACCCCAAGTTATGATAAATGAGACCCCGATGGCGACCACCCATTGCACAACGGCCGCCAGATACTTGGCGATGATGACCGCGTACCGGGGTAATCCCTTCGTTATCAGATTGACCAGGGTCCCACTGCTGACCTCCTGACTGACCGTGCCACTAAAGACCAAGGCCAGTAAGAAGATACCAATCTGCGACGTGTTCTTGTAAAACTGCTGCCACGAGTCACTGCTGGTCGACTGCGGCAACTTAATCGAGAATTGGTCGCCCAACGCCAATTTCATGAGGTCGGGCATGAGCTTCGCCATCAGTGGCGCCTCAATACCGAAGATGACAAAGATGACCGCCAAGATCAGGATGTGATAGTTACGCCAAGCCGCCAACCACTCCTTATGCCAAAAGGTCAGTATCGCGCTCATGTCGTCACCTCCCGAAAAATATCTTCCAAGCTGGTCTCTTGTCGATCAACGGCTAGTGGGACTACGTGGGCTGCCAGCAACGCTTTTAAAACTGCCGCCACTGTCGCCGCATAGTCGTCCTGAAATGGCACCGCCACGTGCGTCGCCGTCTGAGTTGCTGGTCTTCCCATGACCGCAACGGCTTGCTGGGCAATTGCCGATGACGCAAACTTTAATTGGACCTGTGACCGTGCATACCGATGCTTTAATGCGGTCAAATTGCCTTGGACCTGCAAGACACCGGCGTGTAGAATGCCGACCTGATCACTGATGCGCTCCACGTCAGTCAGAATGTGCGTGGAAAACAGAATCGTCATCTCACCGCGCAAGCTCGCTAGCAGCTTCAAAAACTCACTCCGGCCGTTCGGATCCAGCGCCGAGGTTGGTTCGTCACAGATCAATAGTTGCGGCCGATTCAACAATGCCTGCGCGATGCCCAACCGCTGCTTCATCCCCCGCGAAAAGCCGTGAATACGGTGCTTGTTTTGTGGCAGGTCGACCGTCCTTAACATTTCCGTGATTCGGTTAGACAGATCCGGTTCCCGCATCCCCGTTAGCCGGCCGCACAAGGTCAAGTATTCCGTGGATGTCATGTACCCGTAATACGCCGGCACATCTGGCAAATATCCGACCACCTGATTGGCAACGGCGCGGCCATAGCGTACGGGTTGGCCCGCCACGGTGATTTGACCACCATCTAGTGTGTCCAATCCCAGGATCAATTTCATGGTCGTTGTTTTGCCGGCCCCATTCTCCCCGACAAAACCAAAGATTGCCCCCGTGGGCACCGTCAAGTCGAGACCCTTTAACACCTGTTTATCGCCAAAACGCTTGGTGACGCGCTGAAGATCTAAGATGGTCACTCAGTCCACCTCCCGACCAAAAATAAAGTACGCGATGGCCCCAAACGGTTGGATAAATACGATAGCTAACGTCCAAATCAATCGGTTGCCGTGCCGCACCGTTTGGCGGCGATACAGGCTGATTAGTGCCGCAATCAGTAGGCCCAGTTCTAGGAACATCAGTGGCACGAAGAGCGGCAGGTTATTAAAAAATAATTCGGAATTATGCATAGGTCAAGCGCTCCTTTATCTGCGTCAATCGCTGAACGATTGGTTGAAACTCGGCGGTCTCTAGGTAAAGTTTGAAGGCCGGATTATCGAGGACCACCGTCACAAAATCTGTCTGGAGCTGGTGCTCGTCGCGGGGTAAAGCATGCCCCAGATCCGTTTGTGCCAGCCATTCATCAATTCCGTCAAAGTAGGCGTCACCATGTAATCGTAATGGAAATTTAACGGCTGCTAAGCAGTCGACGTAGGCCGTTAAGCACGCGTGAACGGCTGTCGCATCGTGTTGTTGCGCGTACCCCATGGCCGCTGACACCTGGAAATTAATCACGGAAGCTGGATTCAATTTAGCCAGATCAAAGGTGTCGATAAGCGCCCAGCCACGCGCATAGGTCGTCCGAAGCTTCTCCGGTTGCCCCATCACCAGCTGTAGGTAATTGGTCAATTGACTGGCCATAATCGTCACGTACTGGTAGAGTGCACTCTGGGTGGTCGCCATCGCCCGCTGTTCGTCACCCTTCAAATGATACGCCCAGGCAATCAGGCTCTCGCTGGGAAAATACGTCGGCACAAACTGGCCCAGTGCCGTCAATACGTCATCGGGACGCTGTAACAGCAGTGAACAGTACGCCGAAAAGTCCCGGGCCTTCTCCAAGAGAACGGGTTCCGTACTGATTTCGGTAACATGGGCGAATAGCTCCTGAGCGCGTGTCAGGTACCGGCTCGATTTTTCAACCGCCGTTCCCCCTGGCAACAAGTCCCCGTGATTCAACAAGAGTTGCCCCATTTCCAAAACTAGCGGTGCACACGAGTAGTAGCGATGAATAGTGTCTTCAATGGCCGCCAAAACATCTGCGGCCGGTCGCGTGTCGAACTGCGCGATCAATGATGTGTACACCTCCCGAATCTGCTCGGCGGTCAGTTGACTACTGTAGGCCATCAATGTGTCGATTGAAACGTTGAAGTACGCCGCCAGTAACGGCAACAGCGTAATATCCGGATACGACTGACCGGTCTCCCATTTTGACACGGATGCCTTGGAAACACCGATAAATTTTGCCAGCTGTTGCTGAGTGACGCCCTTTGCCTTCCGTTTTTGTAGAATGACTGGTCCTAAATTTAGGCTCATCATGCACTCCCCCTTGTTGGTTATCTCCATTATATCTGGTTGACAAAGTTTCTTGTAGCGATAGATCGTTAACTTTAGGCCGAAAATATTAACTCTGAGGCAACTTGATTTTTTTTCGTCTTGCCAGTCGTCAGATATGGACTGAGACGGTGCGCAAAACGAAAAAACCGCGTGGACCATAAGGCAGTTAGTTTCGACACCATAGTGGCGTAAATAAAAAGTTGCTTCTTTCAGAAACTAACAATTCTGAAAGAAACAACTTTTTGACGTTATTTTAGAGCATTCATCACTACGGTTATTGCGGTGCAAACAAGACATTAGCTGAACACAATCGACCTGACTGCTAAACGGACCATCCCAGCCAGCTGACTTCAAGTCTAAGCTTCTTTCGACACTTGGCTTGTAGCAGGGTTTGTAGTAGAGGCGTCCAGGAGTGGGCGACGATGCTAGATGGGCTTTTCCCCGGTTTTCAGTCGCGCCGGAAGCCCGCCTTTTGGCTGGAGACGTTCCCCACGGCGGATGAAATTCCTAGCCGCCACAACACGATAATCTTAGCTAGTCTCTGTTACTTAAAGACCAAGAAGCGGTCATCGTCAGCCATGTAATCCTTAGCATCGGCTGGACTTTCGATGGAACCAAAGTCCATTTCAGCACGGAGCTTCCAGCTGCCAGGAATGTTAAAGGCGGCCCGGACTTCGTCGTCAATTAGTGGATTGTAGTGTTGCAGATTGGCCCCGATACCATTTTCGGCCAGTGACGTCCAAACGGCTTGTTGGGCACCACCCTGTGATTGCTCGGACCAGTCCTGAAAGTTAGCGGCGTATAGCGGGAAGTTCTCTTCGAATTGCTTGACCGTCTTTGTTTCCGTGTAGAACAGAATCGTTCCAAAGGCGGCCTTGAAGGCGTTGACCTTAGCCGTTGTTTTCGCAAAGGCAGCCTCGTCAGGAACCTCTTGCTTCAACCGATCAATCACGATATCCCACAACTTTTCGTGAGCGTCACCGAATAAAATCACGGCCCGTTGCGTTTGGTTGTTGAAAGATGTTGGGGCTTGCTTGATGCTTTCCTGAATCAGTTTAGTCAGCTCACCAGTCGATAACTTAACGTTACGACCCAAATTATAAATCGTCCGACGCTGTTTAGAGAGTTCAATAAATTTCGTTTCCATAGCTTAAATAACCTCACTTTAATTTTCCCATTTATGGGTAATTGATAGTTTCCTTAAAACTTTATTTCCAGTTTATCACTTACTTTTTGAAAGTAAAGAGTTTAGTGAACCATTGATAAGCCTGTTCATACGTCGCCTCCAGAATAGGTTGCATTTAGTCTAACACGTCTCCTTTCGAAACACCCGTGACTCTTTGACTAGGGTCCATGTGTCGTCGCCCAGTGGCTAAACTTTGTCACACTGATTTCTCCGTGAATAACCCCGAAACCTGTTTAAAAAAGATAGCGTTTCTAAAAATTCCACCCGTAAAATGGTCTCGCCATGTAATCAGGGAGACACTTTTACCTAACTCATACTTACTTCTCACGCGCGCAACAGTCGCATCAACTGGGTCGTAACTTCTTCCACCGTTGCCGATTGCACTGGCAGTTGCACTAACGTTCCCAACAAGAACGTCCAAATTGCCGGAGCTGCCCGCCCGACTGGTGGTGTATCTGGTTGCTGAGCGGCCAATAAGGCAACGACCGTCTGCAGACTTTGCGGAACAGCTGACGGTGTTCGTAAGAAAAACGCGATTGCCTGAGGATGCTCCTGCGCGTAGGTCAGGATATTCGTGACCATCCGTCGGAGCATGGCGGCAGCATTGGGGGAATCCAACACACCTTCACGTAACGTAGCTGCCAGTTCCTCTTGAAATTCAACGCGGAGGGCTGCCAGCAAGCTCGCTTTATCTGGAAAATGACGATAAACAGCCGCTGGTGTGACGGCTAAAAATCGGGCGATTTGACGCAACGATAATTGTTCGACACCAGACTCTTCTAACTGTTGCCGGGCCTGCTGCTGAATGGCGGCGGCTAGATTTTTACGATGATACGGCTGTTTTGCCATGAATGACGACCTCCTATTGAATCACATGTTGTCACTGATTATATCTCTATGTTAACACCGACTACTTTAAAAGTAAACAGTGGTAACATAGAGAAGTATTCAGTGTTCATATTGGTTGTTTTAGCTGACTCCTTTACGGAATTTTTACACCACTTCTCCTCAGAAAGTTCTACAATAAAAGTATCGTTGATTTTGTGAGAAAAGAGGAATTTCTGTGTCTAATAGCATTTCAAATCGTCGGCTCACTTGGCAGTTTATCGGATGTTGGCTCACTTGGTTTATCATTCAAGTGGCTTTAAACATTCCCATCAGTCACCATTTTCACGGATGGTCCCAAGAGTTTCTACTGGATGCCATCAAACTAACCTTATGGCTTGGTGCTGGTTGGTGGTTTACTCACCAAGCTCGCCAGGGAACCTTAACTCTAACTAATCGTGAGCAATGGCGGCCTAACTGGCACTTTACGGCTGGCTATGTCGTTTGGGTCGCAATCATCCTGTACCTCGGCCTGCAATTCTGGTTACTGCATCACGGACTTCGCGTAAACCGAACCTTTATTCCCCAATACTGGGGCCGCTACTTCTTGGTCGTGGGAGTCGCTGAAGAATTCGTCACTCGGGGATATTTCCTAAATGCCCTACTGAAGAAAACAACATTTGCGACGGCTAACGTGATTCAAGCAGCCGGCTTTGCCAGCATGCACATTCCTCGTTACCTGACGACCATTCCTGCCATGAGCGTTGGTGCTTGGTTAAGCAATCTAGTTTCCGTCTTCGTCCTGGGACTATTGTTTGGCTGGCTGTATAAAAAAAGCCGGTCACTGTGGCCTGGCATCGTCATTCACATGACTTGGGATATTCTGGTCACCCTCTTCGGTTAAGCCGTGAAGACATGTGGTGATATGTCAAGACAATGTATGACGATTGTAACAACGATGTAGATTTCCTGACAGCTGGCGTACGACCGCTTTAATTTTCAATCTTAGCTAAGACAAACAAAAATGGTGCCACCTTCGCATATGGAAGGGACACCATTTTCAGTTACTCAAGCTAAAGTTCGGCGTTTCAGATAACCCAAGAGAACACTTAAAAAGGCAAACGGCAAGAAGAAACTAAACAGTGCCGTGACCAATTCCGGTGCGACTGTAACGGCCAAGATGAGGTCGATCGCACCAACCAAGAGACTGACGCCCAGCAGGACTCGCCAAGCGACTCGACTGAGGCGCCGCTGATACGTTAGTCCATAGACCAGTAGCGTCAAAGCAGTGGTCAACAATAAAGCCCGGTCAATGACCGGTAACGCTAAAAGTCCGGTTAACCCGAGGGCTACGATGCTAAGCCCGATAAAGAAGTAACCGTACCAGCGTTGTGTTTGCACAGTGGATTTCACGATTATCGCTTCCTTTACCTATTCTTCACACCTTTAGTTTAGCTGATTGTGTAACCGCTTACAACAGTTTGGCCTGTCTGGACGCTATTTTTTTATTTAGTGCCCCTCGTTTTCTAATGATCAACGTGCAAATCGCCATCCCACTCGTCACTTGTGACGGCTGCAATCTCGCGGTTAAAGACTCGCAATAAGGTCGGCATCGATGCCGCACTCCGAGCCGCTGTCATTTCGCTCAGTGGTAGCCAGCTGACTTGGCCTTCATCGCTGGCCTTCAGTTCGCCGGTAAACTCCGAACTGCGGTAGAGCAGTCCTAATTTTCGTTGTTGACGTGACTCATCGAACCATTCGCAAGTACCGCAGAAACTCACAGACTTTAAATGGAGACCGGTTTCTTCATAGACTTCACGAATTGCCGCCGACGCACAAGTTTCCCCGACTTCAACGTGCCCGCCGGGGAAACTATGACCAGCCTTCCACGGGACGTTCACTTTATCTTCCACCAAGACACGGTGGGTCTGTGGATCAGTTACCATGATCATCGTAACTAATTCAACTGATTGCGTTCGAGACATTTTCTTTTCCTCCAATTTAAAAACACTAATTTTATTTTCTGCCAAGCTAGGTGGCCTAAATAAGTCGCAGCAAATGACCAGGCCCACGTCAAAACATAGCACACTAATAATCCCCAGTTCAAGTGATGGCTCGCCAACCGGTGGCCAAACGCTGACCAAATTAACGTCAACCAAAAGACATTTGCTAAGTACGCCCGGTAAGCATAGGTCGCCAGCCAGTGAATTACGGGTAGCCAACCCGACTGACGGTGGAGCTGCCAAATGGCTAAACTTACGATCATCCCAATGACGCTCAACGCATACAAGACATTTGCCGGCAAATAATAACTGCTACGCGTCAGAGACAGTGGTCGCGATGCTTGTTGCATTTGCCAACCAATTATCACACCACCTATGATCAAAGACGGTATCGCCAGCCAGTGCCATCGCTGAACGTGCGGCCATCCCAGATACAACGTGATTCCTATATGTATAGGCCTGCATTCCCAATGCATAGATGATTGCCGTACCGCCCAGCAAGACGCACTGCCGCCGAACTGTTGTCGCCCACCGCCGTATTCCCCACCAAATAGGCATCAGCAAAACCATTTGCAGCATCATCGTATTATACCAGAGATGTGGCGCCGCGTTCCCGTTTATCATTTGCCAAATAAATTGGCCAATTGTTCGTGCCGGACGATGCTGTTGCACACTAGGTAAAATCAACAAGTAAGCCAATGTCCACCACAGGGTCGGGACGCCTAACACATGCCACTGTTGCCGATAGTATTTTGACAGCGCTGGCTGCAGCGTTGTCGTGCGCATCGTGGAAAAGAGAATACCACAAATAAACGCCGGCGCCGTAAATTTAATGGCAGCATAGATCAAAGTAATTGGCACGTCCTGGGCTTGGCCAGCCGCAGTAGTCAGTCCCAGACTCAGAACTGTCTGTCCCATGACCGCCGTACAAGCAAATGCCTTGAGATAGTCACCCACGTCCGCAATCTGTTTTTCTTTTATTTTCATCTCCCTCATCGCCTTTACCCTCTCCATTTTAGCAAGTAACTGTGATAACTGTAAAGTACGGATCATGATACTTGATCAGCGGATGATTCGCTGGCTCAGTAGAAAATCAACCTTGGAGACTCGATATTTTCAAGGCTTCAAGGTGTGTTCGCACCGATTTAACCCATGTTCTACCGGCTAGTAAGGCGATGACTGGACGACACTGCTCAATTTTAGTCTCCACATCGTCGTTACAACAGTTATAATGAGTGTTTTGGAACGTTCAGCCTTCAACTTTTAGTGCAAACAAAAAGACGGCTCGCTGGCCGCCCTTATTTGGTTCTACAATATCTGTTGTTGGTAATAGATTTTTATCTATTAATGATGACAGATTTTTTGTTTATCATTAGAATAA
>NZ_RHNX01000016.1 GCF_003946335.1 Levilactobacillus fujinensis
GATTGGTATAATAATTCGCGACGCCAACCAACACTAAACGGCATGACCCCAGTAGAATACCGGAATCATGCCGTTAAGAATACTGCATAATGATTTTAATTATTTAGCTGTCTACTTGACAAGGAGCCGCGCCACTTCTGTCCAGTCTCTTCGTTTCAGTTAGGTTAGCGACTAAAGGATGAACATGCTAAAACAACTAGAACACTGCGCTTAAAATTGGACAACGTTGCTCGAATTTCACCCGAATAGTCGGCACTTTTAATTTTCAGTCAACGGATTAAAAGTTTCGTTGCTCCCGTGAAATGGTGCTAGCGTCGATACGGTGCCGGATCGCCTTCGCAATTTCCGTGACGATCAGCACGACGGCCCCCGCTACGATTGGGATTCCCCAACCATAATGGAAGTTGACGCTGGTCGTGTGGAACACACCTTGCATGGCTGGCCAGTAGATGATCATGGCTTGTAACGCCAGCAAGACGGCCACGATGACGAAACTCATCTTATTTCTGAAGAAGTATTTCGACAATACGGGGTGGTCATTTTGCAGGTTAAACAGGTAGAAGACCTTCCCAAAGATGATGACGTTCAGCGTCATTGTACTCCCAATAACGGCCGAAAGTCCTTGTGCCGTTAAGAAGTCGTAGGCAAACATTCCCAACCCGGAGATTAGTAACGACACGTAGGTGACCTCAAAGACGTCCAACTTGGATAAGATACCACGCGTCACGTCCCGCGGCCCCCGCTTCATAATGCCGCTCTCGGCCGGTTCGAAGATGAAGGCAAACTGAATCGTCAATGCGGACACCATGTTGATCCACAACAATTGCGTTGGGAACAGTGGCAGCTCCTGATCCATCAAGATACTCAGGACCACGATCAATCCTTCGGCAAAACTGGTTGGCAGCAGGAATCGAATCGTCTTACGAATGTTATCGAAGACGTGACGCCCTTCTCGCACAGCACCCAGGATCGACGTGAAGTCGTCATCGGCTAGGACCATGTCGGCGGAATCCTTGGCAACGTCGGTTCCCCGAATCCCCATGGCGACCCCAATGTCGGCCTGCTTCAGTGCAGGTGCATCGTTGACCCCATCACCAGTCATGGAAACCACGTGACCGCGGGCCTGTTGCGCCTTCACGATTCGTAGTTTGTCAGCCGGTGTCGTCCGCGCGAATACGGTATACTTGTCGATTTGACTCGCCAATTCGTCATCATTTAACTCGGCCAATTCCGGTCCGGTAATGGCGCGCGCTTGTTCCGACAGGTTCAACTGTTGGGCAATCGCAGCGGCCGTTTCGGGGTCATCACCCGTGATCATTTTAACCTTGATTCCGGCGTAACGTAACTGGCGCACAGCGTCGGCCACCCCAGGACGCGGTGGATCGATGATGCCGGCCATTCCGGCTAAATGGAAGTTCTGGCCCACGGTGATATCGTCAACTTCAACAGCGTCAGCGGCAACCGGCTGATAGCCCAAGGCCACCACCCGTTTTCCTTGGCGGGTCAGTTGCGACAAACGTTGTTGCCAAGCATCTTCATCGACAGCCTCATCCTGTTCACGCATCAAACGCGTCAAGGTTTGCGGTGCCCCCTTGACCAGCAGATATCGCTGGCCCTTATGGTCGACTAATCGTGCCGAATACCGAATGGCGGAGTCAAAAGGCAGTGAATCGATCTCTTGTGGATCGGGATCAGTGCCAACCAGCTTGTGGTAAAGTGCGGTCAGAGCCCCATCGGTCGGTTCCCCAGTCAGTATCCACTGGCCTTCCTCCTCGTGGAATTCGGCGTCAGAGGTCTGACCGGCAATTTGGACCAGCCATTCGAGGTCGGGGTCAGCCTGCCAGTCGACGTCTTGGCCCTCGTCGTTTTGCACCTGACCAGCGGCATCGTAACCCACGCCAGACACGGTATAGGTGTCAGCAGTCGTCAAAATATCGGTCACGGTCATTTCATTTTTCGTCAGTGTCCCGGTCTTATCGGTATTGACGATATCCACGGCCCCCAACGTTTCCACGGCAGGCAGTGTTTTAACGATAATATTTTGCTTCGTCATCTGTTGGGTTCCCATGGCAAGGACGACCGACGTACTGGCCGGTAGCCCTTCAGGCATCGACCCGACGACCATCGTAATGACGGCGACTAACAGAACGGGCAAACTGTACACCTTGGTGATCATCCCTAAGATAAATAAGAGGACCGCTGCAACTAAAATCGCAATGGATAGCCCTAAGCCTAAGCTATTCAGGTTCTTCATCAATGGTGTTGCTTGCTGCTTAACTTCCGCAACGTTTTGTTGGATATGACCGATTTCGGTCTGTGCACCGGTCACGGTCACGATACCGCGGCCAGACCCATTGGTAACGGCCGTTGAGGCAAAGGCCTGGTTCGACCGTTCGGCTAACGGTAAGTTTGCGGTGGGTAAGGGATCCTCTCCCTTAAGCACCGAGTCAGTTTCACCGGTCAAGGCGGACTCCTGGATCTTTAAGTTATCCGCGCTGATCAGTCGGAGGTCAGCAGGGACAGTATCCCCGGCTTCCAACTGAACAATATCTCCAGTCACCAATTCACGGGCGGGCAAATTAATTTTCTGTCCATCCCGAATGACGATGGCTTCGGAGACTAAGAGGGCCTTGATGCGGTCCAAAGCGTTATCCGCTGAGCGTTCCTGAAAATAGCCAATGAAAGCGTTGGCGATGATGACCAATCCGATAACGATAGAATCGGAATAATGGTGCATCAACAGCGTAATCAACGCGGCAGCCGCCAAAATATAGATGATGGAGTTGTTGAACTGCTTCAAGAAGCGTAACAAGTTTGATTGCTTCTTCGCGGTCAGCTCATTAGGACCATTTTGCGCGAGGCGTTTCTTCGCCTCAGCGGTCGTCAGCCCGGCATCTTCATCGGTGGCATACTCAACAAGTAAGGACTCAGTCGAGCGCTGCCATAACGGCGGCTGCTGGCTGGGTCCAGGGTCAGTGGTTTCTGCTTCGGTTGTCGTTGAAACGGTTGATTCGGGTTCTTGTGCCATATAAATAAATCTTCCTTTCTACGATAAAAAACTAACGATTAGCGGTCCGGTATTGGGAGTGCTGCAAACGGTTGGTGCAAGACGTCCACCTCCAAATCTCATTTTTAGTTAATTTATTTTACCAAGTTTTCATGAAAATTGCATCTATTTAGGGGGTAATGCAATCTAAATTTAATACTGGGAGTAAATCAATAACGGTGCAAGGGACATTTCACGTGACTGGTAGTTGCTAAAAATTTACATGTTATTGGCAATAACCGTCGCCTTGCCTGTCAATTTTCAGCGAAACTAAGTAACGAAATGGGTTGCTTTTCACCGATTTTCCCTTAAGCTAAACCTATGACAACTAAAGGACTGATATACATGCAAGCTTGGACGATTACCGGGGCTGGCCCCCACAGCCTCAACGAATTACAGCTGCAAGATGTGCCGGCACCCCTACCACAGACCGGTGAGCTGCAGGTACGGGTACACGCGGTCGGCTTGAATCCCGCCGACTACAAGGTCATCACCGGCGGCTCATGGCAAATACCGCACGTGATCGGCATGGACGTGGCTGGCGAAGTCACTCGGGTCGGCGCCAACGTCACCGATTTTACTGTTGGTGAACGCGTCTTTTATCATGGTGACCTGCGGCGATCGGGGAGCCTAGCCGAGTTCACCGTCACCTGCAGTTGGTCGGTCGCTAAGATTCCGGCGAGCGTTTCTTATGAACAGGCTGCGGCCAGTTTATGTGGCACATTGACCGCCTATCAAGCGCTCTACCGCAAGGCTAACTTAAGTTTAGCAAAGACGATTCTGATTCACGCAGGCGGTGGCGCTGTTGGCTTGGCCGCACTACAATTCGCCCACCAGCTTGGCTTGACGACGATTACGACGACCTCTGCACGCAAACGCGCACTGATCGACCGGGTTGGGGCCGACATCATCATCGACTATCATACTGAAAACGTGACCGAAAAAGTTCGCGCCGCCACTAACGGTCGCGGCGTTGACCTCAGCATCAACACGATTGGCGGTGAGGAACTGGCAGCCGATGTCGACCGACTCGCCTACAACGGCCAGATTATTGCTGTGGGCGACGGTTACCCGCAGCACTTTGACTTCGACGACAAGGCACTGGGCCTGACGCGTTCGGGGCTAGGTGGCGTCTACCGATCAGCTGATTTTACCGGTATTCATGACTTAGCCACCATGGCAACGGCGGTTGGTGATTTGTTGGCGGCCGGAAAATTTGATCCTGTAATCGACCGGATTTTGCCATTTGACCAAGCCCAGGCTGGACTGATGACACTCCAGCGCGGCGAAAACTTGGGGAAAATTGTGGTTCGGATCTAAGTAAAGCGTTTGGGACATAACTCAAAAAGTCGCTTCTTTCAGCATCGTTAGATTCTAAAAGAAGCAACTTTTATTTACGCCATTATGGTATCGAAACGTGGGACATAAGGCAGTTTGTTGCGCTTAATCCGATAGCGAAATCATGCCAGAATCAAGCATAATCTCTGCTATCACGTTAATACTCGTAAACTAACCGTCTTATATCCCACTCTGTTGCTTGCCTAATAAATTACTTTAAAATTGGTTTGCTGTTCCCCAGTCACAACTGGATGTGCCTCGAAATATTGCATGATGAGTTCGGCCATATCCACGTTGACCTCCCGAATGGCCTTGGCTGGTGAGAACATCGGGTAATCGCCACCGCCGTTGCCACGGTACTGGTTCATGGCAACGTCCAGTTGGTCAGTCGGCTGGACCGCACGCCCGTGATACTTCAGTGACACCACCCGACTACCACGCGGTTGGGTCAGATCAAAGCAATAGTCCAGCCCACTATAGATATCGTAGTTGTACAGTTCGCATTTCGGCGTGACAAACGCCGCAGCGATTCCAACACGCTGATCGGCGTGCAGGTCGAAGAAGCTTGCACATCGTTCCAGCGCCAGCCGCACGTCCGCTCCGGTCAAGCATTCGACCACCAGCGTATTGGGATACGGGTAGCTATTCAATAGTTGGCGGAGCGACACGTTGCGACCAAATCCACGGACTTCATCATTAAAGAGCGCCGTCGCAGCAATATCCGTGCCACCCGCAGCCATTTCAACTTGATTAATAAACTGGAGGTAGGGATGGCCGTGGAGTCGCGCATCCATTGGGTCCGTGACCGCTAAACTGGTCCCTGCAATTTGACCAACCGCTTGGTCCAACCACGTTTCGACCCTATCTTGCACTGGTTGGGTAAGCTGTGTCAACGCTACGTCTGGTTCCACACCCGCCGTTGGTAACAGTCGGGCTGACCGCGCGATTATTCGATAAGTCGCATCCAATTCGAGGTCGATACAGCCCACCGCAATTCCCTTGTCGCCTGGTTGTGTTGCGGGCACGCCCTGATAGACCCCAGCGATTTGGCGGTGCTGATGGCCGGTCACTAACGCGTCAATTCCCGGAACCTCGGCTAATAACTGATACCCTTCATTCTCCCCAGTCTGTCGTTCCGTTGGTACCCCGGTCGCCGGGTCGGCTTCAAAACCACCATGATAGGCAACGACGACGATGTCGGCTCGTTGCCGCAGCTCAGGAACCAAACGCCGGGCAGTGGCAACGGCTGGTTCAAAGGTCAAACCAGCAATGTTACTGGCCCGCTCCCAAACCGGCACATAGGCCGTGGTCAACCCTAAGATTGCAATCTTAATCCCCTGTTTCGTGATAATTTTATAAGGGGCGTCTAGAATGCGCTGATTCTGACCACCAACGATATTGGCGCCCAATAACGGATAGGTCCGCTTGGCCTCCGCCGCGCGAATATAGGCTAAACCATAGTTAAACTCATGATTGCCGAGAATCCCGGCATCGTAGTGCATGGCACCCGTGATACGAGTGAACAAGTCTTGCTCCGCGGCTGGGCGTTTGGCCAGGTAAGTCGCAAATGGCGCCCCTTGTAGCCAGTCCCCATTTTCAATCGTGATCACCACGTCATCTGGGCCTGCAGTCGCCTGGGCCTGCCGAATCACCGTAGCTGCCTTTAACATGCCGTATGCATGCCGATCTGTCGGCGTGCTGTAATCCGTCGGGTAAACGTAGCCGTGCACGTCACTCGTCGACAGGATTTGAATATGCATGGTTAAATCAACCTCTTTCGTAATTGCTCGGACAGCGAATCAATCAGCAGCACCATAACCACGATACCTAAGAGAATGATGCCGACCTTAGACCAATCCCGCGTTTGAATGGCGAAAATCATCGGCGTCCCAATCCCACCGGCACCGACCATCCCCAAGATGGAGGCAGATCGTACGGCAATTTCAAAGCGGTACAGCGTGTAGGACAGAAACTCCGGCATGATTGTTGGAATCGTCGCTAACGCAAAGACTTGACTGGAACGACCACCGGCACTGGTAATGGCCTCTTCAGAACCCCGGTCCATATTCTCAATGGCCTCGCCAAATAGCTTACCCAACATGCCGACCGAGTGAACGCTGACGGCCAAGACCCCAGCGTAAGATCCGGGGCCAACTGCCTTGATGAACATGATGGCCAAGACGATTTCTGGAAAAGTCCGAATCAACGTCAAGACGATTTTCCCACTACCGGAACGTAGAAAATAATGTTCCTTAGGTCCACGCGCCGCCCAAAAAGCAAAGGGAACACTGATCAAAGCCGATACAATCGTTCCCAAAAAGGCAATCGCTAACGTTTGTAAAATCAAGGAGACGAGGTCTTCGCCGCTGCCGTCATAAACGTAGGACCACGTCGGATGAACCAGTCCGTGCAGAATGGATTTCGAGACCGCGGACGCCGATTCCTGAAACCCCGTAAACTTCAGACCGTTGATCGTCCAGAAATAAATGATGCCAATAATCAGTACCCAGAGCAGCCAGCCCCACCGTTGCCACAGCGAATGCCGTTGAGAAGGCGTCGTAATTGTTGTTTGCATGTTAAAGTAGAACCCTCCTTAGATGGTTGCTGACGCCATCGATGACCAATACCACCACCAGCGTAGCCAAGATAATGACCGCCGTCTGGTTGTAATTGAACTCATTTAACGAGCGTTGTAAGAAGACACCAATCCCGCCGGCACCCAAGTACCCCAAGACGGTTGACGCCCGGACATTGATCTCTAAGGTATACAGAAAATAGCTGACAAATTGGTTCAGAATCTGTGGGAGCACCGCGTACCAAATAATGGTGATCTTCGTGGCTCCCACCGACTCCAGAGCCTCTAGCGGCCCCATATCGATGGTTTCAATGACTTCATAAAATAGCTTGGATACCATCCCAAAGGAAAAGATCGCCAAGGTGATGACCCCGGCCGTCGACCCAATCCCAAAAATTGCAACGAAAATCGCAGCCAACAGTAAATCGGGTAAGGTCCGCACTAAGTCCAAGAACAGTCGTGTCAATCCACGCAACCAGCGATTGTGAATCAGGTTGCTCGCACTTAGAACCGCAAAGGGAATCGCAAATGCCGCCCCAATCGTGGTCCCCAAAATCGCCATCTGAATGGTTTCCAAAAGTGGTTGGATGATAACCGCCGTGTAGTCCCAAGCGGGGTTGGACATCCGTACCAGCAGATTCGTAAACTGACCCAGGTTGCTAAAGAACATGCCCACGTTGACCCCAGTCATCTGTGCAGAAGCAACCAGTAAAACCAAGAGGAGCACTGTCCAGCCGATACCCTTCACATGGTATCGTTGGGTCCAGGAACGCCGCGGAATTGTGGGTGTACTCATGCCTTTTCCCCCTCTGCCTGATAGATTTGGTCCAAATCATCTACCGTGACCTTGGCAATCGGCTGGTCATAGACGAGCTGACCGGCCCGCAAGCCAATGATACGGTCGGCATATTCCCGTGCTAATGCGACCGAGTGCAGGTTCACGATGACGGTGATCCCGTCCTCTTGGTTCAAGCGCTTAAGGGTATCCATGACCGTCTTCGTGGTCAGTGGGTCCAGTGAGGCCACCGGTTCATCAGCTAAAATGATTTTGGGGTCTTGCATCAACGTTCGCGCAATCGCAACCCGTTGCTGCTGTCCACCGGAAAGTTCATCGGCTCTGGTATAAAGTTTTTCTACTAAATTGACACGTTCCAGGGCGTGCACCGCTTTTTCCTTATCTGCCTTGCTAAAAAGCCCTAAAATCGTTTTCCAGGTCGCGTAATAACTAACCCGCCCAGACAGAACGTTCTTCTCTACGCTCGATCGATTGATCAAATTGAACCCTTGGAAAATCATGCCAATCTTACGCCGCAACAGCCGCAACGCCTTGCCCTTATAGTCACCAATAGCTTCATCTTCCACTGTGATCTCTCCAGACGTAATCTCGTGCATCCGGTTAATGGTCCGTAACAAAGTACTCTTACCGGCTCCCGAAAGCCCAACAACGACCAGGAACTGACCACGGGGAATGTCAAAACTGATATCCTTGAGGCCAACGGTGCCGTTGTTGTAAACCTTATTGACGCCTTTAAATGAAATAATTGGTGTTGCTTGCTCCATAGTTGGTTCCCCCGTTATTAAAAAAATAGTGAGGTACGGTGTCGCTGCCCTCACTACTTCTGCTGTCTGATCTTCTCTTGAGACGCTATCTTTTACCTGCCGAGCCTATGCATCATTTAAGTCAGGCGGTCATCAGAACAAGAATCTCTAATTCTGCTAACCACTAGATTCATCTAAAAATCTGACATCGGCTCATCACAACGCGCTACTTATCTAACTTTTGAATCTGCTTGTCGTAGTCACGAATGATATTAAAGGTACTGTCCTTCGCATCCACGTAACCTTCGTGAGAGTAAACGCTAGAAATGATGGCGTGCCCCTTCTTGGTCTTGGCAATTGTCTTGAAGGCTTCAGCAATCTTCTTTTGCCACTTCGCACTCATGTCACCACGAACCGTGATGGTATCGTTAGGAATCTTGGCAGTCGTGTAGATTGGAACGACTTGACTCATGATATCCTTATCGTCCTTTTTCACTAAGTTCCGGGCCCCTTGGAAGACAAAGGCGGCGTCGGTGTTTTTGTTGTAAACGGAGAGAACCCCTTGGTCATGTCCCTTGACCGTGACTGTTTGGATATTGTCCTTATTAATGTTGACACCGTGCTTCAACATTTCAACGGCAGGGTAGATCCAGCCGGCAGTCGACGTGGTATCTTGAACGGCGATCTTCTTGCCCTTCAAGTCCTTTAACGTCTTGATGCCACTATCCTTACGTACTAAAATCTGAGCGCGGTAGTAGTTGACCAACTGCTTAGTTGCTTGGTCATTTGGTTCCTTAACGCCAAACCGTTCAGCCTGTAAGAGCACTTTATCCCCATACTGCTTATGTGCAAGCACGTAGGCATCAGGCGGCAGGAAGCCAACATCGACCTTCTTTGATCCCATGGCCTCAACAATCGTATTGTAGTCGGTCGAGACACTAACCTTAACCGGAATCCCCAATTGTTTCTTCAACAGGCCCTCTAACGGTTTGGCCTTCGCTTCAATCGTCCCCGCGTTAGATGACGGTACAAATTCAACCGTCAACTGTTTCGGCGTATAGCCTTGCTTGGAACTTGAACTCGTGCTGCTGCTTGCCTTCCCACAGGCAGCCAAACCAGCTGGTAGTAACAATAATGCTGCCGCGATTAAGAGTAATTTTCCCTTACCCTTTAAGTACATCGAACTCACTCCTCAGATTATGTCGTATGGCTCTCTTAAGACACTTTTAATATTACCAGAAGAACGAACTTTTACAATGGCTTTATCGTTTTAAGTTCGTTATTAAAATGCTTATAATGTGTCATGGCGGTGTTTATTAGAGGGTAAAACGTAAAACCCAAACATTAATTAATTTAATTATTTAATGTCTTTCGCTAGCCTTTTCCCTAAAACTTGGTTCCACTACGACACTAGCACTATCATTTAACGGAAAAGTTACTAAAAGGAGCTACCAATTTTGCTCTAACAGATGGCAAAATCGGTAACTCCTCGTTTAAATTTACTAATTGTTTACATTAACCTTGCGTCGCGTTGTGACCGTGATCTGTGGCCGTATCCGCTAGCGCATTCAGCTTCGCCATGTCGGCCGCATTGATTGAGAAGTCCAACTGGGCGTTGGCTTCAATGTGCGCTTGACTCGTGGCCTTTGGTAATGGCAAGACACCATTTTCCAAGACGAACCGTAGTGCCAACTGGGCCGGTGAAACGTGATACTTGTTCGCCATTTCCTTAACGTCAGCATTCTCAAGCATATCACCGGTTGCGAGTGGTGAGTAAGCTTCAACCAACATGTTGTGGTCTTGTGCGAATTTCGTGATCTTAGGTTCCGTAAAGCCCACGTAATACTGAATTTGGTCGACCATTGGGGTAACTTCGGCGTGATTCAAGACATTTTGCAGGTCGTGCACATCAAAATTGGAGACCCCGATAGCCTTAGCCTTGCCGCTGGCATAGATTTTTTCCATCGCCCGCCAAACGTCGCGGTTGCCCTGATCGCAGTCCTTCCCAATTTCCGCCCATGGCCATGGGGCGTGGACCAAATACAGGTCAACATACCCCACATCCAAGTTCTTCATCGTGGTGGCAAATGCGTCCAATGCCCCTTGGTACGTCTTCACTTCAGCTGGCAGCTTGGTCGTCACAAAGATCTCTTTGCGGTCGATCCCAGAGTCGCGGATAGCCTTCCCCACACTGGATTCGTTGGCATAAGCCTTCGCCGTATCGATGTGCCGATACCCGGTCTTCAACGCGTTAGCTACCGCATTGTAAGCCGTATCGCCACCAGGAATTTGCCAAGTACCAAAACCAACTTGGGGAATCTGAGTCCCGTTAGCTAAGTTAAACGTATCCGTTAATACTGACATAGCAAAACCTCCAATTGTATTAGACCTGCCGCGCGCACACCGAAAATGAGTAGCTCACCGCACATCCTAAAATGTGTCCAGCCAAAACGTTTAGTCAATAAATAAATTAACCAGTCACACTCACCTATGAATAATTATACGCCCGGGTACCCACTCAAAAGCAATTATTCCGTCAAAGCACAGCAATTGTTTATAGTATAACTATTCGTTAAAACTAATTTGGAAAATTGTAATATTACAAATTGCCAGAAACGCCCAAAGCCCTTGATTTCTTTGTTATGGCAAATTACAAGTTTAATCCGAACAAGCCCGGAATCTTTCAATGGCAGTCTGTTGATGATGTATTTTTAATGGTCGTTGATTAATTAGTTCAAGTGCTGCTAGGATCTCATCAGTCGTTACTTGGCTAAAATTGGTCTTTTTCGGGAAGAACCAGCGTAACCGTCTATTAAAATATTCATTGGAACCTCGCTCCCATGGTGAATATGGATGGCAAAAATAAACTTTGATCTGATAATCCTGTTCTAAGGCCTGATAATTGGCAAACTCTTTACCATGATCAACAGTAATGGATTTTACTTGGGGACCGAAGGCCCCCATAAACTTGCCAAAGGCGGTGTTTAGAGCCTTAGCCGTTCTATTAGGGGCTTTGATGGCCCATAGAAGTCGGGTCTTACGTTCTACGAATGTAACCAGACATGATCGTGACTCACTTCGACTAGAAAGCACCGTATCTACTTCCCAATGACCAAAGGCTAACCGTTGATTAACAGTTGTTGGCCGTTGTTCGATGGAAGTCCCACTTGTAAATTTCCCACGATTTTCGCTCACTCGGTGCTGGCGGACATTCCGATTGGGTAGATCAGTCAATTTGAAGGGGAGCCAGCCACGATTAAGCCAATTATAAATTGACGCAGTGCTCAAGTTATAAGCGGCCGCAATGGTTTCTGGTGACCAGGTTAATCGTAAGTGATTGGTAATTAAAGTCGCTAATGCTGCCGTCAGCATCGAACGACGACCGCAATTCCGCCTTTTGCGATCTGCATCTTGCTGAGCTAATTCTGGATCATAAGGTTTAACCCGGTCCAACTCATAGCTAATCGTAGCTTTGGCGACGCCTAAGGCGTCAGCCATTACTTGGTAAGATTTATTCCCCTCATTGACCAGTTGTGCTAGTGCGCCACGTTGAAAACGTGATAAAGTAGATGTACCCAAAGTAATCACTCCCTATATTGGTTGGAATTAGCTACTACCATTGTAAGTGATTGCTTTGGGCTTTTTAATTTCTGTTCGGATTAATTATAGAATTTGCCTTATTATAAAGATGTCGTAAAACAATTGCTTAACAAACTGACGACAAACTAAAGCTTTTTTGGTAACAGTCAACGAAGTACCCGGAAAATGCTTCGTTGGTCACTGTCCCCAATTGAATATTAATCCCATTGAATCAGGCTAAATCCCAGTTCGATTCAATGGGGTTAATTTTTTTGCGCTAAAATAATTATCGACTAGAGGTCCTATCTAAATGATTGACCGCTAGAAAAACCAGACCAGATTGCCTATTTTTTGGCTGGAAGCGTTCCCCACAGCAAGCGGAATCCCTGGCGGCCGGCGTGCGGCTGTTTTCACTAATTTAGCCGTAATAATTCCTACTGTCGCAAGAGTAACGCAAATACTTTGGCTTCCAACCTTTAGATTTCTTTAATAAAAATCCCGTTGAGCCAGCTATCACTAAGCTCAACGGGATTTTTCGTCTCCCTCCCTATTCCTCATAATCGTCGTTGCCGTTTAAGACGGCTGACAGGCGTTGTAAGACGCGTAGAAGCTCCCCACGGTCCGCATCTGAATATTTCGCTAACCGTTGGCGAATGGCCGCTTCTCTGGCTATTTTAATCTGATGGACCGTTTGCTTGCCGTTAGGGCTCAAGATAACCTGGCGAACGCGTTTATCTCGGCGCTCGGTCTCCTCTAACCAGCCGGCCGCAATTAGCTTATCGACCTGCCGACTAATCGAAGAGTGGTTCCGACCAATCTGATCAGCCAGCTCACCAATACTGATTCCGGGTTGGTGATCAACCCGCATGATGATTGGTAAAGTTGGCGCGTCCAGCTTGACATGAGCTCGTTCCAGTAGCTTGCGATCCTCTTCCGTTTGATTGAAAAAAGTGACGATTTCAAATAGTGCTTCGAAAATTTGATTATCCATACTTGTTATTATACCAGAACAATGCTAAGATGTGTGCATATTGCACGGATAAATTCAACCACTTAAGGAGACTCCCTATCATGACAAAGAAAATTGGTTTAATCATTGGCTCGACGCGGCCTAACCGTATCAGTACCAGCATCGCAACTTGGCTTCAACCCGCCGTCGCCCAAGAAGGTTTGGCCGTTGATTTAATCGACCTCGCAAAGATCGACCTGCCCTTCTTAGACGAACCCGGCCAGCCTGCCGACGGTAACTACACCCTAGCACACACCAAGGCCTGGAGCCAGTTGATTCAGGGCTACGACGGCTTCATCCTGCTCTTTCCCCAATATAACTGGGGCTACCCGGCACCGCTAAAAAACGCGCTCGACTATCTCTATGCGGAATGGCGCGGCAAGCCGGTCAGCCTGGTATCCTACGGCGGTCATGGTGGCTTCCAAGCCGCATTGGGCATGCAACTAGTCGTCCGCGGGCTCAAAATGCCACTGATGACGACGAACCTGCAATTGACGCTGCGCAAACAGGACCTGGACGACAATGAACAATTTATCGACCCGGCTCAGGCCCTCGCCCCCTACGCCTTCAACGCCAACCAAATGGGCGCCGAATTTCTCAATCGCTTGTCTTAGGTCACGGACAGCTCTAAGGTATCGCCCGGCGGCAGGGATTCCGCCTGCTGTGCGGTCGCCTTCCAGCCAAAGTATGGGCTTTCGGCTCGATTTCAGAATAGGCACGATAATCGCTACGATTGACAAAAATTCACGGTTCTTCCGTGACCTGCAAGTCAACATGCCTTTCAAAGAACCATTCGATCAACACGTCATCGAAAATAATTTAAGTTCACAATCAGCGCAAAAAGCGGATGCTACCCACTATCAGGTAACATCCGCTTTGCCATGCAATCACTTCTAGTTTAACCGATACTGCCAGCGAACGGCACGTGTGGCCAAGTCGTCGGCTAACAGAAACGACTTTCGCTACCCGCGCATCAGGTCTTGGCGGAGGCGCATCATGCCGATGAAATCATCGGTGAAGATACCCGCCACGTGTTTCTGGAACAGTTCCGTTGCCAACTCTGGCTTATCAACCGTCCAGATACGTTCGGCGACTGGCACGTCAGCTTGATAGTGACTCAAATGGAGGCCGCTCAGATGCTCATTGGCCACAAACGCTGCGGCATTGACCACCGGTTTATCCGTCAACCAGCAGTAGGATTCGTCTGGCGCAATCTTTTGACAATTTTTCAACGTCTGTAAATGAAACGACGAGAAGATGACCGGGTGCTTGAGCGGCGCCCCATGGACCATAGCCATGACGATGGCTTCGATCTCTGGGTACTGGATCTTGTCCGTCTTCAACTCCAAATTCAACTGAACATCAGTGTCGTCGACCAACGCTAAGAACTCCGCTAACGTGGGAATGGCCTCCTGATTTGCTAAGCGAAAGTGCCGCAATTCGTTGAAGGTGAAGTCGTTGATCAAACCACTACCATCTGTCGTACGGTCGATGTGCTCATCGTGCATAATGACCGGGACTTGGTCCTTGGTCAAATGGACATCGAATTCCAACCCGTCCACGTTGTTCTCCAAGGCATAGCTGAACCCAGCGATGCTATTTTCCGGAAACTTTACCGGGTAACCCCGGTGTCCAAATACTAACGTTTTCACTGTCATAAAATCGCTCTCCTACTTAATAGCCGTTCGCACGGTTGTTATTTTTAATGTTGCCGTTGAGCGACGTCTGCGCCGTCTGCAACGCCTTTTGAATGTTACTCCTCGCATAGATCTGCTCCATGGCAGTCTGGGTCAAGTTACGAGCCTGTATCAGACCTTGCATGAAGATTCCAGAGTTCGTATTGTTTGGTTGCGCTGCGGCCAATTGTTCGCCAGGCACTTTGGCTTCCGGCAACTTCTTGTACATATTCAGTAAGGCCGGTTGCTTCTGTGAATCCTTGTTTAAAGCTAAATATCCGGTCGCTGCCTGCCATTCTGCTTGGCTCTTAGCGGTCATTAAGAACTTGATGAAATCCCATGACCCACGTTGAACGGTCGCAGACTTATCATTTGAGATCCACAGCGACGCGCCGCCAATGGCCACCCCATTACTCTTTTGGCCATCGGGATGCGGATAGTAGGTGATACCCAATTTATTTTTGTTGCCCGTAGTCAACTGTGTTGTCGTCGCGGAACTTTGAAGGAACATGGCAAGTCGGCCAGACAAGAAGCTGGCGATTTCGTTGTTCAGTGCATTCCCACTGGCTCCGTAATTGGCAAAGACACCATCTTTGACGTTCGTTTGCAGCCATTTCATGGTATTCACGGTGCTAGTCCCAGTCAGGTTAGAGGCCGTTGGCGTGCTCGTGTGACCATCGTCGTTGTTCGCAAACGAAGTGCCGGAGTTCGCCATGAACTCTTCAAATAACCAGCCATAAATCTCGACCGACATTCCTTGAACCTTCTTGTTAGATTTTTGCATCACCTGGGTAGCAACCCGCGTAATGTCACTGTAGGACGGATTGACGGGAGGTGGTGTAACACCCAACTTCTTTAACAACGTCGCGTTGTAAAAGAGAACGGGTTGTGACGTGTTAAATGGCATGGATAGCTGCGTCCCCTGGTTGGCATAGAACGCCCGGGCACCTGCGGAGATCTTGTTCACATCATAATTATCGGCATCGATGAATTTCTGGACCGGCGTCGTATAGCCAGTGTGGTGCATCTGACTGGTCGAAATGTCCATGGATTGAAAGACCGCGGGCGACGCATCGGTGCCGTGCGTGTTGATAACCTTCTGGACGGCTTCATTATAACTCCCCTCGAACTCGGGGACGACCTCATACTTCTTTTGGGACCGGTTAAATTCGTTAGAGAACTTAATCAATTGTTGCTGCGCGGGCCCTGTCATTTCGTGCCAAAAGACCACCTTGATGCGGCCATTGCTCTGCGCCGAAGCGGACGGATGACTGAACGCGGTCCATCCCAGAACCACCGCCAAAACGACCAGAACACCGGCCACAATGGCAAACACTTTGTGGGAAACTGTTTGTTTTTTCATTTCGTGGCCCCCTCATTCAAGCCATCCTTGAAGTAATGTTGGCCCACAAACAGCACGATCAGCGTGGGAATCACAACGATCACGGCACTGGCTTGAATCATCCCCCAGTTGTTAAACGTTTCTTGTGACTGCAGTTGCCGCAACCCATCTTGGACAGGGCGGAACTTATCACTAAACGTGGTCAACATTGGCCAGAGGTATTGGTTCCAACTTTCAAGGAAGCTGTAAGCGGCTAACGTAAACAGACTGATCCGGGCATATGGTAACGTCACCCGCCAGTAAAATTGCCAGTGATTTAAGCCCTCAACGTCGGCGGCTTCCTTTAACTCCGGTGGAATCTGACGGAAGGATTGCCGCAACATGAAGATACCGAAGGCCGATGTCAGAAATGGAATAACCATAACGGCGTAGTGGTTCAGCAGGTTCAGCTGACGGACCGTGACGAAGTTCGGAATGACCTCAGCTTCAAAGGGCAACATCATCGTGGCCAGAATTACATAGAACAGGAAGTCGCGCCCCTTAAAGGACAGAAAGACAAAGGCGTACGCTCCCAGCGAACAGAACAAGAGTTGCGCCGCCATCGTCAACAAGGAGATCACGAAACTATTGAGCAAATAACGCATAATGGCCGTTTGCTGCACGGCGTCCACGTAGTTTTGCAAGGAAATATGGGTGCTGAATAACGCCCCCTTGGCAATGTCAGCCGTGGGTAACAGGCTGGTCCAGAACCCCAGGATAAACGGACCAATGATGATAATTGCCATGATGACCAACACCAGATAACGTAACGTTTTATGAGTCTTTGTCAACATCATTAGTAGGTCACCCGTTTCTCAAGGAATTTGAATTGTAACAGCGTAAACAAGGCAATGATGACCGCCAAGATCACGGACTCAGCACTCGCCAACCCATAGTTACCGCTTAAAAAAGCATCTTGATAGACCCGATAAACCAATAGATTGGTAGCGTTATTAGGCCCCCCAGCCGTCATCAGGTCGATCAAGCCGAAACTCTTGAAGGCCCCGATCAGCGTGACCGTTGACGTGAAGAACAGCGTTGGTGAGATCATTGGAATGGTCACGTGGAAGAATTGGTAGCTCTCGGACGCCCCTTCGATTGCAGATACTTCATAGAGCGATTGTGGTACCATCTGTAAGGCGCCAAAGAGGATCAAGAAGGTAAAACCTAGATTCATCCAAACCGTGGAAATGACAACAGCGGTCATGGCGGGACCGGGCTGCGTTAACCAAGCGACAATCGGTAAATGTAAGAAGCTACCGATCTGGTCAAACAGACCGATCGATGGACTGAAGATAAACAGCCAAAAGATAGCGGCAACGGAGACGGAAACTCCCATCGTGGCGGAGAAAATCGTCCGAAACCATTGAATACCAGCGAGTTTCTTGGCCGCGAGTTGTGCCAGCAGCAACCCTAGAATCAGGGTCAAGGCAACAACTGCAATCACGTAAATCGCCGTGGCTTGGAGGCTGGCCTGATAGGCGCTAGAGGTCAACAACCCAATATAATTTTTCAACCCAACAAAGACCGTGGGGCGCCCCACATTATCGGTTAAAAACAGGCTTAGATAGAGTGTTCGCAGCATAGGATAGAATACGAAAGTTCCGAGTACCAAGAGGGATGGTCCCAGAAAAGCAAATGCATAATACTTGTCACCTGCGTGCAGGTTGTAGCCCTTTGCGCGCTGGCGACTAATCGCAGCCGACTGATCAGCTTTAGGCTTGGGCGCTGGCGTGACTTCTGCTTGCATGTTGGCGACCCCCTTCCACCATAAATTGGACTTCGCCGGCATGGTCAAAGACGTAGGCGTTGCCATCAATGCCAACAGACAGCCAGTCACCGGTCCGATAAACGTCGTCGGGATCCGCGGTCAGTTCGATTGGTGTCCCGTCGCTGAGTTCAGCCTCCAACAAGATTTGGGCGCCAAGGTATTCGACGGTCTTAACCTGCGCATTGGGATCGCCTTTTCCTTGAGGGACTAGGTACAGCGACGTTGGTCGAATTCCCACGATATAATCGGCAACGGGAACGGGCTTAGGTAACGCTAATTTTAATGTATCCGCCAAGGTCAATTCCCGGTCGGCCGTCACCCGCGCCGGTAAGAGATTCATCCGCGGCGTGCCAAAGAAACTGGCCACGAAGGTGTTGGCTGGTCGATTGTAAATATCGAGCGGCGTCCCGATCTGCTGAATCTTGTGATCGTGAAGCACCATGATGTGATCGGCCATGGTCATCGCCTCAACCTGATCATGTGTGACGTAGATGACAGTCAGTCCCAGTTCTTGCTGGAGGTTTCGCAATTCCGTGCGCATCTTGATACGGAGTTGGGCATCCAAGTTGGACAGGGGTTCGTCCATCAAGCAGACCTTGGCGTCGCTGGCAATTGCCCGGGCTAAAGCGACCCGTTGGCGCTGCCCACCAGATAGATCACGGGGACGGCGATCCTTGAATTCCTCCAAGTTGACCAATTTGATGGCCTTCGTGACCCGCTCTTCGATTTCCTTAGCGGGAAACTTTCGGGCCTTCAATCCAAACGCAACGTTATCGGTGACCGATAAGAATGGAAATAACGCGTAACTTTGAAACACCATGGTTAACTGGCGGTCTTTGGGAGGCAAATCAGTTGCCACCTTACCGTCGATCTGAAGTTCACCGGTCGAAATTGGAATTAGCCCGGCAATCATCCGTAACAACGTACTTTTCCCACATCCAGAAGGTCCGACAATCGCGAAAAATTCGCCACTCTCAATGTGCGCTGTCACGTTCTGCAAAACCCACTCATCAGCGGTGTACGCTTTCCCCAATGCGTTTAACTCAATCGACATCTCGCCACTCCCCTTACTTAAGTATGAGGCAAGTGTACGCGGTCCATGTAACGAGCCCGTGTTGTCCACGTAAATAGTTTGTAAACCATCCTCAACCACGCCAAAAACGACCATGCCGCGGGGCTGGTAGCCCGGCACAGTCGTTTCAGTGGCACTTGATTTAGGGGGTTATTTAGTGAACCATCAGAACCGGAGAAAGTCAGAAATGTAACTAGCCATATCGACGATGTTAGTCAGCGTTCTTTCCGGCTTATACACTATGCGACCTGGGAGACGCCTGATTTTGGCGGCTTTCAGGCGAGCTGGAAGCCCGTCCTTTGGCTGGAAGCGTTCCCCACAGCAAGCGGAATCCCTGGCAGCCGGAGTGCGGCTGTTTTCACTAATTTAGCCGTGATAATTCCTAATGTCGCAAGAGTAACGAAAATATTTTGGCTTTCAACCTTCAGTAACTTAATTTTAGATGGTCAACCCGTGTGCCAAGCTATCCGCTTTACCCCCAAACGTCGTCGGCAATCCGTTTGACCAACTTGAGTTTGGCCCACTGTTGTGCTTCCGTTAATTGGTTGCCTTCTTCGGTCGAAGCGAAGCCACATTGCGTGGACAGGGCCAAGTTAGCCAGTGGTATCTGTTGCGCAGCGTCCGCGATGCGGGTCTTGATGTCGGCCTCATTTTCCAATTCAGGGAACTTTGACGTAATCAGACCCAACACTAATTTCTTATTCGGATCGTTATTCCAGATCTTCTTGAGCGGGGTAAAATCACCGGCCCGATCGCTGTCATACTCCAAGAACAGGCCATCGTAATGCAGTTGGCTCAAGTAGGCGGCAACGTCATCATAGCCACCGGAGAACAGGTACGTCGACTTGAAGTTGCCCCGACAAATGTGGGTGGTGACCGTCAAATCGTCTGGCAAGTCAGTTAACAGGGCATTAATGATCCGAACCGCATCTTCTGCCAAGGACACGTACGTCTGATGCGCGGTTGCATCATCGACTGTCTCATTGAGCTTGCTGATAAGAAAGGCCCACGTCGTATCGTCCAGTTGTAGGTAACGACACCCAAGCTCATAGAAATGGAGAATCGTTTCATGGTAAGCCTTAGCCAAGTCATCTAAGTAGTCATCCCAGGTCTCATAAAATTCATGCCAGTTGTCACTTCGGTTATCCCGAAACAACATGGTCGGTGATGGAATCGTCTGCTTGACGAGTACCCCTGCTGGGACTAGAGATTGCAAATACTGGAAGCTCTCAAAGAACGGATGCTCCGGGTTAAAAGCAATTTTGCCCACCAGGTCGGCATTGTCGGTCCGAGTCTTGCTCCCGTGGAATTTATAACTTTTCTGGTAGTCATAATGACCGACACCATTCAGTCCCCACAAGAAATCTAAGTGCCACCAGCTCCGGTTAAATTCACCGTCAGTGACCGCCTTCAGCCCGATGGCCACCTGCTCGTCGACGACCCGTTTCGTTTCGGCACGTTGAACGGTCTTCAGTTGGTCAATAGCAATTTCACCCGCTGCAAATTTTGCCCGGGCGTCCTTCAGGGTTGCGGGACGCAAGAGACTGCCCACAACGTCATAGCGGTAAGGGAACTCATTTTCTGTCGTCGTTGTCATGATTTATTTCCTCCTAGATTAGGTCAAACCTAAACCGCTCGACTGGCAACGTGAAGCGCTCATTTGGCGAACACGTCACCCGCAATCCTCCCAGCGTGCACCGCAAAGAGAATCTCAAGGGGTTAGCAGCGGCGAAATGGCCGTTGCCAGTCCAGCGATATAGGTCGCTTTATTTTCTAATCGGTCAGCCAAAAAAAACGACACGCTCCTCCCCCGAACTAATTGCTTAGTTCAAGGGACGAACGTGTCGTTTTACCACCCTAGTTCACAAAGTCCTCGCAGACCTTGCCTCAACGGTACCAGTTGATACCCGGAAAGTTAACGGTTCCTACCGACCAAGCAGCGTGAACCGCTTGATAGCTATCGGGAGCTCATCTTCATGGTTCGTCGCAGACCCGTTTCCACTCTTTCGGGCTCACTGTGCAACGACAACGCCACTACTCTTCTCCTAGCCTCATTTATGACAGACCGATTAGAAATTAATGATAAGTTTAGGACTCTTCCTCATGCCTGTCAAGGGCAGATTTATTACTAGCTGCTAAAGAGGTTAAAAGCCAAATCGTTTGCATTACTCTTGCGACAGTAGGAATTATCACGGCTAAATTAGTGAAACCAGCCGCACTCCGGCTAAGCTCAGCGCACTGTTCCGCCTCTTAACTTCAAGTTCTGAGAAATCCCTTGGTACCGGTATTTGGTCCTAATGACTAACTTGCTCTTGCAATTTACGACTACTTCTTCGGCCCTAGTCAATCAGGACTACGACAGCACGACCACCTTGCCAAAACTATGCTGGCCTTCCAGATAAGCGTGAGCGGCTTGCATCTCACTTAAGAGATACGTCTTCACCGGCCGCACGTCAATTTCGTGCGCTGTGATCACCTGGAGCAGGTCTTGTAGTCGCTGACCATCAACATCCCCGGAATAAAACGAAGTCAAATAGCAATCATTAGGAATCTCTGAAATAGGCTCAAACTCTGGCAACGTCCACTGTCCGCCCAATTGGCCGGTCGAGCTAACGATTCCGCCAGGATTTAACCGTTGTAGGGAATCTGGCACGGTTGCTGGCCCAATCAAATCGAGGATACGGTCAAATTTTACGGCGGTTGCCAGCTGGTTGCCTTCCTCTTGTATAATTTTATCTACGCCAACTGCCGCGA
This sequence comes from Levilactobacillus fujinensis, assembly GCF_003946335.1. Taxonomy (GTDB): domain Bacteria; phylum Bacillota; class Bacilli; order Lactobacillales; family Lactobacillaceae; genus Levilactobacillus; species Levilactobacillus fujinensis. The sequence continues at coordinate 21,741 of NZ_RHNX01000016.1, forward strand.
GTTGGGACGTTTTCGTGACGTCCCGCGTTGTGGCACTGACCGTGACGTTCGCCATGGCGTGGGCTAATTTGCTGGCTGCAACCCCAACACCACTGGTTCCCCCACGGATCAACAGCTGTTGTCCCGCAGCTAGTCGCAATCCTAGCAGGGCACCATATGCTGTGTAATAGGTTTCTGGCACAGCCGCCAGTTCCGCCCAGGACAAGCGCGTGGTTACCGGAAAAATCTGTCCATTTGGCACCAATACGTACTCAGCGTACCCACCATCGTAGGCGCGCCCCATTTCTCCCATGAAGGTCACGACCGTCTGTCCCACTGGCAAACGTTGCTCATCGGTTGTATCAGCGATGATTCCAACCGCTTCAATTCCCAGGATTCGCGGAAATTTCACGCTAGGTGACTCACCTTGTCGTGTAAAAATTTCCGAATGGTTAATCCCGCGACCTTTCACCTGAATCAACGTCCAGCCTGTTTTCACCGTCGGCTTCAGCACCGCGACTGTTTCTAAGACCTCGGGGCCCCCGGGATGGCGCACAACGACTGCTTGCATCATGACAACTTCCTCTCTAATTCAACAGGCCGTGACTTCGCAGGTAATCACGGGCCACCGTCGCCGCCTTTTCGTGCGCAACGGTAACCTTGTAATTCATCTTCTGCATATCGGTCGTGGAGACCTTGCCGGCTAACTTATTCAACGTCGTCCGCAGTTCGGGATGTTCCGTCAACAATTTTTCGGTCATTAACGGTGCCCCTTGATATGGTGGGAAGAATTGCTTGTTGTCCTTTAACACGACCAAATGGTATTCCTGAACTTCGGGATCGGTCGTGTAACCGTCAACCAGATTCACCTTGCCGTTGGCGATGGCCTTGTAGCGAATCGACGGCTCCATCGTTTTCACGCTGGCAAACTTCAGGCCATATGCCTTGCTTAACCCCGGGTAACCGTCCTTTAATTGATGAAAATCGGGGTCAAATCCAGCGTGGACCTTGTCCTCGACCGCGACCAAGTCGGCCACCGTCTTCAAATGATACTTCTGGGCAAACTGCTTGGTTACAGCGAGATCGTACCCATTTTGATACTTCATAGGCTTTAAGTACGCCATCTGGTGTTGTGCCTTCAACGCCTGCTTGGCCATCTGATAGGTCTTGGCCGGATCGTGATTCGCCGACTTTTCACCCGTGACCAACGACTCTAAAACGGTCCCGGTAAATTCGGGATAAATATCGATTGACCCCGACTGGAGCGCCTTGAACAAGAAGGAGGTCGCACCAAAATTAGCTTTCGTTGTCACCTTGATATTCGGGTGATCGTGTTCAATCAGATCCTTATACATATTGATTAAAATTTCGGGTTCGCTACCCAATTTACCAGCAACGGTGATGGTCGTTTGGGGGTTCACCAGCTTACGGTAACCGGCAAAACCACCAATTAAAACGACCAGTGTTAACAGAACGATACCCGCCTTTTTAAAGGATAACTTGCCCAGCCAATCGATAGCCGCACCAAATACCAGCGCGAGAATGGCCGACAAGACGGCCCCAATGATTAGGAGTGCATTGTTGTTGGTTTCAATCCCCAACAGAATGTAAGTCCCCAATCCACCGGCACCAATCAGGGCGGCCAAGGTAGCAGTCCCAATAATCATGACCATTGCAATCCGAATACCGGAGATAATCATCGGCAACGCCAGCGGTAATTCAACTCGAAAAAGTTTCATCCGCCGGGACAGTCCAAACGCCGTCGCCGCTTCCTCTAGGTTGGGGTCGATGGTGGTCAGTCCAGAATAGGTGTTTTGAAAAATCGGCATCACCGCATAGATGACTAAGGCAATGATTGAGGGGATGGTCCCAATACCAACAATGGGAATCAGGATCCCCAACAACGCCAGACTGGGAATCGTTTGCAGAATACTGGTAATCTGGAGCATGACCTTCGCCCAGCGCTCGTGATTCATCAATAAAATTGCTAAGGGGATAGCGATGACAGCAGCAATCAGCAGTGAAATCAGCGACAACCCAATGTGTTGCCCGATGGCACCGACGATATCGCTACCCTGCGTCTGAAGAATATGGATAATCTGTGCCAACTAGTCCGCCTCCTTAGTTGCCAAATAGTCGAGCAGATCCGGCGTACTGAGCGTCCGTGACGTCTCACCGACGCGTACGACGACCGGGGCAGTGCCCTTTAGTGCCGCTGCTAACTCGTTGACTGTGGCCGTAGCCGTCAACGTGGCTGGCGCAGTCGTTACTTCACCGTAGCCCTCATTCAGGAGCGACTGCACGGTGTCGGGACGCGGTGCATGTTCATTTTCAAAAAAGCCACGCACAAAATCATTGGCCGGGTGCTGCATGATGTCCTCACCCGTCCCCACCTGTTGAATGTGACCGAGTCGCATCACCGCGATGTGTTGGCCCAGTCGTAAGGCCTCGTGCATGTCATGGGTGACAAACACGAAGGTCATCTGAAGCTCCTTATGCAACTGTAAAACCAGGTCCTGTAACTGTTTACGGGAAATGGGGTCCAAGGCACTGAATGGTTCGTCCATTAAGACGACCTTAGGCTTGATGGCAAGCGCCCGGATGATCCCGACCCGCTGTTGTTCCCCACCGGACAGCTCATTGGGCATTCGCGTCGCGTACTTATCCGGGTCCAAATCGACCTGTTTCAGCAGTGCCCGTGCCCGCTCAACCCGCTGCTTACGTGGCCAGCCAAGGGATTCCGCCTGAATGGCAATATTTTCTTGAATATTTAAATTAGGAAAAAGGGCAATATTTTGTAGCACATATCCCATTTGAAGTCGTAATTGTGTTAAATCATAATCGATCAGACGCTTATCTTCAAAGTAAATATCGCCCTTGGTTGGCGCAATTAAGCGGTTCAGCATTTTCAGTGTGGTCGTCTTCCCACTCCCACTAGGGCCGACCAACACAAAAAAATCCCCCGTTGGAATGGTGAGATTGAGGTTGTCAATCGCCTGGTTGCCGGCGTAACGCTTGCTGACATTTCTAAATTCTATCATTCGTGACCTCCCAATACTGACTTTCAAATAACGTTCTTATTTTCAGGATAGCCTGTCGAAACGAGTTGCAGGTCGTCCAACTTTACGCGTCACATTTCGCATGATTGTCTTCAATTATACTAATCTTCTACCAATTGCCTAGAAATTAGGCTCATGAATTTTGTCAGGCAACAGGGTTCCACTTTACACGTTTCGCCGGCGGCTGTTAATATTAAAAAGAAAGACTTTCCGTCCTAAAAACTTAGAAAATAAGGTGTTTACTGTGCCCGACGAAACCGATCTTGCCATTATCAAGGAACTTAATCACGATAGTCGTATCAAAATTAGTCACTTGGCGGAACTCGTCCATCTGTCCGCGCCAGCCGTAGCTGCCCGGATTCAGCGACTCGAAGATACCGGGGTCATTACGAAATACACGATTGAAGTTGACCTCGACCAGGTTGATCTGCCGCGCCAAGTTTTTATTCAAGTTGCCGTTCAAGATCGTCAACACGCAGCCTACTTGACGCTGGTCAGACACCACCACAATGACTTCCGCCACCACTACCGTACGACTGGGAGCTACAACTACATGTTGGAAGGGGCGTTCCATGACCGCCACGTGTTGAATGACTTTCTCCTGGCCCTAGGGAAGGTGGCCCGTTATCAGGTCATCGACGTCATCGACGATATTTAAAACTTATTTTTCGTGCGGGCGAGCACTAAAGCGGTCGCCTCTGGTTGTCAGAAATTATCCGCTGTTGTAGAGGGGGTTGTGGGCACGCCTCCAGCCAAAGAACGGGCTTCCGACGTCCATGACCACCTATGGCAACGGACCGCAACGAGGCCTTCACTAGCAAGGGGGCTTCCGAATTAGTTTCCCGCCAATACCAAATTCAGAACTAACATCGTAATTTCTCCCACCCAAACGCACCAGCATTCTTGACCAGCCCCACAAAAAGTGCTGTAATCAAGTTGATAACAAACGATTACTTTGCTTAACTAGTCACAGTATCGGAGTTTACATTTAAAATTAAGGTGGGACTTAACATGGACGAAGTGGTACAAGCACTGAGTGACATTGTCAAATTAAACACAGTTAATGGGAACGAAAAATTAGTTGCCGACTATCTGGCCGATCTTTTTAAGCAACACGGCATTGACAGCACTGCCGTTGAATACGCCCCCAACCGGGTCAGCCTCGTTGCCGAAATTGGTGACGGCAACGGTCCCGTCGTTGGTTTCGACGGCCACTCAGATGTTGTGGCTCTGGGTGACGCCGCCAAATGGCAGGTCGACGCCCTCTCCGCAACGGTCGTGGATGGTAATATGATTGGTCGGGGCACATCTGATATGAAGTCCGGTTTGATGGCCGGTGCACTCGCCATGATTCATTTGAAGGACCAAAATGTGCCACTACACGGTACGTTGCGTTTCATGGCCACGGTCGGTGAAGAATATGGCCAGTATGGCGCCCAACAGTTGGGCAAAAAGGGCTACGCCGACGACCTCGACACACTAATTGTCGGCGAGCCAAGTGGGGTCCACAAGCAACTATTACTGCAAAAGCAGATTCAATACATGCTACAAAGCGACGAAGCTGGGGCTAAAAAGCTCTTTGACGCTAATCAAACTAACGAACAACACTTCATTGAATTGGCACACAAGGGTTCCCTGACGTACACGATTCACTCCAAGGGGATTGCTGCCCACAGTTCCATGCCAGAAATTGGCAAGAACGCCATCACACCATTGATGCGCTTCTATCAAAAGGAAGAGGACTACTTTGCGTCCATCAAGGACTACCGCAACCCCGTCCTTGGACCAGTTACGCCAGTCGTGACCATGATCAAAGGCGGCGAACAGATCAACACGGTGCCAGCCAGTGCCGACCTCTCCGTCAAGATTCGGACCATCCCCGAGCTACCAAACGCCGACATCACAGCCGCTATCAAGCAGATCATTGCTGATTTAAACGCGGATGGCGCTGACTTAACCATGGACATTCTCAGTGACTTACGGCCCATGCACACCATGGACAACGCCCCATTGGTTAAGGCTGCCAAGGAAATCGGCCAAGTCGAGCTCCAACAAGCCTTGCCCCTAATTGGTGTTCCTGGTGGCACCGACGCTTCTTCATTCCTAGCATTTAATCCAGACATCGACGTCATTGTCTTCGGCCCCGGTAACATCACGGCGCACCAAGTCAACGAATACGTCGACCTCGACATGTACCACCGGTTCATCACAATTTATGAAAAATTAATCACTAACCTGTTGAAGTAGTCACGGTATTCTTTTCCGTTCGCCTTCAACTCACGCTTCACAAATAGGCGTTGCAAGGGACTTGCTCCCGTTGCAACGCCTATTTGTTTTCTCCTAAAGATTACACACTGCGACTGCTGAACAGCGCCGGAGGAGGATAGGGATGTCCCTAGCCGCGTCGACGATGTTAGTCGGCGCTTTTCCCGGCTTACCTCGTGAGACGCCCTGGAAGACGCCTGGACTTGGCGGCTTTCAGGCGTCCTTGGGCTGCAGGCGTTCCCACAGCAACCGGAATTCCTGGCATCCGGCGTGCGGCCAGTGCCACTAGTTTGGCGATGGCAAGCCCTACCGTTACAAGCACAATGTGCAGATCTTGACTTGCAACCTTTAGTTTTGTTCTGAAGGCCGGATGAGCTTATTTCAGACGTGCCTATTTACCCACGTATCCTGGTGCATCCATTAGCCCCCACGTGATGGTCCCTTGGTACTCGCCAACCGTCGCCCCACCACCAAGTGCCAGTAGGAGCCCTTTGTCCGCATCCCAGCTATTGGCGACATCGAAGGGTTGATTGTCGGCCGTTTTTCGCGTGAGCACCGGTGTCGCTTCTTGACCAATGGGAATTCGCTGATAGCGATCGGCGTAAACCAGTTGACCGGCCAGTACCTGTCCCGTAGCCGTCTTAAACGGCCCAGACTGTGCAGTCAGTGTCCAATGTTCATTCGTCCCCCGCGTATCCTGAATACGCAATTGCCAGTTTCCCGCTCGGCGCACGTCTTGGGGCTGACCCGTTAACGTGGTCGACTGAAACTTTTCTTGTTGTGAGACCTCAACAAATTTTAGTTCACCCACGACCGTAATCAATACCTCTACGGGTTCCGATGCATCCCCCATGTTTGTGATTGCCTTTAACAGCAATCGATTTGTTCCGGGTTCAAGCTGATTGGCCATGATTGGCAAGGCAAACTTACCTTGCGGATTAACCGCAATCGACCGCAACACTTGATTGTTTAATCGCGGTTCCACCCGTTTTCCTGCTAGAATAGTCGCGTCTCCCGTCGTCCGTACTTCTCCCTCAATCGTCGTATTTTCTTTTGAATTCAATTTGAGCGGGTTATCACTCGTCACTTTTAACCGTAATCCCACGTTAGGGTTAATAATGAATTTAGGTGTATCCGCGCTGTTGACCAATCCTGACGACGTAAACATACTGGTCGCCGGGTCAACGGTTCTTGTCGCGGCGACCGTCGCAGCTTGTCCCAAAATACTAATCGTCGCTTTACTCTTTTCCTGACTAAGTTCACTCTTCAAGGGCAAAGAAAGCTGCCCATCCGTAAACTTATCCAGGGAAACCTGCTCTTTGTGACCATTGCTGGTCGTTATAGACACCTCTTCCACGTTAATATCCGTTGGAATCTTCAGGTTAGCTACTATGTCTGACCAAGGTTGGCGTCCGGAGCGGTAGGTCAAATCGTAATCGAGTCGTAAACGACTTCCACTTAGTACCTGCCCACCAGGGTTGACCGGTCGCTGACGATTCAGATCCGTTAGAGACGTTTGAATATCAGCATCGATCATTCCCGGAATATTTTCAAAAATAACCATGTGCTTTTCATACAAACTCCCCGTTGCTGCGGTGAGTCCCCAACGAATCTTCTTCGTACCGTCAGGATCAACAATTTTATGATCCAGTGCTATCGTCTGACTCATCCCTGTCCGACGGGTATTCGTCTGTGGATCACGATCATCAATCGTGTAAATCAACGTCCCATTCTTCTCATAATTGATTGTGACGTGATGCCATTGCCCATTAGCTAAGAAGTTGGGCTTATTGACGTTATGGATGACCCCCCGATGCACCATGTTGTAGAAGTAAGCTCGCCGCTGGCCTCCCAGCAGGCCGTGCCAGAACCCATTATCGATCACGTTTTGCGGATAGGTTCTCGCCTCCCCCGGATAGTTTGACGCCACGTGAACCACTGGATATCCACTATCAAATGCCAAAGATTTTCCTGGCGCATCATCCCCAGACACACCGTTATAGTTGGTGTCAAATTCTAACGCCCAACTCCGCTGTATGGCTGTGGCCGCAATTCCCTGAGATGTTTCCTGCTTCGGGTCATCATCCACTCCCCAGACGCCCAGTGTTTCGCCGGGAATCGGATTTCGCCGACTAGATGGCATAGCCCCCACACCATGGCCATCATTTTGCAGAACGAAAGCCATGCCATCACCAGAATCCGTATCCCGGTCACCCAAATACAGCCACATTGAGAAGGTCTGGTCTTGATCAAGCCGCAAGTAGCCCGTATCGGTCGACCAAATCGAGCCAAATTGATTAGACCCATTCGTTAACATCGCCACCTGAGTTCCTGGCGTTTCCGGGTTATCGGCATCCACGATGTTAGCCGAACTTTTATTGGTCGTTTCGACGGTTACGAATGGATTCGTCTTGTCTAGGATAATTCCCTGAGGTGCCGAAGCCAGCGCGTCGTAATAATCATCGGCAGCGTGACCCACGCACCAACTTCCCAAGCCAAAACTAACTGCGATGAAGCTCAATCCCACCCGTAACCATCGACTGAATCCCATTATTATTCCCCCGTTATTTTTTACATATTTTGCGTCTCAACATTTCTGTACTGGTCAGCAAGCTTTCTAAAATTGTCGCCGCTAGCTCTGTGGCAGTACTCGCAACTGACTGACTAACCACTATCATGGATGACCTTGGCGACGTCATAGACTATATCTCACAACCATAAGCGTTCCAGTCAACCACCTAGTTTACAAGTTGCGGTTTTAACCAAAAAAATGTCCAGCCCGCTGTGAGGATAACCTCGCGGTAGACTGAACACTTGTTAACGCTGCATCCAGTTTGAATTTTTGGTCGCTGGGATGACCCAACCGACCGTGACTCTTCTTTAATGTAGCGATGAAGCCATTGCAAACGATTTTCCTCGCGATTAACTCGGCGCATCGCTAAGCGTCCAGGTAATCGTTCCCGAATAGTTACCGACTGCTGAACCGTTATTGACCGCCAACAACATGCCGGTCTTCGCTGTCCAACTTCCGGCCACGTCGAAGCGACCGTCATTTTCACTATCGTCCGTAACGTGCGTTAGAACCGGCGTAGGGGTCGCCTCAATTGGAATTGACCCGTGCGTGGTTACGTAGACCGGCTGCCCGGCCAACTGCTGCCCGTCACTAGTGGTAAACGGCGTTGCTTGCGCGTTTAACGTCCAGCGAGAACCCGTTCCCCGAGTATCCTGAACAACCAACTGCCAGTCGCCGGAACGACCAACACGTTGACTGTTACCGGTCAGAGTACTGATTTGAAAGCTCTCCTCGCTAGAAACCGTGTCAAATTTCAGCTCGCCGGTCACCGTGATCATCACGGTAACCGTTTTGGAAGTGTCACCATCGGCCGAAGTTGCGGTCAACTTGAGCAGGTTTGTTCCCGACTGTAGCTGGCTGGCAGTCAAGGGCAGAGCAAATGTGCCATCCCTTTGCGGGGTTACCTTTGGAAGCGTAGTCCCATTAAGTTCTGCGGTGACGCTGAGTGCTGGCGGCACGTTGGCACTGGTGAATCCACCAATTTTTCCGGCGACCGTTGTTTGCCACTTATCCGTTAAAACTAATGGATTGGCACTAGTCACGGCTAAATCAAGGTTAACGTGGGGGGTCACAGTAAAAGTTGGTGTCTCCGCCGTACCAACAAACGCATTGGACGCGAAGATACTGGTTGTCGCAGCGACGTGCTTCAGCGAATCCACCGCAACCGCACGTCCCGTCAAGCTTAACGTGGCATGTGAATCTGTCGCACTCAGCGGATCTTTCAGGTAAGCTGTCACCTTATCATTCGTGAGATCCTGAGTTGAGATGCGTGTCGTGGTTCCGTTGGCGTACGTAATCGTGGCATACTTATCATAAGCAATATCCGTAGGTAATCGTAAGCGGCCCGTGATGCCTGACCAGGATTGCCGACCAGCTTGATAGTCCAACTGATAGTTTAGCCGAACACGATCTTGACTCAGCACATCGTCGTCGTTATCGACGTTTTTATCCTGTGTAAGATCCGTCAAACTGGCCGTAGTACTGGCACTAACCAGTCCTGGTGCACTTTCTAAGACGACCAGATTGTTTTCATAACGATTATCCGTGGCTCCAGTAAATCCCCAAAGTGCCCGACCGGTATGGTTCGGATCAACCTTGTTCAAGTCGATTCGAACCGTCCGGCTGACACCCGGTGTACTTTCTTCAGTTACAGGATTCTTATCGTTAAATGTGTACGTCATGGTGCTTGCCCTGGCGTTCCAGCTCAACGTTAAGTGGTGCCACGACCCATTGGCCAAGAAATTGGATTGGGTCGCTTCACTGATTAGACCGTTATGTCGCACCCGAAAAGTCGCTGCACTTGGATCAGAACTGAAGGTTGTGTCCTTGACGCGCGCGTAGCTTTCCGCGTCGCCCGGATAGTTCGAGGCAATGTGAACGGGCGGCTGTCCCACGTCAAACGCATTGGCTTGACCACCGGCACCATCGTTGAAGTTTGTGTCAAACTCCAGTGCCCAGCTATTTTGAATCGCCGTTGCGGCAATGCCGGCAGCCGTATCCTGCAACGGGTCCGCAGTCACACCCCAAACACCCAACGTCTCAGCGCTGATACCGTCACTCCCCCAAGCAGGCATCGCAAGCGTTCTTTGAGAATCATTTTGCAATACGAAGGCCATACCATTGTCCGCCGCAGTGCCCTGATTTCCAAAGTACAGCCACATCGACATCGTTTCGTTTTTCGTTAAATCAAAGTCGTTTTCGTTTGTGGACCAAATTGATCCAAACTGATTTGGTGCATTCGTCACCACTGCAGCCTGTGTCCCCGGAGCTTCAGGATTATCCGTATCCACAACGGTAGCAGAGCTCTTACTAGCCGGTGCCACCGCTAAGATGGCAGTCGTCTTGTGACGTAAAATTCCCTGGGGCGCGGTCGCTAAGGCGTGTGAATAATCATCGTCTGCGTGGGCCGTGACCCCAACACTACCACAGGCCACGGCTAGTAGAATCAAGCTAGCGTCCAACCATCGTCTGAACATGGGTCATCCCTCCCCAGTTACACGACTTCAATGCTCTTACTTTAAGTCCGTGACAAACACCACAGTGATCAGTGCCGCCAGTCGACTACACTAAGTTATGAGAGACAATCTTGATTTTTCCCACAGCATCACATAATCGGTCGCAGCGATATGTCACCACTAATCCTCATCGTCATTGTGTCGGTTCCGGTAAAGCAGGTAAACAATGATGGCAATCAGAACGGCAATTAAGAGGCCTAACGCCGCATACAACCAGTAATTTGGTTGTTTAGCAGGTGCCAAGACCGTCTTGTTTAGCCGCTTGACGGTCTGGTCAGCAATCGTAAAGTTACGGGTAAACTGCCAGGTCTGAGATCCCGCCTTGGCTGACAAATACAGCGTGTAATGACCAGCCGGAAGCGTCTGGTTCCCCCACGGAATGCCAAAGTTGAAGTTACTGTTTGGTGCCATGCCCATATTGGCTTGCTGTTGCCGGATCAGGGTTTTGGTCGTATCAAACTTGGTGACTCTGGCATTGACCGTTAAATGCTGCATGATGCCTGGCTGTGGATTTTGCAGGTTAGCCGTCACAAAATTGCGTCGGTTGATCTGTGTCGCCTGGACTTGATGTAATCGCATATCAGGTAACACGGTCTGTTTATTCTCTTGCAGTCGCAAGCCAATGGCGTAGGCGAAGGCATTTTGAATCATGATTTTCGCGGTCGCACGTTTGGCTGTCGCGGGAACCTGTTCCACGTACACCCCACCTAAAATAATCCCCGGTAACTTTTTGGCGGGCATCGTGTAGGTAAACGTCACCCGTTTCTGGGTATTCGCCGCCACGGTTACTTTTTGATCAGACCCTTTAGCGAAGATGTTTTTCGTCCCCACCTTTAATGACGAATCCAACTTGGGCTTCACCTGACTGTAGTCGATCACCCCGTTATCGTTCGTCACGGATTGATTGATGCTCACGACGTACTTTTGTTGTCGATTGCTCGTATTGGTAATGACGATCGCCAATTGCTGCGTCTGACGTGGCTTCACGCGCAGGGAAAAATAATTCACCTGTTTGTCATCCTGATTACTTGGTAGCACAGCTCTGACTGTGTACCCCACGCTATCCGCTTGAGCCGTTGGTAATTGCCAACCCACCAACCCGACTAAGGCTAGACTTAATGCGAGTAAAAGTTGCCATCCTCGTTTCATCATTGTCATCCCCTATCAACCGCCAGAAAAACCGGTGTCATCGAAATGGCACCGTCAACACTATTTCACACTTCAGAACTCACTATTACTGTGGCGTGTCACTTAACTGCCAGGTCAGCGTGGACGTATACGTCCCACCAACTTGCCCAGCGGGAACTGTCAAATTGATGTTGCCCAAACTATATTCAGAGTTCCAGACTCCCAGACCGCCCTTAGCAGCGGCGGCCAGAACAATCTGTGACGTCCCGTTGCCATTCAACGGCGAATTAGTTCCCACGGGTGCCGTAGATGGGTTACCGGTGTTGGCCGCTGCAACTTCCGGCGTGCCTAAAGTTAACTGAGCACCACCTAACGTGTCTCCCGCCGCATTCGTAAATGGTGTGTTCTTTAACTGAACGTTCCAACCACTGGCTAAGCCAGGATTGGAAACCTCAACGGAATTATCGGCAGTCATTGCTGTATAACTGCCATTAGTCTTGCCGTTAGGAGTAACGTTCTTACCAAAACCAATGTTTGGCGCCGAATCCAGCGAAATCGTCGCGTTAGGGTCCGTATCGAATTCAGCAGACGTTGTCGTTGTCTGTGTCGTCGTGGATGAACTCGTGCTACTAGTCGTGCTAGCGCTAGTACTACTTGTATCCGTAGTGGCTGCATAGACTGGTGCAGCAGCTGTTAGGCCGGTCCCAAGGCTTAAAACGGCCAGGGCACTAAACAGCGTGATTTTTAACTTACGAGTCATTTTTACTCACTCCTCTAATCAAATATCGTGATTACCAGCATTAGAGTAAACGAGGAACCTTGGTAATGGCTAAGCCCCCCGCTAGCTTACAACCTGAATTGTTCCATGCCAGCCACATTGTTCGCTGGCTATCTGACCGAATTAATCTTTTAGTGTCCATACGCTTGATTCAATGAAGATGATAACCGCTATAAACTAAAAAGGCCAGCTTTTCGCCAGCCTTTCGTACCTAGACCTTTAGTGGTGAAAGTCGCTCACCGTTAAGCCTAACAATTCATTTAACCACTGATGTGTCGCATCATCGGCGCTTGGTGAAACTTTAAAACCAAGCGGTAAAAACAACGAACCAACTGCGTTCCACTGGACTTGTCCCCCCACAAAGAAGCTGTGGGTCAACTGTTCACGCTGTTTCGGCGTAACGGGTGTTGCCATAACGGTTAGTAAATTGACGGCTAGTTGATCGGCCACTAACCCGGCATATGCCGTGGCCGTCAGGGGCTTCACGATTTGGCGGGGAACTGATAAGGGGACAACCTGTCCTTCACGCAATAATAACCGTTGCCAGTTCATAATTTGACCAAGGAGTACGCCGTAAAATTGCCAAGGCACCTGGTTGCCAATTCTTTTGAACGTCGTCGCCGTAATAGCAGCTATGTCCCACTGAACCTGCTGTTCACCTTGCGCCAATGCCGTTTGCAACCATTCGCTAAAGAAGCGTTGAACCGTGGCGTCGACTAACGGCGGTAGCTTACTGCCCTGAACCAGATGGTAACGACCGAGTAAAAAGTCCTCAACTTGGTCCCAGTCGATGGTGCGGTTGGCCTGCTGCTGCTTCCGCCGTTTAAGTTGCCGTAGTTGCTTTAAGCGACTTGATTTTCCGTAATTTCCTGGACGACTCATTGGTTCGTCCCCCATTTCTAGATTTATTTTCACTTTTCAATGCAAGGCACGCGCGAGATTTTCGCACTGTAGCCGGTAAGGCGATGGTTGAACAACGTTGCCTAATTTTAGTCTCCGTATCGTTACAATAACAGTCATGATTGGCATTTCAGACCTTTCAACCTTCAGTTTATCAGCCTTAATGCTTGCCAGCCAATCGCCTTTTGTCCCACTCTTTATTCCAATATACGCTACAAAAAGCGAATCCTCAATTCACGACACGCCATTGCGAACAGACATTACCTGGCCGTACCGATCAAAATGAATTCGGCACCTAAACACTGATTCAGTCCGGATTTCACTGCCAAATCGATTAAAAAATAGCATCATGGGTAACTCAAATGACAAGAATTTTTGTCTTCACCTAACCGCCAGAACGTGTTCCATCCACACCAACTTAAGCGCACCGATTCACTGTTGGTATAAGCTAGACAATTTAGCAGTCAGCCTCGTCCGTCTCTAGTTGTCATTTTACCCCACCAAAAAGGGCCCGCAGATGCTTTCCACGGGGCCCTTTATTTGCGATTAGTCCCTGACAAAATCAGTTATGCAGGGCCAACACTTTATTTTTCTGCCGTTTCACGGGCGTGATATTTTCTGAAGTAAATGAGCGTCATGATTATCAGAAAGACGACGCCAACTAAAATGGAGATTCGCGTTTCGGGATTCAAGAACATAAAGATCAATGTGATCGTTAGAAACACCAGTGTAATGTAGTTGGACCACGGTGCGAATGGCATCTTGAAGGGGTGTTTTGCCATGTGCTGCGGATTTTGCTTACGAAATTCGATTTCACTGATTAGAATCACGAACCAGGGCACCATCCCTGGCAAGACACTTGAGCTATAAACCATGACGAAGATCTGACTGGCATCCTTGAAGTACATCGGCAAGACCACGTTCAAGACGACCCCGATACCAATACCGATGGAAATCGCGATGACCGAGTAGAACGGAACCCCGTGCCGGTTGAGCAGCGTCACCTTTTTCGGCAACTGGCTCTTCTCGGCCAAGGTGTACGCCATCCGACTGGCACTGTAGATTCCAGAGTTTGATCCGGAAAGGGCGGCCGTGATAACCACGAAGTTAATGATGGAAGCCGCGGCGGTAATCCCGATTTTAGCAAACGTCTGCACGAACGGCGAACCAATCTGGTTGAGTTGATTCCACGGGTAAATGGAGACAATCACGAAAATGGCTCCCACGTAGAAAATCAAGATTCGGGCGACCGTCGAACGAATCGCCGTGACCAGCGTATGCTGTGGGTTCTCGGCTTCACCAGCCGTGACCCCGATCAACTCAATGCCTTGATACGACGCGAGCACAATGGCCAACGCGTAGATAAATCCTTTGGCACCACCAGTAAAGAACCCACCGTGCGTCCAAAGGTTACTGATGCCGACCGCGTTCCCGTGATTCCCAAATCCAAAGAGAATCACACCCAACCCGGCAATGATCATCAAGACAATTGTGACCACTTTGATCAGGGCAAACCAGAATTCGAGTTCCCCAAACATTTTAACTGAAATCAGATTGGCCACACACAGAAAGGTGATGGCAACCAGCCCCGGTATCCAGTCCGGCAGATTGGGCCACCAGAAACGGAAGTAGCCGCCTAACGCAATCATTTCACTCATCCCGACCACGATGAACTGGAAAATATTACTCCAGGCTGTCAAGTAACCAAAAACGGGATGCATGTATTCGGAAGCAAAGGTTGCAAATGACCCGGTCGTGGGGTGCACGTAAAGCATCTCCCCGAGGGCCCGCATAATTAAGTAGAGGAAAATTCCAGAAATGATGTACGCGATAAGGACGGACGGCCCCGTCCACTTGATTGTGGAACCAGACCCCATAAATAATCCAACGCCAATCGTACCGCCCAACGCAATCATTTGCATTTGGCGTGCGCTTAGTTTTCTTTGCAATCTAATTCCTTCTTTCTATTCTATGTGAATATATTTTTAAAATGTCGGTGGCCGAACGACTAGGACGACGCCAAATCGTACAGCCCATAAATTAAAACTTTATGAGAACAAGTTTATCTGGTTCTGCGCCGTAACGCAATCTTTTTTTGTTTAGACCACTGACCAATTGTTCACCTTAACTAGTTTCCAACCGGACAGCTAAGGGTTGAAAGTCCCGCCTGTAACCTCGGTGTTTTCGAGGCACCAAGTTGGGGTCGTCCCCCGCCAACCCATATTTTGGCGATTGGAGAGGCGAGACCCCACCTGTGCTCGCAAATTTCAAATCAGCTAACTTGATCAGTCCATGCCTATAAACGATAAAACTTGCTTTTAATTATGCAGCAGTTTCCCGTTTTATTCAAACTGACCCGGGCAGCAAAAAGGCCGCTACCAGCGCTACGCCGGCAACGGTCATTGGTCAATTTTTTTAGACTAACTTTTCATATACAAAACAAACGTCAGCGGGGTGATAAACACCGACTAAATCGCCGACCTTTTGGAAACCGAATTTCTCAATTAGGTGTTGCATCTTCTTATTGTCCCGGTGCGTGTCGATACGGATGCTGTCGGCATCGGGATGGTTTTCTGCGATGTAATCGAACAGGTCACGGAACAGTTGTGACGCGTAGCCCTTCCCCTGATGATGGGAGAAGATGGCGACCCGGTGGACCGTCACATACTTGTCGCTCGTTGAGAGCCATTCACCGTCCATCGTGTCGTACGCATGATCCGGTGATTCAATAATCGCGGCCACACCTAATGTTTCGTGATCATCACTATTATAAATAACGGCCCGACCGTCTTCGATGTCACCCTTGATGACGTTGCGATTCGGGTACTCATTTTGCCATTGGTCGATACCAGCGTCGGCCAGTTGTTGTTTGCCATCTTCAATGATGTCACAAACTAAGTCTAATTCTTCGATTTTTGCTTTACGTAAATACATGTCGTGGTCACCTCATTATTAAATTCCGAAACTTTTTAATACCCGTTGCGCTAATTGATCGATGCGTTGGTAATCGTCATCGTCCGGATCCTGATCAATTTTGACCGAATCGGCAACCTGTTCACCATTACTGGAATTTAACTGGATGGTCAAATAATCGACTGCGCGACCAAAATGCAGGTGCTGCTTAGAACTGGACCCCAACACCGCAAACTTGGTCCGCTCCAGGTCAACTTCCTTCAGGTCAGCAAAGAAATCTTGCGCTTCATCGGGTAACTCACCGTCGTGATAGGTGTAGCACGCAATAATCACGGCGTCAACACTGGGCAGGGCAACTGCATCGGCTTGCGAAATCTCGGTAATCACCGTTTGTGCCCGAGCTGCCAACTGCGCCTGCAAGTGGCCAGCAATGGCTTGATTGCGACCAGTATGACTGGCATAAATAATCTGAATTGATGGGATCATAAGTTAAATTTCTCCTCGATACAAAATAGCCGGGACACGAATGGCGGCACCGGCCAATAGTAAACTGGTAAGTATTATAGACTATTTTTCAGAAATTCCCTAGCAATTCACATCACTTATTTTCGGGCCCATGAGAGATCGTGGTGGGTGTAAACGATGCCATTGCACCACTCACTGGAATTCCACTAGAATGCCAAGTCAGCAAACTTTTCTACGTCAAATTCATTGGTCACACCGGGAACAGCAAACCCACTTAGTTGACGAAATTCACGTCGAAATTGTTGATACCCTGGAAGATCCACCGTGAAATTAACCGGTGTTATCTGCGGCAATAGCGTGGCCACCTGCTCCTGAACGGCTGGTGAGAGTTCCATGGCATCTGGACGCAATCGCCCTAGCGTATCGACCTCACGTCGACTCCCGTAAACCATGTCGCGGAATAGCCGATCCTGCTGATCAATGGCGCGTTCATGGGTGCCCAGCGCCTGTTCAACCTGATATAACGCCGTGCAGTAGCGTGAAAAACCTGGAATTACGACGGACGCTTTCGTTGTGACGGACCGGTTGACACTGATCAAAGCCTCGCCGCCACTAGGCACCAATTGCTTTTGCAGCTGCCGTGCACTGGCCTCTGCTGCACGTTTGGCCCGCCCCAAGGTACCATCGTGATAAATGGGCGCCATGGCTGCGGGACCTTCATAGGAAAAAAGAAGCGTTTTACAGTTCGGTGCCAACACGCCAGCGGCCTGTAAGGACTGCACCCACAGCTCCCAATCTTCACCACCCATCACGTGTTCGGTAGCCGTAATCTCGCTTGGCGTGGCCGCTTCAGTTGTCGTAGTCAGCAACTGATTGTGCGCCAAGTCTACTGTAAAATCAGTGACCGACTTGCCAATAGGCTTAATGACGGACCGCCAGATTTCATTTGGGTCAAATGGATTCACCCTTTTCGGGGCCGCAATCGAATAAACCAAGAGATCAATCGGCCCATCTAACTCGGATTGGATATAATGGATAACGTCTCGCTTCGTGGCGGGCAAAAAGGCATTGGCATTAAAGTTCTTGGCGACGAGTCCAGCAGCTTCGGCGGCCTGCTTGAAGAAGACCTGATTCCACCAGCCAGCAGCACCTAAGAAATTATCCTGGGGTGGGCGCGCGTAGCCCACCGAAACGGTCGCAGCACCTTGCCCAAAAGCAGCGGTCACGCGACTGGCTAAGCCGTAACTGGCGGACCCACCCAGAATTAGAGCACGCTTCGCACCCGTATATTGACCCTTCTCTCGCACGACCGCGATCTGAGACTGCATCATCCGCTGTAGCCCTTGCGGATTGACCGACCGCGCCACGTTCCCCTCAATCTTTTCTGTTAGCGTCACTTGCCCCATGACGTTCCCACCCTTCCTGTTCCTTATAAGATACCACTTTCCTTAGGCGGTCCAAGCAGATTTGCTCATTGAAATATTAATAACTAGGTCGGCTGAACTCGCCTTACGACTGCTCGAGGCGCTGCCACTACCCCCGTCCTCCTACGGCATGGGTTGTATGCCTAACATTCACCAAATTTTACTAGCTCACTACAATCATTATTTGCCACAGCATTGCAAAAGCTCACGCAGCGTGGCTTCTGTCATTCCTATTGTGATTTCTAATTATTAAAATCGAATGTAGATGTTCTAATTATTAATAACAAAAACTTCATTTAAAAAAGTGCCGCCACCGTCTAAAAATCAGACGCCTAGCAGCACTTTAACTTGAATTTTACTGTTTAGAATGTCATTACAAGATGTCATATGCCCACCTGTGTCAAGCAAAAGTAAGACGAGTTCGTCATCATGAATAATTTGGTATAGGAGCAACCAACTCTTATCTAAATGAATTTCGTTGATTCCCACAAGATTGCCTGTCAGCATGTGCCAGTCAAATTGATGCACGAGTGTTTCATGATCTTCCGCTAAAATCGTATTAACAGCCGTTTTTAGCCGTTTCATATCATAGTGCTTTTTGGCTAATTTCTTGTAAGCACGATCGAAGCGGGCAGTAGTAAGTGAACGTTTAATCATTTACTGAATCATCTAGTTTTTGTAGATGTGAAAAAAGCTCATCAGCATTATTGAATTTCGTAACACGGCCAGCCTTGACATCAGCTAGTGCTTCATTGAGTTCTGACACAGCACTGCTGGCGGTCGGCTTAAATGGCAAACCGCTTTCTTTGACTAATTGAGCTATGAAAATATTGACCAAGTTAGGTAAGTCCGTGCCCATTTCCTTTGCAATCGCATCGGCGTCTTGTTTACGTTGATGATTCACTCGAATTGTCAAGCGATCTTTAGCTTGCTGATTTGGATTGATCACAAATATCCCTCCATTCATTTTGTCGCTTTATTGATGACATTTAAACATCTCCCAGACATTCCTTTCAGTAAAATCACTTTAAATGCTACGCGTAGCCTTGTTCTAACTGGAATCATTTGCTGTAGCTAAAAGTCATTGATTATTTTGCTTTATACGTTACAATTTGCGAACATTTTTTGCTATTTCAAGTTGTACCGATAAAAGGTTCACTGTAAGAAGATATCCCAGGCCTAATGATATAATTGAGAGACTGCCTAATATTATTACTGTCGACATTGCTTTTTCCCAGCGCCATCAATAAACAATCCCATCGAAAATGATCTTATTACCTTTATCTTACTGATAACATTCGATAAAGGTAATAAGATCATTTTGATAATTTGCTTGGAATTTTTTTAGGCGAATTTCATTTTAGAAGCCTTAAATTTTCACGCTAACCCTAATCCGTAAATTCCGATTCCGCTAACAGCTTACGGACCTCATCCGTCGTGTGTGTCTCCATCATTGCATTACGGAGACTAGCAGCGTTGCGCTGGTTGCGAACGTAAATTTTGAAGAATCGTTTCAATGAAGGGAAACGCGACGTGTCGAAACGCTTCTCGAAGTCATCGTACAGATCGAGCTGATAGTTCAGCAGTCCCAACAATTCCTTGATATTATGTTCCCTCGGTTCTTTTTCAAAGGCAAATGGACTGGTGAAGATGCCGCGCCCAATCATGATGCCATCGACACCCGGATGGTCCTTGGCCAGCTGCACGCCTTGCTGGTAGTTCTCAATATCACCGTTCAATTGTAGCAGCGTATTCGGCGCAATTTCATCTCGCAGCTTGACGATCTCATCGATCAACTCAAAGTGAGCAGGCACGCGACTCATTTCCTTTTTGGTCCGCAGATGAATCGTCAGTAACGAAATGTCCTGTTGAAACAGGAAGGTCAGCCAGTCGCGCCATTCATCCAATCGACTGTACCCCAACCGTGTCTTGACACTCACCGGTAGGCCAGCCGTCTTGGCACTGGCGATAACTTCAGCGGCACTGTCGAAGTTACGAATGAGGTCGCTTCCCCCATGGTTTTTAATGACCGTGGCATCCGGGCACCCCATGTTCAAATCGATGGCTTCGTAGCCGAGGTCCTTGACGACCACCGCAGCCCGTGCAAAAGCATCGCCATCATTGCCCCAGAGTTGGGCAACTGGCATGTGAGCCTCTTCAGGCGCCACGTAGAGCCGCCCCTGAACGGTAAATTTAGCCTTGGGATGGGTCACACTGATGGCGTTCGTGAATTCGGTGAAAAAGACATCGGGGGCTGCAGCACGGGCCACGACCCGCCGAAAAATAGCGTTGGTGACGGCTTCCATGGGGGCCAAACTAAAGAATGGTCGGTTTTCGGTCTTCGCATGATCCGCAATGTTTTGCCAGTAAGCTGAGTCAGACACGATAAAATCTCCTTGATCTCGTTAAATTTGATGTTTAATCCGGTTTTAAGCAGTTCCTACATTCTACCACGTTTCGCAGCCGAAACCAGCAAAAAAGAGTTGCCCCCAACGGACAGCTCCTTTATATAGGTGACGCAACCTAATCTGTGCTGACGGTAATATCGCCATCGGCAGTCGTCAATTTATATTGCGCCTTCGCATCTTGATGTCGCCAATAACCGCTGGGACGCGATTTCCCCATGACTTTAATGTCATCCATGTCCGCATCCTTACCGATTGCTTTGACGCCGGCCGATTTAGCGATGTGTGCGGATATATCCCCCTCATCGGTGTAAGCGGTCAATGTCTTGGCCAATCGATTATTTTGTAAATGAATATCCCCATTAGATGAGCTGACGTGACCGCCGCCGAGCTTCGTTTCTGAGACGCGCACGTCACCATTCTCCGAGACCATCTGATTATTATTGGCGGTCAAGTGACTATCACTGACCCCAATGTCCCCATTTTCGGCATCAATGCTAAGTTGCTTGGCCTTGACACTATCCACCCAGACGTCGCCGTTGCTAGACTTGACACTTAGCTGATTATCGACACGTACGTTCATGAGACTGATGTCCTTGCTGCCGGCAATGGTCATGCGTTTTGCCTGCAGATTACGCAGTGAAAGTGCATGGCTCCCCCTTTTTACCGTAATATCAGTTAGCTTCTTATCCCGCGGCACGGTCACTAGCACACCGCCACTGGTATAGCCGCTATCACCCATGGAAAAACCCATATCGCTCAAATGAGTCGTGGCACTACCCCCTTCAATCGTGAGGGTTCCCTTCGCTACCGTTGCGGTCGGATGCCCCTTGATATTGTCCAAATAGCTCACGGTCACGCGGTTACTATTACCAGCCTTGATGGTGACTGGGGTCTTAGAGTCGACCACGATTCGTTGATAAGCACCGGGTCGATGACTCTGCTGTACCCTACGAATCACCCGAAATCCCCGCGGGTTATTGGACCACAGCACGCTCTTATTCCCGTGATTCCACCACCCGATGCCCATTAATAATAGCCCCAAGATAACTAAAATAATTGAAATTTTCGTACTCCGCTTCATAGTTTGTGCCCCCGTTCTGCGCGACTCCGTGGAATAAAGCGATCATAGATTTTCTTCGCCGTCCACGACAATGCCCAGATGACCTTACTCCCGAACCATTTCACGATCAGCCAGCAAAGCCAGCTGCCCCCCAACGCCGCTAACCCCATGCCCAAGTAGAAGATTCCGGTCCAAGGTGCTTGGAAAAGAGTCGTCACCCCAACGACAACACCGACGATTCCCACGGCGATAACGCTGAGAAAGACCGCAAAGGCCGCGACAATTAAACTAAAAATTACCGCTGCAAAGGCAATAAACAAAGCACCGATCACCAGTAAAATCGGAATCGTCACCGGCGTCGATAATAAGGCCAAAATAATCAGCCAAACCGTCTTCACATTATTCTTGGTCGCTTGTATGTCCGACCGTGATTTGGTGGACTGGCTCTCCTGACTGCTCGAGCGAATCGAATAGTCGGCCAATACCTTTCTCGCTAATGACCGTGGCGTCCCCAGTTCGTCGACGGCTTGTTCGTATGTCTCAATGCCCGCGTCCAGTAAGTACTCCCGGTAATACGCGATGACATCCTGTTGTTCGGCCGTCGTCAGCTGCCCCAGTAGCTTTTGCACGGTCTGAATGTAATCATTCATCTACGTTCCCTCCCAATAACTTGGTAATTGCTTGATTAAAGTCAGCCCACTCGCTTTGAATCTCCGTGAGTCGCTCACGACCACTGTCCGTCAGCCGGTAATAACGCCGGTTGCGTCCCTGAAACGGTTCGTCGTAAGTTTCTAGCCAACCATTTTTCTTTAGCCGCCGCAACACCGGGTAGAGGGTCGATTCTGAAATGGGAATCACCTGCCGCACCGCCTGTGTCAACGTGTACCCGTAATGGTCGCCCTGGGTGAGTAACCCCAAGACACTGCCGTCCAACAACTCCGTTGGAACCTGAATGGCCATTTTACTTGCCTCCCCGCTATACTATATGGCATATAATATCAATTCACCAATAATATACCGTGCAAAAGACTATCTGTCAACTTAATTTGGTCGCAAACTTTATAAATCGTGAAAATAGACCGCTGGCTGACCGTAGCAGGATTCGTCGATTCCTTATTAATAGACCCGCATCAAATATTAAAACCGTTATCACCACAGTCATTGACATTCAGTCATTGCCCCTGCATACTGGAAAAAATCTCTTGAGGAGGTCATCGTATGGCAACGAACCAAGCCTTATTGATTATCGATTACACGAACGATTTTGTTGCGGATAAGGGGGCTTTAACTTGTGGTGAACCGGGCCAAGTCCTCGCACCAGCCATCGTCAGCTTAGCGAACGATGTGCACCAGTCGGGGGGCTGGGTCCTCCTCCCAACGGACGTCCACACGCCCCATGACCCTTACCATCCAGAAAGTAAGTTGTTCCCACCCCACAACGTTCGGGGAAGCTGGGGCCGTGAACTCTATGGTCCGGTCAAGACCTGGTATGCTGACCACGCCGCCAACGACAACGTCTGGCAATTCGATAAGACCCGCTACAGTTCTTTTGCCGGTACCGACCTTGACCTCCGACTACGTGAACGCCACGTGGACACCCTCCATTTAGTTGGCGTCTGTACGGATATTTGTGTCCTCCATACCGCAGTGGACGCGTACAACTTGGGCTACCACCTGATTATCCACGAGAACGCGGTCGCAAGCTTTGATCCGGCGGGTCACGCTTGGGCGTTGAGCCATTTTAAGACTGCTTTGGGTGCAGAAGTCATCTAATTCATTCTCCTTCAACCTAAAAACGGCATCGTTGCTACAATCAGTGTCTTGTTTAACCTGACCTGGTCGTTGTAATGACACCGTTTTTTTGTACTGCCGGCCCCCATTGCGAAGAGCCCTACCGCGCGATATAATTAAGCACATAACCAGTGATTAGTCGCTTTATATTTAGACGGACATAAGAGAAGGATGGGCACTATTTATGAAAAGATTTATCGGCGTTCTGGCCCTAAGTTTGGGACTATTGGGGGGCGGTGTGCTGAACGCACAAGCTGCTAAAACGACCGCTTCGTCCGCGTCATCGACGACAACTAGCAGCTCGTCATCAACCGAAAACGCGACCAGTGAGAGCACGACGAAACCCGTAACGGTGAAGTATCGGCCGGTGCTGAGTACGAAAAAGGTCACCTACTACACGAAGGTCGGCCTCAACCTGACCCACAACTACAAGGTCTACAAGACCGGTGGTGCCAAGTCCTCGGCGCAGAACATGAAACCGATTGCGACCGGCCGGCAGTACGCTAATCTGAAGGTTCACATCACCCGCGAACAGAAAATGGTAGATGGGACTTGGCTAAAATTTACATATAATCACACCCAGACCGGCTGGATTCACCGCAACGGCACAGTGAAAAGCTATCGTTATTTGAACGTTCCCTTAATTGCGCAACGGCCACAGTTACCGACTGGTTGTGAGATTACCGCAACCGCAATGATGTTGAAATACGCCGGCGCTAACGTGACGAAGATGACGCTGGCAAAGGAAATGCCGCGTAGCTCTAATCCTAACAAGGGATTTGTGGGTAGTCCCTACTCTGAATCTGGCTGGTGGGTCTACCCTAAGGGCTTGCTGGGTGTCGTGAGAAGTCACGTCGGTACGGCTAAGGATATGACGGGGGCCTCATTTGCCACGCTAAAAAGCCAGATTGATCAGGGCCACCCGGTCGTTATCTGGGTCGCGGGTGTTGATGGCTTCGTCAACCACGCCATTACGATGTCGGGCTACAGCACAACACGTGTGTATTACAATGATCCTTGGACCAAGAAAAAGACCAGTATGACGCAGGTTAGTCTGAACACACATCGGAGTCATGATGGCTATCGGGCGTTAAGTTACTAGAAAAGGGGAGACTATTTTGAAGAAACAGTGGTTAACAGGATTGCTAGTCGTCTTAGGCTTAGGCGGACTGGGCATTACGGTACCTGCACAAGCGGCCAGCAGCTACTACACGACTAATCCCGGAATTATTCGCGTTAAGAAAACGGTGGCGTATTATCAGGACGCGGCAAAGACCAAGCACGTATCCACAGTAAAGGCTGGTCACTACGCTAAAATTTCCAAGATCGTCACGGAAAAGGGGCACGCCCCCGTCTTAAAGACGAACACTGGAAAGTATGTCACTGCCAACAAAGCCTTTGTTGCCAAGACTAGTGGTTACCAAAATCCCAAGGCCTACTATCAAGTCAATTACACGCAGATCAAGCCTTATGGTAAGGTCGGTTATACGGTCAAGCGGAACTACGAGGGAATTAAGACTTGGAAGATCATGAAGCGTTTGGGGACTGCCAATGGCTACAACAAGTATAACCAGGCAACTTATAATGCCGTACGGAACTTCCAGAAGAATCATCACCTCAAAGTCACGGGAAACGTTGATGGGAAAACGTGGGTTAAGCTTGGCTTCTCCAAGTCAAGTTGGACTAGTATCGATGCTTACGTTGCCCCACTTGGCGCACATGCTTGGAACGGCCGTGCGGAACACATCAACGCCATGATCAAACAGGCTTACCAGTATAAGGGCAACCCCTATTTGGTGGGTTCTTCATCCAATCCAATTTACGGTACGGATTGCTCAGGCTTAGTGATGCAGGCACTCTACGCCGGTGGCATTAATCCAGCGCCAATTAGTTCCATTCACCACGCCTACCCCGGAAACGAATGGAATTCACGGAATCTGTGGGCAAGTAACAAGTTCAAACACGTGGCTTACAGCAACCGGCAACGTGGCGACCTGGTCTTCTACTATCAACCAGGCACGCACGTTATCTGGCACGTGGCCATTTATCTCGGTGGGAACAAGGTCATCGAAAGTTGGCCACCACGGATTATGGTGCAATCCATCAAGAATGGCCAACGCTCAGACGTGGCCGGAATTGCACGGGTATTTAACTAAATTCAGCAAGCAATTAAGCGGTCACTCCAATTGTAGGGTGGCCGTTTTTGTTGATCACTTGGATTCCTATCGTCAGGTGCACATGGTAAAGTCAGCGTACTGTTTAGCTGGATTTTCTTGTAAGTAACTAAAGTTGAAAGTCCCAAAACACCCATTATGACTGTTGTCACAACGATATTGGATCTAAAATTAGGCAACGTTGTCCAACCATCGCCTTACCGGCCGGCAGATATGGGCTGGATCGGTGCGAACACAACTTGAAGCCTCGAAGGGACCGAGTCTCCAAGCTTGGTTTTCTACTAAGCCAGCAGGGAAACCACCTGCCGACTAAGTAGAACGACGCGCCTGAGCCCATATCTGCCGACCTCTCGGCTGACGTAGTTGTTCTGAGGAAACATGGATCATGCCGTTTGAAACGCTATTGAATTATGCTTAAACTTTAGCAGCCACTTGGGATTCAGTGATTGGAATTGACCTGCACAATCAAAGCCGGAGGAGGCCAGGGATGCAGCTAGCCGTGTCAACGATGTTAGTCGGCGCTTTTTCCAGTTTACATCGTGGGACGACCTGGGAGACGCCTGATCTTGGCGGCTTTCAGGCGAGCCGGAAGCCCGTCCTTTGGCTGAAGGCGTTCCCCACAGCAAGCGGAATCCCTGGCAGCCGGAGTGCGGCTATTTTCACTAACTTAGCCGTGATAATTCTTACTGTCACAAGAGTAACGCAAACATTTTAGCTTTCAACCTCAGTAAGTAATTAAAATATTTGACGCCATTTTACGGAGTTAGAAAAGATCAATGTAAAATAGGAAAACCGGCATCGCAAAAAATTGCGATGCCGGTTTTTATTTACCTTATTAATCAATCACGAACGTATTAAATGAATTTGGTGCCAAAGTCGCTTCAACGCTCTTTGACGCGTCCTCTGGATCGGCAAATGTAAATGATAAGGTGCGTTCCAAAGCATTTTGAACGACCACTACCAATTGCCCATCTGGGTTACGGAAGGCCTTCCCCATCGAGTTAAAGTGACCCGTCGTTTCTAAGACTTGGGCGCCCGGCTTAACATAGTGGGCGTAGTGGCGCATAACGTAGTATTCTGGGTTACGCGTTACCGCTTGGGTCTTGGAATCAATGGAGAACATCGAATTCTGGTGCCAGCCCCAAGTACTAATGGAATCACCTAAAATGATGTTCCAGTATGTGTAAGCCGTAGCGCCAGCCGTGAAGTAATGGTTGACCAGGTGGAAAATGTATTCGGCGTATGACCAACTATTTTCACCATAGCCACATTCAGATTCGGTCTGAACTAACTCAATTTCTGGCCACGAACTGTGGGTTCGTTCAATGGCATTCTTGCCAGCCCACTGATACCCAATACCTTTGATGTACTTCCGCGCGTCATCATCGAATAGAATGTTGTCAACGTAACGGTTGTAGTTGTCCAGCTTGATACCAGAAGCGTTGAACGACATGTCTTCAGGACCATTCAATGTTCCCAAGAAGATTTCAGTAGTAATGCCTTCCTTTTCAAAGGTTGGTCCCAGGTAGTCGCGAATGAAGACCTTCAAGTCATCACTGTCCCACAGACAAGATGGAAACTTTTGATCCGCGAAGACTTCATTTTGTGGGCAAACCCGTTCAATGTGAATGCCTTGCTTTTCGTAAGCCCGAATGTACTTTACAAAGTAATTGGCGTAAGCTTGCAGGTTTTCTGGCGTCATCACAATTCGACCAAAGTTATAGACCTTCGGGAACTTCATCCAGGTCGGTGGCGTCCACGGGCTGGCGAACAGCTGTAGGTTTGGTTGATACTTTTTAGCATTATTGATGTACGGAATCAGTGTTTGCTTGTCATGATCAACGGAGAAATTCTTTAAATCGTAATCCCCATCGGTTTCATCATAGCTATACCACGTTTCAGCGAAGTCATTAGCGCCGATCGGTGTTCGGTTAAACGTGAAGTTCAGTTCTTCCGGTGAGAACAAGTCTTTGTAGATCTCCTGTTGCTTATCGTCGGCTAACTTGCTTAATGGCAGGTACCCCAGTTCGTTAAAGCACCCCCCAAAACCACGTAGCTTTTGTAGCCCCTTCCCCGTCAATTGTAAATCCGAGGAAGCTGTCACGTTAGCGGCAGTTGGCGTTTTCTCTTGTAAATAATTATCTGGTGTACTTTCAATCCAGGTGGTCATTATTTTTTCCTCCTTAGAAATCAGTTCAAGTTATAATCAATGCTTATTTTGTGGAACGAATCATTTGAATGAAGATGCAAGCGAGTAAGACGAAGACAATCGCAATTGGGAAGACCAACTTGTAGCCGCCCATAACCACGACGATACTCGTCACGATTGGGCCAACCGTTTGGCCTAAGGTCGTCGCAATGTTCAAGATGCCTAAGTCCTTACCAGCTTCTTCTTTGTTTGGTAAAACGTCAATGTTCAGTGCTTGGTCAACGGCGCCATAAACGGCGTAGCCTAAACCAGCGAACCCAGCAAACAGAATCATGGAGAATGGGGAGCGCATGACCCATGGCAATAAGTACCCAATGGCTAACAATACGGCGGAAACGATCACGGGCAGTTTCCGGCGACCAATGGCATCGGAAATCGCACCAGAAGCCAGTGAACCGACTAAGCCAACAATCATCGTAACCACGGACATAATTGAAATCGTTGCTGCAGCGTCCGCTTTGCCTTGGCCAATGTAGCTTTCCAAAATATATAATTGATAGTTTAAAATCATGTAGTAACTGAAAATCAACAACGTCCGGCCCAAGAAGGCTAACCAGAAATCACGGGCACCCTTTAACGGTGGGCGGAATGATGCCATTAATTCAGCAAATCCGCCTTCAACAGCCGGCAAGTCCTTCGCTGATTCTTCGTGTGGCCAAACGATCACCGTACAAATACCGGCAATTCCCATTAAAATTCCGGCGATAACAAACCCTGGAATCTGAATTGAGATAAATCGCGCACCAATCAAAGTCCCCACTGAAGTCCCAGTGGTCGTCCCAGCGGACATGAAGGCAGACATTGTGGCCCGCATATCGTCGGAAACCCGGTCGGATAACGTCGCAATAACCGGTGCAATCATCATGTTTAATCCTACCATGCTAAGGCAGTAAGCGATCCCGATAGCCCAGGCGTTACTCAAGATCCCGATTGAAAAGAGTGACAGGCCCCCAATGATCCCACCGGCAACGACCCACGGTGTTCGCCGGCCGAAACGGGAACGCGTCCGGTCGGAAAGGTTCCCAAACAACAGGTTAGAGACTAACGACGTGATGGCGGTCGCGGCGTTTAGAACACCAAAAATGGCAGTTGACGCATTGGGTCCGACTAAATCCTTTAAATGTTGCGGTAACAGCACGGCCGAGACAATTCCCAGACCACCCATCCATAACAGGGCGAAGATAAAGAAACTAGCCGAGAAGCGAATCTTATTCGATTTACTCATCGTAATCTTGCTTTTTTCATTTTCCATGATGTTTTCTCCTCAAATGTTTACGCTTTCAATTATGTATCGAAGAAGCGACTTAGTCCTCTTCAACGATGGCAACGCCCCAAGGCGCAAGCTTTAACTGTGACTGGATTGGCTGGTCACTGATCAATTCGTTTCCGGCAACTGGCTGCTGAACCGTCTGTTCCGTGCTCGAGTAATTGAAGTAGTAGGTCAACGTCTTACCTAAATCATTTTGTCCCTGCTTCACAATTACCGGGAAATTTTCGGCAAAAGTATTCAGGTTGATTTCCTTCACATAGTCACGAATCAGGTCCGTAATGACCTCGGCAGATGGGTAACAGCCCATGTAGATGACGGAGCCCTTCCCAAATTGATTCTTAGTAATTGCTGCATAGTCAGACCAGTTCGGATCATCGTAGGTGGCCAGCACCGCCGCCGTATCCGGAATCAACAGTTCCATCCAATCCTTCAAGGAATCGTCCTTAACACCTTGTAGACTAGGTGCCTGACCCACTAGTTTCGTCCCATCGGGATCAACAAACATTTCGTAGTGCACGCCGCTAGCTTCGGAAATAATTCCCGGTTGGCGGTCGGTGCGGACCTTAACGTGCTCGTCGGTAAAGCCTGACTTGAAGGTGTAGATGACGTGACCACCACGTTTGACGTAATCATTCAAGGCCTTTAGAAAGTCATCGCTAACACTGTAAAGTGCTGGCACAACAATCAGCTTGTAGTCATCCAGCTTGATATGGTGTTCATCGGTAATATCTGTCCGCACGTTTAATCGGTAAAATTGGTCGTACAGTGAGCGGAAAAGGTCATTGTAGTTCCGCGTATCGGAGAATGGAAAGGCATTGATCGCCGTCAAGCTTTGATTGCTGACCAAGAAAGCCACTTCTGACTTAATCTTAACGTTCACTAGGTGTGAAGATAGCCGCTTCAATTCCGCCCCGGTTTGTTGGACCTCGTTGTAGACGGGGTTAGGCTGGAAGTCATGACTCAAGATACCCTTCCAGTAAGTTTCAGCCGAATTGTGAATGGAATGCCAGTGCCAATACTCAACCATATTGGCTCCGGAGGCCAA
The DNA here is from genome assembly GCF_003946335.1 of Levilactobacillus fujinensis. Lineage (GTDB taxonomy): Bacteria > Bacillota > Bacilli > Lactobacillales > Lactobacillaceae > Levilactobacillus > Levilactobacillus fujinensis. Next base: position 51,697 of record NZ_RHNX01000016.1, read on the forward strand.
GTGACTGTATGCTAGTTGCCGCAATTGTCCTGGATAAGGAACTTGTTGCTTAAAGGCTTGTGCTTGCGTTTCCATTACGAGATAATTATCATGTTTAAGGGATCTCAACTCATCACCGGCAAACGAGACTTCCGTTCCCGTAAGGTGCTTACGTGCAGGATGATAAATGTCGCCACCCGCATAATCTAAGGCCTCGCTGGCATTGAAGTGGTTCACATCGGGTTGGATTCCGTATGAATACCCGCGCCATTCGAAATCAAAGTTATGGGTGATAAATTGATTGGGTTGGCGATATTCCTTCACTAGGTCAACTTGCCACTTCAAGTAATCGGTAACCAGCTGTTGCCGATACTTGTCGAATTCTGTCTTCAAACTGCCGTTGATGGTCCCGTCCATGGACGGAAAATCTTCCCAGGCATTGATGCGGTTACTCCAGTAGTCCAGGCCAAATTCGTGATTAAAACGATTCAAATCGTCATTAAACTCTTGCTTGATATACTGGACAAACCCTTTTTGAACATTGTCACTGGACGTGCCATAATGCTTAGTCTCGTTATCAACCTGGAAGCCAATAACGGCCGGATGGTTAGCAACGTGAGCAATCATTTCCCGAATGATCCGTTCCGCATAACGAAGGAATGTTGGGTTGCTAATATCAAAGATCTGCCGGGCACCATAGGGTTGGCGTTGGCCGTTGATTTGAACCATGACTTCTGGGTATTTTTTGGCTAACCAAGTTGGGATGGCGTAGGTTGGCGTTCCGACAATCACTTTAATGCCGGCAGCGTGCATCGCATCAAGGACTTTATCCAATGGTGAGAAGTCAAAGACCCCATCTTGCTTTTCGTAAGTTCCCCAGGTGCTCTCGCCGATACGGACAACGTTGATGTTAGCTGCGGTCATCATTTCGATATCTTTATCGAGCCGGTCGACTGGTAAATATTCGTAATAATAGGCTGTTCCGTACAAAATATTTTTCATTTTTTATCCCTCATTCATTTCTTGTAAACGCTTACTGTGCTTATTATTACCGATTTAGTAAACCTTGTACATGGCTATGTTCGGCCAAAAAAGACCCAAATCAAACTTTTTCAGGAAGGAATGACCCTATGGATATCCTTAAAAACGCCCACCGGCTCCCGGTTCTCGACTGGAACCTGAATTTTTTCGGTGGCCATTACCAAAAAGTCGTCAATGATTGGCAAGTCCCAATGGACAAACACCAGGCCTTCGAACTGATTTTTGTGATTGAGGGACAGGAAAGCCTCTCAATCGAGCAGGAATCTTACACCCTTAATCAAGGTGACTTTGTCCTGATTCCGCCTGGCTTTCGGCACACGGCACACGCCATCGATCATCTCACCTACTTCTGCTTTCACTTTGATCTGGACGAACCCAATTTCATTGTCCAGCTGATTCAGAACTCGCCAATTTATTTTCCCCAGGGTGATAGCTTGAATCGCGCCATTTGCCCCATCTTACAGGAATTGATTGCACTAGTTTCCCTATCGGCCGACTACTCCTTCAAGGACAAAATGCAGATTCAGATCTATCTGTCACAAATTCTGATGATCTTTAGTGAGCTCATTCCCGCTAAATCGGCTGCGACCAATGCCAACCAATCGCGTTACGCTAAAATCATTGCGGAGTCTCTAAAATCTACGTTAAATGATGCCATTCTTCATCCCATCGATGGCGATACCGAACAGATCTCAATCGCCGACCTTATGGCCACCATCGGCATCAGTGAAGGCTACGGTAACCGCGTCTTCAAAGACGCTTATGGTTTCTCACCACAGAAATACCTGTCCGAGTTGAAGTTGAAATGGGCCAAGAAGATGCTGTTAAAGCCACAATTCAGTGTCGCCGAGATTGCGGCCACCTTGGGCTATCAAAACGCGTCGCACTTCAGCCGTCAGTTCAAGCGCTGGACGAAGATGTCGCCCAAAACGTATCGCCAAATTGTTGCCAAAACCTAAGTCGGTGCAAGACAAGCGTGTGGAATAAAGGACAGTTAATGGGCGAGCATTAAAGCTGCCAGCCGGTAAGGCGATGACTGGACGAGATTGCCTTTTTCCGCCCATTTCAGCAATTCATATTTGGAGACAACAAAGGAGTCTGGGGAAATCCCAGACTCCTTTGTTGTCTCCATACAGCTACATTTTACCATTCACATTTCGAAACGCGCTGGGGGTCATCCCCACGTAGCGCTTAAATACGTCCGCGTAGTGGCTAGCTGAAGAATAGCCGTAGTCAAACGCAATCGTGCTAATGGCATGCTGCGTATAGATCAAATCCCGCTTGCTGGCATTCAACTTTTCTCGTTGCACGTACTCACTAAATCGTAATCGCTGGCTGTGGCGAAATAGACGTGACAAATATTGCGGGGTCACCTGACAATGAACGCTGACGGTCTGTAGGGTGAGCGCCTCGTGCAGATGTGTTTGCACATAGGTCTGACACTTGCGAATAATGCGGTTCATGTCGGCCGTCGTCTTATTCTGAATGTCATGGACCACCTGTGTGTATTCCTGTTTGGCCTGCAGTCCCAAGGCCATCACGTCTTGCTCCGTTCGCGCAGCTTCAAGCGAATTAATGTACTGATCATTAATCGTAAAGGATTGTTCATAATCCAAGCCACCACGAATCGCCGCGCGCGCCAATAAGGCCAAATCAACAATACCTAAGTTTTTCAACGACCGCAACCGGGTCGGCCCCAACTGGGCGAAATGGCCATCAAAGCTTTCATGGAGACTGGCCTGTAATCCAGCAATATCTCCTGTCGCCACACTGTTCAGTTCTCGTAGCTCTTGATCGTACGGATTGTGAATAAAGGCATGCTCCTGGTTCTGATTAAAACGGCGGACAGTCTCCACGGCATTCATTTTCTGTTCACCGTGACTAATGCCATTTTTCATATACAAGTCACTAGGACGTAGGTTACTGCCATCTAGAATATTTTGGAGTAAGCATAGCCCTTCCAACCAGTCATCCCATGAACAAGACTGCACGTGTGCCTCCACCATTTCCGGTGTCGCTACTAAAACTGGCCCCAGGACATAAATGACATGTTCCTTACGAACGAGTGCTAACGATCGGCCATCTGACCAGCGCTCCAGCTGGGGGCACTGCCCTGTCGCGTGCGGGACAAGCTGTCTAATCACCGTCTGTTCTTTTTCGTTAACCACTTGCTGGCCAATACACCGGACAAACTTACCGTTATCATATTGACTGATTGGCACATGTCGCGTCCGTAGCAAATAATCCAACACGACGGCTACCGGTTTTCGCATCGTTTCACACCCTCCTAATCAGTTTCGTTATCTGATATTTCATTTGATTTTCTGATATAAAAGCGGTTACATACCGACTATTATATAGCCATCAGGAGGAAATCACTATGCAAATTCATTTAAATTCTAAAAATACATATGGCACGATTAATCCCAAACTCCATGGCCAGTTCATTGAGTTTCTCGGTAGTTGTATCGATGACGGCATCTGGGTCGGTAGAGACTCTGCCATTCCTAACATCCATGGTCTGCGGCGAGGCGTCGTCGAGGCTCTGAAAGCTCTCGCACCACCCGTCGTTCGCTGGCCAGGCGGCTGCTACGCTGACACTTACCACTGGCGTGACGGCATCGGTGCCCCCGCGAAACGTCCCGTGACCTTCAACGAAAACTTTGGGACCTATGAACTGGATCAGCATCAATTTGGAACCGATGAATTCATGGACTTTTGTGCCTTGATTGGCGCCGAACCTTGGCTCAACGTCAACCTCCTCAGCGGGAGTGTGCAGGAAATGAAGGATTGGCTAGAATACTGTAATCGCGCGCAACCAACATCGCTGGCCAAGCTTCGCCAAGCAAACGGCCATGCTGATCCCTACAATGTCAAATACGTCGGTATTGGCAATGAGGTTTGGGGTGGCGGTGGTTTCATGACTCCCCAACAGTATGCGATGACATACCGCAAGTATGCGACCGCTATGCCAACGTTTAAGACTTCCCTATTTGATCAGGAAAAAACTTACAAAATTGCGAGTGGTCCCGATGGTAACAAGCCTCAGGAACGGGTTCGCTGGACGCGCGACTTCTTAACCGCCCTGGCAAGCTCCCGACAACCTGCTATCGATGCCATCGATCTTCATTTCTATAACTGGAACATCGACCACGAGAACGACACCCCGACTGACTTCACATCAGACGACTGGGCGCGCGTCATTCAAAGTGCTCACGAACTCGACGACGTCATCAGTGAGCAGGAAGGTCTCATCGCTAAGGGACTAGCCAATATGCCAATCCCAGAATCCACGATGGATCACCGCCTCGACCAGATTGATCTAGTCGTTGGCGAGTGGGGCAACTGGCACCGTCCAGCCTTCACCGCACGGCCCGCCCTTTACCAACAGGTCACCATGCGTGATGCCCTGACGACCGCCATTAGCCTAAACATTCTGCAAAAACACTGCGATAGTGTTGCCATGGCTTGTGTGGCGCAAACCGTTAACGTGTTGAATTCACTTCTACTGACCGACGGCGACCAAACCATTCTGACGCCAAACTATGACGTCTTCATGCTGTACAAGGGCCATCGTGGCGGCCACGTCTTGCCCCTCGACACGAAGACACCCGCTGTCGAGACCTTTGCATCCATAAAGGACGGCATCATCACGGTCAGTCTCAGCAATACCGCCATTAATGCGCCTAAATCCCTCACACTTACCTTTGACGATACTGTCCACCTAATCACGGCAGAAACACTGAATGCCGCCCACGTCACCGACTACAATGATGCCGCCCATCCGAATACTGTCCGCCGTCATCCCCTAGCCATGAAGCAGACGACCAGCCAACGGCAGACCGTCACTTTGCCAGCGGCTTCCGTGACCACGCTTCAATTCAAACGCAGTTAACTTTCAATTCAGTCAAGGAGAAAAGACTATGGATAATACCAATAAAAAAATCACGATGAGCAAATCTAGCAAGGTTCGCTTCTCGGCCAGCTTCTTTATTTTCGCTTTGCTTTGGATGGGTGGCTTGGGGATCGTCGCCGCCGTTTTACTGCCCCAACACTTAAAAGACATCATGGGTCCCAGCGCAGCCACTGCCGTCTTTGGCATTCTAAACGCTGCGACCGCCATTTCTTCTCTAGTGGCGAACCTCCTATTCGGAAATCTGTCCGACAGAACGCGTTCGCGCTTTGGCCGACGCACACCGTGGGTCGTCGCTGGTGGTCTAGTTGGCGGACTTTCCTTGTTTCTCATTGGTATCTTCACCAATGTTTGGGCCATTGGCATTGCCTACTGTGCCAGCATGTTTGGTCTAAATATGATGATTGCGCCAGTAATTGCCACATTATCCGATCGCGTCTCTGATGATATGCGGGCCACAATGTCTGCCTTCATGTCCGCAGGAACGACCTGTGGGACATCATTAGGAACGTTAATTGGTGCGCGCTTCATTTCGATTCAAGTTCCGGGCTTCGTCGTCGCTGGAATTCTCATGGGAATTGCTGGAATCTGTACCGTTATCGTGTGGCCAAACGAAGACTCCGCAAAGAACCTGCCCGTAGTTTCCGGTGGTGTCAGCGAATTACTTGCTTCATTTCGACCCCCAGTGAAAGGCGCGCGCGATTTTTGGCTAGCCTTCGTCGGTCGGACACTCTTAATTTTTAGTTATTACATGATTTTTAACTACCAGCTCTACATTTTGGAAAGCTACATTGGCCAAGGAAAGACAGCCGCTGCAGCCACAATTTCAGTTATGTCTGTCATCACAATGATTGTTGGCTTAGTCGGGTCACTGACTTCCGGCGCCATTTCTGATGCCATTGGTCGGCGAAAATTACCAGTGATCGTCGCGTCGATCCTATTAGCTATCGGTTACTTGCTCCCTTGGATGATGCGTTCACCACTATCTATGATGCTCTTCGCCGGATTCGCTGGCTTGGGCTATGCTGTCTACGGGGCTGTTGATCAAGCGCTGAACATCGACGTTTTACCAAATAAAGAAGAAGCCGGTAAGGATTTGGGTATCTTAAACATCGCAACAACTCTGGGACAAACTGTTGGTCCCATCGTGACTAGTATCGTGGTCGTCATGGGCGGCTATAAACTTGTCTTCCCAATTGCAATTGTCTTTGTCCTCATTGCCTGCATCTTCATTCAGATGATTCATTCGACAAAATAAACAAATTCGCCTGATCACACATCAGGCAACAGGACTCACTACAACAAGTAACCTACGCAAAAGTTTGCTAAAAAGTCAGATTTGGGTCATTTCAAGTCTGATTAACCGCTTTCATTAGGTTGGTTGTCCTGTTAAACTAGTTGTGAAAGCGTTTCACTACACAACTGAAAAGGAGCTTTTTTATGACATCACCAATTAGCAATGATTTCATTCAACAGTTGACGCTGACCGAAAAAGCCAGTCTCGTTTCAGGTAAAGACTTCTGGTTCACTGCCGGCATCGACCGGTTGAACCTTGAAAAGATTATGATGACTGATGGCCCATCCGGTCTACGGAAACAAGCCAACAGTGCCGATGCGCTGGGCTTGAACCAAAGCGTCAAGGCTATCACCTTCCCCGCTTCCGCTTTGACCGCCGCCTCATTTGACCGCAAAGCCCTGACTACTCTGGGTGAAAACCTGGGGGAAGCTGCTAAAAACGAAGGGGTCAGTGTGCTCCTCGGCCCCGGAATCAATATGAAGCGTAGTCCCCTCGCCGGCCGGAATTTCGAATACTTCTCTGAAGATCCCCTCGTTGCCGGTGAACTCGGTGCCGCCTACGTCAACGGTGTCCAAAGCCAAGGCGTCGGCGTTAGTGTGAAGCATTTTGCCGCGAACAACCGTGAAAACCAACGTTTCACGTCCTCCTCCAATATGAGCGAACGGGCGCTACGTGAAATCTACCTGGCTGCCTTCGAACGCATCGTGGTCACCGCCCACCCAGCAACCCTGATGTGCTCCTACAATGCCATCAATGGGACGCTAAACTCGCAAAACTTCAAGCTACTTACCAAGATTCTCCGCGATGAATGGGGCTTCGATGGCGTTGTTATGTCCGACTGGGGAGCCGTTGCCGACCATGTGGCCGCTCTGCGCGCCGGGTTAGACTTGGAAATGCCTGGTAAAGGCCCGCAATCAACGACAGAGATCGTTGATGCCGTCAAGCATGGCGACCTGACCGAAGCAACCTTGGATATTGCCGTTCGACGGGTCCTCAAGATGGTTCATGACTGGCACGTTGACAGCCAACCAAAACCTTATGATAAAGACGCCCAACACGAATTTGCCCGGAAGTTAGCCGCTAACAGCATGGTCCTCTTAAAGAATGATGACCACACCTTGCCACTGGCTAATGCTAAAGACGTTGCCATCCTTGGTGAACTCGCCGACAAGCCACGGTATCAAGGTGGTGGCAGTTCCCATGTGAACGCCTACCGCATCACGACGCCACTGGAAATTGCCGAAGCCGCTGGCAACACCAACTACCAAGCTGCTTACAGCTTAGATGCTACGGCCGTGGACGCCGATCAAATCGCCAAAGCCGTTACCGCCGCTAAGCAAGCCGCCAAGGTCGTTATCTTTGCCGGCGTTCCCGAAGCCTTAGAATCTGAAGGCTTCGACAAGACCTCAATGGCCTTACCCGCTAACCAAAACGAATTGATCAAACAAGTTGCTGCCGTTAACGCGCACACCATCGTGGTCCTTCAGAATGGGTCCGCCATTGAAATGCCATGGGCCGACGACGTTGCTGCCATCCTCGAAACCTATTTGGCCGGTGAAGCCGTGGGTGAAGCCACTTGGGACGTCTTGACCGGCGCCGTTAACCCGAGCGGAAAGTTGGCCGAAAGTTTCCCAATCAAGCTCGCCGACAACCCAACCTTTGGGACCTTCAACGCAAGTCCTCTGACCGAAACCTACCACGACGACATCTTCGTTGGGTACCGGTACTACGATCTAAAGCAACGCGCCGTTCGCTTCCCATTTGGCTACGGTCTAAGCTACACGCACTTCAGCTACCACGACCTAACCGTCACGGACAAGGACCAAAACGTTATGGTCAGCTACCAGATCACCAATGATGGCGATGTAGCCGGCCAAGAAACGTCACAGATCTACGTGGCCAACCACGCCAGTCTGGTCGAAATGCCCGTCAAGGAACTTCGCGACTTCGCCAAGACTGAATTAGCTGCCGGGGAAACCAAGACGATCACCCGGACATTACCACGACGCGCCTTCAGCTGGTACAACGCTGAGACTAGCAATTGGCAAATGGATGACGGTGACTACACCATCTTCGTTGGTCGGTCATCACGCAACCTCGACTTACAGCAAGACGTGACGTTAGCCTGGAATCCACAAACCGGCGCGCCAGTAACGCCAAACACGTACATTGGCGCCATTATGGCCCGTCCTGACTTACGAGCTGCGTTGGAAGAAACCGACATCGCCAAGAGTTTCGATGCTCTCGCCGGTAACGACACCAACAGTGAAATGATGAAGAACATGCCACTCCGTTCCGCCATCATGGTTGGCGTCAGTGTTGATCAGCTTAATGCCTTCCTTAAGCTGGCGAACCAATCGAAGTGAAGCTAATTTTAATTATCATTTAGTTCCAGAATCAAAATAAACTCAAATAGCTAGTCAAATCTTACTATTCAAGATTTGACTAGCTATTTTCTTCTAACAAAAACAAAAAAATTTTCTCTTTTTCTGGACAAACAGATTTTACACGTCACTTTTTGATCGTAACTAAAGGTTGAAAGCCAAAATGTTTGCGTTACGCTTGCGACAGTAGGAATTATCACGGCTAAATTAGTGAAAACGGCCGCACTCCGGATGCCAGGGATTCCGCTTGCTGTGGGGAACGCTTCCAGCCAAAGGACGGGCTT
>NZ_RHNX01000017.1 GCF_003946335.1 Levilactobacillus fujinensis
TATACCGGGAAAGGCGGTTCATTTCACCATATGGTTACGAGGGCAGAGCGAAGCGACACCCTCAGAGAGTTTTTTGTGCAGATATAAGTGCGTTCATATAACGGCTATCATTTAGGCTAAGTGCATTGTTATAAGGATTTCCGCCAGATTTTTTAGTTAGAGAAGTTGGGGACGCCGGCAGTTCTACACTAGCGGTATTAGTAATAAGTCCGATTTCTTTGGCACGAATAAGGGTTGTTTCGGGGCTCGTATTGAAATAGTGGGCAACCTTAATCAGGTCATTCGTGGCAAACAAAGTCCTGAAGGCTGATTCAGGCATTAAAAAAGCGGCCGTAATTTGATTGATATGACGTTCTTCTGTGAGATTGTTATCTCCGTCACGCAGTAATTCATCGGATCCATGGAGTATGTGAATAAATTCGTGAACCAGTGAAAAAATGCGGGCAGTGTACGTATCCTTCTGGTTAATAAAGATGAGCGGAGCATAATCGTCAAGTAAAACGAAAGCACGTAGTTCCTTTATGTTCAAAGGTCGGTTGGTGCCCAAACCGGCATTTCCCTTTTGCATGTTTAAAATACCAATCTGAGCTAGTTGACTTCTCAAATTATTAAATAGTTCCCTTGGACTTTGAAAGTGATGTAAAGTGAGAAAATTAGCGATTACATTTGCGGTTTCAGCATTATCGAAACCCTTGGCGCTGCCGATTAAAGATAATTTATTTGTGGCAGTGCCACTCTCTTCTTTAAACCAGGCTTGCTTACGCTTCATTTCATAAATAATATCACGGACAGTTAAGCTGACCTGCGCAGGTGCATTTTTTTGCGTACGAAAGGCCAATCGGATATCATCCGGTTTCGGTGGCAGTTCTAAAAGAAGGCTACCAAATGGGATATGCAACCTGGTGGCAAATAAGCCAAGCTGTTTGGCAGTAGGCTGAAGATATACAGAAGAATCGGGTTGGAGCCATTTAGATGTTGCTGTAACTTTCTTTTTAGTTTCTTCACTGAGATCAGTAGTGGAAAAAGCCCATTGAATTAAGCTATGCTTGACACGTATTCGCGTAACTCCCATTTTGTAAGCCTCCTTTCTGTTTTACAGTCATTATACCTGAGTCCAGATTGAGCCGCAAAGTTAAGGATTGGGGATTGTGAAATTTGGAAGGGCACACGGATTGTTTGCCGACTAGTGGAGACAATGAGCGTCGGGTTAAGGACCGGCTGGAATAGAAATACTGGCGTTCCAACAGTCGGCGGACGGGTAGTTATGGCACCCGCAGCGTGATGCGTGGTATGGAAAGGCCTTCTAATTTACGCCTATTTTCTATCACATGGTGGCGGAGAACAAGTCATAGTAAAAAGCCGTAACGGTCGACCACCAAATGGGAATAGTCGACCGTTACGGCTGCTTTAATCTGTTATTTTCCAGTTTCAGCCAGTTCGAGTAGGCGTTTCCGGAGGGCATCGTCATATGCGGTCAGGTAGAGACCATACTTGCCGCGCTTCATTAACACGTTGAGGACGTTGGCGATGAACACCTTATATTCGTCACGGGTGAATTGCATGTCCTTGCGCTTCTTGAAGATTTCCTTATGCGAATACTTTTCGGGAATAATGGTCATGGTGTCGGTCTGCGGATCATAGCCAAACGAAGGACCGATAATCATCCCCACATAGTTCAGGTCGAAGCCTTGAAGCGTGTAAATGGTGCCGACCTGTGTGATAGAACCTTCACGCTTTGCCCAGTGTGTTCGTTGCGGGTCCCACTCGTCCCAAGGCAGATTGAAGCTGTCCATTTCGACGTTGTGGCGGCCATCGATCCGGGGAAAACCAGAGGTGGCAACAACGCGGCTCATGCCGTATTCCTTGTTGCGTTTCTTGATGTTTTCGAAGAGCTCGCCAGCGGTATCGAACATTTTAAACTCGAAATCGCTGTTATCTGGGAAAGGTTTCAGCGGTTTTTCGGCGCTCAAATCGTCCATCCAGGCCACTTGTTCGTCACTCGCGACCATTCGGTACTGGAAGTTCATGTCAAACGACTTATGGGGGTGTGCTCCGATTGTCTTGAAAAGCAGGTCCTTGTCCCAGTACATCTTGGACTGGAAGACTTGTTCGAAGTCATAGACGACCACGACCACTTTAGCTAAATTCATCAAATCGGTCAGCTGATTTTGGCCGCGATAGTGCGCGTAGGGTTCCGACTTGGAGTAGAGCAAGTGCGCTTCGTCGACAAAAATGATGTCGTACTTCTTGTTGTTCTTCTGCGCGTAGTTAATCAAAGAAGTTGGCCGGCGAATGTCATTAACCTTCATATTTGGAATTGACTCAGCGAGGTCTTGGTAAGCCTTATACAGTTCGGGATGGTTGACGACTAGAGAGGTCTTGTAGCGATGATCGGTCATGTACTGGCGAACCAGCTCCATCAAAACGACCGATTTACCGGTTCCCGCGGCACCTTGGATAATGGCAACGGAAGATGTATCACCGGTCAGGCCCTGCTTGATGTAGCTATTGATGTTCGTGATAACGTTTTTTTGATCGTCAGCAAGGTCGTCGACGAAAAATTGTGCTTTTAAAATTTTATTCATTCTGGAACTCCTTATGCAATCATTGTTTTAGCGTTAGCGGCGAGAAAGTCGTCTGTGGAAAAAGCTACTGTTCATTATAGCAGGTAAATGCGGGGGTGCTGGAAATTATTGAAAGTTGTGGGGTGAAGGGATCACACTCCGGCTGAGATTGTGTCCGTTGATTTCAAACGTTAAAGCCTAGATAGACGCTAGAGTCAACATCAGTCAATAGCGTTTCTATAGGCATGATCAACGTCGATTTCAGGAGACTGAACTATAAGCCAAGTGGGGTGGTGGTAGATATGGAATCAGGCACGTCGTTTGCACCGTTCCAGCCTATATCTACCGGCCGGTAAGGCGATGACTGGACGACGTCGCCTAATTTTCGCCCAGTATCGCTGTTCTAACAGTCACAGTAGTTGTTTTGAAGACTGCTGACACTATTGCTAACGAAAGAGTGGTGGGGTATGGTTTATGAGTAGCATGACTAATTATGAGACAGTATCTTTAGGCTAATTGTGAAAGGTTGGGAGTAGTCATGAAACGTCAAGAAATTATGAATCTTCTTCGTTGGGCGGCCGTTGCTGATGCACTCGGCGTTCCCGCTGAAATGAGAAAGCGTGGTTCCTACCCAGAGATTACAGCGATGCAAGCGAGTGGTTTTTGGCAGCAACCGGCTGGAAGTTGGTCAGACGATACGTCGATGACGCTTTGTTTACTGGAAAATCTGACCAGTGGCGGAGATTATGACGACATGATGCAACGGCTTGAGAGCTATATGCGGTATGGGACGAATACACCTCGGGGAGAGATATTTGGTGTTGGTCGGACGTGTGCCCATGCAGTTCGCAATTATGCGGTCAATCAAGTGACGCCGCTAGCATGTGGGGACGCCTCACCAGAAGCCAATGGGAATGGTGCGTTGATGCGCATTGCGCCCTTGGCGGTTATGCTCCAGCACGAATCGAGGCTAGCCCGCCGCTTTGAATTGACGCATGACTATACGGTGTTGACACATCGACACGCGCGTTCTGTGGTGGGGAGCTTTATTCTTCTTGAGTTACTGCATCGCATACTTAATGGGCAACATTTGGGACAAGCGCTAGTGACGGCAGGACCTGCTTTGACCGTGTTTTTAAAAGGAACGGCGTACGCTGCGGAATTGCCATATTATCGGGCACTATTTGCTACCGATTTCAGTCAGCTGCCAGCAGAGGCGATTCGAACATCCGGATATGTCGTGGATACTTTAACGGCGGCGGTCTGGTTAGCCTTGACGCAAAAGACGCCTAAAAAAGTGATTTTAAAAGCGGTTAACTTTGGTGGCGATACGGATACCATTGCGACGGTAGCGGCTTCCCTAGTGAGTGCTGAACAGCCCACTGTGCCGGTTGACGCCGAGTGGTGGCGGCAAACATTAAATTCAGAGTTGTTAGATCAGAAATTTTCGGCATTTGCAGATAAATTCGCTGAAGTATCGTAATGTTTTGAAATTGATGGCAATCAGTATTTCCGTGAATTGACGGATAGATTTGGCCTGACACAAGAATGGTATGATTTCCGCACGGTTGCCTATCAGCGCATTGCTAACGACTGGTGTCAGGATAACCAGGTTGAACTGATTGCGGACTAGGTAAATGTAAATGGTCTCTCTGTCTTGAGTTTTTCTCAAGTTAGAGAGACCATTTTTAAATTTTGAATTTGATTAATGGGTATGGTGTGTAGTGGGTTTAAGCAATGTAACGTCCTTTAGTTGTGTCCAACGGGTCTTACCATGGGGACTTTGAACGGCGACATAGGTTTTGATTTTACCGTTGACACTGATTTTGGCTTGTTTAAGTATTTTCCACTTGGCCTTTGGATGCAGACCGGTTTTACCAGTTTTGCCGACTTTGTGCTTCAGGTGAAGATCGAAGAAGTAAGCGCGATGAGCCTTCAAGTGAACAAACTTAGCGTGTTTGAGTTTTTTGACGGAGACGATTTTTACTTTAGTCCGCCGAGATTTTTGCGGTTTAGGTTGGGTGGCGGTTGTATCAGGCTGCTGATTGGTTGCTACCGGTTGAAGCGTTGGCTTGGTGGCGACTTCAGGTTTTGAAGGGGTGGCTGGAATCTGTGGCTTAGGCGTAACTGGCTTTGGTTGTGCGGGATTCACAACGTTAGGGGTTGAAGGCTTTTCGGTTGGCTTGGTCATCCCAGAAGAGACTAAGTATTTCGCCTTCAGAGCGGATTGCTGAGTTGAATCGAAGTTGAGACCGTCTTTGCTAGCGATGTAGTTTTTCATACTGCCAAACTTCTCATCGATCTGACTAAAGTAAGTTTTAAGCCAAGCATAGTCGACCTGTTTGTCAACGTAGTTATTGGACATCAAGTAGTCACTGATGATGTCTTGATTACGCATGCCTAAGATCGACATTAAAATGACCGTTGCGATTCCAGTTCGATCATTACCATGTTTACAGTGATAGAGGACGGGACCTTGTGCGGACAATAAGTCAGTTAGGAAGGCGTGGTAGCCGCTTAGTGCCGTTGCACTAAAGGCGATTGAGCCCCCATTTGCACGATTGTAGTGTTCAACACCAGAAAAGTTATCATCATCAGCTTGTGAATAAATAGAGTCGTCTTTGGAACGGGTTTGACCAATATTTGCATCGACTTTTGTGAGATGAGCTTCTGCCGTGCGTAAATCGATAAGTAACCCAAATTTATAGGCCTTAAGTTTAAGCACATCCGCGGGACTGAGTTTTGTTAACTGTGCTGAACGAAACAAGGTGCCAGGTTTGATCATCTTAGTTTTATCTTGAGTCAGATAACCACCTAAATCACGGGTATTCGCATTGTAACCCTTTTTATCTTTTGATAGCGCAAGGCGTGAACCTGGTTGCCCGGTTGCTGGTACGGTAGGGGTTGCCATGGTTGCTGGCATCTGCTCACCGTTCATCAGGGGCGCTAAATCCGGATCGCCTGAATTGACGCCGTTAGCTGCCAGTTGGGCAGTCGGCACGGTTGCGGCTAGACTGGTGACGACCGGCGTTCCCATACCGAGTAGTGTCATGGTTAGCAAGCTGAGACTTAAAGTACGTTTTAGATGATGAGTCATCGAAATCCTCCAGTAAGCGGTACGCGTATTTTGACTACTGGTTTAAGAATAGCGGACGGACGTAAGGATTTGATGGCCAGCGGGTATGACTTGTGTAAATAATTTATTTATTTTATTTTGAAACCGGATTCGTATGATTAAGGCGCTAGGAACCGTCCTCAAACTATTTCAAGAGAATCATGATAGTGTGCAGATGTACAAGGTGGATAGAAAGATGGTGATCAGAATGGTCATTTGGATTCAGTTCAAAAGGCAACCTAAGCGTGTTTCACATGAAACATTCAGTGGTGACATAAGCCAAGTCGGGTTTGGCCGACTGAACCGAGTCTTTGTGTCAATTTTCTCACTAGAAGGCATACTTAGAAGAGTTAATCTAAACCAAAAATAGTAGCCACTAATGATAACGTTGTGGGCTACTACTTTCTAAATTATTTGAAGCAAAGGTTGAAAACCAAAATGTTCACCCTACTCTTGCGACAGTAGAGGTTATCACCGCTAAAATAGTGGAAAACAGCCGCACTCCGGCTGCCAGGGATTCCGCTTGCTGCGGGGAACGCTTCCAGCTCGCCTGAAAGTCGCCAAGATAAATTCTAGGACATCATATTAACCAAACTGGTCAGCCAAATCATGAACCGGGACTTCAATTGTCATGTCGGATTCCGGGAAGGCGGCACATAGATGAATGTAACCGAATTTTTGATCGGCAGTGCGGCGATAGTCGACGGCTTTAGGCGTATTCACGCGACCTGAGATAACGCGCGCGCGGCACCAGCCGCATTCGCCACTCCGGCACGCCGATGGCACAACGATTCCTGCGCGTTCTAAGGAGACGAGGAGGGGTTCGCGCGTATTGGCCGTAACCGTCTGTTGCGTGTCTTGAATTTTGACGGTGATGGTGACCGTTGCCGGTATCTTGGCGGTTTCTTGGGGTTGGGGGACCTGACCACTGAGTTCCTGGCGGAGGCGACCACCCGGCAAGTGTAGCGGAGATACCTGCTGCGTGACGTATGCATTCAGAGCGTTTGGTCCACAAACGAAGATTGACGTATGATTTAAGTCAGCATATTGCTGCATTAAATCTAGCGTAATCAGGCCATGTTCATATCCTGGATAGTGCTCGTCACTCAGCACGTTTACCACTTTTATATGGTCACTTTGCTTGGCAAGTTGCGCCAGCTCAGTCCCCAGTAGAATATTGTCGTGTCGTCGACTGCCATAGAGAATCGTCAAATCAAAACTCTCGGTCCCGTCAACGATAGCGCCCGCTAGAGCGAGAAACGGGGTAATGCCACTGCCACCAGCGATTCCTAAAACGTGGGATTGGTCGCGGAATTGGTTATAGGTCAATGTTCCCATTGGTCCTGAACTCTCAACCGTTGTGCCGACCTGCCAGTGGTCGAAGATGTAGGGTGTCACGAAACCTTCTGGGACCAATTTGATTGTTAGGATGTAGCAATCGTTGTGGGCATCTTGTGGCGTCGACCGGAGTGCGTACGCTCGGGTCACACGACTGTTACCAATCGCGAAGCGCACGGACAAGTACTGGCCAGCCTTGAAGTAGGCCAAATGTTGCGTCCCCCTGTTCGGATTGGGTTTCAGGTAGAAGCTTTTTGCGTTCGGACCGTGATCAACGACCTTGGTGATACGTAAGTATTGGGTTTCTGGATGTAATTTAGCTGCTAAGTCGTTAATTGGATAATGTTTTGGCAACGGCGTCGTTGCGCCCGCCTTGAAGTGGGCCTGACGTTCGTTGAGTAAGTCAGTTAAAGGATTTGTCATTGTACTGTCGCCTCCTGATTAAGGTTACTGGTTGTCATTTTTGCTGCGAGATAGCCGGATTGGTAAGCAGAACTATAGCCATCCATCAAGAAACCCGTGCCACCGCAGAAATGTAGATTGGGGATGGGCTCATCTTCGTCCTTTAGACTCAACGCCCGGGCCATCATTTGATCCCATGGCTGGCCATAGTAACCGTAGATTTCCCCCTGTGGACCGCGAAGGTAGCGGGCAAAGGTTGCCGGAGTCGCCACTTCAATTTCTTCAATCGCGTCACGAATCTTAATGCCCGTCGCCGCTTCATATTTAGCAACAATGCGTTCGGTCAGCTGATCCTTCAGTTGCGGATAATCTGCTGGCGTGACATCGTTCCAGCTGGGGCCGTCGAATAACTGGGTCGCATATAAAATGCTGGTTCCTTTTGGCGAGCACGCGGGTTCGGCAATGTTTAAGCAATTCATAATCATAAAGTCATTGTCGGTCAGGTGCTGCATGTCCTGATACTGTTGCCGGGAATCCCAAGTGTGATCGATGAAGGTGCTGTAGTCGGTGATACCCAGTTCTTCGGCCGATTTGTTCATCCCCAGGTAGACCAAGAAGCCACTGGTCCCGAGTTTTCGAGCATTTACCTTCTTTAGCTCACTTTGGGGAACCTCGTCTGGCTGCAGGAGGTGACTGTAAACGGTATTGGGATGCAAGTCGGCAATGACCTGTTTGGCGTAGAGGGTTTGATGGGCGGTCTTGACGCCCACGACGGCCTTGTTCTTTACGATCAGTTGTGTAGCTTCCGTGTTGAACCAGGCTTCGCCACCGTTATCTTGCAGGGACTTGATGAGGGCACTCGAAATTTCATGGGAGCGGTGCCGCGGAACGTACGCTGAGAGCGCGACGTAGGAAACGACCATGGACGCAAAGTAGGCAAACTCAAATTCGTCGCCCGGAATGCCGATGTAGCACCAATAAGCCATCAAAATTTCCTGAGCCTTAGTCGATAAGCCAAGCGCGTTCAAAACTTCTTGGTAGGGCTTGTGGCCGTACTGAACGAATTGGGGATGATCTTTAGCCAGAGTTTCCGGCGTTGATTTTGTCGGATCATTGAAGAGTTCCTGAAAAATCGCGGTGCTTTCAGTTGCTAGGGCAAAGAATTTTTTGACCGCGTCTTCGCTACCGGGAGCAGCAGCGTTCAACGCTTGGATAAACGCCGGAATCCCTGTCGGCATGCGGACATCAAAGCCGTCCTTACCGGTATTAATGATCCGATAGGCGTCGGGCACTGGATCTAACTGCACATCCAGATTCAACCAGTCAAATAGGTGGCGGATGCCACCAGGCTGGCCTGCTGGACCATAGCTGGCTAATTCGTGAAGTGAGGGTTCAAATTCAAAGCGACCCCGCACAAAGCTAGTGGCTGCCCCACCAGGCAAGTTGTGGCGTTCAAGTAAAAGCACTTTTTGACCGAGCTTTGCCGCTGTGGCAGCAGCGACCAACCCGCCATTACCCGCGCCAATCACGATTACATCGTATTGTTCTGACACTAGAATGACCTCCTTTTTGTGAAACCTAACCGATTAACAAGTCTATTATTACGGGGATACCCACGGTTGTAAACGGTTTCACGAGGCGTATACTGAAATATGGTGACAATTGTGGTTGTGGTCTGTGGCCCAACCAGAACCAGGAGGTCAAGTATGCAATTCCAACCGATTAAAATCACTAATGAAACGGCACAGATGGTCGCCCAATTTGAGCAGGCTATTTTAACCGGTCAGCTAGCTATTGGCGAACGCCTACCAAATGAGCGTAATTTGGCTCAGTAACTTCAAATTGGCCGAGCCAGCGTCAACCGAGGATTACAGGAGCTATCTCGTTTAGGATTTGTTACGGTCAAGCCGCGTCAGGGAAACTTCATTGCCAATTATAATGAGAATGGAAATTTGGAAACGCTGAATGTGATCATCAACTTTAATGGGGGAACCTATCGGCCGTCACTCCTCTGTTCGATTTTTGCGACGCGTCGGCTATTTGAGAGCGATATGATTATGCATTGCGATGATTCCGAAAAGTTGTCCGCAGTCAGACGTGCTTTGGCAAGTGTCAAGACGGCAGATACGGTTGCTGAGCAATCCCAGAAGATTTTTGACTTTTACCATCAGATTGCTATCGCATCAGGCAATGCGGTCACACCGCTACTCATCCTCCATTTTCAGTCGATCTATCTGACACTTGGTCACTGGCTGTTACAGAGCGGCTATGGCACGGCGCTAATTCACCAAATGGATGCTATGTTGGCGGTATTGTTAGTTGGTGAACGGGATACTACACGGCAGTTGAATGATAAGCTGATTGATTTCTGTTTGACAAGTTTATTACCGGATTAAATTGCAGCGTGCTAGCTATGAATTTAGGTCAAAGTTAATCAGGGGTCATGACACAGCTATTAGGAATAGAATAGTAAAACGCCAGTCATCATTCTCATTTTAGAGGTGATGACTGGCGTTTTACTTGAATTTGTAGTTGGCTATTACGGTAATAATGTCTGAGCTTGTGGCAACCAGGGTGCCAATACAAGGTGGTCTAGTGACACAATTTGATTTTGTCTGAGGTAGACCAGTTGGAAAGTTTGATTGTTGAGATAGAGCTTAACGTTGTCGACAAGTTTAGAAAATGTCGGCAGATTGGCCAGGGATTGTTGGTAACGTTTCAGAATTAAGTCTTCGGGAATACCGTGACCACCTTTAGCAACTCGAGATTTAACCCGTTGAATCGCAACTTGGGGGGAAGAGACAGTAACGTATAGCAAGCTTACTTCGTAGTTGTTCGCATGTGCTTCAGTAATTATCTTTTTTAAGGCGTAACCATTTCCTGCTAGGGTTGTTTCCATGTGAATACTAGTGCCCTGCGCTAAAGCATCATGTATTTCCCTCAGCTCCTCACGCATGGAACGCAAATTGTCAGTGTTATTGTGCCAATCGCCATTTTGGTTTTGAAGAATTTCATCCGCATTGATGCGATGTGTGTTGGCGAACAACTCGTGATTATCTGTATATAATGTAGTTTTACCAGCGCCATTTACGCCAGCAATGACAATAAACGTCGGACGATCCATTAGCGGATAAACTCCTTTTGAGCGATAGTTTTCTTTTGTCGCTCGGCAAGCCGATAGTTATAGAGTGCCAAATAGACAGCTTGTTTTGAAGGGTCTTTTTCATAAGTAACACCATTTAAAAGAGCTGTCATATCAAGCTTTTTTGCAGTGGACAAAACACTAGAAATATCTTCTTTAGACAATAGAATCACCAACTTCCTATGTTGATAGGCTAATTATAGCGTATTTTATCGAATGCGTGACGCGTAATGCCTGTTTGTTTAAGATTCAAAGAGGGGTGTCAAACCACACCTACTATGCCTGTTGTAGCAACAATATTGTGGCTGAAATTAGGTAGCATTGTCCAGCCATCGGCTTACCGGCCGGCAGATATGGGCTGAAACGGGACGAATACAACTTGAAATCTCGATAGTACCGAGTAGCCAAGCTTGGTTTTCTACTAAGGTAATGGGGAAACTCCCCCACTACCTTAGTAGAACGACGCACCTGATCCCATATTTTACGTGGTTATCCTGAGGCAGCATGCGGTTATGCCTATAGAAACGCCATTGATTTAGGCCTAAACTCGAGTATCCATTTGGAGTTCAGCGTTTTTAAATGGACGTGTACAATTTGAGCCGGAAGCCGTTCTTTGGCTGGAGGTGCTCCCCACATTAAGTGGAACACTGGTAGTCGAAGGGGAGATTTTTTTCACTAATTTGGCGGTGATAATCCGTACCGTCGCGAGAGTAATGCGAACATTTTAATTTTCAGATTGGACGCAATAAAAGTGAATCCCCAATTTTTCATAAGCTGGAAATTCACCTCAAAAAGTCTATTAAAGCAGCATCAGTTAAGTTCGCAAATACCCTTTCTCCTGGCTCACAGCCAATTGACCGGCCAAGTTTAGGTAGTTATAGGTGTCGTTAAAGTTTGGCGAGAACAGCATGTCTAGGAAGGCCAGCTGATCGATCGTGCCGTTGTTTTGAATCAAAGCGGAGACCGTATTGGCCGCCTGGGAGACGTCATGCTCGCACATCAACTGGGCGCCTAAAATCTTTCGGGTATTGCGGTCATAAATTACTTCTACCGTGACGGGGTAGGCATCTGGCATGAACTCTGGGCGGTAGGGACCTTGGTAGACCGCGCTGGCCGCATTGAGTCGGGCCGCTTTAGCCGCCGCTAAGGTCATGCCGGTGCAGGCAACCGTATAGTCAAAGATCATCATGCCAGTCGTAATCTGCGTGCCAATCGTCCGCAAGCGACGCTCAAAGGAATTGATGCCGGCTAGAGCACCTTGCCGAATTGCGTGCGAAACTAGCGGTGCGTAAGCGTTTTCACCTGTTGGATTGTAGTGACACATGGCGGCATCACCAGCCGCTAAAATATCCGGGTCAGATGTCTGCATGTAGTCGTCCGTCAATAGAGCACCATTCTTGGCCATCTTGACTTGGCCCTCCAACAGGTCAGTTTGGGGAATCATGCCGGCACTGATGGCCGCCATATCCACTTCATAATCCTGACCATGTTCCGTGTTGATTAAGAGCTTGCCATTTGAGGCGTCCTTAAAGGCCGTCACCTGCGTATTGGTCAACACGTGAACGCCGCGATCCTGCAACACAGCAGCCACTTTTTCAGCCACCAAGGGTTCAACGTACGCATTTAACAAATGGCTTGGCCGTTGAATCAGGAGCACCTCGTGTCCCGAGGTCGCATAGCCTGAGGCCAGCTCAACCCCAACATATCCCCCACCAATAATGGCGATACGTTTGGAATCCGTCGCGTAATCGCATAAATCATGGGCTTGGTCATACGTCTTGCACAGTTGGACCTTGGCGTTTTCAATCCCTGGGATGGCTGGAATCGCGGTAATCGAGCCAGTGGCCATAATTAATTTATCATAGGTCGTGGTCGTCAGCTTTTTCGTCAATAAATCCTGAACTAGCAGCGTGTGGGCCTTGGCGTCAACCCGAACAACATCATGGTTGACTTGCATGTTCACGCCCTGTTTCACGAAGTCCTCGGGATCAGCGTAACGGGCGTCTTCAATGGTTGGAATTGTACCTTCAAGTTGTAAATAAGAAGCGCAAGATAGATATGAAATTTCAGACTGACGCTCATAGACAGTAATGTCTGCTTCGGGGTAATAGGTCAATATTTCTTTGACGGCGGCAATCCCCGCATGGGTGCAGCCAATAACGACAGCTTTCATAGGATTAATCATTTCTTTCCGCTATTAGTTAACTTAGTATAACATATAATTGGCAAAGACAACGCGGGTCAAACAGTTTAGGGGGTCACTTTTGTAAAATTGAGCATTTCTTTCTGTCATTAATTAACCTAGTATAGTGTACTACGCTCAAAGTTAGTTATGGATAAATAGTTAAGGAGGAACGCTTATTGACACCAGTTTATCGATTCTTTGTTCAGCCACAGATTGATACCGCCACGAAGACGGTTTTTGGCTACGAACTTTTAATGAAGCAATTAACGCCGGAAGGGTGGCGGCTGCCAAAATCATTTGTGGATATTGACCCGCAGATCACAGCCGACTTACTCGTTGAAACGACCCGTGTTTTGTCGCTAAAGGTGCGTTATTGTTCGGTCAACGTCAGCCGGGAACAGCTGATGACGACGCCGATCGCCAACGCCATCATTAAGAGTCAAGAACAATTGTACCCGACAAAATTAGTGGTCGAATTGACTGAAGATGACGGCCCGCAGGAGTATCAGACCCACGATCTGATCCCTCAATTGCAGTCCTTTTTGGATCGCGGTATGGAGCTATCACTCGACGATGTCGGCACTGGGGATAATTATTTTTGGGAAATTGAAGAGCTTTTGCCATTGGCTTCCGAAATCAAGTTTGCGCTACAGAACTTTAACCAGCAGTTCAAGGACCCTAACATCCAGCAGAAAATTCGTTTTTGGCGCGCTATCAGTGCAGAATATGGCTTACGGATGGTCTTAGAGGGAATTGAAGATCAGGATGACAATCGCTTAAGCAAGCGTCTTGGTATCAGACTCAAGCAGGGCTACTATTTCAGTCGGCCCCAGTTGCTCCGGTTACCAGAGGATACCTATTCGGCATAGTGTAAGAGACACAGCGTATGAGTAGCCGCGTCGTGAGAATTGCATAGAGATAAAACATTCCGACACTGGAGACAGCTGTCGGATTTTTTGTCGGGTTAAAAATGATAAGGATCATTAATAATTAGATGGTCGACGTGAATAATTGCGTTGACCATCCTTTGTTATAACCGATTAGTTAACAGGTGTTAATCCTCTAACAATGGGTTTAATGATGACATAAGTAGTAGTTAGTAAATATAATTTACATTTGCAATGGTATTCGGACGAAAATGTAAGTATAATATAAATAGACAGGTATTGGAAAATGTAACCTTTAATAAAACAAGGAATTCTAATACGGATAAGTCTCTATAGATGCTAATTTAATAGGCTTTATAGTACGGCATAGACGCAAATAAGTGGCTCTATAGTCATTATAATAATTACAGTATAAAATAAAATCAACATTAATAGAGCCTTTGAATGAACGATTTGGAGCACCCACCAAGTTCTTGGAGGCAGGCAACGGATGATCACCTGAACGTAATCAGTGGGTTTAGCAACCTGTGGGAAGGAAGGGTTGGACGATGAACAAAAAATGGCGTGTGCTTTTTATAGCAATTTTAGAGGTAGTGGTGTTGGGGCTGGGTGGGCTCCAGGTGGCACATGCCGCAACTACGACCACCGTTCCTGGGAAGGGGACACCGAGTGCCAGTGCCACTAGTGTCATGGGTGTGTACATGAATACCGGGTTTAGCTTGCAGCCGGAGGATCAATACGTTGTTATCAATAAGGCGACAACGCTGACAACGGCAACCGGGCATTCGGTACTTGATGCCATTAATTTATTGGCGAGTGATCATTTTCAATGGTATAGTTCAGCTGACAAAGGCGCCACTTGGGCGAAGGTGACTACCGGCATTACGGCTAATTTAACAGTCACACCGACGACGCTTGGAACGACCTACTATCAACAGAGTTTCCAATACTACTCGGGCCTGATGCCACCGATATTGGGAGCGACGACTTATTATTCGCGGGTTGCCGCCGTAACCGCTGTTGCTGCACCTATCCCAGCAACGAAGCTGGATGTGACGGCTGCCAGTGACTATCTATACAATAATCAGTCCACAGCCATGACCACCACCGTCGACGCTACGCCAACACCTGCTGATGCGACGGGTCACGTGACGTGGGGGAGTGATAATACGGATTTGGCTAGCGTCGACAGTACGACGGGGGTCGTTACGGCAAATACCAGTGGTAAATCAGGTACTGTGACGATCACGGGGACCATGACTAATGATGATGGTTCGACTGTTATTGGCAGTACCAAAATCACTATTGGTGGCGGATTGAATGACCAGACTACTGACGAGGGGAAGACGGCCACCTTTGACATTCAAGGGGACTTTAATGGAGACCCAAGTGCCATCGTCTGGCACAAGGTCGATTCATCTGGAAATGATACGGTCGTGGCAAGCGGCACTGATCGCAGCTACACGACACCGGTGACGACCGCGTCTGACGACAAGGCAACCTATTATGCGGTCCTGACAATGGGAACTGGAACAACGGCCAAGACAATAACGACGAACAAGGCAACGCTAAACGTCACGATCAACCGGACCCCTAACGTGACAGTTAAGACTAGTGTGGAGAATTTGACGGATAATTCTGGCAATACGGCCACCGCCGTTACGAATATCATAAATGGTGACACGGTTAAAATTTCAGGGACTGTGACGGAAAATAACGTCAATTCTAATCTGAATGATGCCGATTTTTTATTGAAAGTGCCTTCAAATATTAATAATACGATACTTACAATAGATGGTAAAAACCACAGCTATTATCCGGCGTCAATCGATGGCGAGTCCTACATTGTTGCCAGTGGACTTAATTTTGGGGATCAGAAGAGCCACACTTTTTCATTCCAATTTGATTCCATGGAAACGGAGAATATGACTGCGATAACTAAAGTTGAGTTTCAAGGCTATGACAGCAGTAATACGATGCTGGATACCTTTAGCGGCGACGATATTACCCTAGGCTTCACGGATGGGCAGTTACAAGCCACGGCACACGATGTGGACTTTGGTACGCTGACCTACGATAACGTCAATCGGGAGGTCACGGGAAATGTCGTTGATGGCGACGACCTGCTATCCGTTACGGATAATCGGCGGGATAAAACGGCGATGAACATCACGTTGCAGCAAAAAACGCCATTTAGCGATGGGAGTCATGATATGGCAGCGACGCTGAGCTATGACGATGGAGACGGACTGCTCCCATTGTCGACTGATGCCCAGATAGTTGCTTCAAGCACGGCTGACGCGCCGGTGCCTTCACTGGGAACTAGCACTGGGGCATCACTGAAATTAAGATTAGCGAACGCGGGTATCGTGCCTGGAAATTACGTGACAGTTTTAACCTGGACGATTACGGATGCACCATCGTAGGCGGCTTAAAATGGTCA
Source organism: Levilactobacillus fujinensis (assembly GCF_003946335.1). GTDB lineage: Bacteria > Bacillota > Bacilli > Lactobacillales > Lactobacillaceae > Levilactobacillus > Levilactobacillus fujinensis. The sequence continues at coordinate 16,077 of NZ_RHNX01000017.1, forward strand.
CGTAAGAGTGAAAATTCTAAAATACGACTAATGGACGGTTGTAACACCGATACTGCGGTTAAAGTTAGGCACCGTCGGCCAGTCATCGACGTACCGGCTGGCAGATATAGGCCGGAATGGGGCAATCACTTCTCCTAATTTAGGGGGTGCCGATAGCTACTGTCACAAGAGTAACGTGAATAGTTTGGCCTTCAAATGGTCACCATTAAATTGGTGGCCATTTTTGAGGACACATAAATGTTTCATGTGAAACATTCTCGGTTGTCTGTGCGACAAATGGTTGGCAATTTCCGTTAGTCGGCGTAGGGGGCAGTTTAGTTTGAGAGCCATTTCATGGTATGATTAGTGAAAACTTGTAAACCGTTAAAGGAGAAGTCAGTCATGGCAAAAACAAACGAAGTTGATGCGTTATGGCCCCAGTTTTGCGCGTCAGATCAGTATAAATCAATTGCTGATATTCCGGCCGAATATATTGAAATGTGTGTACAGCAGTTCGGTATGATGATGCAGACAATGTATTCAAGTTCCTTAGCACAATGGAATATTGTGGATGTTCAGCAGGCCTTAACAATGTTAGGTGACACGGCAACGTCAGATTCCGATCCAGAGGCTGGCGAAACTTTACGGGTGACCTATGACAGTATTCAAATGTTCATTGAATTTATGGTGGTTAATCGGAAGACCAATATTACACGTCAAGAATACAATCAATTAGCCAGTAATTTAGCTGAAATCGTTGCTGACATGCCGGATGACGATTCACTTGATGAAGATCTATTTGATACTGATCCGTTTGATGACGATTACTATGATGACGGTTTGCCACAATGGCAGCAATACACGGCTGACGACATTAGCAGGTACACGGCTGAGTGGATTAGCGCTTATGTCGCCAGTCCAGACTGGAAGAAGCGGCCAAAGGGGGTCACCGAAGATTTCCTACGCACCGCGCTCGATACGCTATCTGAAGAAGGCTATAACACGTATCGTAAAACACCTAGGTCCTGGAGCAAGAAGGCAATCGTCGGCGTTTTCTCCGGCTACTTTGTCTCCAATGTCACGTTGGAACCAGAAGAGTATGCGCTGGTTGCACCAGCGTTGTGTGCGCTATTGGGCTTTGTAGGTCAGCAGGGGTGGCTCAATGGCAATAAAGTCAGCACGTATCAACGTCAAATAACGGCTGCTGCGCCAGATATGATCAAGCGGGCACAAGACCCCAATAATTACGGCACCGCCAAACGCACCTGGCGCCAAATGGCTGCAGAGGATGTTGATATAAATGATCCCCAAGCCGTGCAGCAGTTTATGGATAAAATCAACGCACAGGGTGGTTTGGATAGCCTATATGAGGGTGGTAATCGACTACCAAATGGGTTAGATTTATCGGCAGATGAAACTGAAATGGCCTTAGAACGCCCCGCAACGCTCAAACTGGCTGCCGAGGGCTGTGATCCAGATACACACCAGGATTTCTTGAAACAACAACACCTTCCAAAATCCGCAGGTTGGCAGAGAGCAACGGCAATCAAGGTTCATCAAATCGGTGTTCAGGCCGGCGTTCGTCTCTGGCTGACCCGTCAAGATTATGACCTGCCAACGTGGATGAAGACCGCAACTGATTGCATTGCTAACGCTTATGATATTGGTGACCTTTTTTACGCACAATATGGAACAATACCTGCGCAATGGACGACTGAGAGTTGGCAAGAGTTTGGTGCGTGGTCTAAAGAGGGGCAAGCGGCATATCAGGAAAACGGGCACTTTTTTGCTATTGTGATGCAGATGTTGGTTGCTAACGATGATCTCGACGCCAAACAGGCTAAGGCGTGCGCGGATGCTTTCTTTGGTAAAGTAGCCAAGCGTGAAACCGGTAATGTGATCTCAATGAAAGATGCCCGTAAGTTATTGAAAAAGAAGAAGCACAAGAAATAAGAAAGGGATCCTGGCGATGAAACGAATCGTAGCGGGCATTATTGCCCACGTTGATGCGGGGAAGACGACGTTATCCGAAGCATTACTTTACCGTGCTGGCGCCGTACGGCAGTTGGGACGGGTAGATAATGGTGATGCCTTTCTGGACTCGGACGACTTAGAAAAACAGCGCGGCATCACGATTTTCTCCCACCAAGCCAGCCTACAACATGGTGATCTGGACTTAACGTTACTAGACACCCCGGGCCACGTGGATTTTGCTTCCCAAACAGAGCAGGTCTTCAGCGTCCTGGATTATGCCATCCTGGTGGTTTCGGCCACCGACGGCATTCAAGGGTACACGCGCACGCTCTGGCGCTTGCTGGCGCACTACCACGTGCCGACCTTTATCTTTGTAAATAAAATGGATGCACCGACTGCTGACCGCGCTGGCGTATTAGCCCAGCTGCAAGACGTCTTCTCAGCGGGGTGCATCGCATTTGGTGACGCCGATGGAAACACCGCCATTCCGGCCGATGCGACCGAAGACATTGCCATGCAAAATGATGCGGTTCTTGAGCAGTATCTGGATAGTGGTGAATTGACCGACGACGCAGTTCGCCAGATGATTCGACGGCGTGAAGTATTCCCCTGTTACTTTGGGGCGGCTTTGAAATTGGCGGGGGTCGACGCCTTTCTCGCGGGTTTGGAACATTGGACGCAAGCGACTGAATACGCGACTGACTTTGGCGCCAAGGTCTTTAAGATCTCCCACGATGACAAGGGCGAACGGCTGACGTGGTTGCGGTTGACCGGGGGCCAGCTGGCCAACAAGGCCGTTATCTTAGGCGAACAAAAGGTTAATCAGCTCCGGGTCTACAACGGGACGAAGTTTACCATTCGCCAGTCAGTCACGGCCGGCGAGGTCTGCGCGATTCCGAATTTAACGGACACGCACGCCGGTCAAGGACTTGGTACCGCGCAGGATGCGCCCAAGCCGGAGATTCAGCCCGTCCTGACCTATACGTTGGATCCGCAGGGCCATGATAGCCATGATTGTCTCCGTATTTTGCGGGAGCTGGAAGATGAGGATCCACAGTTGCACGTGACTTGGTCCAGTCATCTGCAGGAGATCCGGGTGCAGATCATGGGTGCCGTTCAGTTGGAAATTTTACAACAAATCTTACACGATCGTTTCCAGCTGGATGTCAGCTTTGGTGAGGGGAGTATTCTCTACAAGGAGACCATTTCTCGGCCAATCGAAGGTGTCGGTCACTTTGAACCGCTACGCCATTATGCGGAGGTACATTTGCTGATGCAGCCGGCACCACGCGGGAGTGGGTTAACGTTTGATGCCGACTGCTCCCTGGAGATTCTGGGGAAGAACTGGCAACATCAAGTGCTCTCTAACTTAGGCGCCAAGGAGCACCTCGGCGTTTTGACGGGCGCACCACTGACCGACGTAAAAATGACGTTGGTGACTGGTCGTGCCAGTATCGTCCATTCGGTCGGCGGCGACTTTCGCGAGGCAACGTGGCGGGCAGTTCGTCAGGGCCTAATGATGTTGCAACGGCAGCATGCCTGCCAATTATTAGAACCCTGGTATCAATTTCGGTTAGAGGTTGGTCAAGACCAAGTTGGGCGGGCTATGAATGACATTCAGCGGATGAGTGGTCGTTTTGATGCATCGGCCGAAGCGACGGCTACAGCGGGGATGACGACGTTGACGGGGACAGCACCCGTTAGCGAGATGCAGGACTACTCGCAGGAGGTTCAGGCTTACACGCATGGTCAGGGACAGTTGGAATGTCTGGTCGATGGCTACCGGCCATGCCACAACGCCGCGGAGGTCGTAGCGGGCGCGGATTATGATCCCGTGGGCGACCTAGATAATACGCCAGGTTCCGTCTTCTGTGCGCATGGCGCTGGCTATCCGGTGCCATGGGACGATGTGCCAGGGATGGCCCACGTAGAGTACGCGTATACGCCGGAAGCTTTGGCAGCGCTAAGACCGGAGACAGAGGACTAAATGAATTCGTTTAATAATTAATTATTAGCTATTAATCGCTAAAGACAACATTTAATAACAAAAAAGGAGCCTGGGAAAAATCCCAGACTCCTTTTGTACGTGTGCGGTTACTTTTTCTGTGCTTCCAGCCAGGTTTCCAGGCTAGAACTGTGGTCGATCAAGGTGTTGTAAATTTCAAATCCAGGTAGAATTGTGGCGTCAGGCGCTAGCTTACGGATACGGTCGACACTTTGGCCAAAGCCACTCCCACCATTCGTGCAAAAGGGGATGATATTCTTGCCACTCAAATCATGCGTGTCCAAGAAAGTACGGGACACGGCGGGCAGGTTGTTGCTCCAAATGGGGTAACCAAGGTAGATGGTGTCGTATGCGCTAGTATCTACCGTCGTTGAGAGGTCGGGACGTAGGTCGTTGTCGCGTTCCTGGTGCCACCGGGTCATCTTTTCTTCGAATGTGTCTGCGTAAGGTTCTGCTGGGATGAGCCGTTCAATCGGAAAATTAGTCGTTTCGGCTAACCGTTTCGCCACCGTTTCTGTATTGCCAGTGGTTGAAAAATAAACAATAAGTGCTGACATATAAAGTCTCCTTTACTTAAGTCATTTAAGTTGAATTAAATGTTCCAATAAATGCAAGGAGTGGTAACTAGTAACGGCATAACTAGGTAATCCTGTGATGCATTTTTGCATACGGCTATCCAGAAAGCCACACTGATACCAGTCCACGCCATTTCAGGAGGGCGTGGCGTCATTAGCCGGTTTAGCACCAGTCAAAGACCACGTTGCTTCATTCTCATAGTACAACATTATCAGCGGATAAGCCAAAAAAACTCGGACGATTTCCGTTTTTTGAGACCTAATGACTAACTAAGTAGCTGAGTACTGAGTTAGTCAAACGCGGCGATTAGGGGATTGGCCGTCTGTTGACGACTAATAGTTAAGGGCTGGGAAAAATTTTATGCGGGCAAAAAGAGTCTAGGACGAACCCCAGACTCTTTTGGTATCTCCGAATTTACATTGCTAAAATGTGGGATAAGAGGCAGCTGACTCCGCTTAAAACTGCTAGCTGAAGGTTGAAAGTCAAAATGCTTATTCTACTCTTGCAACCGTAGAAATTGTCACCGCTAAATTAGTGGTACTGGTCGCACTCCGGCTGCCAGGGATTCCGCTGGCTGTGGGGAACGCTTCCAGCTCGCCAGCTAATCGCCTTTTATCCCACTCTCTCGGTGTCATTAGCGTTCGGTTAGGCTGTCAACGGCCGCTAACACGGCATCCGTGGCGCTACTGATCGGCTGCCAGCCAAGGAGCGTCCGTGCGCGTTGGTTGCTCACGTTGTGATTGAGTCGCATCATCAAGCCGACCTCTTTGATCTGCTGGCTAAAGGGTGTGAGGCTTCGGACCAGCCAAGTTGGCAGTAAATGGCGTGTCAGCCCAGTGAGCGCCGGGCGGTTTGTCCGAATAGCTGTTAACATTTCTCGTGCCGTAATGGGGGTGTCGGCGACTGCTAAGATTCGTTTGCCCGCTGCGGTCGGGGTGGTCATCGCTAGAACGTGGATCGCGGCCACGTCGCGGACATCGACGACATTGACCGTGAAGTTTGGGGTAGGTTGTCCCGCGAGTAGTCGTTTGACCAGTCCAAAGCTACCGCTGACGTGGGTACCCAACGCCGGTCCCAACATAGCGCCGGCGTTGACCGTGACTAGTTCCAACTGCGGATGTTTGGCAGCAAAGGCCCAAGCTTGCTGTTCGGCCACTAACTTGGACTGTTCATAGGGAGATAAGCCGGGTTGTTCCGGGTCCGTCCAGTCCGCTTCGGTCACAGCTCCGGTATGGTCGAAGCGACTAAAGCCCACGGCCCCTAAATTAGCAGTCATAATGACCCGCCGAACATGGGCAGTGACCGCAGCCTCCAGGATCCGCAGGGTGCCACTAGTCGCTACTGAGGTCGTGGTGTCAGTCACCGTCTCGCCGTTGACAAAGACCGGTGCGGCGACACTCATCACGGTATCGATGCCGGCCATAGCGCTCTGCCAGCCGGCAGCTTGTGTTAAGTCGGCCGCAACGAATGTGAGATTATGCAAATGGGGTGTTTGGGCGGCGGCTAAAGTATCACGAACGGTCTCGACTTGCGTCAATGTGCGCAGGGTAGCCCGCACCTGGTAACCTTGTGTCAGTAAATTTTGGATGATGTGTAAGGCTAAAAAGCCGTTACCACCAGTAACGAGCACAGTCTTCATTGAAATTCTCCTTGGTTAGTCTTTTAATTGGTCAAACATAGCTGAATCAGTTATGATAGGTTCAGCATAAACCCTCGACCTAACTCCAGGGCAAGCCGTAGGAGGAAAAAATATGATTTATACCATTAAAGCCGTGGCGGAGAAGACCCAATTGTCGATCGATACCCTCCGCTATTACGATAAGGAAGGGCTGTTGCCGTTTGTGAGTCGCAATCGCTCGGGCTACCGCGCGTTTACCGACGGCGATTTACGATTGCTGAAGACCATCACCTGTTTGAAGAATACCGGGATGAAGTTGCGCGAGATTCGCCAGTACATTGCCTACGTCATGCAGGGGCCTAGTAGTGTGCCACAACGGCAAGCTATGTTGACCGCACACCGGGCGACTATTTTGGCTGAACAACAACGTGTTCTCGCGAATCTTAAGGAACTCGATATGAAGCTAGATATTTACAATTCGCCACAGGCTACCGAATTGATCACGGTCGAGCGCGCATACGCCAAGGCTGAGAAGGTAGCCAATGGTTTGCAGGACCCATATCAATAAGATAGAGGCGTAACGGTGAAAATCCAAGAAGGCTTCATGCCATTTGGCCAGTACCAAACGTACTATCGCGTCGTAGGCGACTTAGCTGCGGAACAAGTGCCCTTACTGTTGTTGCATGGCGGACCGGGGTCAACGCACAACTATTTTGAGGCGTTCGATCGGCTTACGGAACAAACTGGGCGGCCAGTCGTGATGTACGATCAGCTGGGTTGCGGACGCTCCTCACGGCCAGATGACCCCAAGCTGTGGCAAGCGGCGACCTGGGTGGAAGAACTAGAGACGTTGCGGGCTTACCTGGGACTTGAGCGCGTCCACTTGCTCGGTCAATCCTGGGGTGGGATGCTGGCAATCATTTATCTGTGTGACCACCATCCGGCCGGCATTCAGAGTTTGATTCTGGCTAGCACATTGTCATCTGCAAAATTGTGGGCGCAGGAACAACACCGGTTGATTCGACTCATGTCGCCAGCGGATCAGCAAGCTATCGCGACAGCGGAGGTCACTGGGGACTTCACCCGTCCCGCCTATCTAGCGGCCAATCAACGATTCATGGAAGCTCATGCGGCGGGACCGGTGACGGCGAAATTACCAGATTTTTTACGACGACCGAAGCAAGCTGGAACGGTCGCCTATAACACGGCCTGGGGACCAAATGAATATTGCCCGACCGGAACTTTGAAGGCGTACGACTATACGACGAAATTAGACCAAATAACGGTGCCAACGCTGGTTACGAGTGGGACTAACGATCTCTGTACACCACTGGTCGCGAAGACGATGGTCGATCAGCTACCAAATGCTGAATGGACGTTGTTTGCCCGCAGTCGGCATATGGCGTTCATTGATGAAGCAACGACCTATCGTGAGCGACTGACGCGGTGGTTGCGGGAAAATGAGTAAAGAAAGAGTGGGACAAAAGGCGATTAGCTGGCGAGCATTAAGGCTAATAACCAAATAATCCCGGTCTTGGGTTATTTGGTTATCAGTTTTAAGCGGAGTCAGCTGCCTTTTGTCCCACGTTTCAGCAATGTAAATTCGGAGATACCAAAAGAGTCTGGGGTTTGTTCCAGACTCTTTTGGTGGACAAAATGTTTCATGTGGAACAATTTTTCAGTTTTCTATTGAAAATGAAAACGATGGGGGTCGGGGATTCCGGCTTACATCGTGGGATGACTTGGGAGAATGCATGAGCTTGCAGGCGAGCCGGAAGTCCGTTCTTTGGCTGGAAGCATTCCCCCACAGCAAGCAGAATCCCTGGCCGCCGGAGTGCGACGGGCTCAACTCGTTTAGCGGTGACAACGCGTACTGTCGTAAGAGTCACATGAACATTTTAACTTTCAGCTTTCAAGCCTTAGCTTTTAACCTTTTAGGGCTAAAGGTCACTAGCGTTTTGCATCATCCGTTCCATGACTTGTGCCAGCGTGTCGAGGTCGGTTTGTGGAATGCCTGCGGTGACTTGCTCGCGAAAGGCCTCCGCGAGAGGAATGGTCTGTGCCAAGAGGTCACTTCCGGCAGGCGTCAAGGTCAACAAGCGCTCGCGGCGGTCATGTGCGCTGACCGTAACCGTGATGAGCCTGGCCAGGTTCAACTGATTGACGATTTTAACCATGCTGGGCCCGGTAATACCAATCAGGTTGGCGAGGTCACGTTGATTGGGCTGTTCCTGCTGATCGATGTAGTAGAGAGCCATCCAGGCGCTGCGATTCAAGCCCATGGGTGCCATGACATCGTTAAATTTATTGGAGAACAGCTTACTGCTGCGGGACGTAATGCACATGATGCAGCTATCTAAATCAAATTGGGACGTGGCCATGGCCGTACACCTACCTCATAACTTTTTTTACATTATACCATTTTTTAAGCGAAAATAGATAGTTAGCTAACTATTGACTTTGCTCAGTATTTCATTATACTGGGGATATAAGCGCTTATCACATTTCGCAATAGGGGGCTACACTGATGGAACGTTATCAAGCTTCAGCCAGAAAAACTGATGCCAGTCTGCAAGTCGATGTTCATTCCCGAGGTATCCATACCACGATTGATGAGCCGGCTAGTCTGGGCGGTGGCAATACGGGGATGAATCCAGTTGAACTGGTACTCTCTGCCTTGGGGACCTCGCTGCAGGAAACGGCAGCGGATCTCGCAGTTAACGACAAATTCAACTATGAACAAATGACGGTCAATCTCGAGGGTGATTTGGACGCAGCGGGCTTTATGGGCGATCCAGATATCCGCAATGGATTTCAAGAGATTCGCTATAACTTACAATTTAAAACTAAAGAGACGCAGGCTGCGTGTGACCAATTTGCCGACCAGATCGAAGCTAACTGTCCGGTAAAGGACATGCTGAGTAACGGGGTCACTATCGCGCTTGACCAAGTTGAAATCGTGTAAAGGGGGAACTGAACATGGCAATGGAGACGTTCAAAGTTAAAGTGACGGGCACGGATCGACCAAAAGCATACCAAGCGGCCGTTCGTGATTTCAAGGTCAACTTCGCTACGGATTCGCCGGCAACGGTCGGCTCCCATGAAGCGATTTTACAGGCACTAGGTGCGTGTGAAGCCATCGTAATGGCCTCATTTAAGAAGCAGCAAAACTTTACTTACCGTGATTTTTATTACACCCTGGAAGGCCGAAAAGCCGACGATTCGCAACGGCTGGGACTAGATAGAATCGGGGTTGCCGTTCATTTTAATACGGATGAAAATAAGCAGAAGTGTCATGAATTCATGGAATTTGCCGAGAACACCTGTCCCGTGATGGATAATTTGACCAATACCGTACCGGTTAAGCGGACTGGGGTTACGGTGGTTGGGTAGCTGGAACGAGAGTGGGATGACCTGGGAGACGCCTGAACTTGTCGGCTTTCAGGTGAGCCGGAAGCCCGTTCTTTGGCTGGAGGCGTTCCCCCACAGGCTACCTTTTGTCCCCCGTTTCAGTAATGTAAATTCGGAGATACAAAAGGAGTCTGGGGCAACCCCCAGACTCCTTTTTGAGATGCTGGTACTTAAATCTCCGGAATATCCATTTCCTTAACCCGACCATGCCGGCGTGCATAGAACAGGACACACATCAGCGAGAAGATCAAGGTGACCGCGAACAGAACGGTCATTTCCGGTAATGCTGAGTGGCCGATCATCAGCGTTTCCCGTAACCCGCTGACCGAGTAGCTCATTGGCAGCCACGGGTGAATTGCCTGGAAGAAGCCATTGGTCAGCTGTAGCGGGTAGGTACCGGCCGAGCTGCCCAGTTGCAGTACCAGCAGGATCATGCTGAAGAACGCGCCGACCTTACCGAAGACTAGATTAAGCCAGTAGACGATGCTCATGAAGGCCGTTCCGGTGACGAGAATCATGCCAAATGTGGCCCATGGATGGATTGGCGCCAGGCCATCGACGCCCGCCATGAATGCCGTCATGAAGAGAGCCTCGCCCAGAACGAAGGCGTTCATGATCGATGACTTGCCGAGCCACCACCCCCAGCCGGTCCGCGGGTATTTACGCGGTGTATACATATCAAACATCAGGTTGAATGCCAGCGCGCCAACGAACAGAGAGACCGACATCATGTACGGCGCCATACCAGTCCCGTTGTTTTGGGCATCGTCATGGTCGCTATGCGTGGTAGTGGTTGGATTGGCAAATTGCCGGTACGTCAGCTGCGATGGGTGAACGGTGGCCTGTTTGCTGGCAGTCTTCAGTGAGGACGCCAGCTTAGCGTTGCCGTTAGTGACGGTGGTCGCCCCCGTGGTGGCTTGGTTGGCACCAGTTGTGAGTGTCGTCGCCCCGGCTGTGAGCTGACCACTACCGGTCGCGGCCGTCTGCATGGCGTTGGTCAGCTGCGGACCACTGGTTGCCAGAGTGGTGAGACCACTGGTCAGCGTGTTTGCCCCGGTTGCCAGTTGGGAAATGCCCTGTTTGAGCTGGGGTGTCTTACCATTCAACGTGTTCAGTCCAGTTGACAAGGCCGTCGCGCCACTGGTTAAGGCGGTATTCTTGGCGATTAGACGTTGCGTACCGCCGGCAAGTTGCCTGCTGCCACTTACGAGTTGTGCCGTTCCTTGTGAGAGGCTACCACTCTTCGTTGCCAGTTGTTGCGTGCCGGTTGCGAGGTGGGTCGCCCCCGTGGTGAGCTGCGATAGACCACCCGTTAAGGCCGATGTTTTACTATTGAGCGTGGTTAGGCCCGTGCTCAGGTCGCTCAGCGATTGGTTAGCTTGTTGCAGACCCGACGTTAGACTTTGGGCACCGGTCGTCAGGGTACCGAGGCTGCTGGTAAGCTGGTTTTGTGCCGTGGCAGCAGTGTTCAGGTCGTTCTGAAGCGTGGTCAACGCATCGGTTGAGGTATCGAGCGTGCTAAGGGCACTGCTGAGCTGTTTCGCTGCCGTTTGCGCTGCGGTCAGCGCAGCGTGACTGTCGTTGCCACTGACGGCTTTGAGTATCGCTGCCTTCTGCGTAGCGGTCAACCTTTGGGCATCCGCCGCTGCGGCCACCTTGCTCTGGAGGTCGTTTGCCTGATTGGCCGTGGCTAGGGTAGTCAGGGCTGTTTGAAGCTGGCTGGCGTCGTTCTTCACCGCCGTCGTGCTCTGCGCGCTTTCGGTAAGCTTACCGACTGCAGATTTGAGCGCGTCCTGCTGACTTTGGGAGGTCTTTAGTCCTTCCTGAACCTGCTGTAGGCCACTAGTGAGGGCCGTGCTGCCGCTGAGAAGCTGGTTAAATTTGCTGGCGAGCTGCTGGCCGCCGTTGGCTAGGGTCGTGATACTGCCAGTCAGCTGGCCGGTGTTCGTATTGAGCGTCGTTAAATTTGAGCTAAGTTGTTGCGTACCGGTATTTGTGGCGGCAATCCCGCTGACGACCTTTTGCGTACCGGTGTTTACCGTTTGACTGCCACCGGCTAGTTTACCGGCCGCCGTATTGATTGTGCTGGCGCCTTGCGTGTAGGCGGTCACGCCACTGCTGACCTGTTGGCCGCCGTTGGCCAGTTGTTGGATACCACTGATCAGTTGATTGGATTGGCTGAGCAATTGGTCAAGACCGGTACTCAGTTGGCGACTTCCAGTCTGGGCCTGACGTACGCCACTAACGTAATCGTTGAGCTTACTGGTAATGGTGTGTTCGCCGTTGGTCAGCTTTACGCTACTGGCGGTCAGGGTGGTTAACCCCTGCGCGATTTTCCGGTCGGCGGTGGTCAACTTTTGGCTGCCAGTCGCCAGCTGTTGGCTCCCTTTTCCTGCGGTAGCTAGTCCGGTTCCCATCTTCTTAATCGATGTAAATAGGGTGTGGGCGTAGCTCTTGGTCACTTGTTCACTAACGGATTGGGCAGCGGACTTGGCAGCCGTGGCCGTCAGTTTGGACGCCGTGTAGTTGTGACCCGCACTGGTCTGGTAGTGCAACACCATCTGCTGCGGCGTCTTTGCCATCAGCGTGGTCGCGTTATACGAGAAGTTACGAGGAATCGTAATCACCATGTAGTATTTACCAGCGACCAGCCCCCGTTCGGCCGCTCGTTTCGTGGTGACCGGCTTGAATTTCATCGCGGTCGAGGTTTTCAAATTCTGGGTGAGGTCTTTCCCCGCCGCCAAATGGGTACCCTGATAGGTGACCGGTCGATCCTGATTGACCACGGCAACTGGCAGGTCAGCTAACTTACCATAGGGATCCCACAATGACTTCAAAAACGTAACGGCGTAGATGGATGGAATCAACATGACCACCACCAACACCACGAGTAAAAATTTGTGCTTGATTAAATACCGCCATTCTGCGTGAATCATCGGCGACTCCCCCCATTCTATGGTATCCTGTGAGCATAAATAGACCTCACATGTGGTCAAATAATACCGAGTCCGGTACTGAACGTCCACAACAAATAAGGGCAACTTGAGGATTAAGCCGCAGGTTCACCACATCTGGGGTCTAACAGGGGGAATTTGATGACGGATCGACGAGTTATCCGAACTAACGAAGCACTGCGAGCGGCCTTCAGAAAGCTGGCTCAGCAGTACCGCTTTCACGAAATCACCGTGCAACAGCTGACCGATGAAGCCAATATCAATCGGAAAACATTCTATCTACATTTCGACTCGATCAACGACTTGGCCGATAGTTTTACGGCGGAAATCGCCGACCAATTACTTAACTTACTCTTACGGGAACCAGCGAATCATGACCCACTCAACCACTCTGGTGTTTGGTTCGACCGGCTGAGCGTGTTCTTTGACCAGGCGCCCAAATTCTATACGTTCGTGTTAACTTCAGATGATTACAGTTTCCTATCACGGCGGGTAAAGAAACGGGTCGTGACGGGACTAGCAGCCAACTTCCAAACGGATTACCAGCTCAGTGAACTCGACGCGCAAATTGGCGTGAACTTTCTGATCAACAGTACGTTGACACTGTTTCGGCTCTACATCACGGGGGAGTTAGCCATGTCTAAGACGGAATTTCGTCAACGGGTGATGGCACTGGATTTGAACGGATTACGGGGATTCTTGCAGACGGTAAAGGGTTGAGGCCTAAAAACAGCAATACTGAGACTAAAATTAGGTAACCTAGGCCAGTCAGCACCTTACCGACCGGAGTGCGGTTAGCGATGATAATTCTTACTGTTGCAAGAACGACGCGAATAGAGCTGGTAAAATAACGTCAAAAAGACCGCTGACGACTTGTCGGCGATCTTATTTTTGGTAAATAAAGACAATTTCACTTGGTGTTGAATGGGTTGGCGAGAATAGCCAATCGGGGTGGTCGAAGTTTTTAATTGCGGCAATCGTCGTGGCTTGGTGTTCGGCCAGGAAGCGGACCATTTCACCGCGCGCCATCTTGGCTAGCGTGGCTTTGGTTTTAAGTTTACCAGCAACCAGACTAGCGAAAACGACCGTGATGAACGGTTGCTGTGGCCGCAGGTAAGGTTGAATCGTCTTGGCATACTCCTGTGAGGCCAGGTTAACGATGGGCTCGATGGTTGGCGTGAGTGCTTGGTACAGACTGTCTTGCCAAAAGGCATATAGGTTAGGTTTGCCGGCAATCGGCAACTTGGCCTGCATTTCCAAGCGGTAGGGAACAATGCCGTCAAAGGGTCGCAAAATACCGTAAAACCCGGAGAGGATACGCAGGTTGGCCCGCACGTAGTTCAACGCCGGGGTGGTAAACAGGTCTGGGGCCATGTATTGATACTGGATACCGGAAAAGGCGAGTAGCGCCGGTGTTAGTTGGCGAGTGAGATCGAGTCGCTGTAACCAGTCGTAATTAGGTTGGGCGAGCTTATCGCTACAGTGCCAGAGTGTTTTGGCTTGAATATAGCTCAGTTGCCGAAGTTCGGCCAGGATTTTTTGCGTTTGTGCTAAGTATTTAGGGGTGTCTTCGCAGCCGAAAGTATCGGTGTCGACGACCATTTTTTTAGCTGGCGCGATGATGATTTTCAAGCGGGAGGCTCCTTTCGGGGGAGAAACTGATGTTTCACGTGAAACAAATCGACTTTAAAATTAGAATAATTTTTCCAAACGGTAGAGTTGTTCGTCGTCTACCTGCTCATGGCCAGCTTTGAACTGATATCCCATTTTTTGGTAAAACCCCAAAGCCGTGATGGAAGCCGGGATTTCCACTCGCTCGGCGCGTTGAAAGTAGGAATCGTGTTCCAGGGTGGAGATGATTAGACGACCAATTCCCTGACCCTGATAGATAGGGAGGACGAAAATGTCGAAGAGACTAAATTCCGTGGAGCTGCCCCAGTAGGAGCCAATGGCGCCGGTGCCGACGATGCAAGCGGCGTCACAAACGACGTAGAAGTGCGTCTGCTGTGCCTTTTCTAGAAAGAATCTTGGTGTGAGTCTTTGAATGGTGTGTTCGATGTAAGCTTCGGTATAATCTTGACGGTTGGTCGTCCGAAGCGTTTTCGCAACGACTTGGGCAACTGCGGCTGCGTCTGTGGGAACGAAACGGCGGATAGTCAACATGAGCAACACTTCCTTTTTTTACAGAATAGCATTTTAAGTCAAAAAAAACAGCCCCGCGCAGAACGCGAGACTGAAGTGGTGAGGTGCGGCGACCTTCGGAATGCTTGCGCACCGATCGCGTACCCCCACCTTGGTTTGGCACCACGAGTAGTATCGCACGCCAGGCTAAGGTAAGTCAAGTAGAAGAGAGTGGGACAGAAGGCGATTAGCTGGCGAGCATTAAGGCTGATAACCGAATAATCCCGGGCTTGGATTATTTGGTTATCAGTTTTAAGCGGAGTCAGCTGCCTTATGTCCCCCGTTTCAGCAATGTAAACTCGGAGATACCAAAGGAGTCTGGAGTTTTGTCCCAGCCACTATGAAATAGCTGGTACTGCACGGTTAGTTGTGGAATAATTGGAGAAAAATGAATTAGCAAGGATGGTGAAGTTAGCATGCGGGTACAAGCAGTAACGGCAAATAATGCACTGATGCCGGTGTATTTCCAAGGCCGCTGGGTTGAAAAGACGATTTGTGGCCAACGAGTTATGTACAGTACAAATTTGGGTGCGGAGTTCTGGTTTCGCGTCGATCAGGCTAGTGTCGTGACGCTCAACATGCTAAATCTAGCTCAAGACGTGAGCGCGTGGATCGCAGTTCAAATCGATGGCCTACCGTATCAACGAATGGCGGTCAAAACGTTGCCGTGGCGCCTGAACCTGGACGGGCATCAGCACGTGATTCGGGTGGTCATGAGTGGCAATACGGATGCAGATCCGCTATGGGCGACCGATGCTGGCTTCGCCGTACAGTCGGTGCGGAGCGATGGTGAGTTGCAGGCGGTCCGACCGGGTCAGCATAGCATTACGTTTATTGGTGATTCGATAACGGCAGGATGCTGGGTGATTCCAGGGCGCCACGCCGCGGTGGATTATCGCGCGGAGGCCAACTATGCCGCCATTGCCAGTGACCTGTTGGGGCTACGTGATGTCCGGGTGGCCTACAGCGCGGCCGGTGTGTCTTGGCCGGGAACTGGTGGTGTGCCGCCACTGCCGCAGGTGTTGACGGCGATCGACGACCGAACGTCATGGCAACCAGAGCAAACGGACCTGGTTGTGGTCAATGTGGGGACGAATGATCGACGAATTACAGTTGCGGCCTTCGAACCACTATTTGAACAATTTTTGCGGCAGATTCAAAACCTGTACCCGCTGAGTCGCGTGGCAGTAATGGTGCCGTTCAATCAGCGTTTTGCTGCAGCGGTCTCAACGATAGCAATACAGGCGGGGGCCAACCTGATTACAACGGCCGACTGGCAACCATCCACGACTGACGGGGTTCACGTGGATACGGCGGGGTCACAGTTGGCGGGTCATAAATTAGCAGAGAAATTACGCGAATTATATCCCGATTTATTAATATCAAATAATTAATTATTAATAACAAAGAAAACTTTAGTATGCCAGAACAACCGCCAGTAGCAATGGCAATAACCATTAAACTTGAGGACGTGATACCCGCAGTTTGGTGGACACCTCTTGTGCCGAGTTCACTGCGTTATGACCAATTGCACGTCCTCCTGTAACTGACATTCAAGTGGGAAAATGAACATCTCTACCTGTTTCAACCCAAAGATAATCCGGATCGCGAACATGTCCCCGTGCCAGATGCTAATTCTATCAATGGGATGTTTGGCATTGAGGAGATTGGCACGAGCGAGGCTTATGGGACTTGGTCAACTGCCCCTGAATGAATTCAGTTAAAACATGTGTTGACCTTTGACGAATCGGCTGGTCGAAAGTTACCGAGTTGTGTTCGGGAATCTGGTACGGTACCTGGAGAAGACGCGCGGAGCATCGATGAAGATGTGTCGACAGCCTATTATCGATCGGCTACTAATGTTAGGCTTGAAAAATGGACGACAGCCGGGAATAACGTGCTGATTAACCTGAGTGATTATTGAAAAGTCGAAATAGTGGTCAGTCAGTGAAACAGTCACGAGTTCTACCAGGGTAATTGACGAATAAATCGGCTGGTTAGTTGCCCCAAAAATCCCTTGACGCGTAACGGATGAACGTGTAGTCTAGCTATTAAATGATAAAACAATTAGAATTCTCATTTATTTCAGAAGTAGAAGGAGTCTTGCGTGTGAAAGTCGAGAGTAAACGGTGGTGGGTCGCCCCTTTTCGACCTAGTGAAACGTTTCGAACATCGCCCAATGTCATCACGTTTTTTATTGGGTGGGGAATTATTATTTTGCTATTAAATTTGAGCTTATTCACGAAACAAGGCTATACACCGGCCATTCCGACACCAATTCATTTTACGGGAAGCTCACTTTTAGATGCGAGCTGGGTCGGTCTACGGTTCGTGGGGGTGCTGGCTCTATTCTCGATGTTACCAGTGAAGTGGCCGTTGGCGTTGCCGGTGATGTGGGGAATCAGTATCAGTGTAAGCAGTCTAGCACAGTTGGGCCTGTCATTTAATGATGGGGTTGCTATCTTTTTGATGCGGATGCTATTGGTCGTCAGTCAATGGGGCATGCTGTACTGTGTCGTGCGGTTGACCCGTGGAACGCAGCTGAGAACTAGAATGGTGGTTAGTGACCACTACATTATCCGGTGGGGAAACGCCTTTCTAACCAGTTGGCGACAAAATTGGGCTGGGGTCGTTGTGACGTTAGCCAGTTATATTTTAGCGCTAGCAGCATTGAATCCGTTGGCGTTGTGAGCAAATTGTTTGCGTTCAAAATACATAATTCGATATACTAATTGTCATAATAACTATTGTCTAAAGCAACTAATCTTAGGAGGCGAACCGCATGAAAAATTTACTGTTAGGTGTTAGTTTAGCGGCTAACGTGGCGTTGGGTTACTTGCTGTTACAGGATAAGGAACAGTTGCAAGCGTTGCGCGCCCATGCTGATAGCGCTGCCGACAAGATGGTGGGTAAGGTGGAACAACTGAAAGGATCAGTCACTGATGATCCAGTTGAACGACTCAAAGGTAAATTTCACGAGGGTCGGGGCGAAGTTAAGGATGCCATCGAAGACGTTCGGGAAGATTTAGCAGAATAAGTTAGGTAGCGGCGCCAGAAGTGATTGGTGGCCGCTTTTTTGTTTCACGTGGAACAAAAATACACTTATTTTTAAGTAATTAGAAAAACAGTCAATATCAGTGACATCGGTTCATGCTATCTCCCAATCTAGACGTGTATAATAGATAGTGGAGTCTTAATTTAGATGAGGTGAGTTTTTGAAGAAGTTAGCACCCCTATTTGTGGGGTTAGGCGCGCTTAGTTTTGGTGTGCCCGCGTCGTTATTTAAAATTGCTGCTCGCGAAGGCGTTGTCAACGGGCCGTTATTGTTCTGGTCCTTTTTAAGCGCCGTCATTATTCTTGGCGTGATCCATATTGCCCGCCGGCGATGGCTGCGGTACCAACATACCAACTGGAAACAGATCTTGCTGGTGATTGCCGCTGGGACGGCGTCTGGATTCACGAACACGTTCTACATACAGTCCTTGAAATTAATCCCGGTCGCTGCCGCCGCGGTCATGCTGATGCAGGCCGTCTGGTTGTCAGTCCTGTTGGGAGCGATTATCCACCGGCAATGGCCGACACGACTGCAAGTGCTGAGCATTGTCTTGGTCTTGATTGGGACGGTATTGGCCGCGGGGCTTTTTCCAATTGAACAAGCACTCTCACCGTGGGGGTTATTCCTCAGTTTTTTGGCGGCTTGTGCCTACGCCTGCACGATGCAGTTTACGGCCAGCTTGGGCAATAACCTTGATCCGTTGAGTAAGACCTGGTTGCTGTGCGTTGGCGCCTTTCTCCTGATTTCCATTGTCTGGGGACCACAAATCGTAACGGCTCGAATCACGGCACCGACGATTGGGTGGGGGATGTTGATTGCACTATTCTCCATGGTCTTTCCATTGGTGGCCTATTCGATTTTTATGCAGTATTTGGACTTGGGTATCGGCCCGATTTTATCTTCGCTGGAATTGCCGTCATCCATCACGGTGGCCTTTATTTTGTTAGGTGAAACTGTGAGCTGGCTACAAATGCTGGGTGTGGTGATTATTATTTCGGCCGTTGTTTTGCCCAATGTATGGGGCATGCAGCGCCGCGGGCAACTCGACTAAAATGTTTCATGTGAAACAAAAGGGCGATGACGATTTGTCATGGCCCTTTTAGCTTGTTTGCTGCACGAGAACAATTGATGGTTCGATGGCTTGACTACGGACAATGCGATGGCCCAACACGATACTGGCGGTAGCGCCCAGAATAATAATGGCGAGAATCATCTTCAACGTTTTACTCATGGCCTGACCTCCTCACCGGTAGTTTACCATGAATCGGCTATTGTGAGGGAAAAGTCGTTACGGTCGGTCACCATTCATTGCTACGCGGTTTGATTGACCGGGTACGATGGGACTGCTAGGTTGAAAGGAAGAGCAGAATCGTCTAGACCGCGGGGAAAGTTTTACGTATACTGAAAGAAAACTAAGAGGAGGCCGATATCATCGCCGTTACTTTATCCGACAAATTAAGAGACCTGTTGTTAGCCAGCAACCTGGGATTGAGTCGCGACCATCGACTGGCAGGTTGGAATGTGCTGACCATTTTATACCACGACGGCGCAACGAGTGGCGTCGTGACAACGCTGGGGACTCTGCTACAGGCATACAATGCCAACTACCTTGAGCTGGACGAGCGGCCACTGACCGATGTCGTCTTGAAGCGGATTTTGGACGTATTGAGTGATCAGGCTAAATTGGTCGAGGTGGCGCCACGAAAAGTGCGCTTACCGATGAAGAATGGGGCCTATCACATTCAGCAATCGTTCGTGTATAAGATCACCAGTAGCGGCATCGAATATTTGAGCATGATGCAGCGGGTCATCGATGCCGACAACACGGTGACCGCCAATATCACACGGATTCAAGAATACTGTGATTTAGTCGTAAAACTGACGGACCCTAGTCTGGCTGCAGATAGTACGCAGTTGTACAACGACTTTCAAAATATGCTAGCAGCTTACGCGGATGTGATGAAAGGGATGCATAAGTTAGACGAGGACCTCAGCGAACTGGCAAATGACTTGGCCTTCAACCATGGTGGGGAGGCGGCCAATCACTTGCAAGAAATGTTGCGGGATCGTGCCATTCCGGCATTTCGAAAATTACTCGCGCAGGGGCCAAGGCTACAGGCGTTGGCCAATTCAACAGATTTTAGCCAACGAGTTGCTCGTAGTCAACAAGGGAGCGATGACTTAGACGCCGCGCATGCCGTGGGTGATCAAGGGAAAATGTTGATTCGGTTTCGGAACGCACGGGATTATTCGCAGCGGCAATTAGATCGCTTAGCTGCCAGTTTCGATCCCAGCCCAACCGCAATCGATAGCAGTATGGACACGGTCTATCTTCTCTTTCAAACAATTCTGGATGCGATTCGCCTGCTCAGTCAGGAGTACGACCACATTCAGGGGCAAACGGTCGATATTCAAGCATTGACGGGTAAAATCGATGAGTTGCTGACACATTATCAAGCAATCGTGGTTCAGCAACCGTTGCCACGGCACCTCCCGCAGGATCGAGAAGTGGACGATGCCGCTGATTTGTTGGACGCCACGACGATGGGAGCCGTCGTTTACGAAGCCATGCCGCAGCGAACCGTTGCCGTTACTGAGGCGGACAACCCGCAGTTAGCGGATGATGATCCAGACGTAGCGGATGATCAGGAAGGTCTGGCAGAGTTTCAACGTGTGGTTATGCAGCGTACTGATTATGGCGTGGTCGACCACGATTTAGAGATGACTTCAATTCATGCACGTGATGAATTGATTCGGCTGTATAGTGCGACTGGAATTGACCATTACGATAGCTTTGCGCCGTTTGGCCGACCGGTCGTGAAAGTTGAGGCTTTATCAAATAGTCACCCAATTCACGTTCATTGTCGGGGCGAAGCGTACACGGTGACCTTGCCGAGCGGTTTTGCGGTTTGGTTTTCACCGACGACGGATACCTTATAGGAAGTGGCAGATAACTCATGAGCTGTATTAGGCGAACGGTCTGTACCGAGTTAGTAAAGGTTGTATTGTTTATGTAAACGAGAACGTTTGTTCGGATTAGCGTGCTATACTGACAAAACAGAGAAAGGAAATATGTAAATTTGATAAGCTTGGTGCGTTATTTTGACCGACCAGACTTTTTCATCATTTGCATAGCGGGTGCCTATGAGTGATTTACACGGACCAGAACAACTAATCGTCAATGAACTACTAGATCATGGTATTTTCACCAGTACCATCACGCCACAAACCAGTAAGCAAAGGGCGGATGCGATTAATGCCTTAAAACGGCCCTTGACTCAGCAACGGCTAAATAGCTTTTTCAAGGGCCTACTAGGCGTTGTTCCAGACAACTATCAGGAAAACCTCTTGTTCCTTCTGAGTAACCAGCGACTGGACGCCGATTCTGTCCATGTCTTGTTGGCAACCCTCAAAGCCGTTATTAATTTACCGGAATTACAGAATCAGCAAAGTGACCGCGTCGTCTTGACCCAGACAATTGTTCGTCAGGTTCACAGCGAGGTTGTGAATCTCGATGAAAAGGAAATTCGGCGACGGATTACGGCGTTATTTGTTGACCGATTTGGACTGTTCACACCAGATATGCCTGAGGTCAGCGCCGTTGAACGAACGGAAGAAATCGATGATTACTGGGACGTTAGCGCAGACTTCAACTACGTGGCGGCTTGTTTGGTGGAACATTTGCAGGCTGCTACGGTGGCCCCAGAACCAACACCGTTGCAACGGGTGAACCGGACCTTACTGACACAACGGTATGTGGATCGGTCGTCACGTGTCTGGTTAGATTTGGTCACGCATAAGACAGAGATTGCCGAGCAGTGGGCGCAATTGGACCGGTTTGATCTTGAGTGTGGGGATGACTATGCCCCATTATTGGATAAGTCACGGAAAAAAAGTGAAGCGAAACCCGCGGTCGTTGCTGTCGCAGTGGCACGTTCACTGGGAGTGGGGCTACCAACGGATATGGTGACGACACGGATTCATCAGATTGTTCATCAGTTGTTCCCAGAGAGTACGATCAATGTCACACTGGTTAAACAAGCCTTAACTGATATGGCGTTAGTTCGTGAGCGCGACGGGTATGTCAGTCCGACCCCGATTGCCCACCGATTTTCCATGCGGACACAGCAAGTTACAACGGAGGAAAAGTAAATGAAATTAAGAACCCAATTAACGCCAGTGAGCTTTCACCTGCGAAACTTTAATAAGTATTCGAGTTTAGACTTAGCCGCTGCAGAAAATGGGAATCTCACGCTGATTGGGGAAAATGCGGCCGGAAAAACAACCCTAGCCAATTGCTTTTTCCCGATGTTGATTGACGGATCAATCGCAACGCCATCGTTTAATTCTGCCAAAGGGACTGATCGCTTAGAGAGTACGGGAGCCCCGCGGAATAGTCAGCGAGACACACGGAATTTCGAGAGCATGCTACTGGGGTGGGGACCAGGTGCGATGAAGGTCCGTACCGGCTATAGTTATTTGTTGCTGCGGTCAAAGACACGACAGGTCATCTTAGGCCTAGGTGCCCACCGTGCTGTGGGTGAGCTACGTAAGCCAACCTGGTGGTTTGTCGTCATCAGTAATGAGACAACGACTGGTTTAAACATCGTAACCACCAATGCTGACGACAATAGTCTGGATGAAGATGCTTTTCGTGCGGCTAATGCTGGACTGGGGAAGCAATTACATATTTTTAATCAAGCACCGGCTTATCGCGAGTACGTTGCCACCCAGGTTTACGGTTTTTCGAACGGAGAAGCTTTGGGCAAGCTGGCCGCAGTCTATCGGTTATTGGCGTCTCCTATTTTGACTGGGGGAAATGCACGCTTTACCCCAATCAGGGAAGCCCTGAAGAATGCACAAGAGGGTATCGATTCACAGGTAATCAGTCAGGTCGCGGATAGCCAGCGAGAGGTTAATCGGACCAAGGGTGTGCTCCAACGGCTGAAGAAGGCAGAAGAACGCCTTCAACGGATGAAAAAAGAAATTTTTTGGCGTAATTTGAATCATTTACGAGAAGCCGCTTTAGACCCCTATAGTCAGGTACACCAGGACTTTGAGGGCAAACAAGAGACGGTGAGTCAAAACCAGCAGACCATTGGGCGGGTCACGCAACAATTAACATTGATGGCAACGAACCTCACGAAAGTTGAAGATACTTTGAAGGGGTTACGTCAAGAAAAGGCCAATCAGAATGGTATTGTGCAGCGCCGGCAAGAGTATGAGCAACAGATTACTAGTCTCCAGCAACGGTTGGTGACGTATCGCAAGCAACAGGAACAGTTGACAGACTTGCGAAAGAAGTTAGCAGTAGTTACGACGCAACAAGGTGAACTGACAGCCCAGCAACAGGCGCTAAACGAGCAAGAGTTGCGACCGTTATTGACCAAGTTAGCCGCTCAGGCAACCGAGCTCCCGGAATTGATGGACGTGGTCACGGAGGTCGATTCGACTAAGTTGGCCCAACGGCTGGGCGAGTATCTCCAGCAATTCAAGGATCTCCGCAATCAGTATGAGGACTGTGAACGAGCCAAGGAACGAGTTAGTAAGGATGTTCAAATCGTCGTGGAAATGCGGGATGAACTACGTGGTCGCATTGATGAACATGCCCAAGGACCACTATATGGTCGTGTAAGAAAGGATATTCACCAGGATAACCAGGAGGTCCATGATGCCGGTGCGACCCAGATGAACGGTGAATTTCAGTTATTATTGGCAAAACAACAGCAATTGCTGAAAGACCACCCAGACCTAAAGCGTATCCTTAAAGCGCCAGATTTCTTGAATGATTTACGTCAGCAACGCCGACGATTGACGGAGCTGTTGCAAGAAATGGCTGAGGGTCAACGACAACTTGACCAACTGACGCAACAGCAGCAATTCTTTGATCAACAGATTACGGATGTACTAGCAGCCGTTGAGCCCGATTTCGATGAACAGCGCGTGACCGCAGAAGTAAAGGATACGCAACAGCGGCGTGACGCGTTAATTGTTGACACTGAAATCGACAAAAAGATTCAGCAAACAGAGGCAGAACAAACACAGTTGAATGGGGAACAGCAACGACTAAACAATCAACGGGCCATAGCTGAGGGGAAAATTGCAACGGCCAAGGAAGATATGGCGCGGTTGACGACCCGGCTAGAGCAGTTGGCAGAACAGGGACGGGTTGCGTTGGAAACGTTGGCACCCTACCAGCCACAAGATGCACGCTTAACGACGATTACTAAGGCGATTGAATTTGTGCAAGAAAATCGGAGTATCGTTCGGAATAGTAGTTACGGTGATATCAGTGATTGGATTGGCCGGTTGATTCATCACAATGACAGTAACGGCATCGACCGTAATGCTTTAGATACCTTGTTTGAAGAACGAGGATACGCTGATTTTGCTAGTGCCATGCGCCAGCAGCGTTCTATTAATCAGAACGGCTTGACGGTAGTTGCTTTTGATATCAATCGGGCATTATTGTTGATGACCACAGATCAGAACCACGTGACAAAATCTTTGAAGGAACTCACGACGGGAAATGATGTCGCGCAGGATACGTACTTAACGGCCGCAATCCAGCGAATTACGGCGCAATATCGATTGATTGCAGACTATAACCGGATGTTAACGGAAGGGGTTAGCCGCGAACAAAGTATCAAACTGAAGGTTGAGCTGACGCCAACTGAAGTCAGTGATCAAGTCATTAAAGAGGCTTGTGATCCACTGACCGATAAGCGGCCGGCCTTGGTTGCGGAGATTCGTAATCGGCTTGAGAAATTGGCTAATGACTTAACGGTTGCTGATGATGACGATCTGTTTATGGATGCGGCCCAGCGCTTGCTAGATACGCGTCAATGGTCAGCCTTTAAGGTACTGATCAAGCGGCGTCAAAGCGCAGAGGACAACTATGAAGAGGTTGATGATAAGTTCGTTCAGTCTGGGGGATCAGGAGCTGAAAAGGCTCAGGCGATGGTCTTACCATTGTTGCTAGTTCCGAAGATGGTCTTGCAGCGTGCACAAAATGAGGATGCCCCATATTTAGTGATGTTTGATGAGTTTGCTGACAAGTTAGATCCTGAAACAGCAAAGTCATTTGCTAAAACGATTGCGCGTTTCGGATTCAATTTCATTGCGACCATGCCGAGCGGTGCGCAGAACAAAATTTTGGCCGACCGGGTGGACAACATCGCGTACGATGTGATTGCGCCACAAAATCAAAATGACGGCCGGTTCCATCGCAATATCATCCGGGAAGCTTTGAGCTGGGGGGATGCGCATGCCAAGTCAGTATCGTAAGCGTTATGTTGCGGAAACGGGGAAGGTCGTACCAAAAGAAGCCAGCCAATTGGATAGTCTATTTGACAGGATTGCGGTGGGAGAGACTCTACCACCTCGTGGTCAACAGGCAGTCGAAGCAGGATTAACGGCACATAGTTTAAATGATGCGCAGGAAAATCCAGCTGTTTATGAGTACTATCAGTGGGTGCTAGCCAATTGCTTTACCGGACAACAGGTTCACGAGGTGACGGCGAAGTTAATTGGGATGGCGTTTATCTGTGCTAATATTTTTGAGACGGATTTGCCGCAGCCACTGACATTGAATCCATGGCAGATTGCAGCAATGAAGGACTTTCCTTTGCGTCATCGGCGGGTCGTAATTGTTGAAAATAATGGTGTTTTTGCTTGGTTACTTCGTCTCCACCCAGAATGGCCGCTAATTGATCAGTGTGGAAATGACTTCAACGCAGCGTACATGGCATTGATGCGAAATTTAGTGAAGCGTGACGTACAGTTCACCTATCTCGGTGATCTCGACAGTCGGGGTATTCAGATTGCTGATCATTTATTAGGCGAATTGGCGGTTGATCCGGCTACATTCACGGCCTTGCAGACACCAGAAAATGTATTGAAATGGGTGACATTAAAGGGAAAAGTTGACCCACAACGGACGCGGCCAGTGACGGTGACCGCATCAGTGTTTCAACAGGAGTTAAATTCGCTAACGTTAGTCAAAAAGTTCGTGGAACAAGAACAGCTGATTGCGGCGTATGAAACGCTGATTACCGAATGGTTGAAGGAAAACTAGGGAAATTAGAAATGGCGTCGAAAACTCTCTATCTGAGTTCTCGACGCCATTTTGAATAAAAATCAAAGTTGTTTGTCATGAACAGTCAAATCGCCAGCAACCTGACTTGTTCCTAAAGTTACCAGGGTAACGGTAATGAATAAAGCGGCAAAAGACGCAATTAATTTAATCAACATGGGCCTTACCTCCTGACAAGATTGGGTGCTTATCGAAAGTGTACCACGGAAGTTGAGCGCGTGGGAAAGAGTCGTTTTGCCCGTTAATACGAGTTCTTGGATAACTAATCAGTGGGCAATTATTTTGCGAGACGTGTATTTAGGCGCTATGGCAATGAGCGAGTACACTGGACCTAACAGTTAGGGGGGACCAACGTGATTAGTATAGAACCGGCAGTCGTAAGTAGGGTAGAACCCATGATCAGTGAAATTTTTGATCAGCAATTTCAAGCGACTGGGTTGGCACAGCCTAGGAAAGCAGCCGGATTTATTGCGTTTGGTGTATATGACAAAGGACAGCTAGTTGGCGGTCTGATTGCGCGTCACCGCTATGATCATTTAAAAATTACTGAGTTGGCCGTAAAGCCTGCCTATCAAGGTCAACGGCTTGGCACACAACTCATCCAAACGGCAGAGGCATTTGGCCGGCAACATCATGTCGTGACGATTACGCTGGGCACGCGTAGCTATCAGGCCGCCGATTTTTACCGCAAATGTGGTTACCAAGTTTACGGGGAGATTGTTGACCTACCGATGCGTGGTGTGACGACCTATTACTTTGTGAAGCGTTTGTAATTAAAAAGGCGAGCTATGTCAACTCGTCTCACGACATTAACCACTAATGCCATCGTATCCAATAAATGTAAAGTAGCGGGTCCCATCAACCAAGTAGAGGCTGTTGAAGGTTCCGGCAATACCGTTATCTTCGTCACCTAACGTATGCTGAGGATCATGCAAGTTCTTCAAGGTTATGCGGTATTGATAAGCACCAGTCTGACTGACTCGCTTGGTCTTGATACCCTTGATATCATGGCTAAAGTAAAGTCGCCGGTAAGGGTCGTGGTAGTCCGTCTTGGTGATTTTTGCCAGACCCGTTGGTTTTTGGTAAAAACCTAGGCCAGCACTCGCCGTGGGATCGTAAGTCAGGACTTCGGCATAGCCATCCGGTGTGATTCGTAGACTCTTGCTCGCGGGCTCCACGGGACTCAATGCGGCTTTAGCACCACCAATGTAAAGGTCACCGTGACTATAACCAGGCATGTAATCAGGAACCTTAACTCGCTTAAATGCAGTGAGTTCGGTTGTAGCTTTTAAGGTGATCTGCGGGTCGTAAGCACCGGCGCCAGGATCAATCGTATAGCCCTTGGGCGCACTTTGCTGAAGCAAGGGATAGCTAAGGCGTGCTAAGTAAAGTTGTAGGCTGGGGACCAAATAGCCGTGCCGTTTAGTGGTAGTCAGTGACCCGGCAACCACTGTCCCGGCAGGAAGTGTCAGTGCCCGTTTGACTGGCGCACCTACCTTTTTCGTAGGGACATAGGCCACTTTGACAGTGACGTCACGAGTCGTCTGAAAGTACTGGCTCAGGTTTAAAAAGTCCGTGCTGGCAGCGAAGTCGCCTACCTTGACGATGGCACTTGGCTTTTCAGTTTGCGCGTTGCCAATCAGCGTGCTCATTAGAAACGTGGCACACAATGCGAATAAGCCAAGCCCAAATTTACCAACTTTGCTCAAGATATTTTAGCCTCCTCAATTTTGATGGTACACTCAATTATACCTGATTTAAAGATTGATGATAGCAAACAAACGTTCCGGGTGTGGTCGCTTGTTTTCCTTAAAATCTTGCGCTAAGATAAGCACAAATGAGAACTTGATAAGCGTCACGGATCCTTAGTCCTTACTAGGTTTGAGGGGATCCGTGACGCTTTTTTGATGGGAGGAATGCGCTTGTTTCGAATTGTGATGCAACATATCCATCATGGCGCGCGCTGGTGTTTTTTTCTAGCCCCGTTAATTATGTTAGGTGAGGTCTTCTGTGACTTGCAGCAACCCACATTGATGTCGCAGATTATCGATAATGGATTGGCTAAGGGCGACTTGGGCTATGTTATTCAGCACGCGACTTGGATGTTGGCATTTGCCTTGGTAGGGGTCCTTTTTGGTGCCAGTAGCGGGGTACTGGGAAATTATGCCTCGTTGAAAATGGGAGAGGCGTTGCGCAGTCACCTTCTTCAAGTCGCGTTGATTGATCGTAATCCAGCTGGGTTGGAACCGGCCACGCTAATTACCCGGATCACGAATGATGTTATTCAAATGCAAAATCTCGTGATGATGGTCACTCGGGGTCTAGTGCGTTCGCCGATGTTGCTACTCGGCGGGATTGTGATGTCAGCAATTGTTTGTCCAGACTTGGCGCCCATCCTATTTATCATCATGCCTTTGCTAGTTATTTTCTTACTGATTGTTGTCCGCCGGAGTGTTCCGCGATATACGCGGATGCAGCGAGCTGTCGACACGGTCAATCGGGTTATGCGGGAAAACTTGCAAGGTGCCAAAACTATTAAGGCCTATGTTTTGGAGAATCATCAGCGACACCAATTTAATCAAGAAAATAGTCATTTACGACAATCAAGTCAGTCGGCGGCGATGGCGACCGTCATTCTTTCACCAGTTATTCAGTTGATGTTAAATCTTGGTGTGGTGATTGCACTGAGTTATGGTGGGAGCTTGGCCATTAGCAAGACGATCAGTGATGGCCAAATCATCGCATTTGTTAACTATATGATTCAAATTACGACTGCAATGGTTCAAACGGTCAATATTATCACGTCCTTTTCACGGGCGATTACCAGTGCCAATCGCGTTCAGGCGGTGTTAGACGAAGAACCCGCCGAGCAACGGTCCACACCAACTGCGCAACGGCCCACCGGTAGTAGCATCGACTTTGACAATGTAACATTTGGCTACCAGCAAAGTAAGCCCATCCTCAATCAACTCAATTTTCACGTGGCAGATGGTCAGTGGCTGGGTATCGTCGGCGCGACTGGTTCCGGGAAAAGTTCAATCATCAAATTGTTGACGGCCAGTTTTGATCAGTATCAGGGCACGATTCGGATTGGCGGTACAGATATTAAACAGCTAGACTTGCCAGTAATTCACAGTAAAGTGGCAGTGGCCTTGCAGGATTCCCTGTTATTTTCCGGAACTGTACGGGGAAATTTGACATACGGTGCACCTGGCACGGCGGCCCAATTAGCGCAAGCAGCCACGATTGCTGACGCCGACAAATTTATTGATCGGTTGCCGGGACGGTACGATGCAGCCGTCGAACAAAACGGGAAAAATTTCTCTGGTGGTCAGCGGCAACGGTTAAATATTTCCCGGGCAATAATTCCCGATGCGGATATTTTGGTGTTGGATGACGCGACAAGTGCGGTTGATCAGGAAACCAATGCCCGGATTAAGTCGCGCTTGGAACAGGCCAGAGCGCAGCGAACAACAGTGATTATTTCGCAACGGGTCACCAACGTCATGGCTTGTGACCAAATCATTGTGTTAGCTGATGGGAAATTAGTTGCGCAGGGAACCCATGCGGAATTAGTGCAGCGCTCTGATTTTTACCGGCAGCTGGTTCATACGCAGCTAGGAGGTGGTAACAATGGACATGCATAAACGCGTTCCCCGTAACATTCATCGTGAGAAGGTCTCACTGGGTGATTGGCGGCAAACAGTTGCGCGGATTTGGCACTACTTAGCGACTCGGCGGCGACAACTGGCAATCGTTTTTCTTCTGACGATAGTTACCACGGTGGTCACTATCGTCGGCAATCGACTCAATGGGGTCGTAGTCGACAGCTATATTAGTAAGAACAAGCTGCGGATGCTGCTGATTGTCTGTGCGTCGATGGCTGGTATGTATTTGATTTCCAGTGTTTTTACCTACTTTCAAAATTCTATCATCATCAAGGTCGCGCAGGACACTAGCGCGCATATTCGCCGCGACGTTTTTGCTAACCTACAGCGTCTGCCCATGCGTTATTTCGACACGCACGACAACGGCGACGTCATGAGTCGGCTGACCAATGATGTCGATAATATTAATACCGCCTTGATGCAAACATTCGTCCAACTCTTTACTGGAATCATCAGCGTGATTGGTATGGGGTTGGCGATGTTGCTGTTGTCACCACTGCTGACAGCAATCACGTTGCTCAGCCCAATTGCCACGTATTTTTTCTCACGCCGGATTGCCAAAGTCACTCAGAAAGTTTTTATGACCCAACAACAAGCACTGGGAAACCTGAACACTCAGATTGAAGAATCCGTTTCGGGTAAACAACTGGTTCAGCTCTTCGACCACAGCGAACAGACCATGGCCGACTTTAATCGGACAAATGCGGAGTACACCAAAGCAGCCTTTCGCGCGCAGTCTTTTTCGTCTGTCATTGGGCCCTTCAACAACATGACAAATAATCTGGCCTACGTGCTGATTACGGCAGCAGGTGCTATTTCCATTCTTACTGGTCATGGTGGCATCACCGTTGGGATTATTTTTACGTTCTTGATTTATTTGCGCAATTTTACTGGTCCCATCAACAACGTTTTGAATCTGATCAATACACTGCAGTTATCGCTGGTCAGTGCGCAGCGGGTATTTAGTCTCATCGATGAACAACCAGAAAAGGATGTCCCCGGTGCGGTTCACGTGACGCAAACGGCGGGAAATGTGACTTTTGATCACGTTTCTTTTGCTTATGAGACACGGCCGATTCTGCGAGACGTAAATTTGACCGCCAAACAGGGCGAGGTTGTGGCGCTAGTCGGACCAACGGGTGCTGGGAAAACGACCATCATGAACTTACTAACAAATCTGTATCCGCTCCAACAGGGCAAGGTGCTGTTAGATGGGCGCGATGTCACGACGATTAAACGGCAGGACTTGCGGAAACTAGTCACAGTTGTGCAGCAAGAATCGTTTCTATTTTCGATGAGTATTCGCGAAAATATTCGTCTGGGCCGATTAGATGCGACCGATGATGAGGTGGTCGTGGCTGCCAAACGCGCTAACGCTGATTTTTTCATTAGCCAACTACCTGACGGGTATGAGACGGTGCTCAGTGAAAATGCCAGCAGTCTATCTCAGGGACAACGCCAATTGTTGAGTATCGCACGGGCCTTCATCACTGGGGCGCCAGTTCTGGTGTTAGATGAGGCGACTGCCGCCATCGACAGCAATACCGAAGCTGACGTACAAACGGCGATGACCGCACTGATGGTAGACAAGACCAGTTTCGTGATTGCCCATCGCTTGTCGACCATTCAGCGGGCCAACCAAATTCTAGTCATCAACGACGGCCAGGTCATTGAAAAAGGAACCCACGCCAGCTTATTAGCGAAACAAGGATTTTATGCAGGTCTGTATAACAGCCAGTTTGACACGCAGAAATGAGTGGAAATAATGCAAGTGAGCTTCGGAAAATTTGCGCGGGTTAACCCGGGTTATAATGTCCGGGAAATGAGCAATAGAGACGGAAAATAGTTAGACCAGTACAAGTAGCCCGACTGGATTTACAGCTACCTATTCGGACAACTAAGGTCTGTGGCCGCAATTTTTAGCTGCTAATTTTAGAAATCAAATTCTAAATGACAAGTTTAAATAGCCAGCAATGTGGGGCAGATTACCCCTGTTGCTGGCTATTTGTGTATCTAAGTGAGACTGGTTGTCGATTTTTATAAGTAGTAAAAGCGAAAATTAATATCCTGATCATGATTGCCAAAACCCTTACCATACAGAGTTAGGCCACCAACGTGTTGCGCCGACTTCTTGACGGCGAGTCGTAGATTCCAATATTGCGTTTGGCGGGAGAAGTCGTCGATGGTCACGTCGGAAATCTTCTCACCACTGACAAACGTTCCCGCGTGCGTGACCTGTAGCGTCTTCAATAGGCCGTACTGGTTCATGTTATTCGGCCACCATTCTGGGTTTAGTTCACCGCGGACATCCGCGTAGTCGCCGGGACTTTCCCAGAAACCCAGATCGATACCATTGAGTTCAAAGCTGATATCTGACGGCCAATTATCATTGGTAAAGGGAAATTCCGAGGCCACTTCAAAGCTGATTTCAACTTGCTGAATCGTTTGTGACCGGTCCAACAGGTTAGGCACCTTGTAGTCAACATACCCCTTAGCAAACCAGAGAATACCGGCGTTGACGCGGTCGGGGTCCATGAAATATTTCGGATCGTCTAGATGGCCGATGTAGCTCTTAGTTGTCGCCAATCCACAGACGGGGTCAACATCGTAGTCAACGTAGTGGCCGATCGGTAGACGCGTCTCGTAGTGCGAATAGGCCGATTCCTTACGGTTGGGGAAGTTGATGCCCAGATAACTGACGCGGAGCCGCGAAATTTTTTGGACGCCGTTTTTACCAGGTTTCCGCGTGGTCTCTATGATCTTAGCGCGTTCCAGTTGGTTCACGTGAGAACTCACGATGGACTTGCTGAGGTGCAAATGGGCGCTGAGCTCCTGAATATTCATTTCTCGTTTGGAGAGTAGGTCGATGATGCGGAGCCGAATTGGACTGGCTAGAGCTTTCAGTACGTCAACGGACGACTGATTTAGGTCGATTTCCATTAAATATTCACCTCGTTTGCATATTATGTTCATATATATATTAACATAAAGCGGCCACAAAGCCCGTAATTAGGCTAAAAATAGCGTTACTAGTGAACGTAACCCCAAGATTTACTCATTTAGTTCTTCTTTTTGTTAATCATCTATTGACAGCGCTTACACGCGACTGATACTATGAATTCGGAAAACGAAGGAGGGGGTGAATTTATGCAAGGAAAACTTTATGCAACGGACTTATTTCCCATTGGTCAGATTGACCACCGAATTAATTCGTCGCTAGCAGAGCATATGGGGCGCAGCATTTATGGCGGTATTTACGATCCAGACAGTCCATTAGCGGATGACGCGGGACTACGAAAGGACGTCATGGCGGCCGTGAAAGAACTCAATGTGCCCCTAGTTCGGTATCCGGGTGGTAACTTTGTTTCCAGCTACCATTGGGAAGATGGTATCGGGCCACGCGACCAGCGCCAGCAGAAGGTTGACTTGGCCTGGAAGAGTGTCGAATCCAATCAATTTGGTCTTGATGATTTTATGGACTGGACCACGAAGGTCGATGCTGAAGCCATGATCGCCGTCAACTTGGGGACACGGGGAATCGAAGACGCCTGCAACTTACTGGAGTATTGTAATCTCGATACGGATACGTATTGGGCGAACAAACGCCGCGAGAACGGACACTCAGAACCCTATCACGTGAAGTTTTGGTGTCTCGGTAACGAGATGGATGCGCCATGGCAGATTGGCCATAAGACCGCGCATGAATACGGACAATTGGTCAATGAAACTGCGAAAGCCATGCGTAGTCTTGATCCCAGCATTAAAATTGTTGTCTGCGGTAGTTCTAATGAACATACGCCTACATTTGGCAAGTGGGAGACGACGGTTCTGGATGAATGCTATGACAACGTAGATTACCTGTCGATGCATCAATACTATGAACTGCCATCGCAAGGGACGATGCACCACGTGGCTAAGGCGATTCGGATGGATCAATTTATCAATTCCGTCGTGGCACTCTGTGACGCGGCGAAGGCGACGAAGAAGTCGGCTAAGACACTCAACATTTCCTTTGATGAGTGGAACGTTTGGTATCATTCTAACGAACATGATGCGCACCTCAAACCTTGGCAGCAGGCACCGCACCAGTTGGAAGACGTCTATAATTTCGAAGACGCACTGCTAGTTGGATCGTCGCTGATTACGCTGTTAAAGCACGCGGATCGAGTCAAAATTGCCTGTTTTGCACAGCTGGTCAACGTAATCGCGCCGATCCTAACGACGAAGGAAGGGGTGTTGAAACAGACCATCTTTACGCCATTACGCGACGTTTCTCAATACGCTCATGGGACCGCGCTGCGAACCAGTGCACAGTCACCAACGTATCAGGTGCCGGAATTCGGCGACGTACCGTACCTGGATGCCGTTACTGTTAAGAACGATGCGCACCACTATACGATCTTTGCGGTCAATCGGCACCAAACAGAGGCGCTGAACCTGATCGTGAAACTCAACGATGATCGTTACCAAGAGACCAGCCATCTCAGCTATAGCTGTTCTGATCCGGAATTCAAAAACTCAGCGGACCAAGCAGTACGCGAGGAGAATATTCAGGATGCCGGTCAGATTATTTTGAAACCGTTTTCTTGGAACGTCATCACGTTTACCGTCTAAGCGAATTAGGCGGGCCACACAATTTTAAAAAAGAAAGTGTGATTTACAATGGATGCTACAAAAACAGCTACCCACAAGAGTAAGATTTGGCCAGTCGTCAATTTTGCTTTTGGGAACTTTGGTCATTCTGCGTTATCAATGATGTTTGGGACTTACTTTATGATCTACGTCACGACGGCCATGTTTACCGGCGTGTCAAAGTCTCAGGCCACCAAGTCAATTGCCATGATTACGGGACTCATTTTCGTCCTCCGAATTCTTGAAATTTTTATTGATCCAATCATTGGGAACATCGTTGATAATACCAACACGCGTTGGGGCCGGTTTAAGCCTTGGTTGATCGGTGCGGGGACGGTTTCCGCTTTACTACTGATCGTCTTGATGTCTGGGATCTTCGGACTGTCACGGTCAAATGCAACTTGGTTCATGATTCTCTTTATTCCAATCTTTACGATTTTTGATATCTTCTACTCGTTCCGGGACGTTTCCTACTGGGGCATGATTCCCGCTTTGAGTGAAGACAGTCACGAACGGTCCATCTTTACGGCCGCTGGGAACTTTACCGGATTTGGTCAAAATATCGTCACGATGTGCATTGTGCCGGTCGTAACCTACGTGACTTACTTGGCCACTGGGAAGCATAATGAAGGCCAAGCTGGTTGGACGGCTTTCGGGATTATTATTGCCGTTGTTGCTATTATTTGTTCATTTATCGTTGCCTTGGGGACTCACGAAAAGCAAAATGTTTTGCGGAATGCTGCTAAGGATAAGACGAGTTTGAAAGACATGTTCTGGGCCTTGGCACACAACGACCAGATGCTCTGGACTGCACTGCCTTACTTAGTTTATGGGTTCGGGAATGCTGCGACTGCTGGACTGATGTTCTACATGTTCAAGTACGTCATGGACAAGCCAGGTCTGTTCTGGATTGCCGGGTTGATTCCAACTATTTCTGGTTTCTTCACGTCACCCCTGTACCCCATCATTAACAAGTGGGTCACCCGGAAGACGATTTATGCCGTCAGCATGTGTGCCATGATCTTGGCCTACATCATCTTGATCGTCTCAACCGACAACTTATTCATGGTCATGACCGCCTTGGTTCTGTACTACGTGCCACAAGGTTTCATCTTCATGGCCGTTATCTTGACGCTGACCGATACCATCGAATATGGTCAACTGAAGAATGGGACGCGGAGTGAAGCCGTGACGTTGGCGATTCGGCCAATGCTCGACAAGATGTCCAGTGCGATTTCTAACGGGGTCGTTGGTTGGGTCGCTGTTGCTGCCGGGATGACCGGGACTGCCACAGCTGCTTCCATTACAACCAGCGGTATTTCCTTGTTCAAGGCCGTGGCTTTCTGGGCTGGCTTAATCGTCCATATCCTGGCGTTACTCATCTACGTCTTCAAGGTTAATATCTCCGAAAAGAAACATGCCGAGATCGTTGAAGAATTGCAGAAGAAGTTAGGTGCTGAAAACGTCAACTAGCGTGAACTGACCGGACTCCGACCAGTTATCACCAATCAAAATAACCAATTAGTCTAACGCATAAGTGACTAAACCGGTCGTCTTAATGATGAATTTGGACAAAATCGGTTTAGTCAC
This sequence comes from Levilactobacillus fujinensis, assembly GCF_003946335.1. Classification (GTDB taxonomy): domain Bacteria; phylum Bacillota; class Bacilli; order Lactobacillales; family Lactobacillaceae; genus Levilactobacillus; species Levilactobacillus fujinensis. The sequence goes on from NZ_RHNX01000017.1 coordinate 51,815, forward strand.
TTTTCATATTACAATTTAATCTGACTTCGCTGGCATCACAGCTCTTCTGTTGTATAATTACCAGTGTAAGCGTTTTTAAAAAGGAGGAAGACTTTTGAAAGCAGAAATTTCATGGCTGGATGATCCTCAGACTTTTCGGGTCAATCAGTTACCAGCGCATAGTGATCACCGCGGTTACGCGACGGTTGCCGAAGTTCTGGCCAAACAGAGTAGTTTGGTTCAAAGTCTCGACGGTTCCTGGGAATTTTCTTTTGCGAAGGATCCCCAACACCGTCCAATCGGCTTCTATGAGACCGACTATGACCGTTCCGGCTTCGATCGTTTGACCGTTCCGGGTCATATCGAACTCGCCGGTTATGGCCAACTTCAGTACATTAACACGACCTATCCTTGGGAAGGCAAACACTACCGTCGTCCCGCCTACAGCATGGGTGCCGACCGTCCCGAAAAGGGGATGTTCAGTACCGACCCCGAGAACACCGTTGGGGCTTACGTCAAGCACTTTACGTTAGACGCCGCGCTCCAAAGTAAGCGGGTCAGCATCGAATTTGATGGGGTCGAACAGGCGATGTATCTCTGGTTGAATGGTCAGTTTGTGGGCTACGCCGAAGATAGTTTCAGCCGTTCTGAATTCGACTTAACGCCATATCTCCAAGCTGGGGATAATGTGTTGGCCGTTGAGGTCTTCAAGCACAGCACCGCCGCTTATCTCGAAGATCAGGATATGTTCCGTTTCTCTGGGATCTTTCGCAGTGTGCGGTTGGTTGCTAAGCCCGCCCTCCACGTCGAGGATATGACGATTCGTGCCGGCGTCGACGATGCGTTTGTGACCGGCGACTTGCGGGTTAATTTGAAATTATCTGCCACCGATAAACTAGTGGGGGCCGTTAACGTTAGCCTCCTGAACGACACGGGTGAGGCCATCTGGACAACCGAAAATGAAGTTACCGACACGTTGGACTTGTCCGCAACCATCAATCACGTTCACCTCTGGAACCACCACGATCCGTACCTTTACCAGCTGCAAGTTGAATTGCGCGATGTTACGGGAAATCTGGTCGAGGTCGTGCCTTATCAAGTCGGATTCCGCCGCTTTGAACTGAAAAATAAAGTCATGGAACTCAACGGGCAACGCTTGATCTTGAATGGGGTCAATCGTCACGAATGGGACGCCCACCGTGGTCGGGCCGTCACGCAAGCCGACATGGACGACGACCAACAAATTTTTAAGGAAAATCACATCAACGCCGTGCGGACCTGTCACTATCCTGATCAGGATGCTTGGTACCATCTGTGTGACCGCAATGGGATCTACATGATGGCTGAAAATAACCTCGAAACGCATGGCACTTGGCAAAAGATGGGCGCCGTTGAACCCTCCTATAACGTACCTGGAAGCTTGCCACAGTGGCAATTAGCCGTGCTTGACCGGGCCAAGAGCAACTACGAAATGTTTAAGAACCATCCGGCCGTTTTAATCTGGTCGTTAGGGAACGAATCCTACGCTGGCGATGATATTGCGGCCATGGACAAGTACTACCACGACGTTGACCCAACGCGGCTGACCCACTACGAAGGTGTTTGCCGTAATCGGGATTATGCGGATCGCATCTCCGACATGGAAAGCATGATGTACGACCATCCGGATGCCATCGAGGACTATCTGAAAAATGACCCAGCCAAACCGTTTGTGAACTGTGAGTACATGCACGATATGGGAAATTCCCTGGGTGGCATGAAGAGTTATACCGATTTAATTGATAAGTACTCCATGTATCAGGGCGGTTTCATTTGGGACTACATTGATCAGGCACTCTGGGTCAAAGATGACGTTACCGGACAGCCCGTTCTTCGCTACGGTGGGGACTTCGATGACCGGCATGCCAACTATGAATTCTCCGGTGATGGTCTGCTCTTTGCGGACCGAACGCCGAAGCCAGCACTACAGGAGGTGGACTACTACTATGGCCAACACGACTAAATTAAACGTGATTTATGGCGACGAGACTTTGGGGCTGAGCGGTCCCGGGTTCCACTACATCTTTGCTTACGATCGACGGGGCTTGGAATCGCTGGTCCAATATGGCAAGGAGTGGTTGTACCGGACACCGACCCCGGCTTTCTGGCGCGCCACGACCGATAACGACCGTGGTAATGGCTTCTCCACGAAGTCTGCGCCGTGGCTGGGCGCCGATCTGTTCAGTGCTTGCACACAGATCGACGTTGCAGTTGACGGGGAACCGATTCAGCTGCCAATTGCACCGGTCAATAATCAGTATTCCGACCACGAAACGGCGGATACAGTTGCGGTGAAATTTACCTATATGACGACCACGACACCAGCCACTACGGTGACGGTCGAATACGTCGTTGCTGGTGGTGGCCAGATTACCGTGAATGTTCATTACAAGGGTGCGACCGGCTTACCAGAGCTGCCAACGTTTGGTTTGCGGCTGGTCATGCCGACCGCTGCTACTGGATTCGACTACCAAGGCCTCTCGGGTGAAACGTATCCCGACCGGCAAGCGGGTGGTCGTCCAGGTACGTATCACGTTGACGGGCTACCTGTCACACCGTACATGGTGCCACAAGAATGTGGCATGCACATGAACAACGACTGGGTTAAGGTAACGCGGGCCACGACGCTCAATAACGCCGACCCCGACCACCAGCCATTCAGGCTGACGATCCGGCAAGCGGGGCATCCATTTGCCTTTAGCTGCTTACCCTACACGCCAGAAGAACTAGAAAGCGCCACGCACATTGAGGAGTTGCCGCTGGTTCGCCGCACGGTCCTGACCATCTTTGGCGCCGTTCGGGGCGTTGGTGGCATCGACAGTTGGGGCGCTGACGTTGAACCGCAGTACCACATTGCGGGTGACATCGACCATGACTTTAGCTTTGAAATTGCTGGAGTTAAGGATTAGCGTAAGTTGAATAGAGATAATAAAAGTTGCTTCTTTCAGAGTCATCAGATTCTGAAAGAAGCAACTTTTTGAGTTATGTTCCAGACGCTTGGTAGCTCCGAATGTACATTGGTGAAACGTGGGACAAAAGGCAGTTGAGAGGTCGGCAGATATGGGATTAGGCGCGTCGTTCTACTTAGTCAGTGGGTGATTTTCCCACTGTCTTAGTAGAAAACCAAGCTTGGAGACTCAATCCTTTCGAGGCCTAAAGTTGTGTTCGCACCGATCCAGTCCATATCTGCCGGCCGGTAAGGCGATGGTTGAACAACGTTGCCTAATTTTAGACCCAGTATCGTTGTGACAACAGTCATAATGAGTGTTTTGGGACTTTCAGCCTTAGTGCTCATCAGCTAATCGCCTTTTGTCCCACTCTCAATAAAACGTTACTTCACCAACCCCAACGATATCAATCGGTCCGCTGCTGCCAGCACCGTTTCTGTCGGTGTGTGTTGTGTCCAGCCGAGGTCGTGTTCTGCGGCAGCCGTGGTGTGGTGATAACGGCGGTCGAGCATGGGAACTAGCGAACGCAGGGCAGGCATGGGCTTGGCCAGCAGACGGGTGGCCCAATTAGGGAGTGGCCGTGCGTGAACCCTAAGTTGCGAGTAGTTTTGTTGATACAACTTGGCCACGGCCGGCATCGAAATGGTTTGTGAAGCGGCCAGGTAACGATTACCAATAGCGGCTGACTGCTCAAAGGCTAAGCGGTGAAGGACGGCGAGGTCGCGGACATCACTGACTTCTAAGGGGACTTTTGGGACGGCAGGGAGGCCCTTGAGAAGTTGGCGTAAAAGTCCGTTTGAGCTGAGATTGGCAGTCATGACTGGGCCGAAGATGGCGCCAGGCAGAATGGTCGTCAGGCTGAGATCGTGTTCCTCGGCGAACGCCCATGCGGTTCGTTCGGCCTTAACCTTTGAGATACGATAAGGGTCCAGTTCGGGATTAGCGAGATCCGTCCAGAGGCTTTCATCGAAGGTTCCGGTTGCGTGGCTATCCGGCGTCGAAGCGGCTTGAGAACTGGTCATGACGATTCGTTTGACCCCAGCGTCAGCAGCGGCTTGAAAGACGTTCAGCACACCATCGCGAGCAACTTCAACCAGCTCTGCTGTGGATTCGGTGCCATTCCCCAATGGTGAAGCAACATGAATGACGCCGTCAGCGCCGGCCATGCCTGCTTGCCAGCCAGCTGGACGCGTCAGGTCGGCTTGGAAGAAACTTAGGTTGGCGAGTTGGACAGCCGAGACATAGCGACTGAGTCCTTGCTTGATTCGTTCGGCCTTGTCGAGGGACCGTAAACTGGTCGCCACCGCGTAACCGTGTGTGAGAAATTCTGTAATGACCCAGCTGGCCACAAAACCGGAACCGCCAGAAACAACAACTTTTTTCATAAATAAAAACTCCTTTGAAATTTAATTTAGACAAATAATATAACATATTGTCTAAAACGTCAAGAAATGTTATTCTAAAGTCATAGGAGTTGAATGCCATGATTGACCAAAAAGAGCTGACAGTCAAGCTCAATCACGTAATTTTAATTAAAGGATTTCAAACATTATCTATGAGTAAACTAGCAGCGGATGTGAACGTTAGCCGTGCGAGTCTCTATCTATACTTTAAAAATAAGGACGAAATCGTTCAAGCCGTGGTGGCTCGCCACCTGCAATTTATCGCGGAACACCCCGTTCCTCGTCATTTTGCGCCGGCAACATTTCTGCCAATTTGGTTGGATTCCTTACTACTGATGGGGTCGACGACCGAAACATTTACCGCAGAACTGAAGAAGGCCTATCCGGCGTTGTACCAGCAATTTACGGGTGCTTACCGGGTGTATTTCGGCCAATTGGAGGTTTACGTCGATCAGGCTCAACAGGCTAATTTTATCGTCAAAGAGCTCCCGGCAGACTACGTGTTGTTCCAGGCAGAGGCTTTGGTTCAGACAGTCTTACAGCGCGTACAAAGACATCGGCTAACGCTGAATCGCGCCGAGGCTTATTTGGCAGCCACGTTGCGGTTTCAGTTGATTGGACTGCTAGTGCCAGCCGTTCAAGAACAGCTGGATATGAAACAGATCGAAGACTTTAAAGCGACTATCTTGCGAGAATTTCGGGCGACGTATGCCTTGATTGCGTAGGACCTTTAGCAAAATGGCGTAAAGATTATAGCGAAGTTTTAGAACACCTAGTATGACTGCTGTAGTAGAATACTGCGGCTAAAATTAGGCAACGCAGTCCAACCATCGCCTTACCGGCCGGCAGATATGGGCTGGAACGGTGCGAATACAACTTGAAGCCTCGAAAATGCCGAGTCTCCAAGCTTGGTTTTCTACTAAGCCAGCGGGAAAAAACACCCACTGACTAAGTAGAACGACGCGCCTGAGCCCATATTTGCCGACCTCTCGGCTTACTTGGTTGTTCTAAGACAACATAGATTATGCCTATAGAAACGTTATTGATTTACGTTAAATGTTAGCACTCATCTGGAACGCAACATTTGAAATGGATGGGTACAGTCAGAGCTAGAGGCGTTCCCCACAGCAAGCGGAACTCCTGCTAGCCGGAGTGCGCCTGTTTTCCATTATTTTAGTGGCGATCGTCTCTACCTATTGTAAAAGTAACGCGAGCATTTTAACTTTTAACCTTCAGTTATAGCGACTAGTAAGGGGCACAACCAACGCGTAGTGGTAGCGGTCTGTGGCTCTTGTTTTCGCGTTAAAAGAGTCCTAACAGTATATGTATATGAAGATGAGGCAGTCTGGTGCGCTCTGACAGGCTGAAAAGAGTCCCAAACGATGCTTTCAATCTTGCGTAGGCGGAATCTCTAAATAAAGGCGATTTAAACGAAGTTAGCGGCACTGAATCTAATGCGCACTGGGATGAGAGGTGCAAGTTAGTTGCGACCGCGGAGCCGTGTTTCAAAAAAAGTTAAACTTTCCCCTTGCCTTGAAGTCCACATGAAGGTTTAACCTAGGGTCATTCAAGTGTCAGGAAGGGAGTTGGAAATATGCGTGGTCGTTTACCTAAAGGGCGTGGCGCCCGGTCCGATGGTGCGGATACCAACGCACAGGTAGTGCCGGTTCGGCAGCTTACGCCAACCGCCAAGACAGTGATCATTTATTTTTCACGGAGCGGGAACACCGAATCTCAGGCACAATTAGCTGCAGATTATCTGCACGCCGACCGCTATGAACTGGTGGTTGCGCAACCGTATCCTGCTGACTATCAGGCCAGTGTGGCGCGGGCAACACGTGAACGGGAAGACCAGAATTGGCCTGAATTGGTCATAGGCGATCTGCCCGATATAAGGCAGTACGACCTAATCTTATTGGGGCATCCGATTTGGGCGATGACCCCGGCGAATCCAATGCATCAGTTTTTAAAACAGTTTGGCAACCAGTTAGCGGGTAAACGGCTCGCGTCATTTTCCACTAATGCCGGTTACGGAGCGGGGGACACGCAACAAGTTCTAGCGCGGCTGACCCCAGCAACCACCACCATCTTGCCCAACTATAGCGTCCATGATGTGAACTTAGAACAGACCACCAGCGACTTTAAACGCTGGTTGGCGCAGACAAAGGAGTCTTAATAATGCGTAAAAGAGTTATGATTTTAGCTGCTAATGGTCAAATCGCGCGGCTCGTTGAACACCGTATCTTAACCGAACCGGCGTTTGCAGACGTGACGTTGACGTTATTTCTACGGAACGCCGGTCGGCTCAGCAGTCTACAGGCCAATCCGCGCGTGACACTCGTCGATGGTGACATCGCTGATGCGTCCGCCGTGACCGCTGCTATGGCGGGTCAAGACCTAGTTTTCGTGGCGATGGTCGATCACGATCGACAGAATCGGTTGACCAAGAATGTCATCAGCGCCATGCACGCCAACCATGTGGACCGCGTGTTGTTTGCCAACGTCCTTGGCCTCTACAATGAGGTCGGTGGCGAATTTGGTCGCTGGAACTTGGAAATGATTGGCGCAGGGATGGCTCCAGCACGGGAATCCGACAAGCTGCTTGCGCAATCTGGTCTGGACTACACGACGCTACGGCTGCCTTGGTTGAACGACCGAGATATCGCCTACACCGTCACCACCAAAGACCAACCCTATGAGGGTGTTTCCGGTTCTCGGGCCAGCGTGGCCGATGTCGTTTTGAAGATGATTGCTGACCCAACGCGCTACAGTCGTGATAGTATTGGGATGGCAGACCCCACAACCGAGGGGCAGAATCGCCCAGTTTACTAAACTTAAGGAGCTGAAGGTAAATGAACATTAAAGAAGCCAGCGAAAAAACCGGCGTTTCTTCCGCAGCAATTCGTTACTACGAAAAGGAATCCCTAATTCCCGCTATTGACCGAACACCGGTGGGTAATCGGGACATTGACGACCGTATCATTCGGCGCATTCGTTTCGTGACGCAAATGCTGTCAGCGGGAATGAGTGTTGAAAATTTGCGCCGGTACATTGAACTCTTTGATGCGCAAGAGGACAACACGAAGGAACAAAAGGCATTGCTCAAGGAACAGCTTGCTGTGATGGAAGAAAAACGCGACGACTTGCAAGCGGCGATTGATCACCTAAACTACAAGTTGAATCACTTCTATGACCACATGGAGACGACGGAAGAAGAACTGCGGTCGCTGGAAAGAGAACATGCGGAGAAGGTTGCCAAGCAAGACGCGGCAACGGATGATGAACCTGACTACCATAACTAAAGCTAAAGAGAGTGGGATAAAAGGCGATTAGCTGGCGAGCATTAAGGCTGATAACCGAATAATCCCGGGCTTGGATTATTTGGTTATCAGTTTTAAGCGGAGTCAGCTGCCTTTTGTCCCACGTTTCAGCACTGTAAATTCGGAGATACTAAAGGAGTCTGGGGATTTCTCTCAGGCTCTTTTTACTACCTTTGAATTGCTAGTGATGAAATCGATGCCGGAATAGTGCAATTTTTTTCTTGCCTTCGAGTTGACTCGAAGGCCTAAGCTATTTAAATACAGGGAGTGATTAAATATGAAAATTTTAATTCTAGGAGCCAATGGGCAGATTGCCCGCCTCGTTCGCGAACGGTTATTGCGAGCAACAACTGATCAATTAACGCTATATCTGCGTCGTGCTAGTCGGCTACAGGACGTCGATGTTAGCAGAGAAACGGTTGTGGAAGGTGACGTCAACGACTACGACACGCTTCAGGATGCCATGGTTGGCCAGGAGCTAGTTCTTGCTGATTTAGGTGGGACGTTTGAACCGATGGCTAAAAATATTGTTCGGGCCATGGACGCGACGGGGGTTACGCGGCTACTCTACATTACTGGCTTAGGTCTGTATCATGAATTGCCCGAGAAATTTGATGCCTGGTTAGAACGGTCGATTGGCCATGAAGTTATGGAAGATACCCGCCGAGCGGCCCAGCACATTGAAACGTCAAGTCTTAATTACACCATTATTCGTGCCGGATACATGACTAATAACGACGAAGTTGACTACCAACTGACCAACAAAGGGGAAACTTTTAAAGGGACCACGATTTCTCGGCAGAGTATTGCGGATCTCATCGTGAAAATTGTGCAGGAGCCGACGCGATATAGTTACAGTAGTTTAGGAATTGCGAAGGCTGGAACTGACGGTGACACGCCAGTTTACAATTAGCCGCTGAGGGATGAAGCCCAACTTTTTCTTGTCTTCGAGGGTACACGAAGGCTTAAGGTAAGGACTGAAGGTTGAAAGTCCCAAAACACTCATTATGACTGTTGTCACAACGATACTGGGTCTAAAATTAGGCAACGTTAT
>NZ_RHNX01000018.1 GCF_003946335.1 Levilactobacillus fujinensis
GAACTCAAACGTATATTTCTTCATAAAACCACCTCAAAATTATTAGTCTTTCTGTCTAATAATTTTACGGCACTTCAGAACGTCGCCTAACATCGCTGACACGGCTTGCTGCATCCCTGGCCGTCTCCGGCTCAGATGACACACGTCAATTTCAACCTGCAATAAAAAGTGGCCGCCCGCCAACCGGCGAACGGCCACTCCATTTAAATCAAGCTTACTTGATGAAAGCCTTCGTCATACCAACCATGGTAGCGTAGTCTTCCATTTGTTCTTCAGTCAGGGAGAAGGAAAGCATGGTGTGGTGACCACCACCGGCCTTCATCCATTCCAAGGCACCGGTCTTTAAGCCAACCTTTGGCGTCCAGAGTTGCTTAGCAACTGGCAGCTTAGGGGTTTCAGCTTCTGGCTTGTTGGCGTCTACAGCATAGCTGATCATCTTGAAGCCGTCACGGAAGTCCGCAACGGTCACGTCAATGGCGTCACCTTCGGAACCAGTGAAGACCAGACGTGCAGGGTCAGCCTTGCCACCAATGTCCAATGGGTGAACTTCAACCCGTGGCTTGTCGGAAGCGATTGAAGGGTCGACTTCAAGCATGTGAGAACCGAGGATGGCTTCATGGCCCTTCCGCAGATCCAACGTGTAGTCTTCCATGAAGGCAGTCCGGTCGTTATGAGACATAATCTTCATAACCCGGCCCAAGGCAGCGGTCTTCCAGTCACCTTCAGCACCGAAGCCATAGCCGTCACGAATCAACAATTGTGCGGCTAAGCCAGGGAGTTGTTCCATTCCCCAAAGGTCTTCGAAGTTCGTGGTGAAGGCGGTGTAGCCACCCTTTTCCAAGAAACTCTTGATTCCCAGGTATTGCTTCAATTGAACCCGAACGGAATGGGTGTACTTGTCAGCATCGTTGTCGCCTTGAACCATTTCGTAACGAGATTCGAGGTCGGCGTATTCCTTGTCGATGTCAGCGTCAGCAACCTTGCCGATTTCTTCAACTAAATCACCGATACCGTAGTAGTCAACCGTCCAGCCCATCTTGATCTGAGCTTCAACCTTGTCACCTTCAGTAACGGCAACGTTCCGCATGGTATCGCCAAAGCGGGCAACCTTAACCTTGAAACTTTCGTTATAAGCAACGGCAACGTCTTCCCAACGTGCGATTTGTTCCTGCACGTCTTCGTCACCCCAGTAGCCATAAACGATCTTGTTGTTCTTTTGAAGACGCGCGTTGATGTAAGCATATTCGCGGTCACCATGGGCACTTTGGTTCAGGTTCATGTAGTCAAAATCGATATCAGCGTAAGGAATGTTGTTTAAGTATTGGGTAGCCAAGTGCAGCAATGGCTTCTGCAATAATTCAGTTCCCCGAATCCAGTTTTTAGCTGGAGAGAACGTGTGCATCCAAGTGATCACACCGGCAACCTTATCGTTGTAGTTAACTTCCTTCATGAAGTCTGTGATACTTTCAGCGGTCGTCATAACATCCTTGAAGACCACCTTGTAAGGCAACTTGCCGCTAGCGTTCAACTTGTCAGCGATGTCTTGGGCATCCTTGGCAACGGACTTCAATTGTTCTTCACCATAAAGATGTTGAGAACCGGTAACAAACCAAAATTCGTAATCTGGTACTGATAACATAAAATGACACTCCTTTGATATATTTTTTTATTAGTTATTCGCAATAATTAAGTGGCCAAACCTGTGCTGTATACAAATGCTGATTCATATCAGCATCATAGGCATGACCTTGACACATCTCACCAATCCTACTGCCTGACCAGGCGGAAACGTCTGATTAGCGTAGACGGTCTATCAACCCAAAGGCTACTCGCGAGCCGCGTGGTCCTTGGACTTGGCGTTGTTTTGGCCGTAGTAGGCGTTGGCACCATGCTTGCGGAGGTAATGCTTGTCCAACAAGTATTGTGGCAACTCACGGTTAGCCCGCGTCAACTGTAAGGTGTGGTAGTCTTCTTCGGCAACCACTTCAAGGACCTTCGCGTTGTATACGGCCTTGTCAGGTGTTGGGCCCCATGAGAATGGCCCATGTTGGCTAACCAGGGCAGCAGGGACGGCTTCGTAATCGATGCCGCGTTCGTTGAAGGTCTTAACGATGGTCTTCCCAGTATTGCCCTCGTAGTCTTCTTCAATTTCTTCCTTAGTCAAGGCATCGGCAGCAGGAACGTCACCATAGAAGGTGTCGGCATGCGTCGTGTTCATGGCTGGGATATCCATCTTAGCAGCGGCGAAGGAAACGGCCCAAGGTGAATGGGTGTGAACGATCCCACTGATATTTGGAAAATGGTTGTACAGGTACGTGTGGGTTGGCGTGTCACTTGATGGATTTAATTTGCCTTCAACGACCTTACCATCCTTTAGGTTCACAACGACCATGTCTTCTGGCTTCAGTTCGTCGTAAGGAACCCCAGAAGGTTTGATGACGTACAGACCCTTTTCACGGTCAACACCGGAGACGTTTCCCCAGGTGAATGAGACCAAGCCAAGCTTTGGTAAACGCATGTTGGCTTCATAAACTTCTTGTTTTAAATCTTCAAGCATGCTATTTCTCCTTTAATTCGTGATTAATCGGTGAGTAGGTCAATGGCCTTACCTTCGACTGGTAAGGCCGCCTTGTAACCGGCGATGAATTCGTTAGAACCCTGAACACCAGTTGGGTCAGGTTCGACCGTCGTGCTGTCTGGGTTGGCGAAGACCTTGTTGTCCAAGAAGTCTTCCAGCGTTTCATTGGCCGTCTTGTCAGCGACGTAGAAGCCAAGAACTGCCATCCCCCATGGGCCACCTTCGCCAGCATTACTGGTGACGGTGATTGGCGTGTTCAACGAGTCCGCTAAGACCTGTTGCCCCACCTTAGGCGTCCGGAACAGGCCCCCCTGAGCAATCAAGGAATCCAAGTGGATGTGTTCCTCGTTAGCCAAGATGTCCATCCCAATCTTCAGTGGCGCAAATGCTGCGTACAACTGCGTCTTCACGAAGTTGGCCAAGGTAAAGTTACTATTTGGCGTCCGAACGAATAATGGCCGTCCAGCCGTCATTTTGGTAATGTTTTCACCGGAGAGGTAACTGTAGTTCAACAGGCCCCCGGCATTGGCATCCCCCTCGGTTGACTTGTTGAAGAGTGCCCCGTATAACTCGTCGGGTTTCAAGTCAACGCCAATCGTTTGGGCAAATTCCTTAAATAGGTTGACCCAAGCGTTGATATCGGAGGAACAGTTGTTGGTGTGGACCATGGCAACCGGCAAGCCAGTTGGGGTCGTGACCAAGTCGATGTCGCGATGAACGGCCTTCATGGGTTGGTCCAAGACCACCATGGAGAAGGCTGACGTCCCAGCCGAAATGTTCCCGGTCCGTTCGCGAACAGCGTTGGTGCCGACCATCCCAGTGCCAGCGTCCCCTTCAGGCGGTGCCATCACACTGCCGGCTTCCAGGTTGCCCTTGGGATCGAGCAACTTCGCGCCATCAGTAGTTAGGTTACCAGCTGGTTGCCCAGCAAGGAGTACCTTTGGCAAAATGTCCTTGATGTCCCAGTGATATTGCCGAACGGACTTCACGTCTCTAAATTTCGCTAATAATTTTGCATTGTAATCTTTAGTGTCGCTGTCGATTGGGAACATCCCGGAAGCATCCCCAATACCCAAAACCCGTTCGCCGGATAACTTCCAGTGCACGTAACCAGCCAGTGTCGTGAAGAACGTAACGTCCTTGACGTGGTCTTCTTGGTTCAGGATAGCTTGATAGAGATGCGCGATGCTCCACCGTTGCGGGATGTTGAAGTCAAATAACTTCGTCAACTCATCGGCGGCTTGTTCCGTGATGTTGTTCCGCCAAGTCCGGAAAGGAACCAGTAATTGGTCCTTAGCATCGAAGGCCATGTATCCATGCATCATGGCACTGACGCCGACTGACCCGATTTTGGTCAATGGGACGCCATATTTATCTTGAACTTCCGTAGCCATTGCTTGGTAACTAGCTTGAATCCCGGTCCAAACGTTCTCTAAGGAGTACGTCCAAACACCATTCTTCAATTCGTTTTCCCAAACATAACTGCCGGAAGCAATCGTTTTAAAGTCAGGAGTGACTAAAACGGCTTTGATCCGCGTTGATCCAAGTTCGATCCCCAGCGAGATGTTACCGCTTTCAACATCCTGAATAGTCTTATCCGCACTCATGCGATAAACCTCCATAGCTCTGTCAGCTAATAAATTCTACTACGCAACGTCTTAAGTGTATAATTTTTATTCGCATAAATCAACAATAAATTATATTTATACGTATTATTTTTAGAGAATTCTCAGATTTCTGGCCGTTAAATCCGAATTTGTTAAAATCAAGGACACTTGATTCCGTTTTAGCCGCCTATTAGTAGAATGATCTGGTTCCCCTAACGTTCACTCACCTGACCGTTTAATGACTATTCGGGTGAAATGGTAGCGGTAACATTAACTTGTACGGATAAATAAGAATGTGACGGTTATAAGCGTGGTCTGGCGATTGCTTGCTAGCTAAAACGAGAGTGGGTCGTAAGGCGGTTAGTTTGCGAGCATTAACGTGATAGCCGGAATTATGCTTGACTTTGGCATAATTTTTGCTAGCGGGTTAAGCGCAACAAACTGCCTGGTGGCCCACGTTTCGGCACCATAATGACGTAAATAAAGGAGTCTGGGAAAATCCCAGACTCCTTTGGTATCTCTGAATTTACAGTGCTGAAACGTGGGATCAAAGGCAGCTGACCCGCTTAGAGATGACGGCCGAATGACCCTCGACCCAGGACTCTTCAGTCGTCGCCGTTATGACTCACGCGCGTACTTCTATTCCGCCACCGTCGCGTCTAAAAATCCCTTTTCCGTGTCATAAATAACCTGCGTTGCCGTCGTTGTTACGGCTTGTTGCCGGTGAATAAATTTCACAGCGTGCGGGTATGGAGCGTCGTTCGTCACCCGATACTGGGTTGCCGAAAGCTGTTCGAGGCTCCCGTTGACAACTGCCAACTCACCATCAGCCTTTTCATACAGGTAGGCGTTCTGACCAAATCCCGTCAAGTAGGCCGCGAGCTCTTCACCCATATCCCAATCCGCTTGACCGGTATCCCCATCTGGGAAGAGCCGGGTGTAGATGCCACCGTCCTTTGCAAATGTCGATTGACCGAAGCGGTTGCGAGACAAATCTGGCCGATTCAAATTAGGCCCAGCGATACTGTAGGTCGAAGCCGCCTCCCCTGGTTGCAACTGGTTCGTTGGGGTCGTCGCGTTGCTGTCATACATGTACAGAACGCCCACAAATGCGCGGTAAGAGGCCAGTAACAAGGCCGTATCGTCCAAGACTTCGTACGCATCTAAGGCTGAGGCCGCTGTAATTCCGCCCCACAGAGAATGAATCATGTAGGACTGTGCTTCCCACCAGCGATCGGGCGCTTGACTCCGGAAGTCATTACTGTAGCCAATGTTGGCCTTCAGGAGTTCTGCATAGAGCCGAGCCTCCTTGACGTAACCGGCATTGGCTAAGGCCCCGGTTGCGGGACCAAATCCAGCATTGTCATAGAAGTGCTCCGTAATGGCCGCTTGATACTCACCACTGTGAGCTGCGACCCGTTTCGTAGCCTCTTCCCAACAACTCTTGATCTGCTGGTACTCTTCCGTCAAGCCGTGTTGCTTCAGCGCTGCCAGTAAGTCATTGATGTACAGGAAGTAAACGCCTAATGTGTGGGCCTCCTCTTTCCCCCGTTGTGACGTGTGGAGGTCAGCATTGACCCGCATGTTGAAGACCTGTGCGGCCCATTTCAAATAGGTCGCCGCTGAATTTAACTGTAAGACATCCTCATCAAATTGTGCCAACAAATAGTAAACGTGGCCGATGTACTCGAAGTCCATGTCCCGGTAAAAATCACCATACAGATTAACCGGCTTGAAGAAATCGCCGTTAGTAAACCATTTCGGCTTCACGTAATTAACGGCACTGGCCTCGACTTCACGCACCTGGTCTGCCGTCTTCGTCGTTTGATGCAGCAAGTTCGTCTGAAGGATCAGACTAAGCTTTCCGAGGGATTCCCCTTGATTAGAAATCGGGGTAAAGGCATCGTATGGCTTGGTCGTCTTCCCATTGTAGGCGTTCTTAGTCAGCCAATCGACCCGCGTTTCAATTAGGTCGCGCACTGCGGCCATAACGTTGAAGACAATTAGGTCGCTGCGACCGTCCGTCAAGTAGATGCGTAGACTATGTTCACCAACACCTTTGACCGGGGTCCTTAAGCTGTCGCCTTCGTAGTCACCGATCACATCTTCCTTGTGCAACTCGCCATCCGTCTTGTAGGTCATCACCATGCGTTCTGGCTTGACGCCCGCCGGCAGTGAAATGTGGATATTGGTGGTTTGACCGACCGTTAGCAGCGGATCGAAATTGATCTCGGGATGCCCATTCGCAGCAGCGACGGCCTTGAAATCGGCCTGTGTCGTGAAGGGTTCGAGCACAAAGCTCCAGTACTGGGCCGCACCACCGGTGATCACCACGTAATTGTGGGGATAGATCCAGTCATTAACTGGTTCCTCGCCGTGTTGATAGCCGCCCGCCAACTCTAACTGGTGGAACAGCAGGCCATCCAGCGACGGTGAAACGTTCTCAAAGAAGCGGTTGGTCCACTCGTTGTACGTCCCAACAGATTGCGTCACACCCGCCGTTTGGAACAGCCCGAGGTTTGGTCCCTGGTTGTCCCGCCGCACACCAGCCAGTTTGGTAAAGTTAGCTGAGATGCTAGGGAAAACGGCAGCAGAGTCGGACATATTGCGATGCACGTTCTTATCACGGAACATCACGTAGGCCAGCGAGGCCCAAACACCAAAGTTCTCTAGCGTAATAAAGTCGTCGGTTGGATTTTGAACGGCAATGTCCCATTGGACCTGTTTGCCTACCAAACGGTACGTTTCCACAACAACTAAGCCAGCAATCAGGTAAGAAACCGTGATATCGTTGTCCGTGGTCAGCACGCTAGGCTCAAAATCAATACTGTGGTAAGTCTTATCACCCACGGTCAGGGTAAACTCACCGAACAATTTATCCTCATCCTGATAGCCAACTTGCTTGAGATAAGCGGGATCCACGACCCAGTTCATGTGGTGGTCATCCTGCTTATTTTGCAGATTGACAATGGCCCCACGTTGGTTCACGTCTAATTGAAATTGTGCTGATTCCATTACTTCAACCCCTCCTTGTCTGCTTTGATCCGCCGGGTGTTGGCCTGGCGATATTGACTGGGTGACAAACCCGTATACTGTTTAAATACCGTTGAAAAGTAATATATGTTCTGAAAGCCAATGGCCTCCGCGATTTCAGTCTCCAGCATGTTGGTGTTGAGCAAGCGCTTGCTGGCTTCTTCCATGCGGTACTGGCGCAAAAACTCAGTGGGGGTTAACCCGGTCGTGGCCTTCAGCGTTCGAATCAGGTAGTTCGGATGGAAATGAAACTCCCGACTCAACGTAGTATTGGTAATCTTTTCATCAAAATGGTCCCGCAAGTAACGTTGCACCTGCCCTGACAACTGAACCATTGCCGAGTCTTGCTGCGACTGGACCTGAATTTCCTGCAAGACGTCGATGAAGAGCTGCTGTGCTTGCCAGAAACCGTACTCCTTGGTTGCCGAACTATTTTTAAAAATCTGCTCGGTCATTTGAACCAAACGGTCTTGGTGCTGCATCTTAACATGTTTGGCCAGATACAGCGTTTCGGTCGGCGTGTAATGGTGCAGTGTGGGGACCTTGATGGCCGAACGCATCGGTACTAAGGTTGCCTGCTGCTGCCAATGGCCGGATACGTAAAAGTGAAGCCAGTAATACCCCGTATCCTCGGTCACCGCATGCCAGGAATAGTGATGATGCATGGGCAACAACACAAACATTTCACCCGGCTCAATGGTGTAGTCATTATCATCTTCCGAAATGAAAAGTTTCCCTTTGATCATAAACATCAGAATGAAATACTGCAGGTTGTTACGGTTCGGGTGGTGGTCACCGGCATGAAAGGTAGCGTATCCCCCTTCAATAAACGTCGGCAACGGTAAACACGAAATTGAAATGTAAGCCGGTTGGGCCATGCAATCACCTCCAAAAAGTTTCCTTATACGTCTTCGGTAGTCAGGTACTCCACCCGGTGAAGCAGACCTGAAGCCTGAGGCCCGGTCTTCAGGTCAACTTTGAGCCTAAAGTCCAAGTCTCAAAGATTGGCCTGTGCTCTAAGCCCGGCACAAACCAGCCGGACTAAGACCACCGACACGAGGTTACGTGCCTAATGACCTACGACTACGACAACATTTTTCTAATGTTATTATAGGTCGTATTCCTAATTTTTGTTAACCTAGCTGACACCAAGTTTCATGGTTAATCTAGATAGTATGCCACCGGTGTCGACCCTCACTCGTCATCAATCATTTCAGCAAGCCCGCTTCTGACACGAAATAGGTGCCCAGTCTCGTAAAGAAACCGCACCTATTCCGTTAAACCATGTAAATCATGGGTCGACCTTGAAGACGCAGACACTTCGCGGCTTCAAGTCGAGTGGAAACCCGTCCCTTGGCTGGAGCAATCCCATAGCGGGTGGAATCCCTGCTGGCTTAATAGAAAACCAAGCTTGGAGACTCGGGCCTTTCGAGGCTTCAAGTTGTGTTCGCACCGTTCCAGCCCATATCTGCCGGCCGATAAGGCGATGGTTGGACAATGTTGCCTAATTTTAGACCCAGTATCGTTGTGACAACAGTCATAATGTGGGGTTTGGAACTTTCAACCTCAATCTTCAGCTAATTCGCCACGTTTTTCGGCTAAGGTCGCACGGATACCAGTTTCTTGTTTTTCGTAACGTGCATAGAAGAACATGATTGCTGCACCGATAACAAAGAAGATAGCAGGTAAGAAGCTGATACAGAACTTGATAGCGCCCAATGAAGCCGCCGTCTGTGCAGCACCGGCCTTGTAACCGGCATTGGCCATAATCATTGATGGTGCCCAGCCACCCAGGCCAGATCCCATCTTGATGGCAAATGAACTCCCAATGGCAGTTAAGAAACCACTGGCCCGGATACCGTTCTTCCATTCCCCGTAATCAACCGTGTCGGATAACATGGCAAATGGCATAGAAACGGAAATCCCAGTCCCAACGGAAGCAATACTCCAGGCGATTCCTAAAGCAATTAAGGACTTGCCCGTAAAGAAGATCATGATTTGACCAACGGCAGCTAAGCACAGTCCGAACATCAAAACGTGTGTCTTACTAAATTTCTTGACCATGAATGGAATCAAGACCATCCCGACCATTTGGAACATAACTAAGGCGTTCAGTACGGACGCAAAGCCTTTGACCCCTAAGTTGTACTGCGTGTAGTAAACCAAAACGGAAGTCCGCGAAGAGTTCCCTAACCAGTAGAAGATAAAGGCAACAACCAAGATGAACCAAGGCCAGTTACTCTTAGCGGCCCGGATACTATCCATGATTGGAATGGACTTTTGCGTTGCGGTGTTGACTTCACGCGTATCGAAGAAGGCAAACATTAACAGGGCAAAACCAGCAACGGCTAAGACGATAGCCGTGTTCCGCCACCCAGCAACATCGCTACCGCCGCCAAAGAAGGCAACGAAGCTCAACGTGAAGGTTGCGGTGATCAAGAACCCAATGTTCCCACCGATCATCCGAACACTGTTTAATTTGATTCGCTCGTCAGAATCGTTACTCAAGTTTGGCAGGATTGAACTAATTGGCGTCCCAACCCCGGTGTAGGAAATCCCGAAGAGTAGGTAAGTAATCATGGCCCACCAGAACTTCCCGGTCGCGCTCAAGTTAGGACTTAAGAACATCAGAATGAAGAAGATGGCAAATGGGAACGCCATCCATAAGAAGTACGGTCGGCTCTGGCCCCACCGGGTGTGCGTGTGGTCAATAATGAAGCCCCAAACTGGCGCATCGAAGGCATCTAAGATCCGGGCTGCCAGTAAAACGGTCCCAGCAGCGGCAACGGATAATCCGAACACATCCGTATAGTAGTAAAGGATGAAGGTCGTGACCGTCGTGTAGAGCAAGTTCCCCGCGGCATCGGTACTAGCAAACGCTAACATTCTATGGAACGGCACTTTAGCATCTGATTTAACAGCAGTTGCGACTTGACTTTTCACAATAAGTTCCTCCTTGAAGTGAATTTATAAAAACGAGTCGTTAATCACTCCTGGTGTGTTGTCTAGCTGTAAACGATTACAAAATAATACAAATTACTAACAGCTATGACCTGAGTGCTTTAATGGTCGTCTTTATTTACTACCAATTTAAAACAAAAACACGGTATTGCCAATTCGATAGACAACACCGTGTTTATAATTTTTAACACACTGAACTTATTTCACAGTGTTTTCATTTTCCTCGCGATCTAGTAAAGCACTAATATCTTGTGGGATGGGAATACTAGGATCAATCGCCGGATTATTCAGGTGGGTGTTGCCATAACTGTTCCGATACTGGCCCGCCGTCATGTTCACTTTCTTCTTGAAAAGCTTCATAAAGTTCTTATCGTCATGAAAATAAGCAGCGGTCGCCACCTGATTGATAGGCAAATTAGTCCGGACTAATAATAGCTTGGCAACTTCAATTTTTATATCTACTAAGTAGCTGCGGAGATTCTTCCCCTGTTCCCGTTTGAATAGTTTAGTCAAATAATCCGGGCTCATGTCAAAGTGGTTCGCAATCACGGCCACCGTTAGATTGCTTGAGAGGTTAGCGCGGATCCACTCGACGACGCGGGTGGTCTTGGCATCGGTACCACCCGCCGTGGCCACTAGGTTTTGCAAGTAGGCATCCCCTACCGAGATCAAGGCCAGCTGCGTCATCAGGTGGTTGCCATAGTCCGTATAATGATAGCGATTCGTGTAGTCCAGAACTTGATTGAACATCAAGATGAGCTCCTGCGGATTAGTCACTGGAAAGTGGCGTGGCAGATTGACCAGACACTTCAGATCATGCGCCGGTTCATGGGCAGCCTGCTGTTGCGTCATTACCTGTAACTGCTGATGGGAAAAGTCGACCCAGTCCCACCCCGCAAAGAAGTGTAACCAAAAGAAGTCGACGGGTCCCGTGGTGTCCTTAGTCCCCGCAATACGGGTATCGGGTGGCAATACCCAGCAATCGTTAGCCCGAATCCGACACGGTTGGCCATTGATCGTAACGTCGAAATGACCTTTCAGGCAAAAAATGATTTCAAAATCGTGCTCGTGATACATGTCCTTATGTCGCCAACCCGCGTCAGCACTGAACTCACCGGCCTTATAAAACCAGAGTGGTTGCGACAACGTTAACTGCATTAATTTCATCGTCTCACCTCGTGTGCGGAAATTGCCACTTTTTTCACAGGTCAGTGGCTTTTTTTCGAATTGGTACCGTTTACAATAATAGTTGTTCAGACAAATCATTATATTTTGAAAAGTGAGGTTTTGTAAACCACCCCATGCGGTTACAGCGTGAGCCCCTGACAACCACAACCGTTCTGCTCTTATTATATCATAGGTGGTTAGGTTCCTTACCCTTTTGCTGGGTGTTCCTTAAGTGGCGTTAGCTTTCTCGGCCAAAGAAGGCTAGCACTTCGCCGCGATGTCATTACATACTAGTTAGTTTCCGACACCACGACGAGCACCCGCCCGCCACGTTTCAATTTATAATTGCGACCACACGAAAGGAGATCTTATTTTGACTGAATCAACATTAACGACTGCCACCCCCAAGGTGACCATCACGTCTGATTTCTGGAACAAGTACCGCCAGCTCATCGTGAAGGAAGTCCTACCCTATCAGTGGGCCGTCATGAATGACGAAGCCGACATCAACATCACCGACGAAAAGGGGGGTGCCAACCCGGACTCCAAAAACAGTCACGCCGTTGCTAACCTCAAAATCGCCGCTGGTCAGATGAAAGGCCACCACTTTGGCTTTCCCTTCCAAGACACCGACGTCTACAAATGGTTGGAAGCCGCAGCCTACTCCTTTAGTTACCAAGCCAATCCGGATTTGAAGACGGTCACGGATAACCTGATCGACTTGATTGCCGATGCGCAAGAAGACGACGGCTACCTCTCGACCTTCTTCCAGATTGACGCGCCAGAGCGAAAATTTAAGCGGTTGCAACAAAGCCACGAACTCTACACCATGGGACACTACATTGAAGCCGGCGTGGCGTACCATCAAGCGACTGGCAGCGAAAAGGCCCTGACGATTGCGATTAAGATGGCCGACTGTATCGACGCTAACTTTGGCCCCCAAGATGGCAAACTTCACGCCGCAGATGGTCATCCTGAAATCGAACTGGCCCTCTCCAAACTCTTTGAGGCCACCCACGAACAACGCTATCTCGACTTAGCTCACTACTTCCTGGTCAATCGAGGGGTCGATCCTGACTTCTACGACCGTCAGCTGGCAGCCGATGGCTTCGATAACGACATCATCCCCGGAATGCATGGCGTGACTCACAGCTACTACCAAGTTGACCAACCCTTGCTGACGCAAAAAGACGCTAAGGGCCATGCTGTGCGGGTCGTTTACCTTTGCACGGGAATGGCGCATGTGGCCCGGCTGACCGGTGACAAGGACTTACAAGCTGCCTGTGACCGTCTGTGGGACAGCATCGTTCACCGCCGGATGTACGTCACTGGTGGGATTGGCTCGACTAACATTGGTGAAGCCTTTACCTACGACTATGATCTGCCAAACGAAACGATGTACGCCGAAACCTGTGCCTCAGTTGGACTGACTTTCTTTGCCAAGCAGATGCTGCAAAACGAAGCCAAGGGTGAATTTGGCGATATTATCGAAAAGGAATTGTTTAACGGTGCCTTGAGTGGTATCTCTTTGGATGGGAAACACTTCTTCTACGTGAACCCCCTCACGGCCGACCCGAAGTTCCAACAGAACCCTTCTAAAGCACACATCATGAGTCGTCGCCAAGACTGGTTTGGCTGTGCCTGCTGCCCAAGTAACATTGCGCGGTTAGTCTCATCCATCGACCAATACGTTTACACGGTAACTGATGACGCCATTCTGTCCCATCAATTCATCGCCAACCAGGCTGAATTCGACCAAGGACTGGTCATCGATCAAACCAGTAACTTCCCGTGGGACAACCACATCCATTATGCGGTCAAGAACCCGAACGGTGTCCAAACGAAACTGGGCATTCGAATTCCAGGATGGTCACGGGCTAACTTTACGCTGGTCGTAGACGGCGCCGAACAGACCCGTCCCGTTCAAAATGGCTTCATTTACCTCGACATTACTGGTGACCTGACCGTTGAGTTGACCTTGGACTTCAGTATTCGTGAGCTTCAAGCCAACCCAGCCGTAGCGAGTGATGCTGGTCAGGTTGCCATCCAACGTGGACCCATGGTCTACTGTGCAGAACAAGCCGATAACTCGGCCGACCTCTGGAACTACCGGGTGGCCGCTGACGCCGATCTATCCTACCACTTCGACGCCGACTTGCTGAACGGTGTGGGTGAGATCACCGCTAAGGCCGCCGTACGGAAAACTTCCGCAACGACCGACCTGTACGCCGACTACCAGCCAACGACTTGGCAACCAACCGACCTGACACTGGTTCCCTACTATGCTTGGGCCAACCGTGCGGACGGTCAGATGCGCGTCTGGTTGAATAAGGAAAACGCCTAACCGTAATCAGTAAGCCTGATTAACGACCTCCACTACCTGTAGGGTCGTGAAGGTACATAACTACTACCCTAACAAAATCAATTTCAAGTCCAATCTGTTGCCCATCTCTCGTGGGTGTTCAGCACATAAGTTAATGGAGGCGAGAACGTTGAAGTTTATGACTAAAATGTTTGCGGGTCAATCCTTGATCTCGTGGATTCTACAATTAATTTTAATCTATCTGGCTTGGCAAGTCGCCGACCACCACATCGAAAACAACCTGTGGACCATTGCCGGCGCGGGCGTCATTCTTCTGTTGACCTACATGAGTCTGTCCCACGACAGTAAGCAACGGAATAAGTAACTTAGTGGGCCTGGTCCGTACTCCGGCTGCCAGGGATTCCGACTGCTGGGACCATATCTGGCAGCTAGTAAAGTGCATGACCGACCCTAGTACCCAATCTTAGGTACACCAAGTAGAACAAAGATTCAGCTTTAAAATCATAAAAAGAAACACTATAGAAAGCGAGGAGTTTGTTATGAGTTCTAATGGACAACAATCGGACCATAACGTTGCGGCAGCGCAAGCGCTACTAAAGAATGACCGGCTACCCTTTCACCGGAAAGTGACTTATGGATTTACGGATATGGCGGGGAACTTACTCTACTGTATCGTCGGTTCTTACATGCTGTACTTCTTCACCAACGTCTTCGGCTTGGGTGTGGGGACTGCGGGTTCCCTGCTCTTGCTGGGACGGGTCATCGATGCCATTGGTGCCCCAGTCATGGGGGTCTTAGTCGACCATACCCACAGTAAATACGGGAAGAGTCGACCTTGGTTCCTGTGGATGGCCCTACCATTTTCCATCTTTATCTGGTTACTGTTCACCACGCCAGCATTGAGTGGAACGGCCAAAATTGTCTACGCCGGCGGGATGTACATCTTGGCCGAATTGGCATACACGGCAATGTCCACGCCAATCACGTCCGTTTTACCTAACTTAACGTCTAACTCCGACGACCGGATGTCAGCCAACTCGATTCGGCTGGTCTTAGGGAACGTCGGGAACTTCTTCGCCGTAACCTTCATCATGCCATTGGCAAGTGCTGTGGGCAAAGGCAACGATCAACGTGGCTGGTCCATCGCCGTTGGTATCTACGCCGTTATCGCCTTCATTCTGTTAATGATCGGGTTCTTGGACATGCGCGAAAAGAACATCGAAAACGACGAGATCATCACGATCAAGGAAAGCTTCAAGGCGACTAAAGGGAACTGGCCATGGATGCTAATCGTGGCAGCTAACCTGATCTACTGGACGGCTTACTCCGCTAGAAATGCTGCCTTACCTTACTATTTCCAATACAATCTAGACAACAAGGCTTTAATTTCATTCTTCAACGGTTTTTCTATCATTCAAATCATCGGGATGGCCTCCGTGCCGTTCTTCGTAAAGTTCATGCATAAATGGGGCACGACCGTCTTTATGCTCGCACTGACCATGGTTGGCCAAGTGTGGATGGGCTTAGCTGGTGGTAACGTTACTTCAGCCTTGATTGGCTGGTGTCTCGCATGTATCGGTTCTGGGTCTGCCTGCACCATGTTCTTCGCCATGGTTGGGGACACCGTCGACTTTGGGGAATGGAAGAGTGGTATCCGGGCCAACGGGTTACTGACCGCGATGGGGGCGTCCTTTTGTATTCAAATGGGCGCTGGACTTGGCTCATTTATCGCCGCTAAAATCATGGCGGCCTTCGGCTTCACCGCTGCCAAGGCAACGCAATCAGCTGGAAGCTTAAGTTCTATCAGCTTCACCTTCATCTGGATTCCTGTTATTATTTACGCAATCAGTCTGATCATCATGATCTTCTACCGCAAGTGGGAAAACCATGAACCAATCGTTACCGAAGACTTGGCTGAACGTCATGCCCAAGCCAAGGAAAGTGCGACCGACTAGGTGGTTTAACTTGTAACGTATAGCATTTGTAAATTCAAACAGGATCGGGATTAGCTAACTTCTGCTAATCCCGGTCCTGTTTCGTTTCTACATAGGGAAGCCGTTTTCTAACCAGGCCACTTGTCGCGATACTAGTAGCCTGGTCAAACCAGGTTTCCACTCAATTTGGTTACCTATTTCGGCCATAGTCACCACACGCTACTGTCACCTATGGGCTAGCCGCTGCATTGTACCCGGGTACATCGGGGGACGACCCGAACTTAACGGCTTTGAGGCGAGCTGGAAGTCCGTCCTTTGGTTGACGACGTTCCCCACACAGCCAGTGGGATCTCTGGCAATCTGAATATGGTTATTTCAACTAATTTAGCAATGACAATCCCCACTGCCGCAAGAGTAAGGTGAATATTTTGGCTTTCTTTAGCTATCATCTAAAAAAGCATCGTTGTCTTGGAAAGTAAGTCTTCCCGAACATCGATGCCAGCAGTAAATTTTCATTTAAGTTAACACACAAGGCCTGCTCTGATCACTGCAATTGGCTATTCCTTGGTAACCCTATTTTTTCAACTGAATTGCCGAATTACGTTCCACGATAGACGTTTGGTACGTAATGGGTTGAATGCTCTCGTGATTGAGCATCTTGATCAACAGGTTAGCGGCATCCGCACCCATGCGTTCCTTCTCGTGATTCAACGTGGTCAGGCTAGGCGTAAAGTATTCGCCCATTTTATAGTTATCGAAACCAACCACCGAGATGTCTTCTGGGACGCGTAAGTTTTGTGACTTCAGGAAGTCGATGACTTCGATAGCCAATTGGTCATTGTAACAAGCAATCGCAGTTGGCGCATCGGTCTGCTTGAGATAATTGGCGATTCGTTCAAATAATTTGCTAGACTCTTCGCCGGACTGATACATGATGATATTGCTCATGTAGGACAATTCTGGCCGTTGCTGGTAAGCGCGGACAAAGCCATTCATCCGGTCAACACCTTGGATATCGTCGACCTGAAAGATTCCCAGAATACTCTGATGGCCCAAACCGAAGAGGTAATCCACCATTTCCTGTTCGGCGGTCAGATCGTTCGTATCAACGTACGGAAAATCTAGGGATGGGTAGTGGGCGTTGATGAACAACGTTGGCAGCTCATCGTCCTTGATTTCTTGATAGAGGTCCTGATTGGGGTTAGGCAACGCACTCTGCGTGGGTTCAACGATTAGCCCAGCGACCTTGCTGTCTAACATGCTGATCAGGCTCTTACGCTCCTTCTCATGGTTGTTATGTGTGTTGCTTAAAAGAATGGAGTAGCCGGCCTGGGAAAGCACTTGGTCGATTCCAGAAATAATGTTGGGAAAAATGTAGTCCGCAATGTGGGTCGTGATGACCCCAATCAGCTTAGTATCGGCCGGCGTCGACCAATCCTTGTGCCAATCCTGAACGAACATCCCCCCACCCTGAATCCGGTAGATAAAGTGATCACTCTCAAGATCCCCCACCGCACGGCGCACCGTGTAGCGACTGACAGAATACTGTTTCATGAGTTCTGATTCCGTTGGTAATTTTTCATTGACCTGGTACTTACCAGATATGATATCTTCTTTTAAGCCATCTTTGACTTTTTGATATTTATTTTCCATATTGCACCTCACCGATGACCTAATTCTACCGGTTTTTGAGAACGTTTACAAATAAATTCTGAAAATAACTGAATTTATTATATAATTTATTCTTATTTAGGTTCGTTCAATTAAATAAGTAACCTTTTCATGCAGGTTGCCGACCAGATAACTTTCTTAAAAGTTGGCTCGTCTTCCATTTAGACATGATTGTCTTTTCAATTTATCGTATAAACTAGTTTCTACTGAAATACAGCAATTACCGCCTCATCTCAGTCGAAAACACGTGACATTTACCTTGAATCCGATTAACTCCCCCACTATTTAACAAAAAGGAGTGGTCAACCAGAGCTTAAACAATCAGTCTTAGTTTACCACTCACTATTATGTATTAACGTTGAACTACTGAATCTCGCTTAACAAGCTCTGGCTGATACGTAATCGATTTAACTGGCTCATGATTAAGTAACTTGATTAGCATGTTACCAGCATCCGTTCCCATTCGTTCTTTCTCATGATTCAATGTCGTCAGACTAGGCGTCAAGTACTCACCCATCCGATAATTATCGAATCCAACAACCGAGATATCCATTGGGACCTGCAGGTGTTGGGACTTCAAAAAATCAATAACTTCAATGGCTAGCTGATCGTTATAACAAACAATGGCAGTCGGCGCATCATCTTGGTTAAGATAGCCTGAAATTCGCTCGAATAATTTCTGAGATGTATCTCCAGACTGATACATAATGATATTACTCATATACGATAGCTCTGGGCGTTGCTGATAAGCACGAACAAAGCCATTCATTCGGTCAACACCTTGCAGGTCATCTACCTGAAAAATCCCAAGAATAATTTGATGGCCTTGCGCCAGTAAATAGTCCACCATTTTCTGCTCAGCCAACGTATCATTCGTATTAACGTATGGAAAATTCATGGTTGGATAATACGAATTAATAAAGAGCATAGGCAAATCGTCATCTTTAATCTCATGGTAAAGATCCTGATTAGGATTCGGTAGTGCACTTTGCGTTGGTTCAACGATCAATCCGGCCACCCGGCTGTCCAACATACTAATTAAACACTGACGCTCACTAGCATGGCCATCATGGGTATTACTAATTAAAATAGAGTACCCCGCCTTAGAGAGGACTTGATCAATTCCAGCAATAATATTTGGAAAGATATAATCCGCAATATGAGTCGTTATCACACCAATCAATTTTGTATCAGGCGTGGACCAGTCCTTATGCCAATCCTGAACAAACATACCACCACCCTGAATTCGATAAATGAAATGATCGCTCTCTAGATCACCAACAGCTCGACGAACGGTGTATCGACTCACTTTATACCGATTCATCAGTTCTGATTCAGTCGGCAACTTCTCATTCACTTGGAATCTTCCTGAAATAATATCCTTTTTGAGCCCATCCTTAACCTTTTGATATTTATTTTCCATATTACACCTCACCATTACCCCTATTCATTAATGATCTGCCATCAACAACCATTGATACCGCTTTCAATTGTAAATACTTAGCTAATAGGGTTTCCACCCTATTAGCTTCTGAATCTAGGTCCTTGTGATTCCGGCCTTGCTAAGATGCACTTTGTATGACTCACACTGTCTACTTGAAACCAAAAGGGACCTAATTCACAAGTGAATTAGATCCCTAAAGTTTTTCAATTGTGTTCTTGCACGCCGTTAAGTGGCCTGCCCAAGAACTCTTTAGTAATCGAAGGTTAAGACGCTCCATGAATACCCGGATAACGCTGCCGTTTGCGCCTTGCTACCAACTTCAACGGTCAGATCATCACAGGGTTGTAAAGTTAGCGTTTCTGGATGTTCACGCGTATTCTTATCACCTAATTCACCTACTATATGTTCCATGTGCCCACTCTTAATTGTAGCCGGTAATGCCATCGAAATGGTTTGTACCTGTTTCCCACGGTTGACCGCAAACACAACGTATGCTGAACCAGTATCCATAACCACTTGATCAATCACTGGAACATCTTGATAACGTTTCGTCGAATAGTTTTGACTATCCGTTAACGAAGACGCCACCACCGTTGATGTGTCTGACAGATTATCCAATATCGACTGCAGAACATAGTAAGTCGGGTTTGCCCACGCATTACCACCTTCATCCGTTAGAATCAGTGGAATCGTATTAACTAATAATGCCTGGCAAGATAGCTTAACCCGATCACCATGTCTTAGAATTGCCAATGCCATAGAACCAAACAACAACGTATCTGCTAAGTCAAAGTAGCACCAATCAACGGGATTATGCTCTTCCCATGGCTGCGGCTTCTTCTGTGAGAAGTGATGAACATTCCATTCATCAAACGAAATTTTCATCGTCTTATCACTATGCTTCAACGCTTTAACCGCATCAGCAATGGTTGCCACCTCACCAATTTGCTTATCAAACTCACGGGATCGTGCCAAGTAAGTTGGTAAGTCATCAGAATCACGTAAAGCTTGTTGATCAAGATTCTCTGATTGATCACGATCTACATAATTATGCATCGCAATATAGTCAACGTTGTCGTATGCTTCCATCAAAACCTTAAAGTCCCATGAAGGATATGTGTCTAGTCGTGGAGTTGAACTCCCAACTAAAATAGTCTCAATGTCTGGATCCATTAGCTTCATTGCCTTTGACGTCTCATTAGCAAGGAGTCCATATTCTTCAGGCGTCTTTCTGGCAACCTGCCATGGACCATCAAGTTCATTTCCCAAACACCAATACTTAACGCCATAAGGTTCTGCATGTCCATTCTGCCGTCTCAGATTAGCCCAATCCGTATCATATTTGCCATTCACATACTCTAATTCGTGAAGGGCATCGTCGATACCTCGGGTACCTAAATTAACCGTTAAAATTGGATTGTCCACATTGGCCTGTTGAATCCATTGGAAGAACTCATCCAATCCAAATTGATTGGTTTCCAGCGACTGCCAAGCGATATTCATTCGCTTAGGCCGCGTTGCTTGGCTACCAACCGTATCTTCCCAATGATAACTAGATGTGTAGTTACCACCGGGATAGCGCAGTGTTTTTACACCGAGTGCGCGCACGAGCTTTAGTACGTCTCCCCGAAACCCTTCAGGAGTTGCTGAAGGATGACTGGGTTCATAAATTCCTGTATAGATAACCGTCCCCATATGTTCTAGAAAAGAACCAAATAACTGTGGCCGGACATCAAATCGTTGTTCGTTGTATAAGTTTAATTTTGCCATATAGATTAAAACCTCGAAAGTTTAGTCTCTAACTTCTTATGATAAAAAGAAGCAAAGATAAAGTCTAAGAACGTCAAACTGAAGAACGCAGTAACGGGGAAAACCATTGCTACTAAGATCATCACAAGCATAATAGCCGCAAATGCCAACGTCATCGGCAATTCGATAACGATATCAATCATTGCATTCTGGAAGAAGCGTCCAAAGTGGAAATCCTCACGCATTGAGTATTCTTCCAGAACCATATAAAACATTGCTGCGACAAACAGAAACAGGGAAATAACTAAACTCACTCGAATAGGCGCAATGACTTTTGTGAACGCCTTCATATAAACGTAATAGAACAGAATTGCCAGAGTTGACGTAACCAAGCCAATTCCAAATTTCGTCCAAAAATGACGTTTGAGCTCCTCAAAAAACTTTCTCATAATCGTCTCGTTACCCCGACCGTAAATCCGAATTGCAGTGGTGATACATGCACTAATAATTGGATAAGCGAAGAAGACTGATGCAAATCCCATCGTCGCAAATACCCCAAGAATCAGATAATTTGTTAGCGGTATTAGGCCCAAATACAGCCGGCTATTAAAGATCCGTGACATGCTTAGAATTCCCCCTTATCTACTGTGTAAAAGCTATTCCTTCATACCTGACATTGCTGAACCTTGAACGAAGTACTTTTGAGCAAAGATGTAAATAATGAACAATGGCAACATAGAAATAACGGCACCAGCCATAACAGGACCGTAGAATGAAATATGCTGACCAGTGAAGAGTGCCAACCCAGCTGGCAACGTCCGCATACTTGAAGTCGTCGTCAAAATTAATGGGTAAAGCAAATCGTTCCAGTTGTTGGTCAACGTGAAGACTGCTAAGGCCATCAACGTTGGCTTAGACAATGGCAACATAATCTTCGTAAAGATCCGCCATTCATTTAGGCCATCCAAACGAGCAGCTTCATCCAAGTCACGAGGCAATCCAACAAAGTTAGACCGCATCATGAAAATACCGAACGCAGTAGTTGCCCGTGGAACAATCAAACCTGTGTAAGTATCCAGTAAGTTCATCTTGTTCATTTCGATAAACAGAGGAATCATGTAAACCATGAATGGAATCATCATGGAAACCATGACGAAGTAGTAGAATGCTGTTTTTCCTTTGAATTCCATTCTAGCTAATGCATAGCCAGTCATGGAGTCTAAGACCAGAGAAATCAACATTGTAGCTCCGGCAAAGATAACGGTGTTCTTAACATAACCTAACAAAGGAATCGTATCCCAAACCTTAATGTAGTTTTGGAACGTATACTTCCCAGAAAAGATATGTGGTGGGTAAGTAATAATATCCTTTTCATATTTAAATGATGACAATAGCAACCATAAGAATGGGAATACAACAATCAAAATCAACAAGGACATGATAACCTTGAAAATAATTGACTTGATTACTTTATTCCGATGATAGTTACTTTTTTTAGTAGAATCAACGAGTTCAGTCGTATCAGCTGTTCGTGCTTCCATATAGATTCATTCCTTTCGCGCCCTTTACGGGTAATCCTAATAGATACTGCCCACAAAGGACTTTATAGTCGAAATTGGGTGCCTATCTCATTTGCTTTTCCTTGTGACTCATGTAGAGGTTAGAGGAAACTGACAAAATAGCGATAATTACAAACAAAATTGTCGCAACGGCTGAAGCGTAGCCCAATTGATATGGTGCGGAGAACCCACGACTATAAATGTATTGCACGGCTGATTCAGTCTTGAACTCAGGACCACCAGCGGTAGTAACGTAGATTTGGTCAAAGACTTGCATTGACCCGATCAAGTTCGTCATCACACAGAAACCTAATGATGGAATAATTTGTGGAATCGTGACGTGGAAGAATTGCTGTTGCTTATTTGCCCCGTCCATTTCAGCTGATTCATACAAACTTGGTGAGATTGCTTGAATAGCAGTCAACATGATAGTCATCGTAACACCAAAGTTTTTCCAAACCGTCATAGCCGCGATTGATGGCATTGCTAACGATGCATCACGGAAGAATTGTGGCGTACTCATTCCAAATTGGTGTAAAACATAAGGAATCCAACCAATGTTAGGATCAAGCAACATTGAGAAGATAATCCCACTAGTCGTTAATGAACAGATAACAGGTACGTAGAAAACGGAACGTGAGAAACGGTTGAATAGCGTCGTCCGTGACAAAGCAGCGGCGGCAACCGTCCCAACAATAACTTGTGTAGGTGTTTCTAGCAACGTAAAGTAAACCGTATGCCACATTGAGTTAATCGCCCGTTGATCATGGAAGAACTGAACGAAATTATCTAACCCAACAAACTTAGTACCCGTGAAGAAAATATTAATATTGAAAAAACTAAGTCCTAACGTCCCAATTAATGGAATCACCATGAAGAATAGCAGAATGATGATAGATGGTGCCATGAATAAGTAGGCAGCATGCTTTGGTTGGTTCCAGAATCGGAAGAAGGAACGTTTCTTACTAACAGATGTATCGATCTCTTCCATTTAACTCGACTCCTTTATAAAACAGATGCTAATTTCAACCGAGATTGAAATTAACATCTGTTTTTTTATGATTCACACTAACTAGTTAACTGCTTAGTTACCACTTAATGTACTATCAATTTGTTTAGATGCAGACTTCATCGTACTCGTAGTATTGCTCCCAGCCAAGACTTTTTCGATAGATGGGTTAATCACGTTAGTCGTGATATTACTCATGTTCTTGTTACCTGGGTAGTATGGCTTAGCATACCCAATTTGCTTGTACATCGTGGAAACAAGTTTATCAGCCTTGATATCCTTGTTAGCAGCGACAGACTTCAGGTATGGTGCACACTTGTTTTCAAGGCTCCACTTCTTGCCAATCTTAGTCGTGTTCCAGTACTTAACAAATGAGTAGATAGCCTTGGTCTTGCTATCACTAGTGCTGGTAGGAATACCAAATCCAACACCATCCAAGATGGCCTTCTTGTCACCTTGCTTAGCCTGAACCAAAGTACTCATTCCGTAATCAATGTTGTTCTTCTTCAAACCGGAGTTCAACCAAGGACCATTGATGTAAAGACCCAGAGAACCAGCAAGCATTAAGTTATCAGCTTCGGCACCGGAAATGTTCTTAGGACCAACGCCGTCTTTGTAAATTAATTGTTGTAAGTAATCAAAGCTCTTCTTAGTAGCTGCAGAGTTCAAAGCAGACTTCTTTTCGCTACCATTCAACAATTTAGCACCGTTATCTTGTAATAAGTTGTACATGATAGCGCTACCATCCTTAGGCATTGCAAACCCTTGGGTGTTGTTGCCTAACTTGGAGATCTTCTTAGCATCAGTTGCTAATTCAGCCCAAGTCTTAGGTGGGTTGTTAGGATTCAAACCGGCCTTCTTAAAGAGCTTCTTGTTCCAGTAGAGGTACATGCCTTGTACTTGCATAGGAACGAAGTAAGTCTTCCCATTGATAACCCCTAAGTTCCGGGCAGTGGTTTCGAAGTTAGACTTGTCAACGCCGCTTTGCTTGTAGAAGTCGCCCATGTCCTTCATCGTGCCATTGGCAACGTAAGAAGCCATGTCACCATAGTTCATAGCGACAAAGTCAGGTGCTTTCTTAGCAGTGATACCAGTTGGTAACTTCTGGTTGAAGTTATCCCAAGTCATGATATCCATCTTGACCTTAACGTGGTCTTTGTTAGTCTTGTTGTAATCTTTAACAATTTGCTTTAAAACGTCCCCGTCAGTTGATGTGAAGCCGTTCCAGAAAGTAATAGTTGTAGTCTTGCTTGAAGAACTACTGCTACTTGACTTGCTGCTTCCACATGCTGCCAAGCTGACACCTGCTGCTGCGATTGCAGCAACAACGCCAAGCTTTTTCATTAAGCCATGTCTCATGATTTACACCTCTATGATTAGTAGTTAATTCCAATACCTTATATGATAGTGGTTTCGCTCTCAGACACGATCATCCATTAACCCCTAAATGCTGATTGACCATCATATCCGTTATATGTACTTAAAAATAATAACTGTACTTTATTGCAATGCCCCTATCATATTTAGAACTTTGCTTGAACAGTAATCTCCGATTGAAGGACCCCCTTGTAATCTGTCATGGCCATTAAACGAAAATTTGATTGAACTTCAGCATCCTCATTGCTAATGTTCTCACAAGTCACCCCATTCAGTTCCCACGATTTCCCCATTGTCTGCGCATTAACGTTGGGTATTAATCGTTGTTACTTTCAGTGGCACGTCCAATGAACGAACGATTCAGCAATTTGTTAGCCCCAGCAACTCCTGAGTTTAGAAAGCAATACTACAACTTTCTAACTAACTCCTTTGCCTTATCCACGTACAAATTTAGCATAAATTGTAAGCGATTTCAATAGTTATACGGAACAATTTTGGATTTTGATACTTTATATACTTACTAATAACGACGTTAACCCCACTAATCATACCGGTTACGGCCAATAAATAAGCATACTAAAATTTCCAAAAAATTTATATTTTTTCAATCTAATTCTCGTTTTAGCTCAGCAGAACCTCATCATTTTTGGGAATTTAATGGCTGACTACCTTGATTTACCACTGTTTATGTCCTATTTCACTATCTAAACGACAGAACATTTGATGAACCTTCTATTCGGTATCTTAGTTCATACCTTGCTTACCGTTCTTATTCAAACCAAAAAAATTCGTCCGAAATGCTGCTAAACCCACGTTTAAGTCCCATTTATTCAATCATCTAGTTGACGCTTTCTTGATTGAAAGCGCTTTATATAGTAATATTTGTTCAGACATATTGTTTTCCGTATAAATGTTGTCCGAATAAAATAACTATATTCAAACTAATCTTATCTTATAGGAGGTCATATCTTGTCTCATATCTCAATTGACGCTCACAGACAGCGTGGCAAAATTAGCAAATATATTTATGGTCAGTTCTCTGAACACCTTGGCCGCAGCATTTATGGTGGCTTATGGGTTGAACCTAACTCAAATATTCCTAACATAAATGGACTACGCACTGATGCCATCACTGCCCTAAAGGCCATCAAGGTTCCGGTCTTACGCTGGCCTGGTGGTTGTTTTGCTGATACCTACCACTGGGCTGATGGTATTGGTCCGGCCGATAAGCGAAAAAAAATCGTAAATACTAGTTGGGGCAGTGTTGTCGAAAATAATCACTTTGGCACGCATGAATACTTCGAGTTACTTAACCAATTAGGTGCCGACGCTTATGTAAACGGTAATCTCGGCAGTGGCACGGTTCAAGAAATGTCTGAATGGGTTGAATACATGACCTTCAACGGAACTTCACCAATGGCCGACCTACGCACAGCTAATGGTCACAAGGATCCTTGGCATGTAAAGTTCTTTGGTGTAGGTAACGAGAGTTGGGGTGGTGGCGGTAACATGCGTCCCGAGTATTACGCGGACCTTTACCGACAATATCAAACCTTCCTCACTAGTTATGATTCGGACTCCCCCCTTTACAAAATTGCTTCTGGTCCTAATGTCGACGACTACCATTGGATGGATGTATTGATGAAAAATGCCGCTCCTTACATGGACGGTATCAGTTTACATCACTATGCACTCGCTTCTGCCTGGGAAGACAAGCGTCCTGCCTTGGCCTTCCCTGAGGCTGAATGGTTCTCCTTAATTAAGAGTGCACAAAAAATGGATGAGCTCATTACTAAACACAGTACCATCATGGACAAATATGATCCTGAAAAACGTGTTGGTTTAATCGTCGATGAATGGGGCTCTTGGCTACGTGCTGAGCAAGGAACCAACCCTGCATTTCTTTACCAGCAAAATACGATTCGTGACGCCATGATTGCTGCTATTACGCTGCATATTTTCCAAAAACACGTCGATCGGGTTCAAATGGCAAACATCGCCCAGATGGTCAACGTACTACAGTCTATGCTGCTAACGGACGGTTCAAAAATCGTTAAGACACCAACTTACTATATCTTTAAAATGTTTCTTAAGCACCAAGATGCTATTGCGATGGATACGCTTGATGATTTATCAGAAACGACCAGTGCCTCAATTTCTAAAAACAAGGATGGTTACTTCGTCTCGCTTTGTAACTATGGCTTAACTGCAACTGATACCATTACGGTCGATATGGATAGTCTCATCAGTACAGTCAGTGGCGAAATGTTACGCGGAACAAAGATGGATCAACATAACGACTTTGATCACCCTGATGAAGTTTCCCCTGAAAGTTTTACAGCTATCACCCACGATTCTCACCAATTAACCGCTAAAATTCCACCAATGAGCGTTGTGACACTGCAAATAGATACTGTTAACTAATTTAATTCAAAATAAAAGGGCCCACGTAAATTGACAATTTCTTTGGCAATTAGGTTTACATGGACCTTTTGCGTTACCATTAGAGATAGCAATTTTTATTTAGCATCATCACATTATGATTTATGATTTATGATTTATGATTTATGATTTATGATTTTTAGGATCACACACCTTAAATATATCTGAAGGGAATGAATCTTACCGTGGAGCTCAAAGATATTATCAGTATTTTCCCAGATGCACAGCTACAACCAACGCCTAATCCAGATGCGGCTTATCTGAGTCTTCCAGTTGCGGCACAGTGGCTGAACATCCCCCGTACCAACCTCACCTCCCGTGAAATCACTTTGCTCCAACTTATGATAGATAAGGCGGCCATACCACGTACTAAAACAGCTAACGATCACACTTGGTTTCGTCGTCTCTTTTTAGGTGAAAAAGTTTCTCAACAACAATTAAAAAGTCAACGTGTTCGTGTGATTCAAATCAACCTCGTTAGCCATGACAATTCCATCCCGGTCAACAATTGGTTGGATGCCTTTAAGACAATGTTCAAACAACCTTTCCTAGATACCTTCCTTATTAATAATCATGAAGCAATCGCGATTGAGCCACTTGGTTCTAAAATATATGATAATGATAATTTTCTTGGGATTAGCCAGGCATTAGATAGTGATTTTTACTGTAGTTCCAAGATTTATGTTGGTCAATATTGGCAGAACGATAATACGATTGAGCAGCTCTTCACCAACGAACGAAATTTGTTTAAGTTTCAACTACAGCAAAACACCAGCGACCGGCTGTTCTCCATTTCAAATAGTATTCTCAAATATTACTTTAAAACGCAACTTAGCCAAAATCCCTTGATTCTAAAAAGCGATTCAGAATTATTCAATATGCCGGAAGCAAAAAAAACCATCACCACTCTTTATCAAAACGGTGGCAACGTTAGTAATACCGCTAAAAAGATGTTCTTGCATCGTAACACGCTACAATACCGCATCAAGAAGTTTCAGGAGACAACTGGGTTCAATCTAAAAAATATGGATGATCTACTCTTTTGTTATCTTTTAACTTTTCAATAATCACCAAAAAGGATAGTGAGCCCCCACGATGGGAACTCACTATCCTTTTCAAAATCTTTAATCCATGTAGTCTACAGACAGTTCAGAATCCTTATCAAAGTAATGTGCCTTGTTCAAGTCAAATCCCATCTTAACGTGGGCACCTGGCTTTTCAAAGTCACGTGCGTTAACCTTCGATACAAACTCAGTATTCCCAACCTTACTGTACAACTGAGAGTCAGCACCCAGTAATTCAGAAACGATAATTTCTGCATCAACTTCGTTTTCAGGGAAGGCTTCCAAGAAGGCATTCTCAGTATGAATATCTTCTGGGCGAACACCCAAAATCAATTCTTTACCGTCATAACCATGCTTAACTAAGTTCTTTAGACGACCTTCTGGAACGCTGAGATGTAATTCGCCCTTTTCATCGGTAACCACACCATCCTTCAGTGTAACGTTGAAGAAGTTCATGGCAGGTGCACCGATAAATCCAGCAACAAAGGCATTAACTGGCTTATCATAAACTTCAGAAGGAGTCCCTACTTGTTGAACCTTTCCATCACGCATAACAACAATCCGATCAGCCATCGTCATCGCTTCGGTTTGATCATGAGTAACGTAAATGGTCGTCGTTCCTAAGTCTTGGTGAAGCTTAGCAATCTGAGCACGCATAGAAATCCGTAATTTAGCATCCAAGTTAGATAATGGTTCGTCCATTAGGAAGACAGGTGCATCACGCACAATTGCCCGGCCTAAAGCAACCCGTTGCCGTTGCCCACCAGAGAGAGCAGCTGGCTTCCGGTCCAAATATTCAGTTAAGCCAAGGATATCGGCAGCATGTTTAACTCGCTTATCAATATCTTCTTTAGACTTCTTTTGAATCTTCAATCCAAAGGCCATGTTACCGTAAACCGTCATATGTGGATACAAAGCGTAGTTTTGGAAGACCATGGCAATGTCCCGGTCCTTAGGTGCCAAGTTGTTGGCAACTTTACCATTAATAACGAGTTTCCCTTTAGTAATATCTTCCAAACCAGCAATCATCCGTAAGGTCGTTGACTTCCCACAACCAGAAGGCCCGACGAAGACCATAAACTCCTTATCCTTAACGTCAAGGTTAAAATCTGTTACGGAGTAATCATCTGCCCCGTCGTATTCTTTATAGATGTGCTCTAGGTTAACTTCAGCCATTATGTATAACATTCCTTTCAAAATTTATCTGTACTTAGTATATGATGAAAGCGCATTCAGATAAAGTAAATAGTGAACAAAATCATCCGGACACTTTGGCAAAAGTGAACAAAGATATTGATAAATAAAGAATTTCAAATAATTGTTCGGATACATTTTTCTTACGTGGAACTCTCTAAATACAACAATTTTTTAACTCTAATAGTCCTTAATCTTCACAACAGCCACACTTTAACTTCAATATTAAAGAATAATGTGGGTTTATCCGGAAGATAACAGTTGTTAGTTGACAGCGTTTTCATACGGTTGTATATTTCAAGTGTACGTATTTATTAGCATTTATTGAAAGATGTATTCTTTAAATGCTTACAAATATTTCTAAAAGGAGCGATTAATCTTATGGTACAGGCACAAGACTACATCAACCCACTAATTGTTCAGCGGGCTGACCCGTACATTTACAAGCACACTGACGGCTACTATTACTTTACAGCCTCCGTCCCTGCTTACAACTTAATCGAGATTCGCCGGGCAAAGACCTTAAATGGTTTAGCAAACGCTGCCCCCCGTACCGTATGGCGGAAGCATCCAGATGGCAGTGGCCCAATGAGCCAACTGATCTGGGCTCCCGAAATTCATTACATAGACGGCAAATGGTTCATTTACTTCGCCGCATCCCATACCAAAGAATTCGATCACAATGGTATGTTCCAGCATCGAATGTACTGTATCGAATGTGACAGCGCCGATCCCATGCGTGACGAATCCGACTGGGTAGAACGTGGTCAGGTTGAAACTCCACTCGATACCTTTGCCCTTGACGCTACCGTTTTCGAAGCTCAGGACAAGCTATATTACGTTTGGGCGCAGAAGGATCCTGCTATCAAGGGAAACTCCAACATTTATATTGCTGAAATGGAAAATCCTTGGACGCTGAAGACGAAGCCGGTCATGCTGACCAAGCCTGAGTACGACTGGGAAACCAAGATTTTCTCGGTTAACGAAGGTCCCGCTATCCTACATCGCAACGGTCGCTTCTTCTTGACCTATTCGGCCAGTGCCACCGACGAAAATTACGCCATGGGAATGCTGACGGTTCCCGAGGACGCCGACTTACTTGACGCTTCAAACTGGTCCAAGTCTAAGACCCCCGTCTTCCAAAGCAATTTACCAATTCAACAATACGGCCCTGGTCACAACTCATTTACAGTCGCAGAAGACGACCAGACCGATATGCTAGTCTACCACTGCCGGAACTACACCGATATCAAGGGTGACCCGCTATATGACCCGAACCGTCACACCATGGTTCAGCCGTTCACGTGGAACGACGATGGCACACCTAACTTTGGCAAACCTGTTCCCTACAATTACAAGTAATCATTATCTAATGGAGGTTTTTTCATGCAAGGAAAATTAACCGTTGATCCCAGCAATCAAATTTCAAAAATTGACGACCGGGTCTACAGTGCTTTAATCGAACATCTTGGCCGCGCCGTTTACGACGGCCTTTATAACCCAGGAAATGCTAAATCTGACGAAAATGGCTTCCGTCAAGACGTCGTTAAGGCCGTTAAGGACCTAAATATCGACTTAATTCGTTACCCTGGCGGAAACTTTGTCTCCGGCTTCAACTGGGAAGATAGCGTTGGTCCCAAGGAAAATCGGCCAACTCGACTCGACTTAGCTTGGCGGAGCATTGAGACCAATCAATTTGGTCTCCACGAATTCATGAAGTGGACCAAGCAGACTGATACTCGTCCTGACATGGCCGTTAACTTAGGCAGTCGGGGCATCGATGCTGCTCGCAACCTTATCGAATACTGTAACTTCCCTGGTGGCACGTACTGGAGCGACTTGCGGAAGAAAAACGGTGCCGACAAACCCTTCAATATCAAGACTTGGTGTCTGGGTAATGAAATGGATGGCGACTGGCAGATTGGCCACAAAAATGCCGAAGAATATGGTCGCTTAGCCCACGAAACGGCTAAGGTCATGCGGCTCGTTGACCCTGATATCGACTTGGTCGTCAGTGGAAGCTCCACGCGTGAGATGGCAACGTTTGGTAGCTGGGAAGAAACCGTTCTCGACCACACCTACGATGACGTCGATTACCTTTCTCTTCACCGATACTATGGTAACGAAGAGAATGATCTGCATAACTTCCTAGCCAAGTCAGTTGATTTTGACGAATTTATTGGTGGCATCGTTGCCGTTTGTGACGCCGTTAAGGCCCGTAAGCACAGCGATAAGACTATCAACTTAGCCTTAGACGAATGGAACGTTTGGTACCACTCCCACAAGCAAGACGACGAAGCAACACCCTGGCAACAAGCACCTCATTTGTTGGAAGACCACTATAACTTCGAAGATGCTTTGATGGTCGGTACCATGTTGATCACCTTGTTAAAGCACGCCGATCGGGTCAAGATTGCTTGCCTCGCCCAACTGGTCAACGTCATCGCACCAATCATGACGGACGACAACGGTGTCTGGTTACAATCTATCTTCTTCCCCTTCATGCAAGTCTCCAAGTATGGTCGCGGGGTAGCTTTAACGCCTAAACAAGAATCCACAACCTACGACAGTAAGGACTTCAAGGATGTTCCTTACTTGGACAGCTTAGCTGTTTACAATCAAGAAGATGATGAAGTGGTCATCTTCGCTGAAAACAAGGGTGAAGACACCATGAACTTTAGTACCGACCTGCGTGACCTAAACGCCAAAGAAGTTGTTGAAGCAACTCAATTCTACGGCTATGACATCAAGCAGACCAACGAAGACCAGCAGATGGCTATTCAGCCAAATAACGACGTGCAATTAGACGGTAACGTCTTGCGTACGACGCTACAGCCTTTATCTTGGAACATGTTCCGAATCAAAGTTAGCGACTAGTCGTGGCTTATGTGACGGTAGGACGTTCTCAGATTTAAGTGCAGCCCACTACCGGTTGTCACCCGTTGCATCCAGGCCTAGGTTAATTGAATCGATAAAAGAGGCGATGACATTTTTCAGTCATCGTCTCTTTTCGTCGTTTCAATTAAGATTAAAGGTAATCAGCCGTTACCGATTGCTTCGCGGTGTGGATGCCACTAGCCGGTCCCTCGTAGAGCACTTCGCCCCCCTTGGCACCCCCATCCGGACCAATGTCGATCAACCAATCGGCACTTCGCATCACATCAAGGTTATGTTCAATCACGATGACTGTATTGCCTTTATCCACTAACTTGTTAATAATTCCAATAATCACCGTAATATCTGAAGGATGTAATCCGGTTGTCGGTTCATCCAGAATGTAGATGTTTCCCCGCTTGTTGAGCTCCTTGGCAATCTTCAAGCGTTGACCTTCACCACCAGATAGTGTGTTCAGTGGCTGCCCCAGTGCCAGGTATCCTAAGCCAACCTCGAGTACCCGTTTTAGCTTAGTAACGACCTTGGTGCCCTTAAAGAATGTCGCCGCCTCTTCAATGGTCATGGCCATAATCTCAACAATATTCTGTTGCTGATACTGATAGGTTAGGACCTGGGGGTCAAAGCGACCGCCATGACACAGGGAGCATTCTACCGTGGCATTTTCCATAAACGATAGGTTCAACTCAACCACGCCCTTACCCCCACACTGCGGACAAGCGCCCTTCGAGTTGTAACTAAACAGGCTATCACTCACACCGTTCTCGTCGGCTAACAGTTTCCGAATATCATTCATCACACCAATATAGGTGGCCGGGTTCGATCGGCTGTTGGCGTGCAGCGGCCGCTGATCGATGCGAATCGCCGCTGGGTGTTCCGGCGCAAAGACCTGTTCCACTAAGGTACTCTTGCCGGAACCGGCCACCCCCGTCACGACGGTAAAGAGGCCCTGGGGGACATTTAACACGGCATCTTTCAGATTGTGCAGCCGACTAGGTTGACTTGAAATGAACTGCTTAGGCATACGCGGGTGCGCGTTGACCGGCAAGTGGCGCAGCAGGTACTTCCCAGTCAACGTTTCGGATGCTAGCAGCTCCGGGTAGGTCCCCGTGAAGGTGATTTGACCGCCATGGGTTCCCGCCTTGGGCCCCACATCAACAACATAATCCGCAACTTTAATCACATCGGGATCATGTTCAACGACGAGCACGGTATTCCCCTTACTACGCAATTTGATTAACAGTTCATTTAATCGGTGGACATCGCGTGGATGCAGTCCCGTACTGGGTTCATCTAAAATGTAGATCAAATTTGTTAGGCTGTTGGCCAGGTATTTAACCGTTTTGACACGCTGCGATTCCCCACCAGATAAGGTTGTCGTCTCTCGTGTGAGGCTAAGATAATCCAATCCCACATCGATTAGTCCTTGGACCCGTTCTCGAATACTCCTAATTAATCCCATCATCCGTTCGTCAGTGAATTCATTCAACGCGATTACTAACTGGTTTAATTGCATATCTGTCAGATCAAATAGGTTATATCCGTTAATCTTAGACGCCAACACCTGTGAATTATAGCGTTTTCCTTGGCAATCTGGACAGGGACTCATGGTCGCAAATTTTTCAATCTTCTTACGCGCACCTTCACTGATTCCCTGACTCATCTTCAAGTTTTGGCGGTAGAATTGCTGCTCAATGCCTTCAAACTTAGCTTTCAACTGAGAACCCCGATAATGCACGGTAACTTCAGTTGGCTCGCCATTTAACAATAACGCCAATTCGTCGGCCGTAAAATCTTTGACTGGCTTATTCAAATCGAAAAGTCCGGTATCTACTAAGATTTGATAATAATAGGAGGTCGCATTGTAACCTGGCAGTTGAATAGCGCCATCAGCGAGTGACTTACTTTGATCTAAAGCCGCGTCCAGCTGTAAGACGTAGGTTTTCCCAATTCCCTCACAGGTTGGACACATCCCTGCTGGATCATTGAAAGAAAAGGCATTGCTGGCCTGACCATATTGTGGCCGGCCAAATCGTGAAAAGAGAATGCGAAACAAAGCGTTAATATCACTAACCGTTCCCAAGGTTGAACGCGCATTGCCCCCCAATGGCTTTTGGTCGATCACAATCGCCGTCGATAAATTATGCACCTCATCAACGTCTGGTCGGTGATAGTGGGGTAAATAGAGTCGCGTAAAACTATCATATGTACTGTTCAGCTGACGACCAGCCTCTTGAGCAATCGTGTCGAACACAATGGATGACTTTCCAGAGCCAGAAACCCCAGTAAACACGGTTAGCTTGTTTTTAGGAATCCGGAGACTGATATTCTTCAGGTTGTTCTCACGGTCATTTACAATCTCAATAAATTCTGGATCTGACATGGACATAACCTCCATCTGATTGGCTTGACGACACAGCGGAGTTCTAGATTACCATAGTCAAGACCCTAAACAAAGTGAAAAGGCCTCGAAAATCAAAAGAAGCAGAATGGTTGAAAAACCATCCTGCTTCTTGCTTATAAATTCACTTATTTTCCCGAATAACATCCATAAATGTCTCACCATACTTCTCCAACTTACTCTGACCCACACCCTTCACGGAGAGAAACTCTTCATCATCCGTTGGCAATACTTCACACATGCCATG
Source organism: Levilactobacillus fujinensis (assembly GCF_003946335.1). Classification (GTDB taxonomy): domain Bacteria; phylum Bacillota; class Bacilli; order Lactobacillales; family Lactobacillaceae; genus Levilactobacillus; species Levilactobacillus fujinensis. The sequence continues at coordinate 34,653 of NZ_RHNX01000018.1, forward strand.
CAAGGACTTGTCAGAGAAGATTACAAACGGTGGCACGTGTTGCTCTTCGGCTAAACTACGCCGCAACTCGCGAAGCTTACCAAATAGTTCGTCATCCTCCGGTGCTAAACGCTTAACTTGTCGAGCCATTTTACGATAGACCTGTTCTTCGCCCTTCAGGACTGCCGCGCCGTTGGTTGTAACTTGTAAGGTTGGATATTGACCACCCACACTCTGCAAGTACCCCGCCGCCGATAGGAAGTCGATTAATTCACCGACACTCTTTTGGCGCTGTCCCTGCATGATGCCATAAGTTGGTAACTCTTCCAAATGATTTTCTCGAATTCTTTGGTTATGAGCACCCGTCAAGACCTGGGCCACAATGCCCTTGCCATAACGTGCCCGCAGCCGTACGACACACGACAACACCTTTTGTGCTGCTGTCGTCACATCCTGTGCTTCACGATCATCCAAACAGTTGCTGCATCTGCCACACGGCTTCGATTCTTCACCGAAATAATTTAAAATAAACTGCTGCAAACACCCCTGCGTATTGGCATATTGACTCATGACCTGCAATTTGTCATACGAACGTTGTCGGTGCTCCTCATCCATTTCTTCCGATTGATCGATGAAGAACCGTTGAATCTGCAAATCCTGCGCCCGAAACAGTAAAATTGCTTCACTCGGCAGACCATCTCGCCCAGCACGGCCTGCTTCTTGGTAGTAAGCCTCGAGCGTTCCAGGAACTTGCGCATGAATAACAAACCGCACATTACTTTTATCGATACCCATCCCGAAAGCATTGGTTGCAACCATGACTTGAATTCGATCATATAGGAAGTCTTCCTGATTTTGCCGTCGTTTCTCATCTGGTAATCCAGCATGATAAGCGGCCGCCTGAATGTGATGGCGGGTTAACATCTTGGTCACGCGTTCGACTTCTTTTCGTGTACTGGCATAAATGATGCCCGTTTCGCCAGCATTAACTTTTAAGTACTCTAAAATATAACGGTCTGTGTCTTGATTTTTGACCACTGTTAAATTGAGATTGTCCCGGGCAAAACCCGTATTGACCTCATTTTGTGGCGCAATGTTTAATTGTTGGCGAATATCATCCGCCACCTGTTCCGTGGCCGTCGCCGTAAGTGCTAGAACTTGTGGTTGGGTAGGCAGCTGTTCAATCGCTGTACTCAATGCAAGGTAACTGGGACGAAAGTCATGCCCCCATTGCGAAATACAGTGCGCCTCATCTACCGCCAACAGATCAATCGGTAGTCGACCCAATGCCTGAATAAAAGCCGCCGAATCCAAACGCTCCGGTGCAACATAAAGTAATTTGTACGCACCATCGTGCAGTGCCGCCAGTCGCTCCTGAATTTCGGGCCATTCCAAGGAACTATTGATAAAGGTGGCTGGAATTCCGCTGTCATTTAACGCATCGACTTGATCCTTCATCAGTGAAATCAGTGGCGACACCACTACCGTAATCCCATCAAACAGCATTGCCGGTATCTGATAACACAGAGACTTTCCCCCACCGGTTGGCATGATAGCTAAGCTACTGTCGCCCGCCAGCACGTGTTCGATTACTGCACGCTGACCGGGACGAAACTCATCGTAGCCAAACGTTGTTTTTAATACTTGTTGTGCTGCCGCTAAATCTAGCATGACTGCTCCTTAACTGAATCGTTTCTTCTTTATATAGTTTGAACTCAATATTTCTATTTTAAATGCTCAGACGACGTAATACAACCGAACGCCCTGTAACTTTTCCCCGTAGTCTGACATAAGCATCGCAATTTTTCTAAATTCCACTCATAATATTCCGACATTAGCATAAAAATTTTTTATAATAAATCACCCGCTAAATCGAATCACAAGCACCCTCACAATTCGAGTAATGTGGCTAGTTATTACCTATCGCTGATAGGAGCCGTGACGCGGAAAGATGACGATTAAGGCTGTTTGTAGCCATTATAACAAGCTAACTATTTAGTTATTAATTAAAACCACATCGTCTGTAATGTTCACCAAATATAGTTGACAGCTAAGATAAACTAGCTTATAGTAAATTAAATCGTACGCAATCGAATTGGAGTGATCGTGCATGGAAACTGACGATATGACCTTAACCAATCAACTATGTTTTTCGGTCTACCACGCTAGTCGCCTATTTACCAAATTTTATAAACAGGCACTAGCACCATTTCAGCTCACTTATCCACAATACCTGGTTTTGCTTTCCTTATGGGAAGAAGACCGGCAGCCACTGCATAAGCTGGGTGAACGACTCGACTTTGGAAGCAATACGCTGACACCTTTATTAAAGCGAATGGAAACGAATGGTTGGTTGACGCGCAGTCTGCCAGCCACCGATCATCGACAATTGATCGTCTCCCTGACGGAACAGTCACGGGACGCGAAACCGGAAATATTTGCTACTATCCATCAATGTGTTGTACGACAACACGTTGACATCCGTAAATACAATGACGCTTTAGCGATGAACCGTGAACTGATTGCCACGCTGCAAAGGATGCTCAAGTAATTTCATCGACATTGGGTCACACAGCGAAATTTTCCATTAAGATAGTTTTGTATTCCTATCGTACAATCTAAAAGAAGGCCTGAACAAGTCATCGTTCAGGCCTTCTTTGGAGGAGTTTACGTTTTAATAAGTTACTTCGTCAAATACATTGCGCGCAATTGTGCCTTCTTATGAGCATTTAAGCCAATCTGCGTCTTCAAAAAGTTGTCAACTGAACCATACTTCTTGTCAATCGTCTTGTATGCAGCGTTCAAGTAAGCTTTCTTGACTGCCTTCAACCGACGGAAGTTTGCTCGGGCGTCCTTGTTCGTCGTCAATTTATCCATAGCGGAGATTGCAATCTTGTTTTCCTTAGCCAGATTATGATTAGAACGTAAGTATTCCTTCATGATCGTCTGCTTGCTGACACCCATCGCAGACAAGAAGAGCATGGCACCGATCCCGGTCCGGTCTTTACCATCTGTACAGTGGAAGAGCGTTGACCCATTCTTTTGTTTGAGTAACTGGTTAAAGAAGACCTTATAGCCCTTGATTGAAATCTTGTCACTTACCAAACCTTGGTAAAATTCTGGCATGTGGTTGGGGTCCATAGTTGCTAGCTGTTGGGCAAATTCTTCTTGTGAGTTTCCCCCAAAGTTAGAGTCCTTAACGACACCATCTTTGATATATTTTACGTTAGCAATCTTAACGTCAGGTGTGTTCTTAATTTCATTACCAGAACGGAAATCAACCACCGTTTTCAGCTTATACGTTGACTTAATGACCTTAACATCATTTTTCGTGTAGTTGATCATCTTGTTCGAGCGAATAATCCGATGGGCCTTGATTCGGTGACCATTCTTGGTCTTGATACCGCCCATGTCCTGAACGTTGCTAGCACCCTTTAAAGGAATTTTCGTCCCATAAACCGTTTTACTTGCCGCATTAGCAACAACTGGCGCGCCCATGCTCCCGAACAGCATTGTTCCCAATACAACGGTTAAGCCGGTCTTCATCATATGATTCATCTTTTGTTTCCTCCCCGAGATATGTATCTCCTCCAGTTGTAAACGTTACCATAATTTGAATACCCCGTAAAGGTTTTATCCATATTTTATATTACAATTATGAACTAGATTGGTCGACAATTGGTATAGTTAGCCTACTTCCACTACCGAGTCATCCCCTTACCCGCCAACAATTCAGCATGTCATACTTAACATGATTAAGGGGGTGAGCCACATGAAACAGTGGCAGAAAGCATACACTATTGGCGTCGTCATTCTAGCGCTCTGGTCCATTATATTAGCCATTCTCGACTTCTCCAACCTCATTCACATTCAGGAACTCCCTTGGTCCGTGATGGACGATGGCATTCTAGCCATCTTTACCGTCGACTACATCGTACGGTTTGGGCGGGCCAAACAAAAATGGGTCTTCTTCCGACACAACATTTTCGACCTGCTCGCTATCATTCCCTTAAATACCATTTTTAGTTTCTTCCGTCTAGCACGAGTCACCCGCTTATTTCGACTCGTCCGGCTATTTCGCTTCGTACGTTTGGTCGGTTTCATTGGCAAGCTACGCCACACCTTGAAACGCTTTTTGCGCACCAACGGGTTCATTTATTTAGTCTGGGCCTGCATGGCAATTCTGATTCTGGCCGCCACCCTTTACTCCTATGCCGAACACGTTTCCTGGGGAGAAGCGCTCTGGTGGGCCATTGCCACGGCCACCACGGTAGGCTACGGCGATGTCGCACCGCACACGGCTATCGGCAAAGTTGCGGCCACAATCCTTATGCTAGTGGGCATCGGCTTTATCGGTGCACTGACCAGTACCATCACGACTTACTTCGCCAATCGGGGTAAGTCGTCTGAGTACCAACGGGTGACCAGGCAACTAGCGACAATCGAAAAACAGAATCGGGAGTTACGTGACCTCCTACAAGAATTGCGACAAACCAAAGATGATGACTGAAGACTGGCAGTTCCAAAACATCTAATATGGCCGTTGTAACAGCGATATTAGGATTAAAACTGGGAATTGTGGTACTCACCGCAGTCCCCTTTTTACTGGCAAAACGTCACTGTTCGCCACTCCCCTCGCAACATCTACGCAACCACTTCTCTTCCACCACGCTTCAATGATATAATACGGGTTAAAAGGAGTGCTGCATTCATGGAAAAACGAATTAAAGGTTCATGTACTACCATTTTGGTTGGGAAAAAGGCGTCACTCGACGGTTCAACGATTATTTCTCGGAACGACGATGGTCACGAAGCCCTCGACCCTGAAAAATTTGTCGTGGTTAACCCTGCCGACCAGCCACGCGATTACAAGGCCGTTATCAGTGGCGTCGAAGTTAAGTTGCCCGATAATCCACTGCGTTATACGTCCATCCCAAACTCAATTCTAACGAATGGTATCTGGCCAGCCGCTGGTATCAACAGTGACAACATTGCCATGTCCGCTACTGAAACGATCACGACTAACTCTCGCGTCTTGGGTATTGACCCTTACGTTGCTGGTGGTATCGGTGAAGAAGACTTGGTAACGTTGGTCTTACCTTACATTCACAGTGCCCGCGAAGGGGTTGAACGTTTGGGTAGTCTCTTAAAAGAATACGGGACCTACGAACCAAACGGGATTGCCTTTTCCGACAACAACGAAATCTGGTGGCTAGAAACCATCGGTGGCCACCACTGGGCTGCTAAGCGGATTCCAGATGATGCCTACGTTGTCGCTCCTAACCGGATGAACATTGACTTCTTTGATTTCAGCGCCGACGACACTCTGGCTTCGGCTGACCTGGAAGACATGATTGCATCCTACAGTTTGAATCCTGATTTCGACACGGTTAATCTGCGTCACATCTTCGGGAGTGCTTCCACCAAGGACACGGTCTACAACAACCCCCGTGCCTGGTTCGGTCAGAAGTACTTCTCCCCAGATGTTGAGCAGGACCCTCAGGACCAAGACCTGCCATTCATCTGCCACGCCAACCGCAAGATTTCCATTGAAGACGTTAAGTATGTATTGAGTTCTCACTTCGAAAACACAAAGTATGACGTTTACGGCGACGGCTCTGAATCTGACAAGACAAAGTTCCGCCCAATTGGGATCAACCGGAATCACGATGTGCACATTTTACAGATCAGAAATAACGTGCCCGACAGCATTGCCGGTATTCACTGGTTAGCCTTTGGTGCCAACACGTTCAACACGGTCGTTCCTTTCTACGCTAACGTGGATGACACGCCAGCCGTTTACAAGGATGCTGATGGCACGTTTAACTTGAATCATATGTACTGGTTAAGTTGCACCACGGCCTTGCTGGGTGACACGGACTACGACCTATACGTCGACTTCCGTAACACCTTCGCCCTGGAAGCCATGGGTGCATACCGCAAGATTCAAAATGACACGGACGCCGCTATTAAGAACGGTGCCGACGTTAAGCTTCTGAAGGACGCTAACGAAAAGTTGTCCAACGAATCCTTCTCCCGTCAAACCAAGTTACTTGGTGACATGGTGACATTTGGTTCAGAACACATGAAGTTGCGGTACAATTTAAACGATTAAAAGAAAAACCCTCCTCAGTCTGGGGAAGGTTTTTTTTATTGTTAGATGACATCACGAATATCACGCATTGCGATAAATAAAGGATACGTCTCCGGAAAAACGGCTACACGATCGTAATTCATATGCAAATACTTGAATCCAAAATGTTGATAAAACTCGACAGCACCCGGTAAAGCTGATACTTGAACACCTGAGACACCAATATTCAGTTGGTCTCTGGCTATCAAGATATCTTGAAATAAACTTTTTAATAGCATGGTACCATGTCGTTTTCTTTGAAACTGCTTATCTACACCTAACCAAGTTAGTTCAATTGCTGGGAAAGGAATTATTGAAACGTCATTTCCCATCGTCTCAAGAGTACCAAGCAGTGACGCATCATACGGATTCTTAACCTCAACAATACTTGCTGCCAAAGAGTAAAAGCCAATAATTTTCTCTTGATCCTCCGTAAAGAATACAGTGGTTGAAAAAATATCTCGTTGTTCGCGGTTCACTGCATTCCGATATAAAAAGTCATCTACAACACTTTCCCCACTAGTAAAGTGCTTCAGCGACACACCACTTGGTAACTTACGTATATTGGTCTTATACATCAAAATTGGCTCTTCTTAATGCTGCTGATATTTTATCAATCTCGTGCTGTTCATTAACCGTACGTTCTTGGTTTTGGGGGGCAAGCAGGTTCATAACATATCTCAGTTCTTTCCTACTTTTGACTTCAATCACTTGTTTTAAATCATTACTTTCAGTCACAGACATTTGAATTTCCCCCTTAATTTTGTATTCAGTTTAACTCTGCTCGGAAGTCTATCTACTACAGAATCTTTACGTTCCACCAAGCATAACTGTCTAACCCCATAAGTGTATAGCACAACCTCAAACTAATCGAAACAGATGGCCAACCGCTACATCAGCAATTGAGCACCCGTTTTCTTTATAATTTCAGTCACTAATTAAACCGTCATCATCCACAACAGCACATGTAACCACTAAGGCGCCACACCCGCTTGCACGTCAACCTAAAACTTGGGCTCATACTCAAAACCTAGCTTCTTATAGTAATCCAGCTTGCTAAAATGAATAAGAGCCAGCCCGCCCCCAAACCTTAATCGATCGAAAATAGTTCGCTATCGCACCCATTCGTACCTCGCTTTCGGCCAACGTGAAAGCACGCAACCCCGACATCAACGAGTCATCCACTTCGTCGGGGTCACGTGCCTAATTTGTCGTCACTTATAGTTGCATTTAGTATAGTATAACCATCGTTGTCGTGGGGATAACCGTCACTGTTCCGTCGCCTAGTAATCGTCAAAAAGCCCACTGAGAATTATTTCCCCAGTGAGCTTTCATCATGACACTTTACTTTACAGCTTGTGCAACGGCTTCATTCACAGCCGTCTTTTCATCCTCAATCAAGGCGACGCGAGTTTCGATGACCTTGGTATCCATCGTTATTTCCCGGGTTAACCCTGGGGTGTTCAACTTCGGTTCGAAGAAGGCCTTAAATTCAGCCAATCGTTCTGGTGTATGGAAAACGCCAGTCGTCACGGTAATGTACGTGGTAAATTCCATGTCGCCACCAACCGTGTCTTCCAACCATTGCCAGTCATTTCTGATCCAGTCCCAAGCGGCTTGTTCGCCTTTAGAATTGTTCAACACACCGCGGTACCAAGCCCGCAAGTCTTGCGGCTTAACGGTATCAGCATCTTCAAAGACACCAATCAATTTGGCAAGCAGCGCGGCGTCTCCCGTCGTTGGCAAGGCCGCAGCGAGGTCCGCCTTGTAGCTGGCATCGCTGGACTTCCGATAGTCATTCAAGAGCTGATCGAAGATTGTCGCGTCGCTAAAGTTCTCCACTTCATTGGCCAAAATGAAGACCCGCACAGATGCCGGCAACCCAGCTAAGTTGTCTTGATTGGCAACGAAAAGCTTGTGGGCAGCTGCAATCGATTCCGGATTTTTGGCGTACAAGGCCGCGTTCAAAACAAATGGCCGCGTTAATTGGTCATCATTTGATTCGTCGGCTTTAGGCGTCCAGCCCAACCGGTCGACTTGCTTAGCACTCAAGCGGTCAAACAACGTCCGTAAGGCTTTCTCTTCGGCAGAATCTGGCGTCACAAACTTCCGTAAGTTCCCAGCAACGCCGTAAAGCACATCGTTAACAACCGTAGAGTGGCTAACGCCAAAACGACTCAGCAATGGCACAATTGCCGCGTAAGAAATTTGCCGACCCTCAGCCAATAACCGTAAGTCTTGGAGCAATTGTAACTGGGCAATGGCATCCAAGCCGTCCAGGTTGGCCAAGATGTCTTGTAACAAGGTGTCGTCGTACTTCACGATGAAATGCGAGTTGTTGCCGACATTTAAGCGGAAAGGCTGACCATTCGTCTGTCGCAATTCGGCGTAGTCACCCAGGGTCACGGACTTGTCTGCCAAAATTTCAGGAACAGCATCGTAGTTCCCATTAAGAGGGACTTGCCATTGCCGGCCAGCATCCTTACCTTCGCCGACAAAGAATTGTTGTTGGGTGATGGTCAATTTGCCATCACCCACTGCGGCAGAAACGACTGGATAACCAGGTTGTTCGAGCCAAGAGTTCATGATCGCCCCAACATCCATACCAGAAGCGGCGCCCAGAGCAGCCCAGAGGTCGGCCCCGGTGGCGTTGCCATAATGGTGGGTCGCGAAGTAGTTCTTCAGACCAGCCCGCAAGGCATCGTCACCGATCAAGGCCCGAACCATGACCAACATCCGTGCCCCCTTGGCGTAAACGATGGCACCGTCGAACAACGCGTCGATTTCGGCTGGATCTTCAACCTGCACGTGAACGGATTGGACACCGTCCGTGGCATCCCGTTGCAGAGCCATTGGCGCTTCAGACGTCTGGAAGACTTCCCAGATGTGCCAGTCGGGTTCGATCGCGTCGATAGCAACGTATTCCATCATGTTGGCAAAACTCTCGTTCAACCAGAGGTCGTCCCACCACTTCATGGTAACCAGGTCACCGAACCATTGGTGAGCCAGTTCATGGGCAATAACCGTAGCGACCCGTTGCTTCGTTTCAAATGACGTATTGTCGGGATCTAAGACCAGGTAGGCTTCCCGGTAAGTAACCAGCCCCCAGTTTTCCATCGCGCCGGCTGAGAAGTCGGGTAAAGCCAACTGCCAAGAATGCGGGAGTGGATATGGTGTCTGGTAGAAGTCTTCGTAAAATTCAATGGACCGCTTAGCGATATCCAAGGCAAAGTCGAGTTCCTTAGGTTGGTGAGCTTTCGTGGAGAAAACGCCGACCTTGACGCCACTCTTAGTGGTCGTCAACTTGCTCTGCATTTCACCAAAAGCAAAGGCAATCAGGTAGGAGGACATGCGAACCGTGGTGTCAAAGTAGTGAACGCCATTAATAACCTTCACTTCGGGCATGTTACTGATGACGGTCTCGCCTTCATGTTCGTCAAACTTGATAGCGAGGTCAAACGTAGCCTTGGCTTCGGGTTCATCGACACAAGGAAAGGCCTGACGGGCAGCGGTCGTTTCAAACTGTGTCCCGATCAATTCCTTCTTTTCCCCGTTAAGTTCGTAGTAGGAGGGGTAGATTCCCATCATGCTGTCGGTCAGAGGCGCAGTGAAGTCGATGGCAACCGTGGTCTCACCGGTCTTGCCCAGGTCGATGTGAATGCCTTCGCTCTGGTCATCAAAGGTAAATGGCACGTCCTTACCGTCGGCTTTAACGGCGCTAATGGTCATAAACTTCTGATGAATCGCGATGCTAGTCTGTTTAGCATCACCGGTAATGGTGGACGTCCCGGCGATTACTTTCGTCGCCCGGTTGATATCGAGGTACACGTTGTAATGTGTCGGTTGGAAAAGTTCGTAAAAATGTGTGGATTCTGCCATATTTTTCTCCTTAAATTGTTAGAATAAACTCATTATACGACAATTGGTTGCGAGACGCCACGAATGATACGAGCAAATTACCGTTGCCCCTGTTTTAACCAAGCTTCGACTTCGTGGCCATTAATCGCGTGCGTAAATCGTCGCCCGGGTTGCCAGTGAATACCCGGATAAGCGCAACGCAGACGGTCGTTAGCAACGGCAATCGGGGTGGAACTGGAGGTACAGAATTGCCAGACGGTTTTACCACGTAACAGATTCGTTTCCAGTAAGGTGTTGACCACATGAGGCACCTGACTCCACCAGATGGGTGCACCGAGATAGACGGTATCAGCCTGTTCAAGTAACCGCTGATTGGGCAATTGGATAGCGGGCCGAACGGTATCATCTGCCGATTCGAGCGAGACGCGACTAGTCGGATTGTGCCAGTCGAGGTCGTCGGACGTGTACGGTTGCTGTGGCTCGAGGGGCACTAATTGCGCCCCAGTCACCCGCGAGATCTTTTGCGCAACAACAGCGGTGTGCCCGGTACAAGAAAAGTATAAGACGATTTGTTTTGGCATAAACGGGATAACTCCTTTCGGTAACGATTGCTTGCTAGTTATGTTAGTTATACACCTTGAACGTTACTAGAAGCCAAAAAGAGCACATTTCATCAGCGAAATGTGCTCTTAAATATTTAATTAAAGGCGTTCCAGCCCCTATCTGCCGGTAAGCTAGTTTTAGGCTCACCATCGCTGTTCCAGCAGTCGTGAATGGTGTGTTTTAGCCCTCTCAATCTTCAGAGATTACTTATTTTTCTCCAAAGCTTCCCAGAGCCCATTGAGATAGGTGATTCCCAATGCCCGATCGTACAAACCATAACCAGGCACACCGTCTTCACCCCAGATATTGCGTCCATGGTCTGGCCGAATATAACCGTCAAAGTTCGTATCGTGCAATGCCTTCATGATCTCATACATATCCAGACTACCGCATTCGCTTAGGTGAGCCGATTCATGGAAGTCACCGTTATCATTCATAAACTTAATGTTGCGGGCATGAATGAATGGTGCGCGATCCTTGCCAACAAATTCGCGGATAATAGCTGGCACATCGTTATCTGGATTTTCGCCTAAGGAACCGGTACAAATCGTAAAACCGTTGTACTTAGATTCATGCATCGCTTCAATCGCCCGCATATCTTCGGCATTCTTGTAGATCCGTGGCAACCCAAACAAAGGGCGCGGTGGATCGTCCGGGTGCATCGCCATCCGAACGTCGCATTCCTCACAGGTTGGAATGATGGCATCGAGGAAATACTTCATGTTTTCTCGGAGCTTAGCTTCGTCAACACCCTTATAAGCGTTGAAAAGTCCTTCAATTGTCGCCAAACGTTCTGGTTCCCAACCAGGTAAAACGTAACCATTAGCACCATTACGGGTAGAGTCAATGATTTCTTGTGGATCATCGGCAAGCTTTTCAGCTTCAAATGCCATATCATTAGAACCATCTGCTAAAACATAGTGCAGATCCGTCCGTAACCAATCAAATATCGGCATAAAGTTATAACAAATAACTTTGATCCCATATTCTGCTAAGTTACGAATCGTCTGCTTATAATTTTCGATGTATTCATCACGACTTGGTTTCCCAATCTTGATGTCATCGTGAATATTAACAGATTCGATAACTTCCAGCTTCAAGCCGGCAGCTTCAACTTCTTGCTTAAGTTTGGCAATTTTTTCCTTTGGCCATACTTCGCCAACTGGTACGTCGAATAACGCGCCGACAACCTGAGTGGTTCCAGGAATCTGACGAATATTTTGTAAGGTAATCGGGTCGTCATCCGGCCCATACCAGCGGAATCCCATATTTTTCATAAGCCTATGCTCCTAACTCTTCATGTAATGTTTTCGCAACCGCGCCTGGACCGGCGATCATTGCGGTAAAGTATGCCTCGATCTTAGGCGTTAACCCAGCAGCTTCAAGATCAGTTGGGAAGATTTGCTTGTTCGTCAAGATTGGCTTCAACACAGCGTGTGCATCAATGCTATCTCCCAAACTAATATCCGCAACGTAGGGTTGTAACTCTTCTAACAGGGGATCAAAGCTAGGCGTAAAGGCCGTGCCATCGTCTTTGATTGCCATCAGGAAGCGACACCAACCAGCAATGATCAATGGAATTGCCTTAAGGTCGCTCGTGCTTTTACCCTCATCTAGGTAATGCTTCAAGGTCACCCCGTACCGAATTGGAATCTTCTGTGAGCTGTCACTAGCAATCCGTTGTGGCGTATCTGGAATATTTTTATTTGGCAGTCGTTTGTTGATCACTTCATCGATAAAGCTCTTTGGATCGATGATCTTTGGATCCTTGACAACTGGTAAGTCCTCGTTGTAGCCGACTTGCTTCACCAGAGCAACTAAGTCTGGATTCGTCATTTCTTCAGCAATGCTGTTGTACCCCAGGACAGAACCAAAGATGGCCAGACCGGTGTGCAGCGGATTCAGGCACGCGGTCACCTTCATCTGATCGGCATCATTAACCGTGTCCCGGTCGGTAAGAATCACACCAGCTTTATCTAAAGCTGGCCGACCATTTGGAAAACTGTCTTCAATGACCAGATAATTTGTCACCTCAGTGTTCCCAAACGGCGCGATGTTCGTATGTTTAGCGGTATGAATGATTTCGGTATCTTCAAAACCACTATCTTTGAGAATCTTAGCAACAGATTCTGCTGGATTCGGCGTGATCCGGTCAATCATGCTCCAAGGGAAACTTACCTGCTTAGGATTCTTAAGGTAATCGACAAATCCTGCTGGCACGGTCCCATTGGCCTGCCACCCCGCTGCAATCGTCAGAATGGCTTCTTCAAACCGTTTACCATTTTCCGAGAAGTTATCGGTCGACACCATTGCGATAGGCAGTTTACCGGCGTTGAAACGTGCGAGCAGCAGACGGGCAATGGCTCCCATGTTCGTGCTGGCATCATCAGGATCACCGGCAATATCAGCTTGCGCAGCCTTCGTTAACTCACCGTTGACGTCACGTAAGGCATAGCCCTTTTCCGTAATCGACATGGTAACAAATTGCAGGCTCTGCTTCTCGAAAACTTTCTTAAGCTGTGACCAGCCATCGGCATTGGCTTTGTTATAGTAGACAGCATCCGCAACGCTGGCAATCAAAGTCTTATCATAATTGCCAGCCTCATCCATCACGACCTGTAAAGCGCGGTCATTGTATGGCTTGTAAGCTTGTTCAATGACACCGTCATCATAAGTTTCTGCGACAATGACTCCGGCTTTTAAATCACCAGTATTCAGTAAATCTTGTGCGACCTTGGCATGGAAGCAACGGAACAAGTTACCGCCGCCAAAGTGTACCCATACTGGCGCTTCTTGAGCAGCCTGTTTCGCTTTAGCTTGGTCAAATTTAGGTACCGTAATACCGGCCTTAGTAAAAGCCGCAGCATTTTTGAGATAATCATCAGTTAAGCGCACCATGATGAGATGCTCCTTTCAAATTTTAACGATTTTATTTTATACTAATATATCAGTTCACGTTAAAACCTTAACATGTGTTGAAACCGATTACAAGCTTAAATTCTTTTTTTGTTTAAAACTGATAAAATTGGTATACTTTAGTTGAAAAAATATGTAGGGGGAGTGCCAGATGGTCGAAATAACAAATTTTCAAGATGAGGCATACGTTGCCATTCGTAATAAAATTCTACGTCTAGAACTCCAACCAGGTGACCGCATCAATAAGAAAACTTTGCAAGACGAGCTATCTATTGGAGCAACCCCCATGCGCGAAGCATTTTTACGTTTGAGTCGTGAGGGACTCCTACTAGTACGTCCGCAAAGCGGGACTTACGTGGCCAAGATCAGCGTTGACGAGGTTTATCAAGCACGTTTTGTTCGCGAGAGCATTGAAAAGCTAGTCGTTGCTGAGACAATTACGCGTATTACACCGTCTGATCTTGACGAGCTTCACCGGTTGATCCAGCTACAAGAACTCTATCTTCATTCTAAAGACTACAATCATTTCTTCAATCTTGATGAAGAATTTCACCAAGCCTTCTATAAGATCGACCACAAAGAGTTTGTCTGGAATTGGCTACAGGTCGTCAACCTGCAATTCAACCGTTTCCGCTATCTACGCTTGGAAGTTGCGGACCTCGATTGGCAACAAATATTCGATGACCACCGTGCCATCGTTGCTGCCGTTGCCGATAAGGTCCCCAGTCGCGCAGAGACCTGCGTTAGTCGTCACCTACACATGGTTGACGATGATATTAAGGTGGCTTTGAAGATTCACCCAGACTTCTTTGAATAAGGACGGTTCTAAGTTGATTGCCACAAAATTTCAAATTCTTTAGTCCCTTCCTAAAGACGCTGTTTCGTACTGAAACAGCGCCTTTTTCATTTTATTTTTGTATCTTTGCATGAATATTCACAAAAAATATGTTGACATTTGTCTAAAAGCAGATAGAATGAAAGCGTATTCAAATATACTAATATTTCAGTTTGCAATTCACATAATTTTTTTATACTTATTGGTAGCTTGAAAGGATGAATTAGATATGAAACATACTCGCTGGGTCTACACACCAAAAGAGATCAACGTCAAACGCGGAGTCGCGTATGGCTTGACCGATCTTATGGGTGGCGGCTGGAACAACATTGTTTCGGGGGTCATCTTCGCTTACCTAACCCTCTCCGTTGGCCTAAATCCCGCTATGGCTGGTGCCATCACAGGTATTGCCCGTGTTTTCGATGCTATTTTTTGTTTAATTTTTGGGACAATCACCGATGGCTTTTACAAGACGAACCTTGGTAAGAAGTATGGTCGCCGACACTTTTGGATGTTCATTGGGTTGATTGGCTTCGCCATTTCCTTCTTAGCCTTCTGGGTACCGGCCACTTCGATCTTTGGACCCGGACATGATTTCATCTACTACTTAGTTGTCTATACTTTGACTGAACTCTTTGTTGGAATGATCCTGATTCCTTGGGAAACATTACCAACCGAAATGACCACCGATTACACCAAGCGGACCGTGCTTTCTGGTTCCCGGATGTTTATCTCCGCTACTGGAACTTCACTTGTTTTCTTCATCTTGGCAATTCTACAATCCTTACCTAGTGCAGAAGCCAAGAAGAATGCCTACCTCTTTGCCGGTATTCTTTGGACCGTCCTGTTCGTGGTTGCCATCTACATCTCCTATCGTAGTACCTGGGAACGTCCTTTGACCAAAGAGTTCATCGCAGAACTTGATGCCCGACCAAAATTAACTGTTGGTCAATACATCAAAGAAACGCTGCATGACTATGGTCAGACTTTCCGTAACCTGGCATTCAGCAAGCATTTGACCATTTATATTTTCTCATTCACAGGAAAAGATTTCTACGCAACACTGTTACCAACGTTTATCGTTGTCTGCATGGGAATGGCATCAAACATTCCTTGGGTGCTTAATGCATTTGCCGTGTTTGGAATCCTATCAACCTTAGCCGCTGCTAAATTGATGATTACGCATGGACCACGCTTCCTATACAGCTTGTCCTACATTGGTATTATTATTGCGTTAATTGCCTATGGTATCGTTTACTTCATGCACGTCAAGAACCCATTAACCATCTTAATCATTATCACGATTCTTTACCAATTATCTCGTGGGATCTTGGAATTTACACCATGGAACGTTTTCCCATTCATTCCCGATGTTGACCGTATCATGACTCGTGGTGACAAGGCCGGTACCTATGCGGCTGTCATGACCTTCTTCCGTAAATCAACCGGTGCCTTAGCCACTTGGATTGCCGGAATTTTGTTGGAAGAACTCGGTTACGTCTCCACTGCAGCCACGCAAGCACCTGGAACTACCGATAAAATCGCCCTACTCTTTGTGATTGCGCCACTCGTCTTAATCGTTATTGCCTTAGTTGTTTCATGGACATTCAAGTTGAACCGGCAAACTCACGCCGTATTACAAGGCGAAATTAATCGTTTGGAAGACGGTGGTGACAAGCGTGACGTTACCCCTGAAGCCAAGCAAGTTGCTGAAGAATTGACTGGACATCCATACGACGAACTCTGGCCAGACGAAACGTATGAAGAAGTGCAGGCTGAAAAATCTAAGGAGTGATAGTAAGATGGCAACAACAGTTATTGTCTACAATCAACCAGAACAGCAGTTTTTGAATCAAACATTTGACGGAAATACTCCCGCCAAAGTCGACCTCAGTAGCATTGGTCTTAGTAACGATGCTGAAATCGGAAAATTAGTGCAAGCAGATACCTTTGCTCTAGTCTTTGATGGCACCACTTGGATCAATCAAACCTACATGCAATGGGAGGACTTACGGATCAATGAGGCCTTGCAGGCCGTTAAAGTCGACTACAGCGAGAAGACGCAAGGCATCTTGACCCGTTTTGTGGCTAGCATGGACATCAAGTATCAAGGCAAGATGTCTTGGGTAGAATTGTTGAATAAACTAGGAAAAGAAATCGAGGAGTGATTAATCATGACTTTATTGAATGACGATTTTTTATTAACAACTGGTACTGCGAAGAAATTGTTCCACGAATACGCGCAAAACGAACCCATCATTGACTACCATTGCCATTTGGAACCAAAAGAAATTTACGAAAACAAGAACTACGCCAACATCTCTCAGATTTGGATCAACGAAGGCTTGTACGGTGACCATTACAAGTGGCGTTTGGAACGTGACCATGGCGTGCCTGAAGAATTGATCACTGGTGACGGCGATGATTACGACAAGTTCGTTGCTTGGGCCCAAACCATCAACGACTCATTGGGCTCTCCACTATACGAATGGACCCACCTGGAATTACGTCGTTTCTTCGGCATCAACAAGCGCCTTGACCCAAGCACTGCCAAAGAAATCTGGGATGAAGCCAACCGGCAATTAGCTACCCCTTCCTTCACTCCCCGGGCATTGATCGCACGTTCCAATGTCCAAGTGGTCGTCACAACTGACGCACCAGAATCCGACTTAAAGTACCATGAACTGCTTGCTAAGGAACATCTTGCCTTCAAAGTATTACCTGGGATGCGGCCTGACGATGCCTTCAACATCACTGCCGACGCCTATGCCGATTACTTAAAGCGTCTCGGCTCAGCCGCTGGTCTCACCATCAACAGTTTCAAATCACTCGCCGATGCCATGGCGCAGCGTGTTCAATTCTTCTCTGACCACGGTGGTAAGATCGCCGACCTGGGCTTGAATTCCTACTACTACGCCGACGCATCAGCTGATGAACTTGACGCTATCTTTGCCAAGGGTATCGCTAACGAAGCCTTGTCTGCCGATGAGCTTAATAAGTTTACGACTGCCTTGGTTGAAACGATGATGAAACTGGCTCAAGAACATGACTGGGTCCTGCAATACCACGTCAACGTTGCCCGTTCACAAAACAAGCCGATGTTTGACAAGATTGGCGCTAACACGGGGTTTGATTCCGTTGGTACCCAAGCTGACCTCACTGAACAGGTTCGTCGTCTCTTCTATGACGCACAAACCAAAGGTATTCTGCCAAAGACCATCTTCTATTCTCTGAACCCGAACGACTGGATGGCAATTGCCACCTTGCTGGGCAACTTCCAAGAAGGCCCCGTGCAGAAGATGCACCTCGGTGCCGGCTGGTGGTACAACGATACCCGTGATGGTATGGAAGACCAGATGAAGCTCTATGCGAATACAGGGATGTTCCCGAACTTCTTAGGCATGTTAACCGATAGTCGTTCCTTCCTGTCCTACCCACGCCATGAATACTTCCGTCGGGTGATGTGTGACGTGATTGGCCAATGGGTCGCTCGCGGCCAAGCCCCTGACGACCTCGAGTATCTTGGCAAGATCGTTAAGCGTATCAGTTACGAAAACGCTCGCGATTACTTCGGCTTCTTCAACGATTAAGCCCACAAAAAATGAAGGGAACGCAATAAACCTGCATTCTCTTCATTTTTATTTAACATCAATTCTAAAACCAGAAAGAAATGAGGGATAACACATGGCCGAATTTTTAACGATTGGTGAGCCAATGGCCGTCCTCGCATCTTCCAATCCAGACAAATCATTGGTTGATGCGACAGATTTCGAAAAGTTTGTCGCCGGTGCTGAACTTAACGTCGCGATTGGGGTCTCCCGCCTCGGACATCGCGCAGAATACATTTCAGCGGTTGGCCAAGACCCATTTGGAAAGTTCATTCAAAAATCTTTAGCGGAAGCCGCCATCGGCAATGACTATGTCAGCGAAGATGCTCAACATTGGACCGGATTTTATCTAAAGGAACGGGTTACTCATGGTGACCCAGCTACGTTCTATTTTAGGAAAAATTCAGCGGCTGCTAATTTTGACAGTCATGTTTTGGATCAGATCGACTTCAGTGACGTTAAAATTGCCCATTTATCGGGGATCTTTGCGGCTCTATCTGAAAATGACCTAAGCGTGCTAAGGCAACTAAACCAGTATCTGAGAGACGCTGGCAAGTTTATTACCTTTGATCCTAATTTAAGACCCGTGCTTTGGGACTCTCAAGCCAAGATGATCAAGGTTACCAATGAGTTGGCCAAAAACGCCGACTTAGTCATGCCTGGAATCAACGAAGGCAAGGTGTTGCTGGGGTCAGACGATCCCGAGACAATTGCCAACTTCTATCTCGATCAAAGTGACTATACCAAAACCGTCATCGTTAAATTAGGGCCTAAAGGTGCCTATATCAAGCAAAGGAATGGCGACACCCAGACAATTCCCGGATTTTATGTCGAGACTGTTGTGGATACGGTCGGTGCCGGTGATGGCTTTGCCGTTGGCTTGATAACCGGATTATTGGATGGCCTGCCACTCGATAAGGCTGCTCGCCGTGGCTGCGCAATCGGTGCCCTGGCCGTCATGAGTCCTGGCGACAACGATGGTTACCCGACACCAGACGAACTCACGACATTCATGCAGGTTCAACAACACTAAAAAAAGAAGGTCAACTTATATGAAAAGAGCAGAATTACTACAGAACATGATTGACACCGGTGTCATTGCGGTTGTCAGAGCTGAAACACCCGAAAAAGCCGTCAAAGTTGCGGATGCCGTTATCGCCGGTGGGGTTACGGGAATCGAGTTAACCTACAGTGTTCCCCACGCTGATACTGTCATCTCCGAACTCGTCCAAAAATACCAGGACACTGCCGTCGTTGTTGGTGCAGGCACTGTCTTAGACGCCACTTCCGCCCGACTAGCCATTATCGCCGGTGCGCAATTCGTTGTTGCCCCCACCTTCGACAAGGAAGTCGCACTGATGTGTAACCTCTATCAGGTTCCTTACGTGCCTGGTACCTTCTCCATTACCGAAGCCCAGACCGCTCTGAAGTACGGTTCTGAAGTCGTTAAGCTGTTCCCAGGTGCGATGGCCGGGACCGTGGCCATCAAGGAATACCATGGCCCATTTCCTTACCTAAACGTGATGCCATCCGGTGGCGTTAACGTTCAAAACATGAGTGACTGGTTCGCAGCCGGTGCCGTTGTTGTCGGTGCTGGTGGCGGGTTGACCGCCCCGGCGGCTGACGATGACTTCGCTGGTGTTACGCGTAATGCTAAGGAATATATGACGGAGTTCAACCGTATTAAGGATGCGCAAACCGTTTAAATTCGTCCTGTGAGGCGCGTCAGTCGGTTACTTTCACTTCATTGTTCACTCTGGTAACTGACTACGTTGAATTCTAAATAAAAAGAGATGACCTCCTCGTTTTTTTGAGGGGGTCATCTCTTTGTCGTGCCTTAAGCTACCAAAGTATTTCGCTGCCTACCACGCGATTTTTGGGTTGCTCATACACCTGGCGAATCAGCATATTGAATTGATCTTGGTCTGGAGTCATTAGTACTTCCACGATGTAAGACGGTCAGTTATTGGGTGCCTACTCTTTAGTATCGTAGTCCCCTATCTAAGAAATTCAAAAAAAATCAGCCTAATCGCCTAAACAGCTCTATCATTTCACGCAATTTAAGTTGAATCAAAAAAACTGACGCCAACCAATTTTACGCATAAACAATATTCCACCCATTTGCTCTCAACAAGCATTGATCCGTTTTAGATACCTCAAACTCGGGTAACGCAATACAAACCATCCCCTCAGCCCTCGTTAAAGCGACGTAATTCAATGCCATTCGCTCAGTTTGAGGCGCTGTACTTTTCACCGCTTTTCCTTCCAATAAAGGTAACACTTTTTTTACATCGTGAGTTCGGAAATATGTTTCTAGTAGTAACGTTGCCAAATGTGTCTGTCCCTTAACACTATGAATACTACCTAATTTAATTTCAACATGCCTTTCTCCCGAAGTATACACAAACGCATTACCCTCATTACGATTTTTAGATGAACGATTCTGAATATCCAATGTATTTCGATCATTAAAATTCTTCCACATAAAAAATTCTTCGTTAGTGAGAAAGTCTTCCATATCTCCAAGGACTAATTTAATGTCTAACATCGCAGTTACCCATGTTTCTTCGGACAACTCTACCACAAATAAAAGCCGTCTAATTGTCTTTCTAAGTGTCATTAACTTCTCAGGCCTAAGAGTCTTTGAGAACACACTAAAAGGATTTTCGTACACCCCATATTCTTGAGGTTCATTGGATTGATCATTCAAAAAATCAACTAGACCCAAAATGATTATTTTCACCGCTGGTTTACTCTCACTACCTGGCCTCCATAACGATCGTGCACGCTCAACATAGTCACAGAAGTATTCATATTTCACTCGCCGATTGCCATCTCTATTAGGATCATAACTTGGAAAATATGCTTCAATATTAGCAGGAAAGTGTCTCTGTGCTTCTTCCATATCCTTTATCTTACGAACCCGACCAATAGCAAAACAACTGTGACCTTCTCCCCCGTGGAGCTGTTTATCAGAAAACTCATTCAAAATTAGTTCTCCAAAAGTCGGGAGTACTCTCGCAACAGTATCCTTTTGAAATATTATTATTGTTGCTAGGACATTCTTAAACTCTGTATTAACACCATTCATAATTTCACCAGATATAGCCAAAGGGTTAGCAATACTAGCCACTTTGTCAGTCAATCGTCGACTATCTATAATCTGAAAGTGTGGCTGACGCGGAATGATTACTTTGGCAGAACCAGAACTACTCTCATAAATTCTTTGATTTGAGTCCCCAAGTGCTTGAATATCAGAGCATGCGAAAGATTTTTCTACCAAGTTCCATAGTGTCGACGCAGTATCCTGAGCCTCATCAATAAATAACAAAGGAAAACGTTTTGAGATATTTTTAGAAATTTCAGAGCGCTTTTCTATAGCATAATTTGAAAAATAAAGCACCTCATCATAAGTCATATTTCCTTGTCTAATCGAACAATTAACAATTTTCCTAATTATTTTACCAGTCCGAGTAGTATTTGAAAAACTAAAATCTTTATCTAAAGAATACTCTAGTACTACATCACGGCGAGACTCAACCGCTCTGTTTTTTCCAATCATTTTTCTTCGCATCGCCAAGGTAATATCAGAGTCTATATTATGAATTCGAATATTTTTAGATCTAAACCATGGTTTAACAACAAAATCACTAAAAAATGTGTGGAAGGTCCCAACAAAGTGAGGATAATTCAATAATCTTTCTCCGTAAACTGTCCCCCCAAGTCTGTGCTGAATCTCCTCTCGTGCAGCATTTGTAAAAGAAAGCACACAAATTCCATCCGTTGTACTCTTCCACTTTTTGGCTAGAATACCCAACTTAGCAATTAGTAAAGTTGTTTTCCCAGTTCCTGGAAAGGCTTGAACATCTTTAAAATCAGCTGGTGGTAGATTCTTAATAATTTTTCGACAAATAGCATCAAAGTGTATTTGATTACCCATTACTGCCTCAATTTTATCAATGTCAATATCCGTAATTTCAATGTCATCATTCTGCATCAATAGCACCACCTGTTACATATTTAATCGCCTCAACCAAATAAGTTGGGACAAAGTCTTGATATGACTGAGCATCATCGTCAATTAATTTTGTCAACTCGTCAGCTAAATAATTTGCAAACTCGGCCTTATGTTTTTTTACATGCTTGTAAAATAATGTGGCTCGATATTCTGAATTCTCGGACTCATCAAATTCTTTCTCCCATTGATTCAACGTATTCAATTTGACTCCACTAGCCATATACAAAGCTTGAATTAGAGCTCGCTTAAATTTTTCATTATTCCAGCCTGATAAAACTAAGTCATACTCAAGAGTCCAGTTATTTGCCACAAATGCTCTAACATCATTCTCGTTTATGCTTTCCACGCGTCTCCTCAATATTTCTTGTAGACTTATATCGCTTTCAAACTCACTCTCTATATGCCACTGACGAGAATCACTACTTAAATCCTGCCCTAAGATATTAGGCGCTACATTTGGCTCTATGTCCCGATCAGTGACACATGCTATTGGAACGCCCATTCTTGTGCCATCACATCGCTTAAAAATATTTGCAAAATGTATTAACCCCCTACTCATAACATTTACAATGGACACCCCATAATCAGAAAAGCTAAGTCCTAATAATCTTGCTATCGTCGGGAGAAGTAATTCTTCACCACTACCTTCAACTATTAATACTCCATTTGCAAAAAACAGATTAGACTTCGTTACATCAAGAAATCTCTCCAAATAGCCATAGTCATCTGGACTGAGTTTCGTACTACTGGCATCCATTGGATAAAACTTGCCAGATTTGACAATAACCAAATCCTCCAAATGCACAACTGAAGCAAGCATTGGTGAATGGGACGTTACAATTATCTGATGTGCAGAACTGTTTGCAGAAGATTCGAGTGATCGAATTAATTTCATCTGTCGCTGTGGATGAATGTGAGCTTCCGGTTCCTCAATAATAGTAAATTGACTCGCATTTCTTTCCTGTTTCTGCAATAAGAGTTCACATGCCATGCTCATAATATTACTGGTACCTAATCCGGGAATTCCATATACATCCTTTTGGGCATGATCAACATTTAATCCAATTTTTTCCAATAAGGATATAATTTTCTGACTTTCAGAAACCGACGTATCTGCTACTTCTAACTTTGTTTGAATATTCTCACCATTCAGTAACATAGTCCGAGTCAAAATATCATTCATCTGTGTATTTGCCGACACCAACGGTTGAAAATTTTCCAAAAGATAGTTCGTTAAATCAAAGATACCAGTAAGTGATAAGTTTGAAACATCATTTCCCGTGGAGTATTCAGAATCACCTTGATCTAGATTCGGTACTTGCTTAACGACCTGAGATAATCGAGAACCTCTACCTGCCTGCATATCCATATATGCATCTCGCAACGGCTTCAAATATGTAACTCTGAATAGTTCTCGAGCCTCTGCAACAAATGCTGGTCCATCGCCAATTCGCCCTGATGTAACTTCAACAATAGGACGAGCTGGTGTAAATTTTAGATTAAAATGACATGTCCAATTTAAATAGACCACCGTCTCATCTTTCTCATAGGTAAGATATTCCAAAAGTAATGAGCTCTCATCTTCGGTTAAACTATCAAAACATATCTGTATATGAATCTCTTTACTGAGATCTTTTTCAAAAACATCCGACGGCAATACGCGATTCCAACGCATATCGGTAGTCCCCATTGCATAGCGTAGTGCATCAACAATAGTTGATTTACCAGCATCATTTTCTCCAACAAGTACTGTCAATCCATGACGAAGATTTAAAGAGGATTCGTCTGGACCAAATTGTCTAAAGTTTTTTATCTTAATTTTTTTAATTTGCAAGTTGGTATCTCCTGTCATTCCGTTTTCGTTCCTAGACCAATAAACTGTCCGTTTTACTTGTATTTAACACGATATATCATTACTTTATAGTTTTTATTATCATGCTTTGCAGATTACGTTGCAAGATGCTAAAAACCATTAGTAAGCACCCAATAACTGACCGTATTGAAATTTAGACCAAAAAAGAAGAATGGCGTCCTCGGGTTTTGAGGGCGCCA
>NZ_RHNX01000019.1 GCF_003946335.1 Levilactobacillus fujinensis
ATTGTAAGCGGACTTGGTTTGGTGTCCAAGTGCGATTAGCTGGCGACTAACTGTATTGGTTGAGACGTTGTATTGGGTGGCGATGCTGGACATTGTTCGATCTGAAGTTAACTGTTGAATGATACCATGTTGAATGTTTTGAGAGATTTGATGTTGCTTCTCCACAATTGGTGTTTGGGCAATCTGGGTGTGTCCACATGCCTTACACAAAAAACGTTGTTTACGTAAGATCAATAACGCCGTCCGTTCACTTATGTTAGGAATTCTAATGCTAGCGGTTTTACATCCGTTCTTAACGATTTCATGTTTGCCACAACGTGGGCAAACACTGATGGTATAGGAAAGATCGGCATAAATACGCAAAGCATCAGGCGAACTATCCTGGACTCTGAAATTAGTAATATTTTGGTCTTTAATCTGTAGGAGATTTCTTGTAAACTGTTCTTGGGACATATTGTCATTCTCACTTTCAATTAGTTTTGGTCGACGATGTTGATGTGGGGCAGTGTGCCCCTTTTATTATACAGAAAATGGCGTCGACAGATTTCTCTATCAACACCAAATATCATAGAACCGTTAAAATTGGGTAACGTCGTTCAGGCATCGCCTTGTTGGCCGGCAGAAATGGGTTTCTCGCGCGATTCAAAGCTGCGAATCGCACGTCTTCAAAGTTGACTAAGGTGTAGTCCGGGCAAGGCTCCTAACCCAAACCAGGACCACAGCTGGATTCGTCCCTAATCGTCATTAATTTTGCGATTCACAGACAGTACGATTTTTAGTTTAGGTATGATACAATGAAGCCGACTCATCCATTGGAGGGAATTATATTTATGGCAGATGAAAGTACCAATGACGAAGCAACCAATCCGTTGTTTTTCCGGCGAATTTTGATTACCATCGATGAAGATGACCGACCATCGACTAGTCGGGCGTTTCGTTTTGCACTGACTATGGCACGTGATTACCAGGCGCATCTGGGCATTGCGTCCGTCCTGGAAAGTGATGATATTAGTATCTATGAATCTTTAATGCCCACGAAATTAAATGAAAAGCGTGAACACTTACGGAACATTGTTCAGGAGTACGCTACGAAGGCTAAAGCCTTTGGTGTCGACGATGTTCGGTCCATTATTGCCGAAGGTGGCGATGTGGACGACGTGGTTTTACAGAAGATTATCCCGGATTTTCAACCGGACCTTGTAGTTTGTGGGGCCGATGTTGACTTCGCTAGCCATGGTCATCCCGGTGCCATCGGGTTACGCCTGGCTAAGAAGTCAGACGTTTCAGTTATTGTGATTCGTTAAACAAAAGGAGCCCTCGCGATTTAGGCGGGGGCCCTTTTGGTGTATAATATATCTTACTAAAATATTCACGGAAAGGGGAGAAGCTGACGATGCAAGCTGGTCTAATTCGAGGATTTTTATTTGATCTGCATGGCGTCATTGCGGACTCCTGGCAGTATCATTTGGCGTCTTGGCAAGCAATTGCGGTGGAGCTGAAGATTCCCTGGACGACAAAATTAACGCAGATGCTCCCCGGGATGAGTCGTCGCGATTCGCTAATAACGATTCTGGCTTCTGTGAACCGGCAAGCAGAGTTCGATGAGGACCAATTACTAGCCGTTACAGATCATGAAAATGAGCTTTACCGTCAGTTCGTCGCGCAAATGACGCCGGCGAACCGGTTGCCAGGCATCACGGCTTTTCTTGATGAGTTGCAGGTGGCCAACTATCCGTTGGCACTCGCCTCAGCTTCAACGAATGCGCCAGCCGAAATTGAAAGATTGGGATTGCGTCCGGTTTTCACTAAGATTGTTGCAGCGGCGGACCTGTCCGCCAGCAAACCAGCACCAGATGTGTATCTCGCAGCAGCTAAATTGATTGATCAATCCCCACAACGGTGTGTGGCCTTAGAGGATACCGTGACCGGCGTTCAAGCGGCCAAGGCCGCCGGGTGCCTGACGATTGGTATCAATGTCAAGCAGTTACCTGGTGCGGATGGCATGTTGTCAACGACCGCTGACCTCAGTCTTGCAGCCGTGCAGCGGGTACTCGGTCTGCCAACCGTTTGAGTAGAAACTGTTTGAGAACCACAGCTTGGTTGTGAGTCTCGTCCTTAGCGCCGTAGAGCAAGATAACGTCTTGGTCGGGTAATTGGCCCACCAGCAGGTCTAAGAAGTCTGAGAGGGCTGGATTAGCCTGTAATTCGTCCAAGTAGCGTTGCTGGAACTCAGGAAACTTTTCGGGTTCGTGGTTAAACCATTTTCGCAGGTCGGTCGTCGGACCGATTTCTTTTTCCCAAGTGGCGAGTTGCGCGTTTACTTTAGAAATGCCACGGGGCCACAGGCGGTCGACCAGGACACGATAACCAGTGAGATCAGCAGGTTTCGTGTAAATTCGTTCGCATTTAATTGCCATAAAAAATCATCTCCATGGGTTCATTTTAGCATAGCCGTTTGAGAGGAGGCGTTTTAATCATGCAGAATACGATCGGTGATTTCTATACGGGTCGGCCAACGGAACAAATTGCACGGGAGTTATTGGGGCACGAGTTGGTTTACACAACACCAGCGGGTATCATGAGCGGGTGGATCGTTGAAGCCGAAGCCTATCTCGGTGAACAGGATACGGCGGCACATGCATTCAATGGGCGCTATACGGCGGCTAACGCGGCGCTATATGATGCACCGGGCACAATTTATATTTACATTTTACGGGGCTACTATATGTTTGATGTGGCAACGCAACCTGAGGGAACGCCGCAAGGAATCTTGATTCGCGGCATCGAACCGCACCAGGGATTGGACCTGATGCAGCAAAATCGTGACAAGCCAGTTCCAGCTGTGACGAATGGGCCAGGAAAGCTGATGGCGGCGCTGGGCATTCAATCAAAGGATTTAAATCGAACCATGTTGGGAGCCAATCAATTGACGATTACAGCCGATGTGACCCGACAGCCCAAGCACATTGAAGCGACGTCGCGAGTGGGTGTGAGTGCCGGGAGTTGGCAGGATCGGCCCCTACGATACACGGTGACGGGTAATCCCTTTGTTTCTGGCAGTCGGAAGCGCGACTGGGATCGCGAAAGTCATGGCTGGCAGGACTAGTCGTCAGTCATTTGGATTGTTATAATAAGCGCATAACGTTTAAGGGATGGCTAATTTAAATGAATGTTGATATCTTTATCGAAACGCGAAAGCGACTCCATTTGTCGCAGGACCAGCTGGCCCGGGGAATCTGTACGCAGGCGACTTTAAGCAAATTCGAACGTAACGGCAAGGTGCCGTCATTAAAAATTTTACTACAACTCTGTGACCGGTTGGAACTGACCTTAAACGACCTCTTTCCATTGAATCATGATGAGGATTCTGTGCGCTCAAAGACGCTGGAACAGGCTGAGTTTCAACTGTTGCAAGGGGAGTATGACCAAGTTAAAGCTAGCTTGAAACAGCTGGGAGATCCGGCGAATGGGACGGTTAATTTTCAAATGCGGTTTTACTTTATTCGCGGCTATTTGACGGCACTCAACGGTGGGACGATTGCGGACGCCCTCTATGATTTTTCGCAAATTTTAAATCGTTTTGATGAGGGGCATCACTCGATGTACGCGACGTTAGCTTACACTGGGATGGGAATTGCTTACAGCAATCATGGTGACAACGACCGCGCGGCATTTTACTTCAACAAGGTTGCTGGTGAAGCACGCGAACTGAGTTTTAAGAATCGGCATAACATCTGGCGGGCCTTGAATGTGGTCTACTATACCGGTTGTTTCTATGGGAAAACCCATGATTTGGGCACCAGTAATGAGCTGCTGACGTACGGCGTTAAAATCTGTGCGCAGTACCACGTGACCTACTATCTAGCCCGAATTCTCTACCAACGGGCAATCAATCGCCGGGAACAGCACGCTGACCCCGTTGCTATTCGGCAGGATCTACAGGATGCGGCGGCCTTTGCGCGATTGAATGATAACCAGAAATTGTTGCAGCAGATTGCGCGTTTTTCTTTAGATTAATGGCAACACCCATGAATGGTTTGTGGAATGTTCGAATGGGAAAGGACGCGATTGAAGGCGCTTCGTTTGGGAGCACGATTGCGATTAAATTAGTGTAAATTGATTGCGCTTCGGTTGCCAGGAGTTTCGCCCGTTGTGAGAACGTTTCAGCCTGAGCTTCGAGCTTCTCGTTCAAATTGCGGTCAAAAAAACTAGAAAGCTTGCGGCCAGAGAAACCGGTCCAAGCTTTCTAGTTTTTGGTAAATCATTTAGAGGAGGGTGTCTTTATTAATTTTAAGCTAACAGCTGATTACCATTCGTAATCGGTTGGATCTTGTAACCCATTACCTGTGGCCTTATCCAACATAATTCTTTGTTCAAAGTGAGCAACGTTACGCTTAGTTTCTTTGACCATATCTGGATTAACAGAGACATAATCAATCCCACTTTGAATTAAGAAGTTAGTGAAGTCTGGGAATTCCGAAGGTGCTTGGCCACAGATTGAAACTGTCCGCCCGTCCTTGTGTGCTGTCTTGATCAAGTGACGAATAGCACGTTTAACGGCAAGATTACGCTCGTCAAACAATGGTGAAACAGTATCATTGTTCCGGTCACAACCAAGAAGCAACATGGTTAAGTCGTTGGAGCCAATTGAGTAGCCATCGACGAATTCATTGAATTTGTCAGCCAAGATAATATTCGAAGGAATTTCAGCCATCATGTAAACTTTGAAGTCTGCACTTCTGACTAATCCTTGGTTCTTCATGATTTCAGTGATCTTTTGAGCTTCTTCAACTTTACGAACGAATGGAATCATAACGTTTAAGTTCTTCAACCCAAAGTCGTTACGGACTTTCTTAACCGCTTCCAATTCAAGCTTGAAGGCCTCAATGTATTTAGGATCGTAGTAACGGGAAGCACCACGCCAACCTAACAAGTCAGCTGGTTCATGTGGTTCAAACTTTTCGCCACCCTTAAGGTTACGATATTCGCTTGACTTAAAGTCTGAAAGACGAAGAACAACAGGTCTTGGTGCCATCGCACGAGCAACTTTAGAAACACCTTCAGCCAACATGTCGACCACTTTTTCTGGATGGCCTTGTTCGATCAGGTATAGTGGGTGTTCGTGAATAAATGATGTCCAGATGAATTCTTCACGCATCAACCCAATTCCATCCGCTGGCAGGGTTGAATACTTATCAGCCAAATCGGGATCACCGAGGTTCATCATGACACCGGTTGCGGTTGGCGCAAATGTTTCTGCGGCAACGACTTGTCCGCCGGCTTGATTTGCCGAACCTGGTTTCTTAAGCAGCGCTTCAACTTTACCATTGTAGACAATACCGTTTTTGGCATCAACGGTTACGATATCGCCATCTTTCATGGCATCGGTTGCGGCGGTGCCTTTACTACCAGTACCAACGATACATGGAATCTGCATTTCACGAGATACAATGGCAGCGTGACAAGTCATACCACCGTTATTCGTAACGATTGCGGCAGCCTTCTTCATAGCTGGAACCCAGTCAGGGGAAGTCATTAACGTCACAAGGATTTCACCCTTCTTGAATTGATCAATATCCTTAGGATCGTCGATGACGTGAACGACACCACTAGCTACACCAGGACTTGCTGGTAAGCCACGGACAACAGCTTTAGCATCTGATTCTGCAACCACGTTATCATCTCCAGTATCAGTGTCTGAATCGGTTCCCTTTTTCTTTTGTGACCAGAATGTTTCTGGACGTGCTTGTACGATCCAAAGACGATTGGTGTTGACGTCCAGAGCATATTCCATATCCATATAGCAACCGTAATGCTCTTCGATCTTCTTAGCATAGCCGGCTAATTCAGTTACTTGTTCATCGGTAATCACTTGTTTGTCCTGTAACTCTTCAGGAACCGCTTTTTCTACAGTACCACCATCAGGGCCTCTCATTAACTGAATGGTTTGTTTAACAACATTCTTGTCGATAATCTTCAATGATTTCTTATCAATGACAAAGTGGTTGGGGGTGACTTTACCCAAGACAATATATTCACCCAAGCCACGAATGCCGTCGATAACAATCTTGGAATCATCACCGTTGGAAACATCAACTGAGAACATGATACCTGAGGCCTTTGAGAAGACCATCATTTGAACAGCCGCTGATAAGGCAACTTTTTCATATGGGAACTGTTGCTTGTAACGATAGTAGGTAGCACGGTCGGTGAACAGTGATGAGTAGCATCTTTGAACACGGTCAACTACATCATCTGCGCCTTTAATATTTAGATAGGATTCTTGCTGACCGGCAAATGATGCATCTGGCAGGTCCTCAGCGGTGGCGGAAGAACGAATCGCAACGAATGGATTCTCTTGCCCCATCTTTTTTGATAAATCTGCGTAGGCCTTCTTAATGTCCGCGGCCAAATCATTTGGCATCTTAGCGCCAACGATCAAATCCCGAATCTGTGTACATGCTTTGTGAAGCTCATCGGAATTCTCGTAGTCCTTGATGCCGTTAAGTAATGTGCTAACTTGGTCATTCAAGCCAGTTGCCTGCATGAAATACCGGTATGCACTTGCCGTAGTGGCAAACCCATAAGGGACTGGTAAATCCATTGAAGAAGTCATTTCTCCTAATGAAGAAGATTTACCACCAACCAGATTAACATCTTCACGATGCAATTCATTGAACCATAAAACGTTTGCTATGTCACGTGTACTCATAAAAATTGCCTCCTTTTACTTGCGAAAGAGAAGAACGAAAAAGTTATGATAGCGCTTTCAGCTATGGCTCAATTGTAAGCTACTTGTGAATAAAGTTCAATATTGTTTTTATAAAATTTGGATTAAAGATGATTCTAGAGTATTTTGTAAAGGCAGTCAGTGAGTTGCTAGGGTAGTGATGACGGCCCTTTAGCGTACGTTTTAATAAGATACTAAAGATTGAAAGCTAAGATGTTCACCTCATTCTTCTGACCGTAGGAATTGTCACCGTTAAATTAGGGACAATGGCCGTACTGCCGCTGCCAGGGATTCCGCCTACGGGGGATGCCGCCAGTCAAAGAACGGGCTTCCGGCTCGCCTGAAAGTCGCCAAGCCAAAGGAGTTCTCACGCCGCAACGTCATTGGTTGCGGAATGAGAACTCCTTTGGCTTAGCTCGTATTGGATTACTGATTAACCATGACAACTACTGTTTTAGTAAGGCTTCGTCCCGAAGTGTACAGCCGCTGCCCCCAGGTTGAACGGGGTATAGTGGACCTTGACTAAGCCAGCCTCACGAAACATCGCGGCCAGTTCATCGACCGACACAAAATGGTGTGTAGATTGCTGAAGGTAGTTGTAGGCTTGGTAATGATGTGCCACTACACGGCCCATTAAGGGGACTAAGTGGCCGAAGTATAGCTGCCAACCGGCATGCACGATGGGATTTGTTGGTTGCGACGTTTCCAAGCAGACCACTTGGCCGCCGGGTTTGACGACGCGCGTCATTTCTCGTAGAACTTGGTTGGCGTCAGGAACGTTGCGCAGGCCAAAGCCAATCGTTACCACGTTAAAGCTATTGTCTGGGTAGGGCAACTGCATAGCGTCTCCCTGACGTAGTGTGATGCGGTCCTCGCGTTTTGCTGCCCGTACTTTAGCTGTGGCCTGTGTTAACATGACTTCGCTAAAGTCCAGACCGACCACGTGACCCGCAGGACCAACGGCATTGGCCAAAGCTAACGTCCAATCGCCCGTGCCGCAACAGAGGTCCAGTGCGAAATCGCCAGGATTGATGGTCATTGCCTGCATCACGTTTTTTCGCCAGATGCGGTGGGTGCCCAAACTGATTACGCTATTCATTTGGTCATATTGGGGGGCAATATGGTCAAAAATCTGTTGCACCTTGTCCTCCGAGGTATGATTCGTCAGTGCCATGCCGTGAAGCCTCCTAGATTAGAGCAAGTATTTAGCGTCGATGTCGGGATCTTGTGACGTTAAGATCTTTGGACCGTCGTCGGTGATGACTAAGGTGTGTTCATATTGTGCAGACAGTGACCCATCAGCCGTGACGTAGTATTCCCAAGACTTGTCGTCGGTTTCCCGTGAAGCAATTTCCCAAGTACCCAGGTTGATCATGGGTTCGATGGTGATGGTCATGCCAGCGCGTAAACGCAAGCCACGACCCGCTTCGCCATAGTTAGGAACGTTAGGTTGTTCGTGCATGGTTGGTTGAATCCCATGACCAATCAATTCACGGACATCGCCCATGTGTTCTTGACCTTCTGTGTAGGCTTGGATGGCGTGGCCAATATCACCGATCCGGTTACCAACGACGGCTTGGTCGATTCCCAAGTAGAGGGACTTCTTGGTAACATCCATCAAGTGTTGCGCTTCTGGACTGATTTTACCAACGGCATAGTTCCAGCAAGAGTCACTTTCAAAACCGTCTAAGTTAACAGTCATGTCGACAGCGACAATGTCGCCTTCCTTTAGTAACAATTCCTTACGGGGAATGGCGTGGGCCACTTCATTGTTAACGCTGACACAAGTAGCGTATTTATAACCTTCAAAGCCCTTTTCGGATGGGGTAGCGCCATGTTCAGCAATATATTTATTGGCAAAGCGTTCGATTTCCCAAGTTGAGATTCCGGGTTTGATAATGTCCCGTAAGCCAACGTGCACACCGGCCAGAACGGCACCGGATGCAGCCATTTTTTCAATTTCACGATCTGATTTAAGTGTAATCAACGTGTTGCCTCCTCTAAAATTATCGTACTCTTCTAATTTACACCAATTCTGGCATTTCGGCGACTCGTGTCAGTTAAAAATGTTTAGTGAGGGCGTCTGCGGCAGTCAGATATTTTGTCCCGTGTTCTCATCTCGGCAAGACTCATCCGGACTAAGAACATCGACACTGGACGCCACACCAGACTGTCACCAACTTGGCCACCGAACATTTTTAGTTGGACTAACTCGTCATTTTTTTCAGCAGACTCGTCTCGTCGCCAATTGTAATAGAATAGGCCCCGTAGATTTGCTCCACAGCGCCCGAGTTGTTAAGCCTTCAGACTGGTGATTTTACCGTCATTGACTTGATCTAAGATTCGTTTGGCTTCGGTGATTCGTGCGTCACACAAGAAATGCATGGCGTTGTCCTTTTCTTCCTCGGCCCGATCCATTTGTTCCTTTAGAAAATTGATTTCATCCGTTAAATATGCGACTAAATCCATGTTTTACCCTCAATTCCTTGCGTAGTCCGCTGGAGTTGGTAAGGTTACCAACTGGCAATTAGTACCATTGTACCAGAGATTTACAGAGAAGTAACTTGATTGCATAAGGCGATAATGCCCCAATCATTTTACAGGACTTTCGAAAAGGACTAGAATAGATTCTAGTTAATAATGTTTCTAAAGTAGGCCTAAGGGAGTGGGAGTTACATGCAAGAAGCAATTGATTTAAATGGGCGGCCATACAGTCACCTTGGCTTTATTTGGACGTTACTAGCCGGGACCTTTACCATGTCGATCAGTCAATCGGCACTGTCGACGGCGTACCCGACTTTGATGCACTATTTCAATATTCCTGCATCGACCGTTCAGTGGTTGACGACGGGATTCATGTTGGTCATGGTGGTTATGATGCCAGTCAGTCCCTGGCTGCTGAACAACATACGCTTTCCGGTATTATTTATCAGTGTGCTTGCATTATTTGATGTTGGGACTTTCATTATTTACTTGGCGACTAGCTTTCCCCTGATGATGTTGGGGCGAGTCATGGAAGCCATGGCAGTCGGGATCATGTTTCCTTCTTATCAAACGGTTATGCTGCGGATCACGCCAGAAGCACAGCGGGGCAGTGTGATGGGTTTTGCTGGCTTAGTTATGGGATCGGCGTTAGCAGTCGGTCCGATTATTTCTGGAATTGTTTTAAAATACACCACATGGCAGGGTCTGTTCGTGGTCTTCATGCTGATCATTACGGTTGTCTTCTTCATTTCATTGAAGACGATTAAGGACGTGATGCCGCAACACAAGGCACATTTGGATTACTGGTCCGTCTTCAGTAGTTTAGGCTTCATCGGCATTCTGTACGTGGTCAATCAAATTGGTAAGGCAGCGGTCAACTGGGGTGCCATGGGTGGCCTATTGGTCGTTAGCCTGCTAGCGGTAGTCTTCTTCGTTTGGCGACAGTTCCAAGTGGATGCGCCACTATTGGACTTGCGAGTCTTGAAGACGTTTAACTTCGATTTGGCCGTCTTGTTGACCGGGACATCGTATATTGCCCTGATAGTTGTCACAATTGTTTTTCCACTTTACTATCAAGAAGTCCTGGGCATCTCACCATTTGCTTCCGGCATGGCGCTGGTTCCCGGTGCGGTATTCTTGAGCCTGTTGAACCCATTGACGGGAAAGTTGGCCGATAAAATTGGGTTCAAGGCGACCATGTTGACGGGGATGTCGATGATCGTAGTCGGTTGGTTGTGGTTGACGGTGGTTAGCGGCAAGCAGTCCTTGATCGCTATGATTCTGATTGCGGCTTTGATTGAAGGGGGCAATGCCTTTGTCATGATGCCTGCCGTCACGTTAGGAGCTAACTCGCTACCCGATCAACTGATCTCGCACGGCACGGCGGTCATTACAACCGTGCGCCAAATTTTGGGGTCAACCGGGGTTGCGGTGGCAACACTAATTTTAGCCGCCGTTACGGCTAGCCATGTGAAGGTGGAGTCTACAGCGATGGCGAATCTAGCTGGTTACCGAGCGGTCTTTGCAACGTTTTTGGCAGTGGCGGTAGTGGGGTGGATCTTTGCCGCGCTTCTCCGCGATGGTCGCAAGACCAAGGTTTAGTCGGTTACGTCTTCTGGGGCGTCTTCGGTGTGTGATCGGCGACCTGAGAAACGTCTGATTTTTATCATTTTCAGGTGAGCCGGAAGTCCGTCCTTTGGCTGAAGGCGTTTTTCGCAGCAAGCAGAATCCCTGGCAGTCGGAGGATGACCACTTTTACTAATTTCGGGGTGATAATTTCTGCTGTCACAAAGGAAACGTGAATAAGTTAGTGTTCTTTAGTCACAGAACAAAAGGGATCCGTTTAACCGTCAATTATTTGACAGCTAAACGGGTCCCCTTTGGGTTAATCAACGCGCTCAAATACTTCGCAGAGGCAAGGAATCTGTTCGTTAAATTCACGACCCATCTGCTGATAAAAAGATTTAAAAACCTTGCGATGGACGTCCCGCCAGTAAGCAAGGGTGCGATCACCTTCGCCTTCGTGGTAAGCATGTTCGGTTGAGACTAGGTCGAAAGGAACCGTCTCCACCACCTTGGTCTGTGTGACACAGACGGGCTGGTCCTGACCGTCCAAAACAATACTGTATTCGCCAACTTGAGGTCGAGCATCGTTTACATCGTAGAGGTCTAGGGCAGAAGTGGTGGCCGTCTTACGACCGATTTTGACCAGATGAGCAAGTGTATCAGCGTCAAAAAAAGCATAGGCGTCATACATATTGGTGGTTACATCGGGATGAGTCGCCTTAAACTGCTGCCAAAATTCTTCAACTGTCATGTGAGTTTCCTCCTTGAGTTGCTATATTGTGTTCAACCTTACGCTAACTAGAGGTGGAAAACCAGCCACAAAAAATACCAACTGGCCCACATGAGGCGAATTGGCATTTTGAATGCTAGTGGGTTTTCTAAGGGCTGAAAACCCACTAGCACAACTTGAGACTTTGAAAATGCTGAGCTTACAAGCTTGGCTGGTGACTAAGGCAATAGGGAAGTCACCCACCGACTGCGTAGAAACGACGCGTCTGAACCCCTATCTATCGACCTCTCGGCGCACTTGATTCTGCTTAGTGGGTTTCCGCAAAACCGCGGCGGCCACCTGGCTTTGGAATCTGGTTTTGCATCATGACGCTGAAGCCACCGTCAATGGCGATGCCGGCCGCGTTGATGTAGCTGGAGCGGTCGCTGGCTAGGAAGAGGATGGCATTGGCGATATCGTCGGTCGTCCCAATACGCTTGCTGGCAGTCAATTGTTTACGACCGGTCTCAACTTTCGGGTCGGCGTAAAAGGCAGCTGACATTGGCGTTTTGACCAGGCAAGGCTCGAGGACGTTGCTCCGGATGCCGAACATGCCCCATTCTGCAGCAACCTGCTTGGATAGCATGTTGACGCCGGCTTTGCTGGTACTGTACGCGCCACTGTAAGTTTCGGGGATGTCACTAGCCACTGTGGAAATGTGAACGAAGGTGCCGTGTTTCTGTTCGATCATGAGTTTACCAAATTCGTGGGTGACCAAGTAGTAGCCGTTTAAGTTAACGTCCAAGACCTGTTTCCAAGTGGCGTAGTCGAGATCTTCCAGGGGATCAAATTTCAAAATTCCGGCAGTATTAATGACCACGTCGACGTGACCAAAGGTGTCTTTCACTTGGTCGACGGCGCGCTGAACGCTGGTTTCCTTGGTCACATCACAGTTGACGGCGAGCCCGGCAATATGGTCATCATTGATCAATTTGGTGACCAGTTCAGCCGTCTTCGTTTGGTCCATATCGAGAGCAACCACGGTGGCTTTTTGTTCGGCCAATGCTTCACAGATCTTGGTACCCATGCCGCCTACCGCACCGGTGACGACGCAAACTTTATCTTCTAGTCCTAACCATTCTGTCATTGTGAATTCCTCCTAAAGGTTTAATTGTTTGAGCGGCATGTCTTT
This sequence comes from Levilactobacillus fujinensis, assembly GCF_003946335.1. GTDB lineage: Bacteria > Bacillota > Bacilli > Lactobacillales > Lactobacillaceae > Levilactobacillus > Levilactobacillus fujinensis. The sequence goes on from NZ_RHNX01000019.1 coordinate 12,682, forward strand.
TCCGGTCCACAACTTAAAGGCTGCGGCACCTTGGTTAAGCAACATGCCTTGACCGTTGATGACATGGGCGACGTTGGCTTGTTGCGCAACGCCCATGAGTTTAGTCACAGTTGGTGCGTAGACGGTGTCGAAGACCGTCATATCCGGGTGAAACCAGGTTGGGTCTTCTACCAGGGCCTTATCGATCAGGTTGCCCATCCCCAGACCAGTGGCGTCGGTGTAAATATCGCTTTCACCAATAGACTGTTTGAATTGGTCACGGTCTTCTAACGGATAAAAGGTGGCGTGGCAGTTGGTCTGCTGGTTGATGACCTGGACGATATGCTTAGCGTTCTTAACGGATGGATCGTTGATGTTAAAGACGTTGAGTGTCTTTAGTCCGGAAAGGGCGGCTTGAATCGCGATTGGCGTCCCAGCACCGCCGACACCAGCCAGTGTCATGGTTTGTCCAGTCAGGCTGACGCTATCATCTTTCAATGATTCGACGAAACCAATGCCATCGGTGGTGTAGCCGGTCAGTTCGCCATTGTGATTGACCACGGTGTTGACGGCGCCAACGAGTTCAGCCGTCTTGTCAAGATGGTCTAACAATGGGATCACGGCTTGCTTAAAGGGCATGGAGACACTGGCACCAAGCATTTTAAATGCACGCATGGCGTTGATGGCATCCGGCAGCTGATCGGGGTCCACGTCGAAGGCCAAGAAACGTGCGTTAATGTCGGTCTTGGCAAACGCCGCGTTGTGCATGGCCGGTGACTTGGAGTGACCCGCAGGATGTGCGATCAAGCCAACTAAACGCGTATGTCCATCAATTTCCATAATAATGACCTCCAAATTAGTTTTTCTTGTGTAAAAATTGCATTGTTGTGCTAGGTCGTCTAGCTCTAGTCTCAGTATCGGTGTTACAACAGCCACAATAGGTGGTTTGAAACTTTCAATCCTTAGTTAAGGTAAGCTAGTTGGTTTCAGGAACAGTGTGTTTCCCGATGCCTTGGTGAATCAGGTACAGGTCGATCAGAATACCGACGATCGCGACACCAATGGCTACCAAGTAAGAGCCATAGTAGGCGTGGGTCCCGGCAGATTGACTCATGGATAGTGTTGCGATTTGTGGTCCGATCAAGGCCCCAATCGCGTAGCCGAAGAACATGATGCCGTAGTTGGTTCCGGAGAACCTTTGGCCGAACGTCTTACCCGTTAAGGTTGGGAAGACGACCAACACACCGCCAAATGAAGCGCCGAGGATGATTAAGAAGAGCGTGAAGACGGCGACATTTTCGGCAAAGCGTAAGCCCGCCAGACCAATGATGGTGAGGCAGAGAATGATGAGTAACGTCGGGGTCTCTCCCAGCTTATCAACGGCGCGACCCGTGATCATCCGACCAAAGAAGTTGGCTAAGGTGTTGACCACGACAAAGTTTGCGGCCACGATGGGCGTCAATTGCAGTTGAACTTGTGCGATGGAGGACAGCGACCCAATCAACATGATGCCGGCTGTGCAGGCAATTGCGAAAAGTAAGAGCAACAGCCAGAAATTGAGGGAGCCCATCATTTCCTTAGGCGATTTTCCGGTTGCTGCAGGTGCTGGATGATTCTGGGCCGCTGCAGGCGTTTCCGGTGAAGCCATCAGCCAACCGACCAACCAGATCAAGGCTAGGTAGGCAATACCAATTGGCATCAGCCCATTGGCGCCCATCGTAGCACATAGCCAAGCACCAGCCTTGGCTAAGACCAGCGGCCCGAGAGAAGCGGCTCCAAGGAGCAAGCCGGAAATCGTTCCGCGCTTTTCTGGGAACCATTTTAACGTGGTCAGTAGGGAAGGGTTGTACAACAGTCCATTTCCACTACCAGCTAAAATCCCAATGGAGAAATACAGGAACCAAATGTTGTGGGCGAAGGCCCCTAAGAACCAGCCGAGACCGAAGATAAAGCCACCGACATACATTAACTTTTTGGGTGAGGAATGGTCGATGATTCGACCGGAAATAATGCCAAATGCGGCCATAAAGAATTGATAGATGGTCAGGGTCAAGGCGACCTGAGAGGCCGTAGCGCTGGTTGCTTTGACCAAGGTGTCGGCAAAAACGGAGAAGGCTGCCGAAGCCGAACAACAGAAGATGATGATGAAGGCCGCCGTGAAGATGAGCCGTCGGTGACCAGAAATATGTGTCGTTTGCGTAGCATCCATGCTAAAACACCGCCTTAAGTAGAATTTGAAAGCAAGTGAATAACTGAGCTTGAATTTAGAAGCGCTTCCTTACGCCTTTTATGGTAGGCTGGAATCAAGGGAAATACCAATACCGATTCGTGAGCAATCCATAGTCTGAGGCTATGGATTGTGAAGCGAAGAACAGAGGGATACAGATGAATTTAAACCAATTACGTTACTTTGCGTGCATTGGCCGCTTAGAGAACTATACACAGGCGGCCCAAGAGCTACACGTAAGTCAGCCGAGTTTAACCAACGCTATTCATCGTTTGGAAGGGGAGCTCCAATTAACATTATTTGTCAAGCAGGGCCGTAACATTGTGCTAACTGACACAGGCAGTCAGCTCCTGAAGGTCGTGCAAAAAAGTTTACGGATACTGGACGATGGTGTGGCTGCCGTGATTGCAGAGAATTCACAACAGCCAATTACCATTCGAGTTGGTTGTATTCCGACCGTTATTGGGACATATTTACCGAAGATTCTGCACCAATTCGAACAGGAACACACGCGCCAAGTGAGTTTTGAGCTACACAGTGTGACGACCGAACGGATTCAGGCAGGACTGGCGGCCAAGACATTTGATTTGGGAATCGCAGCTGTGGACGGTCGGAAACCAGGATACTTGTACCACCCCTTGCTCAAACAACCATTCATCGTTATCGTGGCCCCCGACCACCTGTTGGCTAAGCGCCACCAATTACAGCTGACCGACCTGTTGGGGCAGCAGGTCTTGACTTATACGCCAGAACTATTGATTGGGCAAAAGGTCCAGCGAACGTTAAAGCGCCAAGGCGTGGCTGACAAGCTCGATCTGACGGCCGCCTATCCTGATGAAATCTCAATTGCGGGGATGGTTCAAGCCTCTTCAGCAGTGGGATTGGTAGCGGATACGCTGTACTTGGAAGCCTTTAATTTAGTAAAAATTCCGGTGGCTGCACCGGAGGACTTGCGGGTCATTTACGCCATGTATCAGGCAGACAACCCGCAGCACGAATACCTTCGTCAGTTATTTCACCTGTTCAGCCAGCAGGAAAAGTAAGAAGTTGCTTCCCACCAGCTCCTAAGTACGCTAAAATAGCGGATAAGTTACCTGAAGTTGAAAGCGCTCAACCACCCATCATGACCGTTGTCACAACGATCCCGAGACTAAAATTAGACAGCTTAGTACCAGCTGCCAGTTGTGGTAGGAAAGGTGCGAACACAACTTGAGACCTCGGAAATTCCGAATCTTTAAACTTGATTTTCTATTCAACCAGCCGGGAATCCACGTACTGGTATCGAGATTCAGTAGCTGCCACCACCAATTTTGAAATTGATTTTTGAACCAAACAAATTTGAAAGGGGTTTTCCCATGCAAACACCAGCACCAATCGACTTGGCTTCTTTTTATGCCAACCCGGACCGTAGCGTCGCCGTTTTGAACTATAATGAACACTTTATGACGAGTATTTTTGATCTGGTCAACAGCGATGAGTTGGCGCGGTTCGTTCAGCTCTTCTTGACTGAGCAGCGCGCCAAGACGCCGGCCGATGCCGATCCAGCAACGACCTTTAATCTGGTCACCCCGGCAGAGTATTTAACGACCATCAAAGCCGTTTTGACTGACCGGACAGACGCGTACGAGCAATTTCAGCCAGTGGAGATTTTAGCAAGCATTGAGGATCTTTATTCCTATTATCGGACCTATTTACGGGTCGCCACGATGACTATTAAGCAAAATGACGTAATGGCGAGCGAATTTATGATGATTGATCAACAATTTAACGACTTAGTCATTCGGCTGTACCGGACGATCGAAGAAAAATTACAGGGGCACGCCAACCACGTTTATCGACAAGTCAACGCTGGCTCCACGGCCTGTGTCTTGCTACAAAAGGTCGCTTGGCCAGTGCCTGCCGGGTATGAAGCACTGAAAAATATTCGTTTCATAAGTCGCCTGATGTTGCGGCCACCAATGATGTTGCACACCAAGAGTAACAAGCGAAAGGGGCATTTCACGGCAACGGCAGTCAATCCAATTGAAAACTTCACGGGTACCAATGACGACTGGTACTGCTACCCGGCCTTGATTGGGGAAAGTTTGGCCTATATTTACTTCCATCGCGACTATTTGGCATCCGGATTGGCCCTCGCCAACCTATTCCAATTGGCCGACCGCGACCAAATTGTGGGAAAGAAGCCTGACCTGGTCCTGCTGTTTGGGACACCGGGAGTTGCTGGCGATGACCAACCTGAAAATGGTCACTACTTCTATGACGAACAGAATCAACTGTATGTCGGTCAGGTACCGTACAATGATCAGACGACCTACTTTGGCTACATGAAGAAGATGTGTCTGACGTTACACAACCTGCACATGATTGCCGAGAAGCGGCTGCCAATTCACGGTTCGATGGTCAAAATTACGTTTACGAATGGTCAGACCAAGACCGTTGTATTCTTTGGTGATTCCGGTGCTGGTAAATCTGAATCCATCGAGGCCTTACAAACGGTGGCCGACGAGCAAATTGCCAACATCGAAACCATCTTTGATGACATGGGCAGCTTTACCCTGGCCGATGGCAAATTATATGCGCAGGGAACCGAGACTGGGGCCTTTGTCCGCCTCGATGACCTGAGCAGTGAAGTGGCCTTTAACAACATGGACCGTGGTATTTACATGAATCCCGAGCAGCAGAACGCGCGGGTCATCATTCCGGCCAACACCTGGCCACGGGTCGTGGCCCATCACGAGATCGATATGTGGGTCTACGCGAACAACTACGATGATGCGGTCGGCGTGCACCGGTTCGCGGACCAGCAGTCAGCGGAAGCTACCTTTGTTGCGGGCAAACGTAAGGCACTGGGGACTACTGATGAAGTAGGAATGAGTACCACATTCTTTGCCAATCCGTTTGGCCCAGTTCAAGAACAAGCCGCAACGCAACCAATTATTGACGCCGTCTTTGACCGTTTATTCAAAGACAACGTTTATGTCGGCGAAATCTACACGCACCTCGGCAACGACAAATCCCAAGATAAGTTGAATGCGTCGGCTCGGGAGTTGTTGGTGGAACTGTTGGCGCTGTAAAACAAAGCCTGTAGATTTATAGCGAACTGAGATTGAAAGTTTTGACTGTTGTCATAACGATGCGGAGATTAAAATTGGGTAATGACGTTCAGTCAGCGTTTTACCGGTTATTTAGTAGTTGGTCCGAGGCAAACACGTGCTTGCGGTCTATACGATTGGCTAATGTCGCTTTTTTAATGATATTTTGTTGTCAGATTAAAGCGCAGTGATATCCTATAATCGAACGAAAAAAACGTAGATACTATCTGTTAGAAATCAGATAATGTCTACGTTTTTATATATAATCTTAGTTAAACTGCGCGAGGAGGGCAGCCATGAAGGCTTGTGCATCCCCCACGTAGCCATAATCCGCTACGTCGAAGATTGGCGCGTGGGGATCGGCGTTAACGGCCACGATGGTCTGTGAGTCCTGCATGCCAACCAAATACTGGACGGCGCCACTGATGCCGAAGTTTAAAATCAGCTCGGGATGAATCGTGTTGCCACTCTGACCAATCTGGTCGTCGTGGGTGAAACGGTCCTGGTCGGTCAATGGCCGTGAGACCCCGATGCGACCGCCAAGCTTTTCGGCTAATTTAGTGGCGGTATCAATGCTAGCATCGCTGGCAGCGCCCCGACCTAGGGCGACAACGCGGCTGGCATCACCGACCGTGGTGGCCGTGTTAACAACCGGTCGCGCCGTCGTCACCTTGAGCCGATCGACGGGGTGGAAAGTGACCGTAGTCGTTGTGATGGTGGCATCACCGGTCGCTGGCGTGGCAACAAAGGTATTGGGCCGTACGCTTGCCATTTGTGGCCGGTGGTCTGGGCAAATGATTTCGCACATAATGTTGTCGCCGTAAGAGGGCTTGGTGGCGACCAAGGTTTCATCGTCGAAACGCAGGTCCAGACAGTCGGCGGTCAAGCCGGTTTGTAGCTTGGCTTGGAGTCGCGGGGCGATAGAACGGCCAGTGATGGTTGCACCAAATAAAATCGAGTTGGGCTGGTAAGCGTCTACCAGTTGTTTCAGGGCGTCGGCATGTTCGGCGTCGGTTGCCGTTGGAAAGCGGTCGTCACGGACGATGCGAATCTCGTCGGGGCCGTAAGCCGTGAGTTCGTTTTCCAAATGATCGGTCGTGGCTTCCAACAAAATTGTCACGACTTTAAATTGGTTACTGGCTAGGCTTTTGGCTTTTGTAATTAATTGTTGGGTCGTGGGTTCAACGTGGTCTAAGCGGCGTTCCGCAATGACCCAAAGTTCTGGTTTTGACATGGCAGATTCCTCCTTAGATGAGTTGACGGTGCTTCAGGGCCTTGATCAACTGACTGGCAGCTTCGGTTGGCGTTCCGGTCAGCGGTGTCAGTTCCCTTTTAACGGGTTCTGGCGCATAGACCTTAGTCACAATGGTTGGTGATCCGGCTTGGCCTAAACGAGAATCGTCGAGGTCAAGGTCGTCGTGATGCCAAACAGTCAGGGGTTTGGCAAAGCTCAACTGAATGTTACGTGGCGTTGGGTAGCGAGGCGTGTTTAATTCACTGCGAACACTGACTACGGCGGGCAAGGTCGCCACGAGCGTCTGCTTGGTGTCTTCCAGTAGCCGTTCGGCCGTGACTTCGTTCGGACCACTTAGGCGTAAGCTAGCGGCGTAAGTGATCTGTGGCTGGTGTAAGAATTCGGCGACGATGGGACCGACCTGACCCGTATCGGCATCGACGGCTTGACGACCAAATAAAACCAGGTCGACGGCTCCGATTTGCTTAACGGCTTGCGCAATCACGTAACCGGTCGCTAAGGTGTCGGCACCGGCAAATGCGCGGTCGGACAACAAGACACCGGCGTCGGCGCCCATCGCCATGCCCTCGCGCAGGGATTCTGCGTAGTCGTCGGGTCCCATGCTAAGGAGCACGACTTCGGCATCGTTGTTGGCGTCCTTCAATTGGAGGGCCTGTTCAACGGCATTTTTATCAAATGGATTCATGACCCCCGCCAGGCCACGGCGGTCCAGATTATGGGTGACCGGGTCGATGGTGACATCGTTTGTTTCGGGAACTTGTTTGATACAAACCACGATTTTCATGGGAAACCTCCTATTTACTGAATTCAGCGTTGGCAATGGCGGACCGCATTTTCTCGACGGTTCCTTCGGCAATTTCCATGGCCCGTGCGTCGCGAATCAAGTGCTCAACGGGATACTCGCGACTGTAACCGTAACCGGCCAAAATTTGTAGGGTATCATCGCCGGCACTAACGGCGGAGCGCGAACCGTGGGCTTTTGCCATGGCGGCTTCTTCACTGTACGGTTGACCAGCAGCCTTGAGCTGGGCGGCCCGTTGGTAGAGTAACTTCGTTGTTTCCTTACGCATGGCAATGTCGGCGACCTTGCGGTGGGTGACCTGGAGCTCGGTCAGTGGTTTGTCGCCAGCTTTGCGTTCCTTGGCATAGTCCGTTGCGATTTTTAAGTCGTGTTCCATGATGCCGGTCAGCACGGCCCCCATCAGGATGCGGGCATCATCATGCGCCGAGTCGCCAATTTTGCCACCATCGCCGAGTTTTCCCAGTAAATGATCGTCGTCCACGACTATGTGGTCCATGACGATTTCGCCGACTGGGGTGCCTCGAAGGCCGATAAAGTCTTCACGCTTACCAAATGAAAAACCGGGCATGTCTTGATCCACAACAAAGACGGAGAGCTCCTTAGGCGCAGTCTTGACTAGCACACAGTAGACTTGGGCAAGCCCACCGTTCGTGATCATGATCTTGTCGCCGGTGATGATCCAGTGATCGCCTTCGCGGGTCGCAGTCGAGCTGATGCCCATGGGATTCGATCCGCCGCTGGCTTCGGTCATGGAAAAGGCGAAGATGCGATCGTTAGCCGAGGGTAGTAATTGCTGTTGTAAGGCGGGTGTCCCGAATTTTAAAATCTGGTCGATGGTCTTGAAATGACCTTCGAGGGTCACAGCCGTACTGGCGTTTCCCTGAGCAATGTGATTTAGGGCCGTTGCCGTGACCTCGGGGCCGAAACCGGCACCACCGAATTTCTGGGGTAACATGAGGCCCAAGAAACCAGTATCTGTGAGCTTTTGGATGAAGCCTGCGGGAAAATCCCCGGCGGCGTCCATCGGCATGTCCTGGGGAGCAATCTCCCGGGCAGTGTAATCATCAACCATTTGTAACAAAAGCTTTTCTGCGGCAAGTGTTGTGACTGGCATAGTGAAGTTCCTCCTTATCAAACGATTTAATTGTGGTGTGGGTCGTCGTAGGTTGGCAAGAACTGCGCCCGGAGATTTAAAGTCAAGGGTCGTCCAGCCAGCCGATAACGACGTAACGTGAGTGAATTGCGTTTATAATCTCTGGATAGTAGCCTTTACCATAAGGTGACAAGCCGACACCCACTTCATTGTTCATCACTGAACGATGTGGCGTAAGTATAGCTAATAATCACGTGATAAGTCCAGTGCATATTTCAGTTATTAGAATATTAGATATTCTTAGCAAGAATAAATACGATTCTAAAATAATATATTTGGCTTTAACTGATGACGTTGTTATTCAAAAAAAGTAGGCGATAGTCCTTGATATAAAGGCAATCCTAAATGTCTGCTTAAAAAGGATGATTTCTACGAGAAGATTTTCCGGAGGCACAATTTTGTTTATAATTTGTGCGTGATTGGCGAGAAATTTTGGTGATTTACGCGGCCTAAACAGAAAATTAGTTTGTGCACGCTGACTAAAACGGGTGAATTTGGTTACGAATTTTGGGCCACAGAGACAAAGCGGTAATGACTGAATCTTAGCAATCAGAAAATTTTAGTAAAAAATTGGTACTTACCAGCGGAGTATTATACAATGAAACCGGATTCTTTTAATTTGGAGGTGCCATTTTTTATGGAAATTACCACAAGCGCTGCTGGGATGTTGCACCAGCAAGAAGTTACCAAATACTTATTGACCAATCAACAAGGGACACGGGTCGCCATTTTGACCTGGGGCGCGACGCTACAAGAATTTAGTGTCGATGAAGATGGTCAACGTCGTCAATTGATTGTGAACTTACCTAATCTAGCTGATTACGATCACAACCCCTATTACTTATGCCAAACGTTAGGCCGAGTTGCTGGCCGAATCGCCGGTGCGCAATTTGATCTGGATGGCCGAACGATTCATTTGGATGCTAACGAAGAACCAAATGCTAGTCATGGTGGGCCACATGGGTTTACCTTCGTCAATTGGGCCGCCACGACGACACAGACCGCTGATACCGCAAGTGTTGTGCTGACTCATACGGCCACAACTGCCGATGACAAGTATCCGGGTAACCTCAAGACGACGGTCACTTACACGTTGACCGAGGAAAACCGGCTAGACATTACCTTTGACGCACAGAGTGATGCTACCACCCTGTTCAACCCAACAGTCCACACCTACTTTAACGTCACCGATGACCAACATAGTCTGGATGATCAGTGGTTGAAGCTGAGTGGCGACAAGCGTTTGGTCTTAGACCAAGCCAAGATTCCAACCGGTGAAATGGCCGCCACTGCGACTACCGGTTATGATTTCAGCAAACCACGGACGATCAAAGATGGCTTAGACCAATTACACCGAACGGGGCAAGTCGAATATGATGATGCCTTTGTTGTGGAGCCTAGCAAGGACACCCCAATTGCCACGATTGGGGACACTACCGGCCACCGCGAAGTCCAAGTTTATTCCGACCGCAACGGGCTAGTTGTCTTCACAGCCAACCCAACGGACGAAAAGCGTGCTGACCAACGGGACTACAATGCACTAGCCATGGAAGCCCAAACATTACCAGATGCCATTCACCATACGGACTTTGGCGACGTGATTTTACCGGCTAACCAACCCGTCACCCATTTAATTAGCTATCAGTACATTAGAAAGTAAGAGGAGAGATTACAATGAGTTGGCAAGAAAATTACCAAGTGTGGCAACAACAACCGACGATGATTCCATACATCAAGGCCGAGTTAACGGCAATCGCCGATGACGACGCTGCGAAAAAGGCGGCTTTTACGGGGCCAATGAGCTTTGGGACGGCCGGCATGCGCGGGGTTATGGGACCAGGAATCGGTCAAATGAACGTCTACACGGTCCGGCAAGCCACTGAAGGGGTCGCCCGTTATCTGGATACCCTGGATGAAGCCACAAAGCAACGCGGGGTCGCCATTAGTTTCGATTCCCGTTACCACTCCAACGAATTCGCGCATGAAGCGGCCCACGTTTTGGGCGCCCATCACATCCCAAGCTACGTTTTCGATGACATGCGGCCCACACCAGAATTGTCCTTCGCCGTTCGTCATTTAAACACGGCTATGGGGATCATGATTACGGCCAGCCACAACCCTAAACAGTACAATGGCTTTAAGATCTATGGCCCAGATGGTGGGCAAATGCCACCTAAGGCGTCCGATATGATTACCGAGTTCGTCCGTTCTGCCAAGGATGTCTTCGGCATTGCGGTCGCTGAGGAACAACATCTACGTGCCGACAACACACTCCAGATTATTGGGGAAAACGTTGATCAACCTTACCTGAAAAATGTCGAGAGCGTTACCATCAACGCTGACCTGGTTCACAGTGTGGGGAAGACCATGAAGTTGATCTACACACCGCTTCATGGGACGGGGAAGGTCATCGGCGAACGTGCCTTGCGTGGCGCCGGCTTTGAAAACTTTACCATGGTTCCCGAACAAGCCATTGCCGATCCTGAGTTTCCAACTGTGCCGTTCCCGAACCCCGAGTTCTCGCAAGCCTTTGACATGGCGATTGCCTTAGGAAAGAAGGAAGGGGCTGACTTACTAGTCGCTACCGATCCCGATGCCGACCGCTTGGGTGCTGCTGTTCGTGAACCGAATGGGGACTACCAATTGTTGACGGGAAACCAAATTGCCTCGATTCTGTTGGCATACATTTTAAAGGCGCGTAAGCAGTCTGGACAGTTGCCAGCTGACGGGCGAGTCGTGAAGTCCATCGTTTCGACCGAGCTGGCCACCAAGATTGCGGCCGCTTACGGCGTTGAAATGAAGAACGTGTTGACTGGGTTCAAGTTTATTGCTGAACAGATTCACCAGTACGAAACCAATCACGATCACACCTTCCTGTTTGGCTTTGAGGAAAGTTATGGCTACCTGATCAAGCCATTCGTCCGGGACAAAGACGCCATCCAATCGACGGTCTTGCTGGCCGAAGTCGCTGCTGATTACAAGCAACGGGGGATGACCCTTTACGATGGCATCGAGGAACTTTACGCGACCTACGGCTACTTTGCCGAAAAGACCACGTTTGAGGAATTCCCTGGTGTTGACGGTGCCGACCAAATGGCCCACCTGATGAGCGAATTCAGAGAAAATGCACCGAAGTCCTTTGCCGACACAACGATTGCTGCCGTCGAAGACTTCTCGACGGGTGTGAAGACGGCGGCTGATGGGACGACCAACAAAATCGATCTGCCACAGTCAAACGTTTTGAAGTATTGGCTGAGTGATGGCACTTGGATCTGCATTCGGCCTTCAGGGACCGAACCTAAAGTCAAGTTCTACATTGGAACCAGCGATAAGACCGATGCAGCTGCCCATGCGCGACTGGACCGGTTCGAACAAGCTTTGAAGGCTTATGTTAGTTCTGTAAAATAGGGCTTGAACTAGGTCACACGGTGGTTGCCAGAGATTCAGCTGCACTGGTTGGCCGCCACAATACACATTAAAATTCATAGGAGCTCGTCTAACCAGAATGGGGTTGGGCGGGCTCTTTTATGCCTTATCTGCACGACGAGAGTTTTAAAAACTTCTTATGGTGTCACAACGATACTGAGACTAAAATTAGACCGCAAATTGACGAATCTGAGCCGACGGAATTCCTGACAATTGCAATGTGGCCAATTTATCCTCATTTGGGAATGCCAATGGCTGCTAACACTGGATTAAAGCACACAATGCCACTTTCTTTAGGCCGTATTGAAAACGTAGAAGCACGATTAAGCGTAAATATTGGTGAAATAGCAGATGCTAAATATATGTTTAGTAAATTTTTAGTCAACAAAATACAACCGGTTGCAATGCCTGCGTAGAACATGTTTGGCAAATACTTAGTAATTATTTACACAATAAAAAAGGTTGCATCTTATGGTCCAGACCGTTATTATTACCACTGTAAAGCGCTTACATTTAAGTAAAATGTTAAACGTGACTTTACTAGATTAGTTAACTAACACTTATCTACTCAGGTTAAACCGACTTACCGTGACTGATGTAATCGATTGTATTCGCCGAGAAGCGGCCGTTGATGGGTAACCTAAGTGGATAATGAGATAAGACTAAGGAGTGTTTCCAAATGGCTAAGAAAGACGAGAAGATTACTTTAGACCCGAAAGAATTTGCTGCAGCTGTTTTGGGTGGTAACGCACAGCGACCGGATGAGGAAAATAAATTGTACATCAAGCGGCAATTGACCCTCTATTTGGAAGCCACGCTACTTGCACAGGACTTTAACCACCTCGAAGAATCACAATTCGATATGGCTAAGGCTCAGCAACGGGAAGAGGTTCTTTCTAAGATTATCGAACACCGGTACCACTAAATCCTAGTGGCCACTGGGTTGTCAGTTAAGTTCCCCGTTGAAAGGTGTGGAAAAAATAATGATTAAGCAATATGTCTCATATGCTCTAGGGGCGTTCGGGCACGATGCGTTCTATGCAACTCTTAATACTTACTTTGCAATGTTTGTCACAAGTGCCTTGTTCGTTGGCAATGGTGCGGCTGCTGAAGCCGGGATCGTCACCACGATGGTCGTTGTCATTCGGTTGGTTGAAATCGCCTTTGACCCGATGATCGGTGGGATGGTCGATAACACCGATACCAAGATGGGAAAATTCAAGCCGTGGCTGCTTGCCGGGGCCATTGTCAGTTCCATTGGGATCATCCTGATGTTCTCCAGCATGTTTGGGCTAGCAGATTCCAACAAGACGCTTTACTTCTTAGCCTTTGGAATCGTCTTTGTCATTATGGATATTTTCTATTCGTTTAAAGATATTTCATTCTGGTCTATGCTACCTGCTTTGAGTGTTGATACTAAGGTTCGTAACAAGTTCGGGACGGTTGGGCGTTTCGGTTCTACCTTGGGTTCTCAAGGGGTCATTATGGCTGTTATGCCATTGGTCATCTTCTTCTCACAGAAGTTCTCTGGGTCACATGGGAGTACGCAGACCCGTGCCGGCTGGTTAGGATTTGCTATTGTTATTGGGGCCGTTTCCTTGTTAGGAGCCTTAGCAACCTTCTTCGGGACGAAAGAAAACAAGAGCCTGATTCGTGAAAATACTGAAAAAACGCGTTTTCGGGATGTCTTCAAGGTTATCGGTGAAAATGATCAGCTGATGTGGTTGGGGTTGTCCTACTTGTTATTTGCCCTCAGCTACGTGGTCACCAACTCCCTCCTGATTTATTACTTCCGTTATGTCATTGGTAACTCCAATGCCTACACAGTTATTGGTGGGGTCACCGCCGTCTTAGGGGTACTTTCCGTTCCCTTATTCCCAACGATCGTGTCAAAGATTACCCGGCGTGGTGTTTACGTCGGTGGTATCTGCATGATGTTGCTCGGGTACATTCTGTTTAACTTTGCCGGGACCAACATCATCATGATGTACATTGCCGATGCCGTCTTCTTCTTCCCATACCCCATGATTTTCTTGGCCGCTTTGATGACCATCACGGACAGTGTGGAATATGGTCAGTACAAGAACGGGACGCGGAACGAATCAGTGACGTTATCCGTTCGGCCATTGATCGACAAATTAGCAGGGGCCTTCTCAACGGGGATCGTGGTTATTGCCGCCGTTCACGCTGGGATGACTGGAAACGCAAAACCAAGTGATATCACAGCTCATGGCATGTTCATTTTCCATTCCTTTATTTTCTACATGCCAATGGTTTTGTTGATCTTGTCGGCGCTGATCTACCAATTCAAGGTTACCTTGTCAGAAAAGAAGCACGCGGAAATCGTCCGTAAACTTGAAAAGAAACTTGAAACCGAACAGGCTGAGGAAGAAGCTTCAGCCAAGTAAGTCAGTACTAAGGGCCGCGGGCAGAACATGTCTGTGGCCTTTAGTTTAGGGTCGTGTGAACGGGGTTCCGCTTGAAAGCGGGCCAGTCTTCTCGCTTGCTTTTAAGTCGCGAAAAACACGTGTCTTAAAAGTCGTCTATTCTGTCGGCTGACAAAGGACGCCAGCTGATACTATTTCCACGAGCAGCAAGGCGAAGGGGATAGCTATCTTTGTACCGATAACTGGGTGCTAGCGTGAAGGAAAGCGCTTTATTAAATGATTGACATAACTGCTAAACGCGGTTATGATAGCTGTAGTAAAAAATTTACTAAAAAATTTATTAAGGAGTTAATCGCCATGGATTTCGCCAGCTTAGCAACTGAATACCAAGAAAAGTTTGATGTCACCCCACAACGGGTGTTCTTCTCACCAGGCCGGATCAACTTGATCGGTGAATACACCGACTTCAACGGTGGGCACGTTTTCCCAGCCGCTATTAGTATGGGAACCTACGCCGCATTTTCAGCGCGTGATGATCGCAACTTCCGTGTGTATTCTGCCAATGTACCGAATGCCGGAATGTTAACATTCTCACTGGATGATTTGAAATTTGATAAGGCTGATAACTGGGCCAACTACCTTAAAGGGATGTTGTTCGAGCTGGCGAAGCAGAATCTGACCATCGACCATGGGTTTGACCTCTTCGTCCACGGGAACTTACCAGATGCTTCAGGGCTATCTTCATCGGCCTCAATGGAAATGTTAATGGGAGAAATCCTGCATGCCGGTTATGGTATGCAGCTCGATGAAGTCGAAATGGTTAAGGTCGGCCAACAGGTTGAAAATGACTACTTCGGTCTGAACACTGGAATCATGGACCAATTTGCTATTGGGATGGGGAAGAAAGATCAAGCCATCCTGCTTGACACGAACACCTTAGATTACCAATACGCGCCACTTGCTTTGGGCGACTACGTGGTAGTTATCATGAACACCAAGAAGCGTCGTGAGTTGACGGATTCTAAGTACAACGAACGCCGTGCCCAATGTGAAGAAGCCCTCCGTCGCTTGCAAGTGAAGCTGGATATTAAGACGCTAGGTGACTTGAGCGAAGACGAGTTTGACGAAAATGCCTACCTGATCAACGATGATATCTTGATCAAGCGTGCTCGTCACGCTGTGTTCGAAAATCAACGGACGTTAAAGGCCTTCGAAGCGCTACAAGCCAACGACTTGAAGCGCTTCGGTCATTTGGTCAACGCCTCACACGTTTCCTTACATTACGACTTTGCTGTAACTGGAAAGGAACTCGACACGTTAGTTGAAACGGCTTGGGAACAACCAGGCGTCCTGGGTGCCCGGATGACCGGTGCCGGTTTCGGTGGTTGTGCGATCGCTTTGGTCAAGAAGACCAATGTCGATGAATTTGAAAGTGCTGTCGGTAAGGTCTATGAAGACACTATCGGCCATCCAGCCGAATTCTACGTTGCTGAAATTGCGGACGGCCCTAAGGAAATCCAAGCCTAAAGATTTAGATTGTACTGGATTGCTCGCGTTGCGATTCCCGGGGGCCCTGCCTGCTGTGGGGATGCCTCAGTCTGAAAAATCACCATTTTTTCTTGCGCATTCCTAAGCCGCCGTGGCGTAGAGGCCGACAAAAGAAGCTGGCCAATACCTCTATCACGGCTGGACGCAGTAATCACATTAGAGATAAAATGAAACAGTAGTAAAAGTTTAGTGTTGCCATAGCTGGAGGTGGCGTACCCGACCACCATAGGCGACAACTGCTAAACATAAAAATGGTAAAAACATTAATTTGAGGAGGAATTGATCAATGACAGTTTTAGTCTTAGGTGGTGCCGGTTACATCGGCTCACACGCCGTCGATCGTTTAGTTGAAAAGGGTTACGATGTTGCCGTCGTCGACAACTTGGTAACGGGGCACCGGGCCGCAGTAAACAAGAAGGCACGGTTCTACGAAGGAGACGTACGTGATCAAGACTTCCTGAACGGTGTTTTTGACAAGGAAGATATCGAAGGTGTGATTCACTTTGCTGCCTTCTCCGTGGTGCCTGAATCCATGAAGAAACCGCTGAAGTACTTCGATAACAATACGGCCGGTATGGTTTCTTTGCTAGAGGTCATGAATAAACATAACGTGAAGCGCATCGTCTTTTCATCGACGGCTGCGACTTACGGCGAACCTAAGCAGATTCCAATCAAGGAAACTGATCCCCAGATTCCAACCAACCCATACGGCGAAAGCAAGTTAATGATGGAAAAGATCATGCGTTGGTCTGACGAAGCTTACGGGATTAAATTTATTGCCTTACGTTACTTTAACGTTGCCGGTGCTAAGGAAGACGGAAGCATTGGTGAAGACCATCATCCAGAAACCCACCTGGTGCCAATCATTTTACAAGTGGCTGCGGGTGAACGGAAAGAATTAGCCATCTTCGGTAGCGACTACCCAACAAAGGATGGGACCAACGTACGGGATTATGTCCACGTCGTTGATTTGGCCGATGCGCACATCTTAGCTCTGGAATACCTAAAGGCTGGTCATGACAGCGATGCCTTTAACCTCGGTTCTTCAACTGGGTTCTCTAACAAGGAAATGTTAGAAGCCGCACGTAAGGTCACGGGCAAAGAAATTCCCGCAACGATGGCGCCACGGCGCGCCGGTGACCCAAGTACGTTGATTGCTGCTAGTGACAAGGCCCGCAAAGTTTTGAATTGGCAACCCCGGTTTGATAACGTTGAGGACATCATCCGAACGGCCTGGAACTGGAAGCAAACGCATCCACAAGGCTACAATGATCGGACTGAGGAGAAGTAAACGATGGCTGAAGATACAAGTCAAAAATTTATTGATTACATCGTGTCTTCACCGGCGCCTTACACGGAACTCGACCGGCAATACGTCACGAATCGCATCTTCGCTTTGGTTGGCGACGGTCAGGCCAAGCCCGCTAAGGCGGATACGCCTATCGACCTGGTCAACGCCTTGATTGAAACGGCGATTGCGCATGGTAAAATCGAGGATTCTCCAAGTCCTAAAGAAATTTTGGAATCACAATTGATGGATTTGATGACGCCGCTTCCTTCTGCCGTTAACCGCGGTTTTTGGGATCGCTATCAGGAGAGTCCCTCTAAGGCGACGGACTGGTTCTACCAGTTGAGTCAAGACAATAACTATATCAAGACACGCAACATTGCGAAAAATGTGGTCTTCCCGGCCAAGACGGTAGCGGGTGAGTTGGAGATTACCATTAACCTGTCCAAACCGGAAAAGGATCCCAAGGCCATTGCAGCAGCTCAGACGCAAAAGCAGACGAGTTATCCCTTGGATCAGCTTTGTATGACCAATGAAGGGTACTTGGGCCGACTCGGTTATCCCGCTCGGAGCAATCACCGAATCATTCGGTTGATGTTGGGCGGCGAAACCTGGGGCTTTCAGTACTCGCCATATGCTTACTTTTCGGAACATGCCATCTTCCTGGCCAAGGAACACCGGCCAATGGTCATCAACCAACACACGTTTACCAATCTTTTGGAAATTGTGCAGACGTTGCCGACCTACTTTGTCGGGAGCAATGCCGACTTGCCAATCGTAGGGGGGTCCATGCTGACTCACGATCATTATCAGGGGGGAAAACATACCTTCCCAATGATGAAGGCACCGATTGACCGACCAGTGGACTTAGGCGTGGCTGGTGTCACGGCCGGAATCGTTAAGTGGCCAATGACCGACATCCGGTTGACCGGGAGTCAACCGGAAGCACTGATCAATGCGGCCACGAAGGTTTTGGACAGCTGGATCGACTACTCTGACGCGTCCGTTGATGTACGGGCCTACACAGATAATGTGCGTCACCACACAATTACGCCAATTGCGTACCGCGATGGCGCCGACTACGTCCTGGACCTCGTGCTGCGGGACAACCAGACATCCGCCCAGTATCCGGATGGTATTTTCCATCCGCATCAGGACGTCCAACACATTAAAAAGGAAAATATTGGTCTGATCGAAGTCATGGGCCGGGCAATTTTACCAGCACGACTCAAGACAGAAATGGCCGAGGTCACCAAGTACTTACTAGGTCAGCCGAACCAAATGGCCGACATGCACAAGCCTTGGGCCGATAGTCTCAAGCAAGATCATTCGTTGACGGCAGAGAACGTTACGCCGGTCTTACACCAAGCCATTGGTGACGTCTTTGCACGGGTCTTAGCCGACGCTGGTGTCTTCAAGCGCGATGCTGAGGGTCAAGCCGCGTTAGATAAGTTTATTGCACAGATTTAGTGAGCCGGCAACGGTTGACGATGAATCTGTGAATGGTAACGTTATTTGGAAACTGGGTGGCTTGTAAGCCGATAGTTTCGGTAGCGCAACAGTAATTGTAGCCGTGGGCAGTTAGGTCCGTAGCCCGGTGTCGGTGGTGCAAGACCGGTGTTCTGCTGGTCCCCACAGGACGGAGAACCTAACTGACAAGGCGGCCAAGAAAAGGGAGGTGATGGCAATCGCAGCCACGTTAAAAGATATTGCGAAGTCCGTTGGTGTTTCGCTGGCCACGGTGTCGCGGGTGTTGAATTATGACCGGACACTGTCTGTCAGTGACTCAACGCGAAAGCAGATTTTTGAAGTTGCCGAGGAGTTGAACTACAGCAAACTCAAGCATCGGGCGAGCGCGCCAACTAAACAGCTTAAGATTGCCATCGTTCAGTGGTATTCCAAGACCAAGGAACTAGATGACTTGTACTACATGTCGATTCGCTTAGGCCTGGAGAAGCGGAGTGATGAGCACCATTTCTTAGCGACCAGAACGTTTCAAAACGACTTGCAGGCCATTGAACCCGATGTTGACGCCATTATTGCCATCGGTAAGTTTAGCGATTCACAGGTCGCAGCAATGGCCCAGTTAACCCCCAACCTGGTGTTTGTGGACCAAGACCAGCTTTGCCATGGATATGACAGCGTGGTCACGGACTTCCGGTTCGCGGTGCGCCAAGTCATTGATTTCTACTGGCAACGCAACCAACGGGAAATCGGGTTGTTGTACGGGACGGAATGGACGACGGATGGGCAACTGGAAGTTGTCGACCCCCGGTACAATGCTTTTAAGCAGGAAATGAAAGCCCGGAATGCCTTTGATGATCGCCTGGTATTTGCGGGCGACTACACCAACCATTCTGGCTATCAGGAGATGCAAACGGCAATTGCGGAGTTGGGTGACGACCTGCCGTCGGCGTTCTTCGTCACCAATGATCCTATGGCGGCTGGGGCGTTGAAGGCACTTCACGAGAACAATATCGACGTGCCAAGCAGAGTTAGTTTGTTCAGCTTCAATGACACGACGATTGCCAAGTACGTCTTTCCCGAGCTGAGTAGCGTGCACGTCAACACCGAGCTTTTAGGTGCAACGGCTGTGGATTTGGTGGAAAATCGTCTCCAAACCGGGCGTACCACACCCCAATTGGTTACGATCGGCACGACGCTCGTTTCACGTGAAAGTACCCAATCAGATAAGAAGTAAAAGAAACTGAGAGAGAACGTTGTCACCAGCAGACTATCTAGTCTACGGCGGTAACGTTCTTTTTATGATCGTTAAATAAGGTCGTACTGTGGTGGTCAAAGATTCCGTCTGAAAAGCAGTCTTCCAGAATGCGTCAAAGAAACGAAAAGTAGGTGTCGCCGCGGTTGTCTCCTATCTGCCAGTCGGTCCGGTGACGGGGCCAACCTGGTTGTTCACCTCCAACATCTAGTAGGCCGTCAGATTAAGATTTGCTAATTCAGCGATACAAAAAATAAATAAAATAAATTTCTTAAATCAGAAAAATTATGACCCATTTAATTGTGTCAGCGACGGGTCGTTTACTACTTAGGGGAGTTCTCGTTTGGGATGGCATGAGCTGGCCGGTTAAACGGGTTTATCATTTTTTGTCCACTTACAGTTAACTGCTAGGGAGGAAAACTTGTACCGCACCCGTTAACTATGTTACATAGCGGCGCGATTTGAAATGTCTAGGGGCAATCCAACTTTTTCTACATATTGTATTTGCATTCTATTTTTGATACCATATATGGTGCATTATTGTTGAAGGAGCGATTGATATGATGAACACAACAACGGCCGCAGCAGTCACATTGACGGCGGATTTTATTGAAAAAGTGGAGCAAGAGGTTACCCCCCACTGGGGTGAACTGGGCTGGGTCACCTATAAGCGGACCTATGCGCGCTGGTTGCCAGACCAACAGCGGACCGAAGAATGGCCCGAGACGGTTAAACGGGTGGTCGAAGGTAATATCAACCTTGACCCCCGGCTACATGCGGACAACGTCGATGGACAAGTGGTCGCCGACTTAACGCAAGAGGCCCAACGGCTCTTTAAACTGGTCTACGGCTTAGCCGCAACGCCTTCTGGCCGTAATCTCTGGATCTCTGGAACCGATTATCAACATCGAAATGGAGATGCACTAAACAACTGCTGGTTCGTCGCTATTCGGCCACAAGCCTATGGTGACAGCCATATCGTGCCAAGTTACTTAAAACCCGATCAAATTGTGGCATCCATGCCATTTTCATTTATGTTCGACCAACTCATGAAGGGCGGCGGTGTCGGTTTTTCCGTTACACCAGATAACGTTAGGCAGATGCCTAAGGTCGATCAAAGTGTAGAATTGACCATAGTGATCGACGCCGACAGTGCCTCTTACGACGCCTCTGTAGCCTTGGGAGCTGTGGACCGGTCAACGTGGATGCACAGTCATTCCTTGGCTGACGCACGCTATTACCGGCTACCAGACACTCGTGAAGGCTGGGTCTTAGCCAATGCCAACATGATCGATGCCCATTTTAATGCTAGCAATCCCGACCATAAGACCCAAGTTGTCTTGGATATCAGCGATATTCGGCCCAAGGATGCACCGATCCATGGCTTTGGCGGGACCGCTTCTGGTCCAATGCCACTGGTTGAAATGCTCTTTGACATCAATCAAATCTTAAACGACGCGGTGGGCCGGAAATTGACCGCCGTGGACTGTACGGACATGGGCAACATGATTGGCAAAACCGTCGTGGCTGGGAATGTCCGGCGTTCGGCTGAACTCGCCTTGGGTGGTGCCGAAGACGATGACTTTATTACCATGAAACAGGATAAAGACAAGCTCTACCATCACCGGTGGGCGTCCAATAACAGTGTGGCCGTCGATAGTCAATTTAACGACTATCAGCCCGTTGCCGACTCCATCCAACATAACGGGGAGCCCGGGATTGTTAATTTGGAGCTGTCGAAGAATTACGGTCGGTTAGCCGATGGGCGTCAAGAAGGCATTGATGGCGCCGTTGAGGGCACCAACCCCTGTGGGGAAATCTCACTGAGCAATGGCGAACCCTGCAACCTGTTTGAAGTCTTCCCAAGTGTTGCTGAAGAACAAGGCTGGAATTTGGAAGATGCCTTTGGTTTAGGCGCCCGGTATACCAAGCGGGTCACGTTTAGCCACTATGATTGGGAAGTCTCCCGCAAGGCCATCCAGAAGAATCGGCGTATTGGGGTTTCCATGTCGGGGATTCAGGACTGGATCTTAAAGACCTTCAAGCAACGCGTGGTTACTGGCTTCGAGGCCAAAAAAGATACCACAACCGGCAAGACGTTCATGCGTCCCGTCTACAATCAAGCAGCCGTCAAACGTGTCAACGACCTATATCAAGCCGTTGTTCAAGCCGACAAAAACTACTCCGAAACGCTGGGTTGCCAACCATCCATCAAACACACGACGGTCAAGCCGTCCGGGACGGTGGCCAAATTAGCTGGGGTGTCCGAGGGGATGCATTTCCATTACGCGCGTTACCTGATTCAACGGATTCGGTTCCAAGACAGTGATCCCTTGTTACCAGCCTTAAGGGCCTGCGGTTACAAGGTCGAACCCGATGTTTACAGTCAGAATACGATGTGTGTGGAGTTCCCAGTGAAGGCTGCCCACGCCGACGAAGCTGCATTTGCATCCGCTGGTGAAGTGCCAATGGCGGAACAATTTGCTACCCAAGCGTTCTTGCAGACGTACTGGTCCGACAACGCCGTTAGTTGTACGGTGACCTTCCAACCCGAAGAGGGCAAGGACATCAGTAGTCTCTTGATGCAGTACCGCAACACCATCAAGTCCACATCCTTGCTGCCATATAGTGGTGCTGACTTCAAGCAAGCACCAAAGGAGCCTATCGATGAGGAAACGTATCGTCAACACTGCGCACAAATCACGGGTGACGTGGCGGCGACCTTTGCTGAAATGACGGGCAACCACGATCAAAAGGACGTCGAATTGGTCGACCAATCCGATTGCGAAAGCGGCGCCTGCCCTATCCGGTAATCGTGAAATATCTGGGGTCAGCCGCCGCGCCAGTCAGGTGGATGTTGACCTAGCTGATGGTACATCGCGGCTGGCGATGTCAGATTTGACGAAAGCATAATCATGAAGCGTGGAAGCATTGACTGTAACTGGGTCAATGCTTCTTGTGTTATCTGGGTAAAATTGGTCGAGCTTGTGGCTACCTCGAATAGCAATTTATCGTTAACGACTTAGTAGATGACATGTATCCAAATAGTTTGCTAGAAAGGATGCTGTTTCAGGGAGCAGATGTTTCTGTAATGAAGGAAATCAGTTTGAGCCGGAGGATGATGGGATGGAGCTAGCGGTAGTGCGGCAATTTTCGGCTAACTTTAGACTGGACTATTGCCGCGACTTGAGTCAGAATGCTAAGAGGTGGTTAATGATTAAGTGGTACATAAGATGGTTGTGAAAATGAAGGGATGATGGGCATGAAGATTTATACGCGAGTCGGAGATCAAGGCATGACGAAACAAGTTAGTGGCAAAATGGTGTCCAAAACGGATGCACAGATTGTGACGCTGGGGGATGTCGACGAACTACAATCTTATTTAGGGGTTGTTATCGCCAGTTTCAAGTCCGACCAAACCGACCTCATCGATGAACTGAGTGAGGTTCAGCGAAAACTCTACGTGTTGGAGGCTGACATTAGTGTAAAACGGCATCAAGAGATGAGACCAGCCGACACGACGCAGTTGGAACATCGGGTCGACTACTTCATCGCTAATGCGCCAGAATTAAAAGAATTTATCTTACCTGGGGGTTCACCAGCAGGTGCCAATCTCCACTATGCCCGCACGGTAGCCCGTCGCGCAGAACGTTCAGCGGTTGCCTTAAACGCAGAGCAACCTTTGGAGCCAGCTATCCTAACGTACCTCAACCGACTATCAGATTACTTCTTCGCCATGGCCCGCTACGTCAACCATCAAGATGGCGTCGAAGAAATTCTCAGCAACAAGGAAAAGGCTGACCGTAAGGCAGCTAGGGATGCCAAGCGCCAAGCAAAATTAAATGAAACGACCGACTGATCATAAAACAGGTCAAAAAAATCCCAGCAATCGCGACGACTGCTGGGATTTTTTAGTAAGGTCATTTGAAAAATTAAAAACATCGTTAACAATTGAACTGTGAAGACACAATTACCAGATCTTAACGCGGTCAGCAGGGGCGAGGTACATGCCATCTCCCGCCTTGACCCCAAACGTCTGATAGAAGTCGTCCAGGTTCTTGACCTGAACGTTAGCTCGTAGTTTAGCGGGGGCATGCACGTCGATCGATAACAGCAATTGCATGTACTCCGTTGTGGCCTTCATCCGCCAAACGTTGCCCCAGTTGATGAAGAAGGCACGCAGGTCAACATCTGGTTCGGATTTAGCGGCTTCCAGGGCACAGCTTAGGCCACCACCATCGGCAATGTTTTCAGAAACGGTCAGCTTCCCATTGACCTTTTGGCCAGCAAACTCGATGCCATCAAATTCCTTGATCATAGCTTGGGCGAGACCCTTGAAGTGGTCGAGGTCGGCGTCGGTCCACAAGTTGTTCAGGTTCCCAAATTCATCGAATTGGGAGCCGTTGTTGTCAAAGGCGTGAGAAATTTCATGGGCGATAACGGCCCCGATCCCCCCGTAGTTGGCGCTACTGGATTGTTCCAGACTATAGAATGGGGCTTGCAAAATGGCAGCCGGGAAAACAATTTCGTTGTTCGATGGGGAGTAGTAAGCGTTGACCGTGTCAGCACTCATGTCCCACCGTTCGCGGTCGACGGGATGGCCCCAATGACCGAAGTGATTGTCGATGATGATTTCGGTAATGGCCTGCAAGTTGTCAAAAAGGGACTTGGTTTCGTCGATCTTAAACTTACTGAAAAGGGCGTCGATCTTGTCAGGGTAGCCTACCTTGATGGTCAGCTTCTGCAACTTGATGATGGCCTTTTCGCGAGTCGCAGCACTCAACCAATCATTGGTCTTGAGCCGTTGTTGGTAAACGTTGGCCATCTTCAGAACCATTTGACGAACGTCGGCCTTAGCTTTTTCACCGAAGTACTTGCGGCCGTAGTAGTCACCAACGACTTGGCTGAAGGTGCCAGTTGCCAGATAGAAGGCCGCCTTTTCGCGAGACTGAGCCTGTTTTTGCCCGGACAAAGCTCGGTTGTAGGTGCCACCGACTTGGCGGAATTCTTCAGTCAGAGCCCCTCTAGCACCCATTGCGGTCTTGACCAGCATCCAACTCTTGATCAACGCGAAGTTGGCTGGCGTCAAGATGTCGTTAGCGGCGTCAAAGAAGAGCGGTTGTGGCAAGATGACTTGATCTGGCGTGTCGTTGATGAGGCCCTTAACGACGGCGGTCAAATCAATGTGGTCGAGTTTAGCGTCGACGTCGGCCAGTGGGAATGGGTTGTACATTTTAACGTAGTCGGCGGCTTCTTCGGATGACTTCACATGCGGTGCGATTTGTGCATCGAATTGCTTGGCTTGTTCGACGACGGTCGTGGCCTTGTCTTCAGTGTAGCCGGCGAGTTCAAGTAGTTTAACAGCCGTTTGCGTGAAAATCGGTAAGAGTTGTTTAGCGGCCGGATTGTCCTTGGCATAGTAAGTCTTGTCGGGCAGGAAGAGACTTGGGGCGTCCACATAAAGGGCATATTGGCTAGTGTTCTTCATGTCGGCGTCGACCCCGATGTCAATTGGCGTTGGCAAGTCCGTCTTGAACCATTCAACTAAATGTGCGTTGAGGTCAGCGAAGTCTTTGAGCGCTTCGATCTTGGCCAAAACGGGCTTAAGGGGCGCGGTGCCCACCTTTTCTCGTTCGGCGGAATCACTGGTGAGGGTGTAGAGCTTTTTAAACTCTGCCATCTCAGGATTAGCTGGTTCGAGCTTCCCAGCAAGCAGATCGCCAAAGTCGTGCATCAAAGTCTTTTCGATGTTGTCGGCCAGATCACGGAAACCACCGGTCGTCGCATGGTCACCAGGAATCGTGGCCTGTTCAGCCCACTTGCCGTTAACGGCCTCATAAAAATCTTGGGTAACTTGAGACTCGTCGACAGGGAACCTATCAGCACCACCAGCTGGTGAAACAGTCATTAAATGGTTAAGTCGCATACGGAATCCTCCTTAAAATAATCGTTACAAACAGAGTAACCCTTTTAACTACAAAAGGGAATTTTTTTATCATCAAAATTTAATAAAAGCGGATTTTCCACCCAGAAAGGCGCGGATAAGAGCCAGATTGCAGCTCTGACTAAAAATGGGGCGCTGACGATTGGGTCAGACCCCCATTTACCGGCGTTATTCTTCACCGAGAACCTTCTTCTTGGTATGCAGAACGGGACGACGGAACTTCGGCCGTGTCCGGTCCCAAATGGCAATGTTTTGTTGGTACTGGGTAAAGAAATCGTTGATATTTTCGGTGGTCAGATTAGTTGGAATCTGGTCCCAGGCTTCAGCACTTTGTAGAAAGGCCTGGTGGATGTCGTGTTCAACGTTGGTCCCTTTGGTGGTTAGCCGCAGGTACTTCACGCGTCGATCATCCAACTTTGCTTCCTGTTCAACGAATCCATCAAGTAGTAGCGCCCGTAACTTGCGGGCCGCAGCGGAACGGGTCGTGTGGGTTGCATCTGCCAACTCACTCAGCGTAATGTTGCGTTGCTCATGAATTTGTTTCAGCAGTAAATACTGTTCGAAGCTTACCGAGTACTGCCCCGTAATTTGTTCGGCGGCGTTGATCAACACCCGAAAAATTTCTCGGTACTGGCGTAAGAACGCTTCAAATACTCTCTCTTCATGTTGCATGAAAACTCCCCCCTAGGAAAAACATGGTCTGCTGGTTTAGTGAACTTTGCCAACAAAATAACGGTCGCTATTCACTACATCAGCATACCGTTATTATGCCGCCTGACTGGTGGGGATAAAAATGATTGCGCTTGGAGACGGTGGCTAAGATAAGTCACCTTGTATTCTAATGAGTAAAGGTAAGCAGTTATTGCGCGGGTTGAAGGAAGGCAAGGGTGTCGCTTGGCTGCCAAACGTAAAGGTCGTCACACCGGTAACCGCGCAGCCAGAGGGTATCGTCGATGCGTCGCAGATAGAATCCTTTGGGCAGATTAGGGTCGTTATTTGCGATTGGCGACATCACAGTGATTGCTCCCTGAGGTGCTTCGTGCTTGCTTAAAATAGAATTGGTACTCCGGACTTGCGTTTGCCACTGCAGTCGAAAGTCAACGGCTAGGGCTAACGGACAAAGCTGTAAGCCAAGCTCGGATGCCCGCCGGAAAATGGTGGGGAGCGTGGCGGGCGTCACTAACGTTAACTCGGCCACAGTTATCACTCGTAAGTGCTGTGTTTGGCCGGCAGACAGCGGGTGAAAGCGTGTGTCGGCAAATAAGTCCTGAGCATGGTGATTCAACGAAATCTGTTGCGCAGCGAGTTCCTGTTGAAATTGTTTGGCAGAAAAGCCACTGGTTGTCAAAGCAATGGTGTAAGCCATGGTAACCCCTCCTTAGAGTCTAAAAGGTTGAAGGCCAAAATGTTTGCGTTACTATTTGCGACAGTAGGGATTATTACGGCTAAATTAGTGAAAACAGCCGCACTCCGGCCGCCAGGGATTCCGCTTGCTGTGGGGAACGCTTCCAGCCAAAGGACGAGCTTCCAGCTCGCCTGAAAGCCGCCAAAATCAGGCGTCTCCCAGGTCGTCCCACGATGCAAGCCGGAAAGAACGCCGATTAACATCGTCGACACGGCTAGCTGCATCTCTGGCTGCCTCCGGCTCTGATTGTACATGTCAATTCCAATCACTGAATCCCAAGTGGTCGCTAAAGTTTAAGCATAATTCAATAGCGCTTCAAACGGCATGATCCATGTTGCCTCAGACCAACTACGTCAGCCGAGAGGTCGGCAGATATGGGCTCAGGCGCGTCGTTCTACTTAGTCGGCAGGTGGGTTCCCTGCTGGCTTAGTAGAAAACCAAGCTTGGAGACTCGGCATTTTCGAAGCTTCAAGTTGTATTCGCACCGTTCCAGCCCATATCTGCCGGCCGGTAAGGCGATGGTTGGACAACGTTGCCTAATTTTAGACCCAGTATCATTGTGACAACGGTCATAACGTGTGTTTGGGGACTTTCAACCTCAGTTAGAGTGAAAGAAAGGACCTAACTACCAGTGAAAACGGGCAATTAGGTCCTAATTTGTTTAAGTTAAAATTGGAATACGGCTTGCTATATCTGCCAGCCGGTAAGGCGAAAGAGCATCTATTTCGTCATGTAGATATAAAGGTGGTCGGTGGAGAAGCCGGTATTAAACCGAATGCCATTCGACCGAATCGTCTTCGTAGTGGTCGAGGAACTGTTCTTCTTAGCGTCTTTCAAAACCTTTTCAAACTTGTTGATGACGTACTTCGGCTTGGCACCTAAAGTCGTTCCCAGTAGAGCAAAGGTGGTCCCAAACTTCTTTTGACCGGACTTGGTCTTCATTTGCTTAGTAGGTATGATCATGGCTAAGCTCATCAGCTTGCCGTCTTGAACGTTGCCACGCACGGTGACGTCCTTGGTAGCAATCAAGTTCTTAAGACCGGATTTCGCAGTGGTTGGGAGTAGGTCGTCCTTGGCCTGTTTTTTGGCCGTGGCCATTTCGGCTTGAAGCTTTTTAGCGGCGGCTTGTTGTTGCTGCATGGCTGCAGCAGCGGCCGTTGGGTTAGTTTTGGCTAAGGCTGTCAATTTTTTCTTCGTGGCGGCCTGGCTCTTTTGGGCCGCTTGAAGTTCCTTTTGAACTTTGGCAGGCAGGTAGCTACCGATGACCATTTGGTTGTATTTAGCGGCGACCTTCTTGTAGTTACCTAAGGCCTTGACCTTCTTCACGGTGACGGACTTAGTCGCACTGCCAGCCGTGATTTTGACCTTTTGGTCGGTCGTGGCGGCAGGAACCTGGAAGAAATAGGTGCCACCGTTAACCTTCGTACTACGTTTGGAACCATTTGCAATTTGATAGCTGACCGTCTTGGATTTGGCTTTGCCCTTGATGACTGCAGTCAAAGCAGTTGGGCGATAGCTGGTCTTATTCGTAGTAAGTGTGTTATTCGAGCAGCCGGCAAGGGTCAAGGCTAAAAGACCCAGGGCGCCCAACAAAAACTTCTTCAATTATATCCATCCCTTTAGTGATTAATTTACTTGATTCATCTTACCACAATCTGTCAGAGAAGCGAGAATGAGAATTGCCTAACATTTTACCGGGAAGCCTAAAAATCTCGTGAAAAATGACGCAATTAGCTTTCACTGTCGCAGCAGAATTGTTATCATGAAGTTGTTGAAAGCGATACCACATTGATGGTTTACTATGGGAAGGACGGGATATGATGTATGAACGGATCTTAGTACCGATGGATGGCAGCAAGAATGCCCACGCGGCGTTAGTGGAGGCCACCAAACTAGCCCAAAAATTGGGCGCCAAACTGTTCATTGTTTCCGTCGCTAGTGATCAAACCTATGCCCACTACGGCGCGGAATTCGGTAGCGAAATCATTACTCACTTTAAAGACGCGGCGACGACATTTCTGGAAAGTGCCGTTGAAGAGGTGAAGCAACAGGGAGTTCCGGTTGAGACGAGTTTCAAAGTTGGGCTTCCTAAACCAACCATTGCCAAGACATTGCCGGCGGAATTGAACACGACGTTAACCGTCATTGGTCGTTCCGGTGTCCACGGTTTAGGGAAAGCGATTATGGGATCCACCACCAACTATGTTGTTCAGAATTCAGAGACGAGTGTTCTGGTGGTTGATTAGTTAATTTAGCAATTATTGAGAGGTGCGGTCCTAGTGGCCGGGCCTCTTTTCGTGTAGATCAAAATTTACAGTGGATTGAAAGAATCATCAGGTTTAGTATCAAAATGGAAATGAACGCAAAAAAACACACCGACAGTATCGGTGTGTTTTCAGTAATGACTTCAGCTTACTTCTTGTTCTTTAACCAACGTTGTAAGTCTGAAATTTCGTCGCGGCGCTTCCGGTCCTTTTTACGGTTAACCTTCCGACGGCCTTGGACGCCATTTGGATGTGCTTTTCTCATTGTAAAAACCCTCGCTTAATTAAAATAACAATCGACTGTAAGTTTACTGGTTTTCCTAGCAAAATGCAAGCTCTATACAGGATCAACTAGTTTTAAACCACCCGGAAGCGTTGACAGGACAACGTTTACTGTGATTTGTTTAAAATTTTTATTGGGGTCCAACCAACCTGCCAGAAAGTGGTATATTGGAATCAATTCGCTAAAACGGCGAACGCCAGGTTCTCGACTGATGACCTGAGTTGCGTGATTTTTAGCCGACGATTTAGCTGTCGTAACCGTGATATAACGCGGATAGCGTGCGTACTGTTTGCGAATGGACATTGCACAGGCATGCTCGTACCGCAAAAGCAACCTATCTGTAAAAACCACGTTCTGTTTTAAATCACCCAATCATCAATTTTATCACCAACAGTTTTACATAGGCCTGAATGCAACCGAACAGAATAGGCGACACTAATCTTCATTGTGACTTAATATTTGGCTAGGGTCAATGGCGCAAGGGAGAGTGTCGGTGAAACTTTGGGCATAGCGCCTAAAGAAGGATAACGCGTTGCGTCGTATTTGGCAAGCTAGCTGATGTTCTAAGACACGATAGAAGGAGCTGGTTCGGCGCATGCGGGTGGGTTAAGCATTCGCCGGCATTCTTGCCCAAGTTACAGCATGGGCGACCTGAAAGCCCGTACTTCAGGCTGAAGGCGTTTCCCGCAGCAGGCGACGTACGATTATGGTATGCGACTCTAATCTTCAAATGATTTTAGTATCTAAGGAAAGGGACGGCGAGAATGCAAGTTCTAAAAATGAAACGCGGATTACTCTGGGCATGGCTTATTGCGATGGTCGTGGGCGGTATCTTGGTGTGGGGAACCGCCCACGATGCAGCGTTTTACCGTGACCCCATCATGCAGGTGACCGGCGTGACGACAGGCAAGACGACTAAGGAGACTGATGATTTTCACAATGTCGATAGCCAGACGAAACAGGTCCTGTCCGGAAAAATTTTAAATGGAAAGTATCAAGGCCAGCACCTGACCGTTAGCAATGTTTATTCCTACTCACGGGCGATGGACCAGAAGTATCACGTGGGAAGCCAACTCTTTGTGGTCGTCCACAGTCGTAACGGTCAAAGCCTGACCGCGACGGCCAAGGACAGTAAGCGTGACACCACGTTAGTCTTTATGGTCTGGTTGGTCGTAGCACTACTGCTATTAATCATGCAGTTCAGCGGTTTCATGGCCTTTCTAAGTGTGGCGGCCAACGGGGTGCTCTTTTTCCTGGCCATCGTCCTCAATGGGTCGACGCAGGGGGCACAAGTCCTGTGGATCTTCGGTAGCCTTGCCGTGGTCTTTGCGGCATTGACGCTGTGGTTGGTAATTGGCGCCAACCGACAGATGTTGATTACGTTTGCGACCACGCTTGGGGGGACGGCGTTTTCTATCATTGTGGCGTTACTAGTCTTTCACGTGACCCATGAACGCGGTATGTACTACGAATCCATGCAGTACGTCACCCAACTCCCACGGCCATTGTTCTTGGCAGAAACGCTGCTGGGATCGTTAGGAGCAGTCATGGATGAGTCGACCGATATCATTTCGTCGCTGTTTGCCTTGAAACGGGAGCGTCCGGAGCTGTCGGCTAATCAAGTTTTCAAGTCCGGTCGTCAGATTGGGTCGACCATCATGGGGCCATTGATCAACGTGTTGTTCTTCATCTTCGTGGCCGATACGTTCCCGATGGCGATGCTGTATTTGAAAAATGGCAACAGCTGGGGCTACACGTTCTCAATGAACATGTCGATGGGTGTCGTTCAGAGCCTGATTAGCGGTATCGGTATCGTCTTGGCGGTGCCCCTTGCTAGCTTTCTGGCGAGTCGCTTCATGGATAAGAAGAAGGTGACAGCATGAGTACGATTACGGTATTAGGATTGGTCTTGCTGATCCTCATGGTGTTGGTTGGTGGTAAAGCCGGTGCCCAGTCATTTCTAGCGTTGATTCTAAACTTTGGTCTGCTGTATTTGGCTATCGTGTTGGTTGCATTTCACTTCTCACCGCTAATTGTGACGCTGGTCGTGGGGATGTTGGTCCTCGCATTAACCATCTTCATGAGCAGTGGTGACGACCTGTCGAGCACCGTGGCGTTCATTGCGTCTGCGGTGGTGCTGGTGGTCTTGGTCCTGTTGATTGTGCCGGTGGAAAATTGGGCGCTGGTTCAGGGTTTCGGTCCAGAAGATAGTGAGGACTTGGAAGGCCTGTCAGTGCTGGTCGGGATAAAATTTGTGCAAGTCACGACCGCCACGGCCATCTTGAGTACGCTAGGTGCCATTGCGGAGGCCGCTATGGCCATTTCGGCTGGCCTCAGTGAGATTCTCGAGCAACACCCGCAAGTGAGCACGACGGCCCTGCTAGGGGACGGTATTGCCGTGGGTAAGCAGATTATTGGCACGACATTTAATACGCTGTTCTTTGGTTTCTTCGGTGGTTTCTTGGCCCTATTCATCTGGTTTACGGGGGTCCACTACTCATTTGGTGAAATTTTAAATGATAAGATCTTTGTTTCGGAAATTCTAATGATTCTCTTTGCCATGGTCAGTGTAATCCTGACGGTGCCAATTACCACGTGGGTCATGACTCGGGCGGTGGCTGGTCAGCGTAAACGGGCGGCTAAGCAGGAAAATAATTAAAAACTAGTGTGGTGCCCTTGACGAGCATCACACTGGTTTTTAGTTTGAGCTGAAGGTTGAAAGCCAAAATATTTTCGTTACTCTTGCGACATTAGGAATTATCACGGCTAAATTAGTGAAAACAGCCGCACTCCGGCTGCCAGGGATTCCGCTTGCTGTGGGGAACGCTTCCAGCCAAAGGACGGGCTTCCGGCTCGCTGCATCCCTGACCGCCTCCGGCTTTGATTGTGCGCGTCAATTCCAGTCACTGAATCCCCAAGTGGCTGCTAAAGTTTAAACATAATTCAGCAGCGTTCCTAGCGGCTTGATTCATGTTGCCTCAGACCGACTACGTAAGGCGATGATTGGACAACATCTCCTTACCGGTCGAAATCCGCTAGAGCTAACGGATCAAGGGTTTAAAAACGCAAAAAAAACAGCCTCCCATACAGATTATGGGCGAGCCGTTTAATAGTCACAATTTAGTTGCTACTGCTAGCACTGCTGGTACTGGTTGCGCTGCTCTCAACGGTACTGCTACTAGAGCTAGCAACGCTGGAAGAAGTGGCAGCGGACTCACTGGACGCACTGGTACTTGTAGCGGTGGCCGTCACAACGTTAGTGATGTTGGTCAGGTTGCCAGAGTAGACCCAGTAACGCTTGGCACTATTCTTAGATGGGCGAATTCGGTACCACATTGATCCGTTACTCTTCTTTGCGGTCATATCGATGTAGTAAGTCTTGCCAACCTTAGGAGAAATCTTGGACCAGCTTTGACGTTTGGCATTCTTGTTGGAGCCTTTGACGTGATTGTAGAGATAGTTTTTCTTGTACGTACTGCTCAACTGAGCCTGCTGGTTGACAGAGGTGTAAGTTGCGGACATTAACTTCGTGTGGCTCAAATCAAGATTGTTGTAATACTTCTTAACCATTTGATAGAACATTGCCATGGTGTACTTTTGACCGAAGTAGGTGCTCCCGGCACTGGCGTAGTAGCCAACGGGATCGGTATGGGTAGAACCACCGAGATACTTCGCAACGGAACCATGGGACCAAACCGTTCCCTTACCGTCATAGGCGGCATCGTTAGGCTTCAAGTTGTATTCATTTAACAGGTAAGCGGTATACCAGGCAGCGTTCGCAATTTCATGGGCGAAGGCCGACTTACTGTGGACTTCGACTTGTTCAAATTGAATGAACCGCGCGTTACCTGGGTAGCCAACACCCCATGATAAGTAGTCGGTATTGGCAATGTTGATGATGTTGGAAGCGTCAACGAAACTGTGAACGAAAGCGTTGTTGTAGTTGCGCTTCATGTAGGCAATTTCATTGTAAATAGTTGAAGAAGGGTTGGCCGTTTCATGAATGACGACCCCTTCAGGCTTAGCTTTACCATTTCGATACGCGTTTTTTGGAAAGCCACTCCAAATAGCTTTTGTGACTTTCGCTGGCGTAATGTCCTGACTATTAATATAATCATTGACGTTGGAACTGGCAGCTGAAGCCGTAGTCGTTGACATACCGAAGATTCCGGCTGCCCCCAGTGTGGCCAGTGCGGTTAAAACTACTTTATGCATTTTCACCCTGATCATCCCTCATATCTTTCTTCTAGTTTATTTATGACAGCCGTGCTAGCGGTTGCTCAGTCGATGTTATTCGTTATCAACTATATACATGATTCGCGCTGCCGACAACCGCCATATTGGGTTCTATGCGTAATATTACGGGGCTAATAACGAGCGCTATGGGCTTTGCTGGCGGTGTTTGCAAATAGATTAAATGTTGGTGTCCCCTGTAACTTATCTGTAATATTAAGTGTCAGCGTTTATACATTTTAATGTGGTTAGTGATGTTGAGGGCATCGAATCGCTTAAAAGATGGTGCCGATAATTGCTGATTATACTGGTATGATAGCGTTTCCCGCTGGTTTCTGAAAATGCCAAAAGCATGTCAGTGACCGTATCAAAAATGGCTTGGTTTATCATCCGGCAATCTGTTCAGTGCAGCAAATAGTTAGTGGAAATACACAACTGGGTTTATAATTAACAGTTCCACAAGTCAAGACCCGTTACTGAGAAGGAAACCATCTAATCTCAATGGCTGGAAAAATTTGCTTTGCTGGACAACGTCGTCTAGTCTCAACACCTTACCATCCGGCAGATATGGGCTAGAAACAGTGCGTACACAACTTGAAGCTGCGAAAATACCGAGCTGCCAAGCTTGGTTTTCTACTAGGCCAGTAGGAAAGCACTCGCTAACTAAGTAGAATGATAGGCCTTGGCCCTTATTTGTCGACCTCTTGGCGTACGTGGTTGTTCCGAGACAACATAAAAAGGCGCGTGACTATTTGAGTTCAGTAGTCGTGCGCTTTTGACGTTGTTTAGTAGTTAACGACAGAATTTCTGGTAGCCAGGGCGCGGTCATTTACGCAAAGGTGAACACGACCACTATTCCGCAGTAGCCCAGTTCTGTCGTTTCCGGTCGATGTGTAATTTCTGTTGGCATTCGGGGCAGAGACCGTAGACTTCAACGTGGTTGCTGGTCACCAAGTACCCAGTTTGCTGGCTGGCCTGATGATTCAATTCCTGTTCGATCTCGTCAAAGTCTGGCGCGAAGACATCGGTAATCTTACCGCAGTTCTCGCAGATGACGTGGTAGTGAGGGCGTCCATAGAAATCGTAGCGAATGCCACCATTATCGTTCGGTAATTCAATGACGATACCCAGGTCCACTAAGAGGTTAAGCGTGTTATAGACGGTTGCCATGCTAAGGTTAGGGAGTTGGTCCGATAGCGCATTAAAAATGGTGTCGACCGCCGGATGGTTATGGTGGGTCACCAGATAAGTTAAGATAATTTGTCGCTGCGGGGTCACCCGGACGTGGTGCTCTTTCAGCGTCTTCAAGGCCTGATTGAGAAGTTGTTGCTGACTAGCCATTGGGAATCCCTCCTTTAATTTATAATCAGTCTAGTTTGACTCTATTAAACCACATTTTGGCGACAGGTCCAACATTCCGCTCTAGTTTAGAATAAATCGTGATTAAAAATTTAAAAGTTGCCGGATTGGCGTTTACTTTTCCAGAAATAGTGAGTACAATAGATCCGTTAGCAAGTGAGAATCATTCTAAATTAGTCAATATTAATTAGATACACCTAACTTTTGTTTCTAACTAGTGTTAAACTATATTATGATTGTATGAACGGAAATATTTTGGGGGCGAAGTAGTTATGAAAAAGGTAAAAAAGCAAGCGACGTTGGCACAACGAATCAACGTGCTACGGGCTAGTGTGATGGGGGCCAACGACGGTATCTTATCCGTCGCCGGTATCGTTATTGGTGTCGCCGGAGCGGCAACTAGCAGTTATGCCATTTTTATTTCCGGAATTGCGGGAATGATTGCCGGGACGGTGTCTATGGCGATGGGGGAGTACGTCTCGGTTAACACGCAAAAGGATGCGCAACGAAAGGCCATCGAAACGCAAACGGTCGCATTAGACGACAATTACGAGGGGGAATTTTCCTTTGTACGTGACAAGTACACAGCAACCGGCATCAAACCGGAGCTAGCTGAACAGGCGACGAAAGAAATGATGGCAGATGATCCTGTAAAAACGACCGTCCGCGAACGTTTCGGCTTTAATGTCGGTGAGTATACCAATCCGTTTTCTGCAGCTATTGCGTCAATGATTTCATTTCCCACCGGGTCAATTCTGCCATTGCTATCGATCAGTTTATTACCAGCAAAATGGCGGATTTTAGGCACCTTCTTGGCCGTGGTCGTAGCTCTGTCGATTACGGGTTACGTGGCGGCGCTGTTGGGAAATGCCAATCGCCGGAACGGGACGATGCGTAATGTCATCGCCGGAATTTTAACGATGCTGGTCACTTACGGCATCGGCAGTTTATTTGCCTAGGGGAGGCACAATTATGGTCGCAAATCGAGAATTGAAGAAAGCTAAAAAGCAACACCAGACAATGGAAGAAAAATTAAATACGTTACGGGCCGGTGTTCTGGGCTCTAACGATGGAATCTTGACCGTTGTTGGGGTGTTGTTCAGTGTCGCCGCAGCAACGAATAACCAGTTTACGATTTTTATCGCCGGGTTATCCGATCTGCTGGCCTGCGCCTTTTCTATGGCGTCTGGCGAATATGCCTCCGTCAGCACGCAAAAGGATACCGAAAAGGCGGCCGTGGCAAAGGAAGAACGGTTGCTGGGAACGGATTATGCGAGTCAATTGAAGTCCGTGCAACAATTTTATCTGGATCGTGGTGTCAGCGAAGGAACGTCCCTGGCGATTGCCAAAGACCTGATGAGTAAGGACGCATTGGGTACGGTCGTTAACGTTAAGGAAGACATTCAGCTTGGACACTACATGAATCCCTGGGATGCCGCGTTCTCTTCACTGGTTGCGGCGTCGTTGGGTGGGGCCTTTCCATTGGCGGCCATGACCCTCTTTCCTGCCGCAACGCAGTGGCCAGCAACCATCGTGGCCGTGCTGTTGTCCGTGACGTTAACTGGATTTCTGAGTGCTAAATTAGGACATGGACTGGTGAAGACAGCCATTATTCGTAACGTGATCGTCGGGATTATTACCATGTTCATTCACTACTACGTCGGTCAGTTCTTCTAAGCAGATTATTTCCACTTTCTTATGGCATTGCCAGAGAGCAAGTGTAAAATGAGCCGAACACGTCAGATTGGGTTGGGAGAGTGGGACAAAAGGCGATTAGCTGGCGAGCGTTAAGACTGATAACCGAATAATCCTGGACTTGGGTTATTTGGTTATCAGCTTTAAGCGGAGTCAGCTAATTTTTGTCCCACGTTTCAGCACTGTAAATTTGGAGCTGCCAGAGGAGCCTGGAGTTTTGTCCCAGGTTCTTCTGAGAGTGACCAAGTGTTCGGCCTTTTGTGTCCAGTTTTCAGTTTAAAGGAAGGCGACGGAATCAGCTGTCATGACTCGGTTACCCATCAGCTACTGGCGGATTACTTTTTGAAATTGG
Source organism: Levilactobacillus fujinensis (assembly GCF_003946335.1). Lineage (GTDB taxonomy): Bacteria > Bacillota > Bacilli > Lactobacillales > Lactobacillaceae > Levilactobacillus > Levilactobacillus fujinensis. The sequence continues at coordinate 50,093 of NZ_RHNX01000019.1, forward strand.
GGGAATTTGGCTTGAAGCGCAAGATGAGTTTATACTCGCTAGTCATGTTAACGCTGAGTGCCATTATTGGCTCGGGATGGTTATTTGGGGCCGGAATGGCCGCACAAATCGCTGGCCCAGCCGCAGTTTTATCATGGATTTTAGGGGCCGTCGTCATTGGTCTGATTGCAGTAAATTATATTGAATTGGGAACGATGTTTCCCACAAGCGGTGGGATGAGTCAGTACGCCGCGTTCTCCCATGGGCCCTTACTCGGCTTTGTGGCCGGGTGGTCGAATTGGCTGTCCCTCTTAACAATTATTCCGATTGAGGCGGTGGCGGCGGTCCAGTACATGAGTTCCTGGCCGTGGTCCTGGGCCAACTGGACCCGTGGCTTCTTGAAGGATGGCAATATCACCAACCAAGGACTGTTCATCGTCTTCCTATTCATTTTGGCCTTTACCCTCCTAAACTTCTGGTCGGTAAAGTTGTTAACGCGATTTACGAGTTTTATTTCAATCTTTAAATTAGCTATTCCGACACTGACCATCATTGTCTTGATGTGGACGGGGTTTGAGCCACAAAACTTTGCGCACGCCGCGAGTTTTATGCCAGCAGGGAGTGCATCGATTTTCTCGGCGACCACGGCCGCTGGCATCATCTTTTCCTATAACGCCTTTCAGACGACCATCAACATGGGCAATGAGATTGAACATCCGGAGCGTAACATTCTTTGGGGCATCGTGATTGCTTTTGGAATCAGTACCGTGATCTACACGATGTTGCAGGTCGCCTTTATTGGGGCCGTGCCAGCGGGGATGCTGCAACATGGCTGGCAGGGGGTCAACTTTCAGTCGCCATTTGCCGATCTCGCCATCCTATTGAATTTGGGTTGGTTGTCAACACTGCTGTACTTGGACGCCTTTGTGTCGCCATTTGGCACTGGAGTTTCCTTCGTGGCAACGACGAGTCGGGCGCTGGCTGCGATGACTGGGACCAAGCACGTGCCGACAAAATTAGGTGAAATTAACCGAAAATACCAGACACCAAGACGGGCGATGATCGTCAATATGCTACTCGGCGTTGTACTGGTCGCGGGCTTTCGTAATTGGAGCACGCTGTCTAATGTGATTTCGACGTCCACGCTGATCGCCTATCTGACCGGTCCGGTCACGGTAGCGGCTTTGCGTCATCAAGGACCGAAGTTTGTCCGGCCATTTCGACTGCACGGTCTAAACTGGTGGGCGCCGCTAGCTTATGTGTTGGCGAGCCTGGCCATCTATTGGGCCAAGTGGCCGACCACGATTGAGGTCTTCGGTGTGATTGCGTTGGGCCTAGTCTGCTACGTGTACTATGAAATCAGAAAACCAGCGGGGTGGCAGTCGTTACGGGCAAGCCTTAAGGGGAGCCGGTGGTTGCTCGCCGAAATGGTGTGGCTGACCATCATGTCGCTGATTGGAAGCACGGAATTTGGGGGAATGGGCACGATGCCTTATCCACTGGACTTCGTGTTTGTAGCGGCCGGCAGCTTGGCCTGTTACTATCTGGGCGTGCACGACGCCTACTACAGCGAGTCGTTTCGCATCGCTGAGGAGTTGAACCAACGGGTTAGTGAAGAGTAAGAGTAAACTTGTGTAAAATGGCCACGTTCTGACTGGGCACCGTCACCGCACCGTCACCGCAGCGGCATAGCCTGCAGGTCACGATGTGATTGTCAACGAGTTGCGTAGTCATTTTCCTAGTTGACAGAAAATTATTGTGTAAGCCGAGAGGTCGCCAGTTATACTCGGGTACTTAACTTACACTGCAATTAAAACAGAACTAAAATAAGTTCCCTACACATCAATTTGGTAGGAAACTTTTTCATGGGGAAATTCGAAAGAACTGGTAACCGTCACCAGGGGTGTGCTACGCTGAGGACAGCTTACAGAGGAGGCTGGCAAGAATGTCTAAACAGATTTGGCAACACGTCGCGATGGCCGTTGTGGCGGCGGGGATTGTGTCAACGGGGCTAACAGTGACTGCAGCGGCGAAGGCTCAGTATTCGGCACAGCGGTCAAATGCAATCAGGTTAATTTGGCGACGGTCGATGGGCCGGCACGCGGTTCATGCCACGGGTGAAGGCGCCCGTTACTCGAAGCACTTGGGCTATCGCTACGGGGATTTGAGCACCCTAACTAAGCTGACATTTTACACGGATGCTCACGAAAAGGTCCAGGTCAAGGCGACCGGCAAGTATCGGATTTACTACCACGTGAAGAGCAGCAATGGGTTGTTCGCGGCGTGGGTGTGGCGTGGTTACCTACAGGATGGTGTGGCAGCGACCCTGGGGCAGACCGGGACGGCTAAGCCAATGACCGGCAAGCTGAACTTGAACAGTGCACAGAGTACGGCGCAGTTTGACAAAGACGTGGTCGCCTACATCCAGCAGACATACCCCACATTCAAGTTCAAGGCGGGAGTGAATGCTTACGCACAGCTTGAGAGTGAACAGTTGTACTTGAATCCAGATTTCAACAGTGAACAAGCCGTGAAAAAGTTAAAATTAGATCCGCACAATTTAAACGGCAGTGTAGCCTACATTACGGAACAGGACTTCCAATCACGACTAGCGCTGTCGCAGACTTACGCGACACAGGTCAAGAACATGGCCCAAAACTTCGAGGACCTCTTACCAAGGTCTGCGTCACCACGGGTGGGGATTGGGTTCCACACGGTACCGAACGGTCAAATGAAAGATCGGTCGGCGAAAGCGATGCGCGCGTATTATGCGGTAGCGTATGAAGATGACAGTGAGTAAGGTACATTAAGAGAGAGGTGGTCACCAGACGCTAAACGGTACGGTGATCACTTTTTATTCGTTCCAAGTGAGACCTAATTTTTTTACTATACATTGAGGACATGTTTTCTTTAATTTTCAGAAATGATTTAGGGGATTAGGTAGTTTTCAAACTAGGTTCTGACTAAACTAGAAGTAGAAATAAGGAGGTCAGAACATGAAAAAGATGATTAAAGGCATCATTGCGTTGGGTGCCGGGATGAGCTTAATGGGGAGCTTGAGCACCACGGCAGCGGCCAGTTCGCAATATTCGGCCAGTCGGTCCAACTCGGTGCGTCTAATTTGGCAGCCGCTACTCGAAACACTTGGGGACTTGGTACGGCTACAACAGCAGTCTGTCAGATGTGACGTGGTATACCAATGCGCATGAAAAACTGGTTGATGTGGCTACCGGGAAATATCTGATTTACTACCATGTCAACAGTGCCGATGGGCAACACGGTGGTTGGATCTGGCGTGGCTATTTAAAGTCAGCAGCCAGTACTCCCGTGACACTGACAACGACGACGATGAACTGGGCAACCGCAGCGAAGTCGGCGGGACTACAGTCGGCTGATATTAAGTTGATGAAATTGTTTCCCCATGCTGCTTACGATGCCGATTTGATGGCCGTCGTCAATCAGGTCTTTGCGTCGACCGAGAATCAGCCTATTTTGACGGAAGAAACTTCAACCGCGAATGATGATTTCAATCAGCTGTTAACCGTAAATCATACCGATTACAGTGCGGTTTACCTGGTTCGGTTTAACGTTAATAATCCAAATAGCTTGGCTGAGGTTAAACAGGCGGTGAACGCCAACCTTGATGCTAACGGACAAGCCGACTTGCAACGGTGGCATATTGCTGGCAAAATTGCGCCCATTGGCACCGCAACACAGGCGTCTGGTTTAAAGGCCGGCAGCGGTTTGCTTGTCTTTGCGACGAAATAACTAAAAAGCACATTTCTATCTGAGGGGGTTCTCTCAACACAGAAATGTGCTTTCGTTTACAACTATCTATTTTACCGTCTAAGTGTCCAGCGCCACTGGCCATCAGTTTGGACAAAACCAGCGGCGGCCAGGACCGCGTTATCCAAGCGAGTGGCGTCTGGTAAGGTCAGTTTGGTCAACTGAAGTTCCTCACGGCCAAAGCTGACGAGCCGATCGACAATCTCTTGCTGTTCGGCGGCGGGGAGGCGCTTGCCAGTCAAGCAAGCCTGCCCCTTATGCGCGATTAAATCGAGGTCAGTGAAGCCGCCCCAACCAATTAGCTTGTGGGTGCGGCGGCGTTCGATGCCCCAAGTCAAAGCAGTGCGGCCCATGGTGTTACGCATGGTAGTGTTGACCCAGTCTGCTGTTTCACCGAGGTCCTGATTGGTCAGGTCGGCCACGTTTTTTAACTTGAAGCGGGTGAGCCAGTCGAAACGAAAAGTGGGGGTTAAAAGGGGATGATACCCTTCGAAGCTAGACATGTGCGGTGATTCCTTTCTGAATCTGTTTAGCCCTATTGTACCGGTAAATGCCGCTGAACGCTAGTGACTTCCTCGGTGTTAATTGGCCAGCTGTGCTATACTTAAAAGTGATATTGGCAAGTTGAAAGGGGTAGCACACATGACGGAAGATTTTTATATTGGAACTTACACCAAGCGGATTAGTCGCGGTATCTACCGGGTCAGCGTGGACACCAAGGCACCGAAGTTAACGGATTGTGAATGGTTAGCATCAGCTGGGAGCCCAACCTACATTGCAAAGGCTAAGGCTAAGCGGCTGTACGTCATCAACAAGAAGGAAACCGACGGGGCAACGCATGGTGGGTTGATCATCTACGATATGAGCGAAGATAAGCCACGGGCCATTCAACAGGTTTTGGCTACGGGTTCCTCACCAGCCTATGTCGCGGTCGACGAAGCCCGGCAGTTAGTCTACACGGCCAACTACCACACCGCTGCGGTTCAGGTCTACGCCATCGCTGCTGACGGCACCTTGACGGAAACGGATGAAGTGATCGATCAAGATCCAGTTGGTCCAGCACCTGAACAAGCTGACGGTCCGCACCCCCACTTCGCTGACTTGACTCCAGATAACCGGTTAGTCGTTTGTGACTTGGGTTCAGATAAAGTTTATCTGTACGACGTGTCCGACGCCGGCAAATTAACCCCCGTTAGCCACGTTGACTTACCAGCTGGCTATGGTCCACGGCACATCGTTTTTGACGCTAAAAAGGGTGTTGCTTACTTAGTCGGTGAATTGAGTAGTAACGTGGCCACTTTGGCTTACGATGCCGCTGCCGGCAAGTTTACGGTGAAGTCGATCATCTCAACGATTCCAGACGATTGGACGGCGCACAACGGTTCTGCGGCCATTCGGTTGAGCAGTGACCGTCGCTTTGTCTACGTGTCCAACCGAGGCAACAACTCCATCACGGTCTTCGCGGCCGCTGAAGATGGCACGTTGACCACGGTTCAACGAATCTCCACGGAAGGTGACTTTCCGCGAGACTTCAACTGGACTTCGGATCAGAGCTTACTCTTAGTCGTTAACCAAAATTCCGACAATGCTAGTCTGTTCCAACGGGACGCCCAAAGTGGGAAGTTGACCTTGGTTCAAAAAGACTTCATGGTACCGGAAGGTGTTAGCGTTTTACCAGCTTAGAAAAGTAGAGCGGATGCAAGGGTGGCTAGTTGTCCTTGAACGCATGTTGTAACACTATAAAACATGAAAAAATAGCCTGGAACATAACTCAAAAAGTTGCTCCTTTCAGAATCGTTAGATTCTGAAAGGAGCAACTTTTATTGGCTCTTTGTCAACCGGTGTTGATGGAGGGAATTTCGGAGGTTCAATTCATTTACGAATTGGGCCTCTTTTTTGTAC
>NZ_RHNX01000002.1 GCF_003946335.1 Levilactobacillus fujinensis
TCATACAAAAAGAGCCCTAATCACCAAGTGATTAGAACTCCAATATTTTGTTCACCAACAACAGTTGACGAAGAACCCATTTAATTAAAGCTAGTTATTCTACGATTATAGGTTCATATGAACTTGTTTCGGGTCCGTTTGCACGATAATTTTACCATGGTGAATAGAATAAAGTACTTCTGACCGTTGGTTCAAAGCATCATAGAAGTTGTCGTTATTCATAACAACTAAGTTAGCTGGCTTACCGACCTCGATACCATAGTGGTCAGTCACATGCATGGCCTTGGCCCCATGGGTCGTCACGAATTGATAAGAGTTCATAATGTCATCGTAGCCCATCATCTGTGTCACGTGAATCCCCATGTGAAGGGAATCCAACATGTTGCCATCGCCCATTGGATACCAAGGATCTTTGATGTCATCTTCACCAAAGGCAACGTTAACTCCAGCTGCATTTAATTCCTTGACCCGCGTTAAGCCCCGACGCTTAGGATAAGTATCGAAACGACCACCCAAGTGGGTATTGATCAGTGGGTTAGAAATCATGTTGATGTGGGACATCTGCAATAGACGCATCAGCTTGTAAGCATAAGCATTATTGTATGAGCCCATCGCCGTAGTATGACTAGCCGTCACCTGATCGCCCAAGCCAGTCTCCAAAGCCAAGGTCGCCAACGTTTCTAGTCCCCGAGAAGCAGGATCGTCGATTTCATCACAGTGGGCATCAACGAGTTTGCCATACTTTTGTGCCAATTCAACAGCGAAGTGCAGTGATTCCACGCTATATTCACGCGTGAATTCGAAATGAGGAATGGCACCGATAACGTCGACACCGAGCTTAGCGGATTGTTCCATCAACTCTTTACCATGTGGGAAGGATAAGATTCCTTCTTGTGGGAACGCAACCAATTGAAGTTCAATAAAGTCTTTGACCTCATCCCGAACTTCAATCAACGCCTTGAGCGCCGTCAGGCTAGGATCGGTAACATCCACGTGAGACCGCACAAATTGAATACCGTTGGCCGCTTGCCGTTCCAAAGCCATCCGAGCACGCGTCTTGACGTCTTCGATGCTCAATGTCTTCTTACGTTCGGACCAGATTCGAATTCCGTCAAATAACGTTCCTGATTGGTTCCACTCCGGATCCCCGGCCGTCATGGTACTATCCAAATGAACATGTGGGTCAACAAATGGTGGAATGATCAGCTTGCCCTGAGCATCGATCACCTTTTCATTATCTTGGGGCGTTAAATGGTCGGCAATAGCCGTAAATTTGCCATCTTCAATCCGGATATCTTGTGGTTGCTTGGCGTTTTCAATGCGCCCTTGTTGAATTAACATGCGTACTTTCCTCCTGGTCGATTTAACGAACATTTTCAATAAAAACCGGAGATTGTCAATCCCAGCAGTAACAGCGTGCTATCAGTGACTATTCCAATCGTAGCGGCAATCGCAACCACCGTTGTTGGTATCAGACACCACCATGGCCCCCGACGTGCAGAACGAACAATCCCTATTAAGCTTATCACAGTTAGTGCTAATCCGAACGTTAAAGTCAGCGGTTCGTTGGGAAAGTAACGATACAATACGTCTACCGCCCCCCTGACAGCTACCCAACTGGCAAAGCTTCCGACCACACACCAGCTCAATGGTCGCATAACTTCTGTTCTCATGGTAGCACCCCCTCTCAAATAGTTAGCCGCTTTATTTTTCAATTGGTAACCCGCTGATTTTCGTCTTACTAGCCGACAGCTATGGACTAAAATGACCCGGACACAAGCCGATCTGGATGTGATCATAGATGGCACTCGGTTGTGTCGTCACTGTTAGATAGCTTCTCATCTTCGGTTAAGAATGGTCCACTTCTCGTCATTTCGAAGTGTCTTAAAAATCTGCTTCTCAGCCACAAACAATTCTCAAACCCGGCTAGCGTCTCTGGCAACCGTCAATCCAACTAGTTCACTCATGGCCGTCTCAAATCCCTTATCCCGCGTGGCTTAAGGACGCAAGTTAGTATAACAAAATTTATACCCGATATCGTTGGCCTTTGCCTAGTCACTTATGCTATGCTGAAGCTGTTCTAAATTTAAAGCGGAGGTTCGATGAATCATGGTTGTTAATTCTTATCCACAAGCCCTCACCATTGCTGGGTCCGATAGCGATGGCAGTGCCGGTATGCAAGCCGATTTACACACCTTTTTCGCCCGTCAGGTTTACGGGGCGTCCGTCATTACTGCTTGCGTGGCCGGAAACTCTTACGGTATCCATGCCAGTGTTCCCATGCCCACTGACTTCATTGACCAAGAATTTGCGGACCTTGCCGCTGACTACCACATTCGGGCAGCCAAGACCGGCATGCTCGCCGATTCAGAATTGATCAATGATGTCGTCAAAAACTATCATCAAGCTGATTTTGGACCATTAGTCGTCGATCCCGTTATCATGACCAAGCACGGAAACCAGTTGCTAGAAGAAAGTGCGTTCAACACGTTGCGAACCACCTTACTGCCGTTGGCCACCGTTTTGACCCCAAACTTTTACGAGTCCGAGAAGATTGCTGAAATGAACATTACATCTGCCGATGACATGGTCAAGGCCGCTCACAAAATGCAACAGATGGGGGCCAAAAACATTATTGCCAAGGGCAGTCATGCCAAGACCGACCAGACTGAGGTTCGTGACTTTGTCTTGCTTGAATCCGGTGAAGAGTTCTGGTTAAGCGAACCTTACCACCAAACGGACCGCGTCAACGGTACTGGCGACTCACTTTCAGCATGTATCACAGCTGAATTGGCTAAGGGGACTCCTATGAAACGTGCCATCGAAATTGCCAAACAATTCGTCAACACGGCAATCGGAAGCCCAATTGAGGTCGGCCACAAATTCGGCCCCGTTAACCACTGGGCGGCTCAGAACCGTGATTACTAAAAATTTTATCGCAGGCGTTGTGACGAAAGTCGCAGCGTCTTTTTTCTGGCAACCAGGGTACGACCATTGCCACTAATTTAGCGGTGATATTTCCTACTGTCATCAAAACAACTGTCACCGCTGAAGCACAGCCAGTTTACGTCTCACCAACGGTCTGGCCGCCAGCTACGACCGTCGACCTCACCTTGCAGTTGACTATTACGCTGGTCCTGTTCGGTAACTAACTTATCTAGAGCCAGCCAAAATGCCCGGTCAGTGAAGTGAACTTGCTGACTAGCCAATGTCTCAATTTGGCTGTGTAACCACTGTGCTTGCTCAGTCATCTTCCTGCTCCTTAATCATGGCCAACGTATCGGCCAACGCCTCGATATCGTCCTTTTGTTGATCCAATTCAGCCTGAATCAGTCGGCCAGTCGCCTGTTGCTCAGGGGGTAGTTGGTCAATCATAGCTGGTAGCCTATGCCCAAACCAGGCTTGCCGTTGCTCTAAACTATCCGGCTGTGTCTGCGTGAGATAGCGTTGATAGTCCACGACCAATTGTAATTTTTCCGGTTCTTCCAGGTAACCAAACTGATAAATAGGAAAAGTCGGTAGCCAGCGCATGTGCGCCCGTGAAGCCACCGCAGCCAAAGGTGCCAACGCGGCGTCCAACGTAAGGCCCTCGGCCCCACCACGTTGGAAGGCTTTCTCTGGCATCCCCGTCGTCACCACGATTCCCAACTCCTTATCGGCCAACGGAAATCGGTGGTCGCCATACACGAAGGTGCGAGTCAACACCTCATCTTCCCACTGTTTCAAACCAGCTGGTGCCGCGTACCAATATAAGGGAAACTGTAAAATGATACGGTCGGCCTGCCGTAGCTGATCTTGTTCTCGTGCGACATTGAAACTTTCTTGACTCTCCAAGTGCTCCCAAGTCACGTCTTGTGCCGGCAAACTGGCCTTTAAAAATTGTTGACTGGTAGAATCAGTTAATCTTGGGTGTGAAACTAGTACTAGGGTCTTCATGCCCTATTCAACTCCTTTACGGTTCTTATCGTTGCATTTACTGTATCACAAAATTTACGAAAGTTTGACGACAACGTCTAGTTTGTTTGCGTGGGACGACCACCCCGTTAAGACTATAGTCTGCCCCAAATTTATCAGTCCCATGCCTCCAATGGACTTTTCATTGTTCGCCACATCAATTTATCACCTGAAAACCAAATCGCTTGTGTTATTAGATAAGACAGTTTACTATTAGTGTAAATTAAATAGGTGGTGAGTCTTGTGAGTGAAAAAGTATTTAACAAAGCAGCATTAGCAAAATTTAACGGCCAAGACGGTCAACCAGCTTACGTTGCGGTTGCCGGTGTTGTGTACGATGTTACCGGCGTTGAAGCTTGGGCTGGTGGCAAGCATCACGGTAATCTGGCCGGCCAAGAATTGACTAGCGTTATCGACGGCCAATCACCTCACGGTCGGAAAGTTTTAAAGAACCTCCCCATTGTTGGCCAATACGAAGACTAAATTAAACAAGTAGAATAACAGACGGTTCAGAATCGAGAGAAATTTCGATTCTGAACCGTCTGTTTTGACTCTATTTTCAAAAAGAAAAGGCGCTACGATTCTTCATCGGCCCCTTTATACTTTCCTAATTCAATTGATGTCGCAAGAGAGATTCGAACCCTCGACCTACGGTTTAGAAGACCGTTGCTCTATCCAGCTGAGCTATTGCGACCTAATGTGGTCTGATAACCAACAACTTCTTAATTATAGAGAAGCCAATGCGCCGTGTCAATTCCAGATATTGCAGGAGTGGTTAGTTGACGCCCCCCCTGCTTTCGGCTAGAGTTGGACTAAATCACAGGGGGGGATTTCTTATGACCTACATTCATATCGGTGCTGAAGTCGTCGTTTTCTTTGCCGCCATCACTCTGATCTATTACTTCTTCCAAATCACACAGGCTCTGGGCGAACGGAAACAAAATATCAAATACCTCATCATTGCCGCTGTCGTTCTCTTCATTGCCTACCCCATCTCCAATCTGTCTGGCAAAGCGACCGTTAGTCCCACCAATCAGATCTCTGATCAGGTTCGTAAGGCACAGAAGAAGCATCAGGAAAAACAGGTGTCTGCAAAGAAAGAATCTTCTAAGAAGCAGGAAAGTTCTTCGACTAAAAATTAATTTCGTGGTTGAAATTGAAATAGATGCACACAATCTGAGCTAGAGGAAGAGCATGTGCCGGCAAGGGCTTAGCTGGTACACATTAACGGTGATAATTCCTACGGTCACAAGACTAAGGTGAATAGTTTGGCTGGAGGCGTTCCCCACAACAAACGGAATCCCTGGCAGTCAGTGTGCGGCTGCTTTCACTAATTTAGCCGTGATAATTCCTACTGTCGCAAGAGTAACGCAAATATTTTGGCTTTCAGCCTTAATTGTCGGCTAAAAGAAACGCTCAGTTGCCTAACTTCAAGGCCCACAACGACAAGGTCGCAACTGTCATTAGTACGTAAGGGCTCCCACCTTTTAGCACCATAAACAACGCGCTAAAAATGTTACGATACTCTGAAGAATTTATTTTTCCAGGCACAAAGCTTGCAATATTCCTGTAACATTAAGATAATATAACTGTAACCTAATGTTGAGGGGGAATTTCTATGCATGCTGTTATTGCTATTTTATTAATTATTGTAATTGCTGCTTTAGGTCAATTGTACCTGAACAACCGGACTGCTTTTCGTCAAAAGAGTAAGCATCTCGCCAATCACGACAAATTCCACAACGATTCTGATCGGCGATTAAGTTAATCTATCTCTATCTCAGCGCTCGGATGCGACCGAACGCTTTTTATTTTGGAACACAAAAAAACCATCGACGGTGTGTCGATGGTTTTTTTCGACTCGATTTAGGCTAATAAATTAGTCAACAACCGAAACGTTAGCAGCTTGTGGGCCACGGTCGCCTTGTTCTACATCAAGGGATACGTGTTGGCCTTCTTCAAGAGTCTTGAAGCCTTCACTGTTGATAGCAGAGAAGTGAACGAAAACGTCTGAGCCGTTTTCCAAAGTGATGAAGCCGTAACCTTTATCAGCGTTGAACCATTTAACAGTACCTTGTTCCATAAGAATGAAACCTCCGTGCGCATAGCGCAATATATTTGCATTTGAAAGCTGGGGTAAAAAGGAGCCATTCTTAAAGAACGTCGAGCCTTTAAAACTTCCGAACCATAAATACATTAAACATAGGATAACAGGTATTTCCGATAATAGCAAATAGAAAGTGCCAAAAAGTCTATTAATTTTTAAATATCAGTCAATAATTTTCTGCTAACCAGTTGTGGGCAGCCATGACTTCCTGCGGGGTCAACTGATGGGTCCCACCGGTCATTTCTAACGTTGTCGTCATCCCGGCTCGTTCGCAGTCTGCCGCCACTTGCTGGACCGTCGCCACCTGCACTAAGGGATCGTGTTGACCGGCCGATAACCAGACCCGATAATCCGGTCGTTTTGTGGTCATTGGTGCGGTTACTCGCAAGGGATGAAATAAAATTGCTGCTTGCCCAGGAATCAGCCCAGTTTGAACACCATAGGCAGCCATAGCAGCGCCATTCGAATAGCCGACCACAATTAAATCATCACTCGACCAACGATGTTGCTGACAGACTTGTTCAACCATCATCCCCAGCCAAGCCGCCTCTTGAGAAATCTGTTCGGGATTTGCTGTCTGACTCGCCGTCTGCTGGAAATACTGTCGCTGTGCGCCCGTTCCAATGCGACCAGCGATTGTGATCAATGGACTCTGCGGCGCTAATCGCCGGCCAAACGTCAACATTTCCTCGTTCGTTCCGCCCGTTCCTTGTAACAACAACAGTGGTGGCGCGGTGTTTGCGCCCGGTGCCGTTTCAATTAGATCTGCGTCAGTCACGATCATTCCTCCTCAATCTAACGATGCACGATCAATTCGATTTGACCCTTTTGAGGTGCGAAGTTCAAGCCATAGCAGTCTTCCGTTAAAATTTTTGCGTACTCTGCTAGCACATCAGCTGGTAATGGTGTGTGCGTCCGCAGATGTTCTATTAGTTCAGTTGCTGAACTGACATCTCTCAGCGTCACAAATAACAGTGCATTATTAATTAAATCATGTAGTAAATCCGTTAATAGACCGTTGGGCTTCCCCACAGCATCCGTCACCAGGACCTGATGACTCTCGACTTCTTGGTGATTGACCGAAATAAATTTTAAAACATCAAAAACTGTTTGCACGATTCGTCACTCCCTCATCAAATCGGTTCGTCTTAATTAATTAAATGATACTGCAATTTGGGGGCCACGGAAACTAATTCACCCCAAACACACCCGGATGACCTTGTTTTTCGTAGCGAGCCATAATTTTTTCCTGCACCTTGGGTAAAGGCAAGTCCACAATCTGTTCAGCCGACACCCATTTTCCAGGATAAAAAGTCAGCGTGGGCGTTTTTGCTAATACCGCCACTAACAATTTGACCTGCCAACGTTGGTGGGTATACGTGTGGCTAACCGGTTGACCACCCACCGGGGACAACTTTACCGGCACCTGATACTCGGTGGCCCAGCGGTGCTCTAAGGTGGCAATATCGGCATCTAGACTGGCTGGTTCAGCGGTATTTTCATCCTGCAGATCAGTTTGTGTCACCAGTGGAAAGGTCCAATACCCCGTCAACATTTCCTGTGCCGTCCGTTGTGTGAGTAAAAAGCCTGCGGGCGATTGCACGATGACGGCATAGTAAGGTATTAGTTTGGGGCGCGGGGCTTTCGTTTTTAACGGAAACTCGCGAACACGGTCAGCCTTAAACGAGGCATCGAACTCCCTGACCGGTGAATGCACTGTATCCGGATTCTTACTGGTCATGTAGCTCGACCCCAGGTCCATGATAGCTTGATTGAAGGCTCCCGGCCGAGTGGGATCAACAATCGGTTGGATAATTTGCTCGAACAACTTACGCGTCTGTGGCTTGGCAATGTCGTCTTCGATCATCAGTAGCCGACTAAAAACGCGAAAGGCATTGCCGTCAACCGCGGGAACGACCTCTCCAAAGGCAATGCTCGCAATCGCACAGGAAGTGTAAGGCCCAATTCCAGTCAAATCAGCTAATCCAGCCGCCGTCTCCGGCCATTTTCCATGATAGTCCTGTACCACCTGCTGTGCTGCACGCTGTAAGTTACGTGCACGTGAGTAATAGCCCAATCCCTGCCACGCCTTCAATAAAGTCTCTTGATCAGCTGAAGCCAGATCATTGACCGTTGGAAATGTAGCCATAAAGTTTAAGTAGTACGGAATCACCGTGTTGACCTGCGTCTGTTGCAGCATAACCTCACTGACCCACACGTGGTACGGGTCCTGGTCTTGCCGCCAAGGTAAATCACGTCCTTCGCGGTCATACCATGCCAAAAGGGTCTGGCGAAATGCTTGAATCGTAGTTGCTGACCAGTGCTCCATAATCATCTTCCGTCCCTTCAACTCACTAATTGTTCCTATTCTAGCCAAACTCAGTGTTTTGAACAAGTGTGCGTCAAGTTATGATACCCGTCTGCTATGGAAAACAGCTTCAGCCAAGATATGGGCTTCTGGATCAGCCGCAAGCCGCGGAATTCACGTGTCACTCAGGCTGCCCCCTCAAGTTAAATCAGGTGAGGTGACCCTGACTAACATCGTTACCAAGGCTGGCTTAAAATTATTTTACAGTACAAGCTATTTTGCAGACGTCTGCTTTTCACAGCTTCAAAATGAGCTTGCGAATCGCCTTTCCGTCTCGGCGTAACTCCCACTGCACGCAAAATTTCTTAGTCATTTCACATCAACAGCTATAGAAGGGAACTAAAGCTTGACGAGACCCGTTCACTCCCCTATTATCAGGAAAGAATACCAACTAACGGAGTGGATAAATTGAAACACTGGGAAACATTTTTAATAGGCCTGCTACTATGTATCGGGCTGGCTGGGTGCACTGTGGTCCAAGAAACGGTGTCACCTAGTGATAGTAAAGGGGTCATGACGAAGAATCAGGTACTTAACCTATCCACGTCGCATCCCCTCACCACCTTAGATACTGACAAGATGAGTCAGTTTGGTCGGCTCAATAATACGATTGAAGGCCTCTTTTCGGCAACCGGTGATGGTCAAACCGAACTTGCCCTCGCCAAAAAGGTCACCCTTAACAAATCACGCACCACTTACACCTTTACGCTCTGGAAGGATTCCTACTGGAGTAACGGCGACCTTATCACTGCCAACGATTTCGTCTACTCCTGGCAACGGGCGCTCACACCCCAGACCAAGGCACCGGATGCCGACCTATTTGTTGGGATTCACAACGCACGGAAAATTCTTGACGGACGTCTCCCCGCCACACAACTTGGCGTGAGTGCTCCCAGCAAGTTTAAGTTGGTCGTTCATCTCGACCATCCCATGGCAGAACTCCCACAGCGACTGACTTATCCCCTATTTGGACCGCAAAATGAACGTATTGCTGAGAAATTTGGCAAGCGCTACGGGACGAAGCCACAGTATCAAGTCTACGCGGGTCCTTTCATGGTCGCCTCCACGGGCAACACCAAGCAGCACTGGCACATGGTCCCCAACCCCCACTACTGGGACCGGGAACACGTCTATCTCAGTCGGATCAACGTCAACGTTTATCACAATCTAAAAAAATCTTGGCATGCCTACCAGAGTGGCAAGCTAGACGAGGTTCGGCTGTGGTCACAGTCCAACATGAAATACTACGAAAAGCAGGCAGCTTACACGGCTCGTCCCTATTCTAAAATGGTGCTGCTTGCCTACCGGACAACTGGGAAGAACACCACAATTAACCAGTTGCTCCTACAAAAAACGGCTCGATTAGCCATTTCTCACGCGGTTAACCGCCAAAAATTAGCACGAGCCTCTTATGGGAGTACGTCGCTACCAGCACAGGGCATAGTTCCAGCTGGCTTGAGCCGCGGGCAACGGGGAACAGCTGATTTTGCAGCGGCACAGCCCAATCAAAAGACCGTGGCCTACCAACCTAAACAGGCAAAAAAAGAATGGCAAACAGCGCTGAAGTCAGCCGGCGTCAAACACGTGACCTTGTCCGTGAGTTATTTAGACGCCATTTATAGTGCAAAGCTCGCTAGAAAGCTAAAACAACAACTTGAGTCCACCCTACCTGGTTTAACAATCAAGCTTAAGTCACGTGGTTGGACCGTTGATGAACAGGCTGGGCCACTTGAAGCCGACCTCACCATCCTCACCCAACGTGCGCAGTACGCCGATCCACTGGCCATGCTGGCGCTTTACACCCGTTCAAGTACTGCTAACCTGGGACACTGGTCAAACCAGACCTACGATAATTTGGTCGCCGAGGCCAGCAATGCCACTTCATTTAGTACCCACCGCTGGCAAACCTTGTTGAAGGCCGATGGTGTCCTCATGGCACAACAGGGCGTCACACCGCTATTACAACCTGCTAGCACTTACCTGATTAACCCCAAGCTTAATGGCGTTCAGTACAACACCGTGGGCACGCAATCGAATTTCAAGGAAGCTTATTTCGTCAAATAACCGTCAAAAAGACAGACTGGGACATCGCTCAAAAAAAGTTGCTCCTTTTAGAATCTAACGATTCTGAAAGGAGCAACTTTTATTTACACCACTATGGTGTCGAGACATGCACCATAAGGCAGTTTGTTGCGCTTAACCCGACTGCAAAAATCATGTCAGAATCAGGCATAATCTCTGCTATCACGTTAATGCTCGCAACCTAACCGTCTTATATCCCACTTCGCTTTTTAAGTGGTTCTCACCTAACTTATGGTAATTTCTTCACAGCAGTCTGTACGAGCTCTTCCCCAACAAATTCACTGGTCAGCCGTTGCATCGGCGTGAAATCGTGGCGGTCCTTGTAGGCCACCGGATACGCAGCAACAACGGCCACTTTTAAACTGTTCTCAGTCAAAAATATTTGACCGAGACCTTTGTACTTGCCCTTACTGTGTCGCCCCGTGCGCCAGGAATGGAGCTTAAAGTCGCCATCTGGTTCTCGTTTGATCTCATATTGCCCGGAAGCATTCGCCGCAACTGGTACGCCAATGTACTGATTTACATCGTACTTAGCCTTCATGCGGTGCCTCTGCTGTCAGCGCCGTAACGATTGGATTCACGGCAGCATTCCCCAACACGTCTAACACATCCGGTTGACTTAAGACCGCCGTCACCGCTGATGGTGTGGCGTCAATGCCGGTCAATTTTTCAGAAACCCTATGCAATTTTTCCGGCGTCGCCACGGTGCCAAAAAGGGCAATGGTCTTGAGTTTCTCCGCGTGGACCGTAAAGTTTAGATGGAGCTGACCAGTCGGTAATACGACTGCCCGATACTCGCGAAAACCTGGATTGGCCCCGTAGTTCCATTCATCGGTTCGATATTTTTCGCTGAGCCGTTGATCGATGATCGCCCAATCATGTTCTGATAAGTGATATGTCTCAATTTGATCGAGCCGGTCGACTTCAAAGATATGACAAATCAGCGCTTCCTTGAAGGCCTGGATATCTAAATTCTGATATTGAGGTGCAAGATACTGGCGGAGATTCGTGATAGGAACGCGATTGGACGCGACGCCTCTATGCGGCCGGTCACTAGCAGGCAGCAGTGCCTGATGGGCAGCGTCAACGTTTAAATCATACATGATCGTCCCGCCAGCAGCGTACCCGTCACCGCTCTTAAACATGGTCATTCCGGAAAATTTCTTCCCGTCAACCACTAAAGCACTCTTGTTACTGATATCAGGTGACTCTACGCCCATTGCCGCCAGTGCCCGGAGAATTGGCTCGGCAAAGACGGTATAATCGCCAAATTTAGACCCATCTTGTGGATCACCGTTCACGATGTGCTCAAAAATTAAATTCCGCTCGTCGTGGTAAACGGCGCCACCACCGGACGTCCGTCGCACCAATTGAACATCATGCTTGGCGAGATAGTGAAAATCTACCTCGGCCATCACACTCTGATTGATCCCGACAATTACGGCCGGTTGATTCACATACATCATTAATCCATGACCGGGTAGTTTCAGGTCATTGACCAAGTAGTTGTCGATGGATTGGTTCACAATGGCATCCGTGACGACCTTCCCTTGACGATTCGTATCAATTAAAAACATGCTGAATTCTCCCTTCATTCTCCCCCGATTAAGTGCTTACATTTTAGCATAGACACCGACCGGCAACAACCAACTCTGATTCGTGAAGCGGCCAACAAGCGTCTTATTGTCAGCGATTGCAAGCAAAGGGTATACTAAAGGGTAAACACTATGGCTAGTGGTTCCAATCGACTAGCCGGCTAACGACACTAGGGAGGAATTTATCATGACCGAACACCCACAAACATTTTGGCAACGCCTGTTAGGCTGGTTTCACCGTGATAGCAAGCCCGCAGTTCCGGCAATCACTATAAAGGATGGGGTCTGGTTACAGATGCGCGATCAAGGACACTATCGCATGGGACTCTCCAGTGATGCCCTCGAACAGATCGGCGACATTAGTTTTGCTGATCTTCCCATCATGACCGACGACGTTCTTGCAGCTGGCGATGATATTCTGGAGGTTGAAAGTGACAAGGCCGTTGAAAACTTCAAGACACCTTACGCTGGCACCGTGATCAAAGTGAATGAAGACTTAACGGCTGACCCAGCAACTATCAATCAGAATAAGCAACCCGACAACTGGATTTTGGAGTTGCAGGTCGCCTAGAAAAAGAGAGTGTGTGACATAACTCAAAAGTTGCCCCTTTCAGAATCTAACGGCTCTGAAAGGAGCAACTTTTATTTACACCGTTATGATATCGAAGCGTGCGCTATAAAGCAGTTTGTTGCGCTTAACCCGACAGCAAAAATCAGACCAGAATCAAGCGTAATCCTTGCTATCACGTTAATACTCGCAAATTAACCGCCTTATGTCCCACTATAGTCTCCACAGGTAATTTTAGAGTGAAATCAAGGGTTGCGACACTTGTCGTAGCTCTTTTATTTTGAAAAATATTTTGCCGCTTAACCCGGGTTATAGTTAATTTTCCAGTCTCGCAACTAAACGGTTCGTGCAGCCGCCACCTAAGTTTGCTAGGATTGAGACAGTTGTTAATTGGAGGAATCATTCATGGAAATCGGAGAACAAATCAAAATACAACGGGAACACCAACACTGGTCACAACAGGAATTAGCCGACCGCCTAAGCATCTCGCGTCAATCGGTTTCAAAATGGGAACGTGGAACCGCCCTCCCCAGCTTTGCCAACGTCGTCACCCTCAGTCAACTCTTTCGACTAACCATCGACGACTTGATTCGTGAGGACGAACACATGATGAAACACCTGGAACATCCGGTTACTGGACCATTTACCCTGATAGTACTAAGTAGTTCAGCTCTGGCCATCGTTGGCGCCATCATTTCCCTCAGTCTAAACATTGGGCTAACAGCCTTTGTCAACGCCACCCAATCGCTCGTCCTGATTGGCGTCCTCGGCTTGCTTGGCTTAGTCTACTGGAACCAGCGCCACCAACGTGTCCCCCTGTCCCGGTGGGTGATTGCCCTCGCCATTTTTACACTGACCCTGTTGCTTGTCCCACAAGTTGACAACTTATTTATGGGGTTTCTGGATGGACTGCGACAACAGTCCAAGTAGCTTGGTATCTGACCTGTTGATTTGGCCCTAAATCAGCTCTTCATAACAAGGTTCAATTAAACTCTAACTTAAATGGAAGGCACCGATACGATCTGATTTCTCAGACAATATCGGTGCCTTCCACTTCGTATTTGAACACGCCATTTACCTTAGACTACCTGAGACTAACCTTCGTTTTACCAACGATACTGAACCGGATTCTTAATGTACTTGTCGTAAACATCGCGCACAACGGCCATTTGGTCCGCCGTAAAGGCTGGCAAGTCAGCCGCGGCAACGTTACGGGTAATCTGTTCCGGCTTGGAAGCGCCTGGAATCACGGTACTAACGGCATCAGCCATCAGGATGTAACGCAGGGCCATTTGTGCCAGTTGATTACCGGCACCCAGGCGTTCCTTCAACTCATCGGCCGCCTTGACGCCGAGTGCATAGTCCACGCCGGAGAAAGTTTCACCTTGGTCGAAGGCTTCACCATGACGGTTGAACGTCCGGTGGTCTTCCTTGCCAAATGTGGTCTCAAGCGTGTACTTTCCACTCAGCAAGCCACTAGCCAGTGGTACCCGCGCGATGATGCCAACGTTATGTTCCTGAGCCATTTTGAAAAAGTTATCGGCTGGTCGTAACCGGAACATGTTGTAAATAATTTCAACGGCAGAAATATCGTAGTCTAACGCCTTCATGGCTTCCTCGACCCGTTCGACACTGACACCGTAATTCTTGATTTTTCCTTCTTTTTTCAGTTGATCAAGGGTAAAGAAAACTTCTGGTGTGTAGTAAACAGGCGTTGGTGGACAGTGCAATAAAACATTATCTAAGGCATCGACGTCCAGATTGGTCAGACTTTCTTCAACAAATTTCGTTAAGTTTTCGGCCGTGTACCCACTAGCAACATGGGGGTCTAGCTTCCGGCCAATTTTTGTCGAAACAAAGACCTTGTCTTGCTTCCCCTTAATGAACTTGGCTAAAGCCCGTTCACTATGACCGTCCTGATAAATATCCGCTGTGTCAAAGAAGTTAACCCCCGCATCATAAGCCGCAGCCAATGTGTTTTGGGCATCATTTTCATCAAATGGGTCACCCCATTTTGAACCAAGTTGCCACGTTCCTAAGGAAACTTCACTAATCTTAAAACCTGTTTTACCTAATACCCGGTAATCCATGTTAAGTCCTCACTTTCAGCTATCTTGATTGCCATTCTCCAACCTATTTTGCCGTTTTTTAGGAACGTCGTCAACGATTTCAACCAATATGGACGACAAAATATTTACCTTTTCCCCCTAAAAGGACTACCATGAAAATTGAAGCCGGTGGCACATGCCAAGAACAGATACCGCTGACCCCAATTTTCATTTTGGAGGTAATTGGTTATGGCTGTTGTATTTAAGACTGCTTTATTGGATGAAATTATGAAGGATGTATTCGACTGGTCCGACCAGGATATGCCTGTTCGCGACGCATTGTGGGATCATTTTATGGAATCCAATGGTCACAACACCGATGAATCTGAAGCTTCTATGAAGAAAATCGATGCTAAGTCCGACGATGAAGTTCGGGCTTACGTTGAAGAAAACCTCAAGAAGTAACCGGCTGTTTCAACCTAAAAAAGAGTCTGGGATTAATTCCCAGACTCTTTTTTCAACTTCTGAGAGTGGGACAAAAGGCGATTAACTGCCCTTTTGTCCCACGTTTCAGCACTATAAACTCGGAGATACCAAAGGCGTCTGGCGTTTTACACCAGGCTCCTTTCCAACTTCTACATTAGTTTTGGTGTGACCCCATAGGCCGTCAAATACCGTTGCCCTGTGGCCGAATCAATCATCATTTGCGTCACACTAGTGTTTGCGGGTTCCGGTAACGCAGTGGTCGCCGGTGCCCCCAGCATCAACAAGGCCGTAGCTTTAATGGTAAGGCCATGACTGACCACTAAGATATGGTCATTGGGATGATCAACCACCTCTTCAGCCAACCACTGACCGACCCGCCGTTGAATCGTCAAATAAGATTCCCCACCAACCGTGCTCAGCACATCTGGTAAGGCTTCCCCGGTAACCGTATCGAAATCCTGCGGTCGTTGCTCACGTAAGCCGACGAAATTTTTGCCAGTCCACTCGCCGTAAGCAGCTTCCATCAGCCGATCATCAAACTGTGGTGTCAATGACAGCACCTCAGTCAACGCGGCCGTTGTTTGGCGGGCACGGTGGAGTGGACTGCTGACGATTTGATCATACGACCGCCCACGTAACCACTGCGCGACCCGTTCTGCTTGTTGGAGCCCAGTGACCGTTAAATGTGTGACGGCACTATCTAACTGTCCCTGCATGACCTGGTCCACATTTGCCTGCGTTTGACCGTGTCGTATCCAATCAAAAGTCGTCATAATGTCACTTCCTATTGCTTCTCAAATTGCGTTTCGATCTTGCGTCGTCCCTGTTGTAACAGGTAAATGGCCACGATGACCAATACCGAACCAATCACTTCCGCAACTGAAATTTTCAAGCTTAAAAATAGAATCGATAGAATAAAGGTCACCACTGGTTGCGTGGCGTCCACAATACTAATTACATCGGACGGCGCAAAGTGGCTACTGTAGAGCAGTAATGAAAAGGGTAAAATCGTCCCAACAATAATCACCGTCGCCATCGAGCCAATCAACGTACTCGTAATCGGTGGCATATTCATAAATACTGGGTGGTAGAGATTAAAGACGATTCCAGCAATAAATGTTCCCCAACCTAACACTGTAATTGGCGCGTGCCCGTAATCCCGAACCAATGGCCGCGGTAAAACCACGTAACAGGCCGCGGTAATTCCGGAACCAATCCCCCAGAGTAAAGAGTCTAACGGAATTGCCAATTGGGAGATATTACCGCGCGTGATGGCTAAGAAAACGCCAATCAGTGCCACACCAAAAGCAATTAAATCACTTCGCAATGGTCGTTCATGTTTAAATAATAGACTTCCTAGAACAATAAATAAAGGACTCAAATATTGAAGAATGGTCGCAGCCGCCGCATTACCGCTTTGGACCGCAATATAAAAGGTTAGTAAATTAGCGCCTAATCCAATGAGCGCGTAAGCGACAATCCAGAGGATTTCCCGCCAACTATGAAAAACAGCGAACGTTTTCTTCCCGTACAAAATAAAACTGATGATCAGTAAAATAACGCCAGCACCCATCGTTCTGGCGGATAAAAACCAACTGGTAGGAATAGCCTGTCCCTGCGAAATAAACTGTAAAACCGTTCCGGAAACGCCAAACATGGCCGATGCAACGGTGGCCCAAAAGATACCCTTCATGACATTTTCCGTCGGTGCCCCAATATTCTTCAAAACTCGATAAATCCTTTCTCTCCCATACCCACAGTGATGGTGTATGCATCCTAAATTTGATTCGTGTTAATTAGCTGCCAGAGGTGTTTTCATAGCAGTCATAATTCCATGCATCTGTAAAACTTGTGATAGATAGATTACTCGACTAACTAATTCGTTAACCAGTACGCCCGAGTAAATTACCAACACCTTCACATCAAAAAACGACCTAATTTAACCTGATCCATAATTTTTCTATTTTACCGAACGACCATTAGAATTTAACGGCAAAATGTCTAAAATCTAAAAGTTTTTTAACGGCACCATTTACACGATTGATACGCCAATCAGCTTTGTCCGTTTTTCTATTTGGCCACTTAGACATCTCTTCACCAGAAATGGGAGCAACCGCTTGGGCTGCTCCCATTTCACTTATTCTCTGAGTATAGCCGTCCCGTGTAAAACCGTAAACCCATTTGTCTTATAAATAAAATAGTGACCGCAACCCACAGGTCACAATCACTACTCTACGATTACTCGAAACCAACTTACCAAGACCATGGTGCCCACAATCGAGGAAGTCATCTGACTGATTAACATTTATTACGAAAGCATCCAACCCCAGCTGCAGGTAACCAGCGTCGCCTACTCTAAGCGAGTCCCGACCTAAGCCGTATGGTCAACCCGCCGTGCCAACCAGTCACCCACCAACTGAATGATGAAGACAATGACCAAGATAATCAGCATTGCTAAGAAAATGACATCGGTCTGGAATCGGTTGTACCCGATGTTGACGGCTAAGTTCCCTAAGCCCCCACCACCGATGGCACCGGCCATAGCGGTCAAGTCGATCAGACTGATCAACGTTAGGACGGAGGACCGAATAATATCCGCTAAACCTTCCTTAAGATAAACCCGAAAAATGATTGCGATGGGACCGGAACCAACTGACTCAGCAGCTTCAATCACCCCATGGTCAACTTCGGCCAGGGCATTTTGAATTTGCCGCGCGTAAAATGGTGCGGATCCGATAACCAATGGCACGATGGCTGCGGTCGTCCCAATTGCCGTTCCCACGATAATTCGCGTCACTGGTGCAATGATGGCCAGCAAGATAACGAATGGAATCGACCGGAACAGGTTAACGAATTTATCTAAAATGTTATAAACAATCCGGTTTTCCAGAATGCCTCCGGGTTGCGTCACAATCAACCCAATCCCAATTGCCATTCCAAGAATTCCGGCAATAATTGCGGTGATGGCCGTCATGTACAGCGTCTCACCCGTTGCTTGAATGAAGTCGCTCTTCATCGTCACTGCGTTTGGAAAATACTTTGCGAACCAACCCAACTTAGGCCACCCCCGGTTTCTTTGGCTTTAAATGTGTAATGGTAATGCCAGCATCCTGACAGTATTGCCAAGCTGTGCTCAGCTTATCGGGTTCCCCGGTCATGACCACGATCAGGTTCCCTAACGGCGTATCCTGTAAAATTTCAACGTTCCCGTACAGAATGTTGGAAACGACCTCATACCGCTTGTACAACTCGGTAATCAGCGGCGCATCGGTCGTCGCCCCCACGTACTGAAGCTGAACCAACTGATGATGGTCGTCCAGTCCCAACGTGCTGGCCTGACGATAAATTTTTTCCAACGCCTGATTGATTTGCGTGGCGGTATTGATGAAGTCCTTGGTCAAGGGTTGCTTAGGCTGACTGAAAATAGTCACCAGGTCACCACGTTCGATGATTTCGCCATCTTCCATGACGGCCACCTTATTACAAATTTCCTTGACAGCTTCCATCTCATGGGTAATCAAGACCACCGTTAGGCCCAGTTCCTTGTTCAGCCGCTTCAGCAGTTCCAAAATGGCTGATGTCGTCTTGGGGTCCAACGCACTCGTGGCTTCGTCACTGACCAGAATCTCAGGATCATTGGCCAGTGCCCGCGCAATGGCGACCCGTTGCTTTTGCCCACCGGATAGTTGTGCTGGGTAATCCGTGGCCTTTTCCGTTAACCCAACCAGGTCAAGTAGATGTGCCACCTTTTCCTTCCGTTCCGTCCGCGACAACTTGCCCCCCTTTAAGGGATAGTCAACGTTGTCCGCAATCGTCCGAGAATCCATCAGGTTAAAATGTTGAAAAATCATGCCAATCTTGGTCCGCGCTGCTCGTAAGTCACGAGAGTTCAGTGCCAAAATATCTTGACCGTTCACATCAACGCTACCGGCAGTTGGCTTTTGGAGCCGATTGATTACTCGCACGAGCGTACTTTTCCCCGCTCCGGAATAGCCGACGACGCCGTAGATGTCACCCCGGTTAACCGTCAGCGAAACCTTTTTAACGGCTTCAACGGTTTGCCCCTTATTATGGAAGGTTACGTCGATATCTTTTAATTGAATAATCGCTTCGTTAGTCACTAACTTCATTCTCCTTACTCGCCAATGCCGGCAATTTCGTTTACTTTAATTTCAAGTTCCAAGCAGGAATGGACAAGCCATCGTAAGCTTTTTGAATATTCTTCTTGGTTGCTTCGGTCTGGTAAGCCTTGATGATCTTCTTGAAGACAGCTTTGTTCTTGTCAGACTTGTTAACAGCTAAGATGTTGATGTATGGCTTGGAAGACTTATTGACCTTTTCTTGGAACAACGCCTTCTTAGCATTCAGCTTAGCACTGGCAGCAAATTCATTGTTGATGACCGCTGCGGTTGCGTCAGACAACGAACGAGGTGTCTGGGCAGCATCTAATGGCGTAATCTTCAAGTTCAACTTGTTTTGCGTGATGTTCTTTGGTGTTGGCAACGTGACCTTAGGATCAACCTTGATCAACCCAGCGGATTCCAGCAAATGTAAGGCCCGACCTTCGTTAGTGGAGTCGTTAGGAATGGTGATTTGGTCACCCTTCTTGATTTGAGAAACCTTGGTGATCTTCTTGGAATACAAACGCAGTGGTGCTAAGTAAGTGTTGGCAATCCCAACTAAGTTAGTCTTGTGGGCTTTATTCCAAGCATCCAGGAAGTAGGTGTGTTGGAACGAGTTCATGTCGATTTCATGGTTAGAAAGTGCGGCGTTAGGCTGATTGTAATCTGTAAACGTGGTTAATTTGATTGTAATATTTTCCTTAGCTAATTTCTTTTGAATCGGCTTCCAGATTTTTTCGTCGGTACCCATGATACCAACCTTAACTGTGGTCCCCTTGGAAGCAGACTTCCCACAACCAGCAACAATCAATAATGGAATCAACAATAATAAGAGCCAACTAAAATGCTTAAATGATTTCTTCATTCTTAAAACCCCTTTGATATCCCTAATTTTTAAATCTATCCTCAAAACGAAACGCCACAATTGAAAATAGTGACCAAAACAAAAAGTCCGCTCCTAAATTAATAGAAACGAACTTTGTCGTGGTACCATTCTAATTTAAGTTAGGCTAAAAAGATGCCCAGCTCCTCATTAACACTCGCCAGCTTACGCCTTCAAGTGCGTGCACGATAATGAGTGCCAGTCATCACTACCTCATCACTCGGACTTAGTAGTGCCAATTCATTTCAGGCCATCTTCACCCCGTCGTTGGTTACCCACTTACAGCAAATCGTAGGTTCTCTTTAAACCGTTAACAGTGGTTACTCTCCTGATCACATTGTTTTCAATCGCTTAATTTATCAGTAAGTCTAATGCAACTTTAATCCGGTGTCAAGCGGGAATTGACATAAATTATTTTATATCAGGGCCCGTCAAACTAGGATTTGACCATCATCGTAACAATTAAATCGGTTACAGTCAAGCTGAATCTCTCACTTAAATTTCACATAATAGCTCGTGTGGTCTGCAGAAAATAACGGCTAACCGTTATTTTTTGACCGAAGCCCATTATTCATCCAGCACCTGTTCCTTTAAGATACCCGCTGCCAGTAGAAACATATGTGTAACCACTGGACCCACGAACTTGAAGCCACGCCGTTTGAGATCTTTAGCCACCGCTGATCCCAGCGTTGACTGATTGACCAGTTCTTCACGGGTCACCGCTGGCAACAGCAGCGGCGTGCCATTGACGAAATTCCAGAGATAGCCCGCAAAGCTACCAAACTCTTGTTGGACCTGCAGAAGTGCCCGCGCGTTTTGAATTGTAGCGCGAATCTTCCGCCCGTTGCGAATCATCGTAGGATCCTGGGCGATGCGATCACCGTCAATTTCCAGCTCAAAGCCGGCTACGCGCTGGGGGTCCATCCCCGCAAAAACACGCCGATAGACGGGGAGTTTGCTAGCCGCGGCCTGCCAGCTTAGGCCAACTTGAAAAACCCCGACTGTTAGCAGCTCAAACAAAATGTGGTCGTTGCGTGTTGGCGTCCCAAAATAAGCCTGGTACTCCTGTACACCGTTCGTGTCCCATTGCTGACCATCATCTGGTCCAATTGCCACAAGTATTTCCCCCTCTCACTACCTCTATCTCACTATAGCAAAGACCCGTACCAAACAAAAGGACGGTCCCCACCAAGATTGCTTTTGGCGAGAACCATCCTGCTATTTTATTTACAATTAAATTCAAAAATCACTTGCACGACACACACTGTTGGCCCCGCTGAATCTGCCCACGAGCCAACACTGCTTCGAGTTCTAATTATCACCTAAAGGTTAAAGCCTAATTTATTCACATTACTTTTGTGACCTTTGGAATTGTCACCGCTAAATTGGTGATAATTTCCGCACTCCGACTGCCAGGGGTATAAGTCGCGTTGTCTCACACCAACTCCGTCAGCTGAGGGATCGGCAGATATGGGCTCAGGCGCGGCAATCCAACCCATATCTACCAGCCAGTAAGGCGAAGTCGCCACTGCCCTTATCCAAGTCTATTTGATATAAGCGTACTTGTAACTCCACTGTGTACCAGCCGTATTGTGAATGATGCCTTTAACATCAGTCCGCTGAAGGTAAGCATAGTTGGCCTGGTAAAGCGGCGTAAAGCTCTGGGTCTTGTTGATCAGCTTAGCCGCCTGAACCATATCCTGCCAGCGGGCTTCATCATTCCCGGCATCCTGGTTTTGTGCCTTGGCAATCAGCTTATCATAAGCTTTATTAGACCACTTGCCATAGTTCAAAGAGTTTGAGCTGACTGGAATCTGCAGGAATGAAATTGGATCGTTGAAATCGGCTCCCCAGTGAGACAGGTACAGGTCAAAGTCACCACTAGTCGAGCGAGACTGGGCCACGGAGGCAGGTACGTTTTGAATCGTCAGGTCAAACCCCTGCAAATTCTTTTCCAGAGCACTCTTCAGGTACTGCGTTACGGTGCTAGCCGCAACGTCATCATTCCCAGCCATGATGTTCAAATTGACCTTCTTAATTCCCAACTCCTTCAGTCCAGCCGCCCATTTTTGCTTGGCTAAGCTTGGATTATAAGCCGTCGTATTTTTCACGGCCTGCTGTTTAGCAAAGTCCTCACCCGTCTTCGGATCACGAGCCAATCCACTCGCGACGAAGCCGGTTGGCGTCACGGAACCATCTCCCAAAACTTTCTTGGTCAGCTGACTACGATTGATGGACAACGCGATGGCTTGGCGAATATTTTGGTTGCTCATAATCCGTCGTTTTTCCTTGTTAGCGTCTTGGAAGTTGTACTTCAAGTGAATGACAATAGAGTACGGGTACTCCTGAAAGGCACTGTTGTTTTTATAATTCTTCACTTGCTCGTTTGAAAGCTGAGCGAAGTCTAATTTTTTATTTTGATACAGACTCAGACCGGTCTGGGGGTTCGTGACCACTTGATAGTTGATCCGATGAAGTTTCACGACCTTCTTATCCCAGTACTGGTTGTTCTTAACGAAGGACCAAGTGTTGCCCGTCCCCGTCCAGTTAGTGATTTTAAATGGACCACTGTAGACCATGTACTGTGACTTTGTCGCATACTTCTTACCGTATTTATTGATGACCTTTTCGTTTTGTGGTGCAAACAATGGATATGCCATTAAGATCTTAAAGTAAGCAATTGGCTTCTCCAATTGGATAACGACCGTCTGCTTGTTCTTAGCACTGATACCAATGCTGTCCGGGTTCGCTTTACCAGCGATGATCTTGTCACCGTTCTTGATACCAGAAAACATATTCATGTAAGATGACTTGGTCGATGGTGTTAACGTCCGTCGCCAAGAGTAAACGAAGTCCTGCGCGGTGATCTTGTCACCGTTACTCCACTTGGCGTTGTCTCGAATATGGAACGTCCAAGTTTTTTTGTCCTTTGAAACCTTCACGGTGTCAGCTAAACCAGGGGCAACCTTACCGTCCTTGCCCAACCGATAAAAGCTTTCGAACACATTTCCTGTCTGACCATAACCCGTGGCCTTGGCAAGATCAATCGTATCTAGCTGTGCTGTCGCTGGTAACCGGAGCACCTGCGAAGGTTTTGCCGCTGATGTTGATTGGCCACAAGCTGCTAACCCCAGGCTCATAGCAATCACTGCAGCGACTAATCCAAATCCAGTCCATTTCTTCATAAACTTAATGCTCCCTTTTTCCTCAAATTTAGTGGCGTGCAATCCCTAAATTGTGACGTGGTACAGAAAAAGCGGGTTACCCTTCACTCGCATCGTGAAAGGTAACCCGCTACACTGACAACCGGAGTCGTCGTTATGTATTGCTACGGTTTAGCCGAAAAATCACGAATTTGAGCAACGCAAAGAGCACACGTTACATTCGCAACATGCAGCAGACATCAATTGAGTTTGATTTGCGTTGATCATCATCGTAATTTTTCCTCCTTACTTTTTGTAATTAATCGGATTGCACAGGTATAAAGTTACCCTAGTTCAAAACATTTGTCAAAAGTTTTGTTTTTATCGACGAGTTGTAGTCGACATAAATGCTGTTATACCACGATTTGTATCCGGATAAAAGTCATTGATTTTGTATCGACTGACCTGAGAGACACATGGTCTTGGCGACTTTCAGGCGAACCGGAAGCCCGTTCTTCGATCGAAGGCGTTCCCCACAAAAGCGAAATTCCTAACTGCCGGATGACGGCCATTTTCACACAGGCTAGTTTTCAACCCTAAGAAGATATTCGTGAACTGCTAACATCTCAGCAATGAAAACGGTATACTGGACATAATGAACGAGTAGAAAGGATTTGAACGTATGGACATCGAACGAACGCTTGCTGCACTCACGCTACCAGAAAAGGCGGCTTTACTTTCGGGTAAAAATAATTGGTACACTGCTGCAATTAACCGCTTAGATATTCCAGCTTTGATGATGACTGATGGCCCCTCAGGGTTACGGAAACAGGAGTCGAGTGCTGGAGCCAACGATATTAACGCCGCAGTGACGGCAATCACTTATCCAAGTGCTGCCTTGAACGCTAGCACTTGGAACCAACCACTGCTCCGACGCCTGGGTGAACACCTAGGTGAAGAAGCTCGGGCTGAACAGGTCAGCTTATTGCTGGGACCTGGGGTCAACCTGAAGCGTTCTCCACTAGGCGGTCGGAATTTCGAATATTTCTCCGAGGATCCCCTAGTCGCAGGTAAGCTGGGTAGCGCTTACGTTCAAGGCGTACAATCCAAGCACGTTGGCGTTTCCGTTAAGCATTTTGCTGCCAACAACCGTGAAAATCAACGGTTTACGGCTTCTAGTGACATGTCACAACGGACGCTGCGTGAACTCTACTTACGGACGTTTGAAATTATCATTAAGGCGGCCTTACCCGCAACCGTCATGACCTCTTATAACAAAATCAATGGAACCTTAAACTCACAAAACCAACGGCTGTTACGGCAAATTTTACGTGATGAATGGGGATTCCATGGTGCTGTCATGTCCGACTGGGGAGCTGTTGCTGATCACCCCGCTGCATTACGTGCCGGCCTTGATTTAGAAATGCCTGGTAAGGGTCAGGCCTCCGTGGACGAAATTATTCGTGCCGTCGAGACTGGCGAATTGGACGAAGGGACTTTAAATAAGTCCGTCCGTCACTTACTCCACGTGGTCAACAACTGGCTGCCAGCACCTAAGCCTGGCAAATACGACCATGCGGCTCATCACCAGTTTGCCCGAAAACTAGCCGATGATGGGATTGTCCTGCTCAAGAACCATCAGCAGGAATTGCCGTTAACCCCAGATCACGCTGGTAAGGTCGTCGTCATTGGTGAACTGGCCGACCATCCCCGTTATCAGGGTGCCGGCAGTTCCCACGTTAACCCAAGCGATTTAGTCACGCCATTAGCCGCACTAAAGAAGAGTGGCCTCAGTGCTGACTACTATCCTGGTTACCGGATCGATCAAAGTGAAACGGATGACAGCTTAGTCCAAACGGCTTTAAAGGCAGCCAGGGCGGCTGATCACGTTATCATCTTTGCCGGTTACCCAGCGAGTGCCGAATCTGAAGGCTTCGATAAGTCTTCACTGATGCTACCTGAAAACCAAACTGACCTCATCGGCAGTCTATCCAAAGTAAACGCCCATACGACAGTCGTGTTGCAGAACGGCTCTGCGGTCGAAATGCCTTGGATTCAAAATATTGCAGCCGTCGTCGAGACCTATTTGGCCGGCGAAGCTGTGGGTGAAGCGACCTGGGATGTTATCACTGGTTCCGTCAACCCATCCGGTCACTTAGCTGAAACTTTCCCGTTGAAGCTGACCGACACACCCATGTCACCCACTTTTGGTCAAGATCCCCATCATGAATACTATTCTGAAGGTATTTTCATGGGCTACCGTTACTACGATACCCATGAAATGCACGTACTCTTCCCATTTGGTCATGGCCTAAGCTACACGACCTTTGAGTACACAAATTTGGCCATCGACCAAAACGAACGCGGTGCGACCGTAACTTTTGACGTCACGAACACTGGCGACTGTGCCGGTCAAGCGGTCCCACAACTCTACGTGGCCAACCATGCTTCTCACGCGCCAATGCCAACTAAGGAATTGCGCGCGTTTACAAAAATCATGGTGGAACCTGGCAAGACTGAACCGGTCACCTTAAAGCTGGAACGCCGTGACTTCAGCTGGTGGTGCGAACGTAATCACCGCTGGCAAGCTGACTCTGGGGATTACGAAATCATGATTGGGGACTCTTCCCGCGATATGCGCCTGCAAACGAAGCTCACAATGGACTTCAAGAACTCACCGGCACCCGTCACGAGTGAGACCTACCTGTCAGCAATCGTTCAAGACCCGGAATTGCTGAAGATTTTTAAGGAAACTATCATCACACCGCAAATCAACGGTGATAACAGTGGTAATCCGTTCGTGGATACCGATGAAAATGGTGAGTCTCTGGCCTTAAAGGATCGGATGTTCCTCAACATGCCACTTCGGGCGGTCATTGCCCTTGGGACAACTTCTAAATTAATCAATAACTTTATCTTCGTTGCTAATCAACGACGGTAAACAAAGACACGAAAAAACATTATCCGCGATAAACGGGTAATGTTTTTTTGTCTCAAGATTAGTCAGGCATATTAATTATTGTTTACCGTTAAAATCATATCTAAATGCGGAATTCCGGTCTCCAAATAGATTTCACTGACTGGTTTAAATCCAAATGACGCGTAGAAATTCTGTAAGTACGCCTGGGCTTGAATCACAATCTGCTTTGCTTCCGGATATGTGGTTTGGGCTGCACGAATCGCGGTCGCCACTAAATCACGACCCGCACCATTTTCCCGTGCCGATTGTGCGACAACGACCCGCCCAATACGAACTTGTTGGCCCTCATCCATGAGCCGCGCATACGCGATCAGATTGCCGGCATCGTCGTAGCGCAATAGATGTTGTGCCGTCAAATCAAGATCATCGACCTCCTGATACGCACAATCCTGCTCCACAACAAAGACAGCCACCCGCAGCTGATAAATTTGAAATAGCTCTCTGGAACTCAATTCGGCAAAACTTTTCTGAATCATCGTTTTCATTGGCAACCATCCTAGTTCAACTGATGAACATGCGGCGTGTGATCTAGCGGATACTCAACGGGGGTATCCCAATCTGTTAGCATTTCATCAGTCATTTTAACACCCTGTAATTCGAGATTATCGTAGGGCTCCATGTAGTAGGCCCGTTCTTCGAGACTCATATAGCCACGATATTGCGTATAGTCGCTATGACCATCGGCCTTTAGCTTAACACCCTTAGGAATCGTGACCCCATCCATCAAGTGTTGTAACAGGTTCAGCGTACTTGGCACGTCCGACGTGGGTTGGCTAAAATGACGGTTAAACACGGTCCGAACAAACCGTGAAGGCGATGTATAATCCCCCGGTAAACCGAGTGCACCAGTACCTGGCCCCTGCGTTGTCAACTCAAACCCCATGTAATCGTGGAGCGGCAGTTCTTCAGCCGTCAACGTCCCGTAAGTGCTCAGGTTTTGTAAGTGCCAGCTTAGCTGTGGTGAATTAGCCATCACACCCACTGGATCATCGATCAAATGAAGTTCTTGACTAGTCGCTTCCAGTACGGCCGTGTCGCCAGTCGGATCGCTAAAAATAAAATGTAAGGGCGTCGTTAATCCCAATAAAGCGACTGGGACATCTAAGATTTGAATGTGCTTTACTTTTTCACGCAAGTCAGCAACGCTCTTAGCATTCCCCAATACCCACGCGGTCACATCATGGGGTGCCAGACCTAACTTATCCGCTGATGCTTCCTTGGCATATTTTGCATACGCTGAAAAGTATAATGCAGCAGCACCGAGACCGTACTCATTGACCCCATCTACAAACATATAGTGACTGAGATTTCTCCCGGCACCAATAAACCCATACTTGGTGGTAAATTCACCAGCATCCCCCTGAATCTTTTGGTTGCGTGGCATAAAAATCGGTTGGCCGCCTAATTCGAAGGCAAAGTCCATGGTTCGGGCCAAAAAATGGTCTCCCCGACTGTTTTCATAGGTCAAACTCGTACACATCAAAATCATCCCGTTTCTCATTTATTTAACAATCATTGTAAACCTTTGAAATACGTTATGCACGGATAATCGTTAATTATATGATTGAATTTATCAATTAAACGTTTACACAATCTTACATGGGGTGACGTTTTATTGTACGAATTTTCGTATGTAACAATCGTTTCCCACCAAAATTAACTCAGTATTAAAAGTTCACCGACAAAACTGCACTATTTTATCCCATCTCATGGTTCACGGATATCCATGAGCGGTCAAGTCGTGTATTCTTAACGTGAAAAGTATCTTGGTTTGACCCAACTACCCTGAAGGTATTGTCCAGCTGGCTGTTTCGTTACCAGCAAAAAACGACTCTGATAATTACGTACCCAATCTGATTCATATCGCTTATCCGCAGAAATGACCAGTCATTTAGACCTCCGCTAAAGTCTGACAATCACCTGTCAGCTAACTTAGGCTAACCCCTCCTTTCCCGGTACAGCCCCAGTAGTTTTCAAGATACTTTTCACAAAAGGAGCTGTGGCAATAGTCACAGCTCCTTTTGTGGTCCGTTATCCATTATCTGAAATGTATTTAATTGTGCTCTCACCATTGCCACCAGCAACAACTTGAAGTTGATTAGTCACTTGGTCACGTAGCTCGCTCACGTGACTAATAATGCCAATCATTCGGTGTTTACCTTCGATTGTTTCTAACGATTCCAGTGCAGTCGCTAGGGCATCTTCATCTAGCGAGCCAAAACCTTCATCAATAAATAAGGCGTCAACATCCACACTTCCCGTGGTCTGTTGAATCACCTCCCCCAAGGCTAACGCTAAGGCCAGCGATGCGATGAAGCTTTCACCACCAGATAGCGTGTGCACACTTCGTTGACCGCCAACTTGATCATCGTAAACGTTGATTTCAAGGCCAGAGTTTTTCTTATAGCTAGCTGATGATTCATCAATAACAAACTGATAACGGCCGTTCGTCAATTGCTGTAGCCGGAAATTCCCAACCTTTAAAATTTGCCGCAAGTAAGTTTGGAGCACATAGCGTTCTAATCCCACCTTGCTATTCGGTCCGTCGCCATTGACGATACCGCTCAGTTCGGTCAACTCCTGGGTCTTTTTCAGAGCCACTGCTTGTTGGTCGATTTGCTGAGTCACCTGCTGCACGTGCGCATCGTTTTGCTGCCAAAGGTCTTGATAGCCATGCTGCTGGGTTTGAAGCTCTTCCACTTGCTGGTTTTTCACCGTTAATGCCGTCTTAGTCGCCGCACGATCGGGTACCGGTCGATTGTCGATTCGTTTAGTCAAATCGGCAATGGTGGTGGTCACCTGTGCGACCTGTGTCCGATAGCTTTGAAGCTGCTGGCGCTTAACTGGTAGGCTTGGTAACTCGACTAGTTGCTCATCTATCCGGTCTTCAGATACCATGGTGTCACTATTAAAATGCGCTGTTAACGCTGACGTGACCGCCACTTGAGCTTCCTTTAGCCGCGCCTGGCTCTGCTGATACTCACTGGTTGCCGTTTGGGCCTTGGTCTTCGTGACCGCAGCTCGTTCTTGTGTTTGTTGAACATGGTCGCTGGTGGCTTGCCATTGCTGTTGGTCTGCATTCAGCTGATCACGCAGGACCCGTTCAGCTTCATTGAATTCGACCAGTGTGGCTGCTTTTTCGGGCAAACGCTGACGTTGTGTTTCAAGCTGGGTCGTCAGCCGATCCACATTTCGCTGTGCTACTTGTTTGGCATCATCTGCCGTGGCCTGAGCCGCCGTCAAAGTCGTTGCCGCAGTCGTCAACTGTGCCAGTTGTTGCTGTGCCGTTTTGATGGCCGTGACTTGTTGCCGGTTAGCGATTATGTCACTGTCATAAGTGACCGCCAGACTAGCAACCTGCTGGGTCAACTCTTGCAGTGTCGTTGCAGCTGATTGCTCAAGGCTCTTCTGTAGGATTGTAAGCTTCTCTGTCAGGTCGTCTTTCTTCTCGGTTAAGGCCTTCTGCCATTGCGTTAGCGTTGCAGCCAAGTCACTGGCCCGTTTCTCAGTGGCACTTGCCGTTGTTTGCGCCTTCTTTACGGTCTCTTCAGCTACCTCGGCGACCGCTGTAACTGCTGGTTGCGGATGATCCGTGGCACCACAAACCGGACACGGCGTCCCGGGTTTTAACTGCGAACTAAGTCTGGCAATTTGACTCTTTAAGAATTGTTGGTTTGTCTCCTCCGCCGCCAACCGTTGTTGCTGTGCCATCGCTTGAGCCACCGTCACCTTATCGGTTTGCGTGGTCACCTGCTGGGTTAGCCTGACAGTTTGTTGTTCAATCGTTTGTAAGTCTGCCAATTGATGATGCCAATCCCGCAAGTCGCCTGCACGTTGTGTCAATTTTTGCTGAGTTGCATACACTGTCGTCTGGGTTGCTAAAATCTTCTGCTGGTCAGCTTGGGCGACTTGATTAACGTCCACCTCGTGTTTGGCCTGACTAAAGTCAGTCGTGCGTTGCCGAACAGTCTGCTGAGCGGTCACCAGTTGCTTACTTAATTGATTCAGCTGCTCATAAACCGGTCGAATCGCTACCTGCTGGGCCAGCTGATCTTTTTCTTGATCAATTTTCTGCTGTATGGGAGCGAGCTGTTTTTGCTGATCAACCGCTATTTGATGGACCTTATCAGCTTGTGTAACCGCCGAAATTGCTTGGTCTTGATCTTGTTGGCGTTGTTGGACCATTATCGTCGCTGTCTGCCGTGCCTGCCACTTAGGTTGCAGTTCTTGGACCCATTCCAATTCAGAAATTACCTGTTCGAGTCCGGCCATGTCGGCCTGCTGCTTAGCCAATTGGTCATGGTGTGCTTGCTGTTGGACCAGCTGTTGCTGATCATGAACCAATTGTTCTTCACTCGTATCCTGACGTATCAATTGCGCTACTTGCGTCTTAGCTGTCGCAAGTTGCACCCCGACCTGCTCATTTGCACTTTGAATGGCCGTTTGTTGCACTGCCATTAGTGCTAATAGATTCGTTGTTTGGTGATTGGCAAGCAAGGTTTTGGCTTGGTCTGCATTTTCCGCGGTCCACTGTAATTCATTTTGCAACCGGTCTAAGGTCGCTGCCGTTTCTCGATTAGCATTTTCATTTTCTCTTAGTTTTGACTTCAATCGTGCCGCCCACCGTGCAAAAACTTCGGTGTTAAACAGTTGTTCCAGTACTGCCGCCTTATCTTCACTTGGTGCCACCAGAAACCGTCGAAACTGGCCTTGCGGTAAAAGAACAATCTGGGCAAATTGACGACCATCCATCTGCAACAGATCTTGCAGATAATCCTTGACCCGTTTCACCTTCGTCAGCTGTGTAATTTCTTGATCGCCTTCAAAAACCGTCAGTGTCACACTGGCTGGGACAATTCTCTGACCAGTTCCGCGCTTCTTATCCAACAGTTGTTCTGGCTCGCGAATAATTTCGTAGCGCCGCTCTCGATGCGTAAAGGTAAAGCTGACCCGGGTCTGGTCCGCTGACGTTGCGAAGTCCGACCGCATCGCCTGCGCGGTTCGATCACCACCCGACGTTTGATCAAACAAGGCGTAGCACATGCCATCAAAGATCGTCGTCTTCCCGCTCCCGGTCTTGCCACTGATCAAAAATAGTGGTGTCGCCGAAAAGCGATTGAAGTCGACCGTTTCATCACGGTAAGGGCCAAAATATTCCATGTGTAAAGTTAACGGACTCATTGCGCGTCATCCTCCTTTAAGGCCGCTTGGAGCGTACTTTGCGCCCACTCTTGTTGCTGTGCCGTCAGTTTGTGTTGGGTCGCTTGTTCAAAGAAATCCGTCATCAACGTTAAGGGGTCTTGCTGAACCTGTTTGACATCTAATGTTGACTGAGTCACCTCAAGCTGATTGACCCGTTGAAGTTCCACGACCTTTGGAAACCGGGTCTTTAAACGCTGCATGACGTTACTGATCGGTGTGGTGTCCGTCAACTCTACTGCTACAAAATCGTCTGGCGTCACCGGATAGGGATGGTCAAAGTCCATGAGATGATCAAAGCTATCAGTCAATACAACCAGATCATGTAGTGGTTTAAGCGGTTTAAATGTTACCGTAACGGGAGCTGTATCCGTATCTACAATCCAGACCCCTTTGGTATCCTCTGCCTCGCTGGTCGAAAATTTTAGGGGCGACCCACTATACTTAATCTTTGGCTCATTTTGTAAGGCCTCTTTGCGGTGTAAATGGCCTAACGCAACATAATCAAAAGGGGCCAATAGGTCTACCGGCACGGCATTTAGTCCCCCAACCTGCACCTGCGTTTCCGACTCCGAATGCTGACTCCCAGCCGCAAAGAAATGGGCAACCAATACATGCTTTTTAGACGGATCAAATAATGCCTGCATGGCCGCGACTAATCGTACCATCGCTTCATTGACCGTCCGAATACTGTCGTCTTGAAAATATTGTCGTGCGGCAATCGGTTCAAAATAGGGCAAGAGGAAAAACTGCGTATCTCCCATCACGATTGGCTGCAAACTATCCGCAAAACTCGTCCGCAAATAAAAATTTGTGCTGGCAAACCACTCTTGTCCGTAGCCTAAACGCACAGCAGAGTCATGATTACCACTAATCGCAAGCAAAGGGAATTTTTGCTTGCGGTTCAAATCAACTAGCATGTCATCCAACGCAGTCACGGCAGCCTCGCTGGGAAGTGCCCGGTCATAGAGGTCCCCGGCAATCACGACTGCATCAACATGTTCATCCTGTGCAATCGCCTTGATCTGCTCATACGCGTCGCGCTGTTCTTCCAGCAGATCATAGCCATGAAGTTTTTTACCAATATGCCAATCAGCAGTATGTAAAAAGCGCATTTTTTATCCCTTCTTTATCTGAGTTTCCGGTGCCCAATCACAGTCTACCAGGTGGTCGTTGACTAACCCCGCAGCTTGTAAGAACGAGTAGACAGTTGTGGGTCCCACAAACTTCAATCCCCGTTTCTTCATTTCTCGAGAAATGTGCTGGGCCAAATCGGTCGTCCCGGGCAGCTCACTAGTCCGCGTAAAGTGATGTCGAATGGGTTGACCACCAACGAAGTGCCAGAGCCAGGTGTCGAAGTTTCCTTCCGGCCAATCTAAAATGACCTGGGCATTATTGATTGTGGCCTCTAGCTTACGCCGGTTACGAATAATTTCAGCATCTTGCAGCAACCATTCCACATCGGCAGGTGTCATAGCCGCTACTTGTTGCAGGTCAAATCCATAGAAGTCTTTCGTGAATGCAGCCCGCTTATTCAGTACTGTTTGCCAACTCAAACCAGCCTGGTAGGTCTCTAAGCAGAGCAATTCAAATAACTTTCGTCGATCATACTCAGGACGACCCCATTCTTCATCGTGATATTGCTGCATTGTCGGAGAAGATGTCGCCCAATCACACCGTTTAACCATTTTTGTTACCCCCATTTTTGTCTCTGTAGTTACTATACCAGATTCTCTTGCATTGCCCAAACAAACGTTCTATTTATTATTTCATAGAAAGCGTTGCCACTACCGAAGCTTACGGACTGATACCTTATTTTTCTATCGAATTTTATCACTTGACCCCAATCAGTGAAAAGCCTATGCTATTGTAAATGTTAATGTTTTGGGGAATTGAGGGAGGTTCACATCATGCGCGGATTAAACCATTTAAAGGCTCGGTCACTTCTCACACTAGCTGCTACCACTGTGTTACTAGTGCCGGCCGTCGCGACGAGTACCGTCACCGCTCAAGCGGCCAGTGTCAATCCTTCGGCTGCTACGTTAAAGAAGAGCAAAAGCTACTACCAGAAAAATGCCAAGACTTTAGGCAAGAAATACAAGCTGGCGTTTGATGCCCAAACAGGACTGAAGAAGAACGGTAAAGCCGTGGTCTACGTAAAGACCAGCGATAAACAACTCAAGCAAAGTGTTAAACTTGCCATGGCTTATTGGAACAAAAAACTCGGGACAAAACAGTTCACCCAGGGTTCCAAGAAAAACCATACCTTGACCTTCTCTGTATCTAAGGCGAAAGCCACTAAAAGTGATCAAAGTGACGCCTGGTGGACGCCGGCTAAGAAGCAACTCCAAGTTCGTTGGTCTTACTATCAAGCTGAAACCCAAAACATCGGCATTGCCATGACCAATCAACTGAATGATTCCTTCTATACGACGTACTCTAACACGATTGAAGCCAAGGCTAAGGCTAATCTAGCTGCTAAGGGAATTTCGACCAGTGATAAAAATTATCAGAGTCTCTTCAATCAGGAAGCTGGCAACGTTGAAACATCCCTTCCAGCTTACAATCAGCTGAAAAAGGACGTGACTAAGGTCAAGACGTCGTTGGCCAGTGAGGGGCGAATGTACGAATACGCTAGTACTATCGCCCATGAATTCGGTCACGTGATGGGGCTGAACCATTCGCCCAATAAGAAAGATCTGATGTACTTTGAGAGTGGCAGCAGCAACGTTTATAGCTACAAGCAAGTTTCTGCTGGTCTTTCCAAGTATAACCCAGTCAAAACAACCGACAAAAATCGTGCCAAATTGGCTCTAAAAATTTATACAGCCGTACACTAGCTATCTCCGTAAAAAGTTGTCCTTTATTTTTTAAAGGACAATTTTTTGTTTTCTACGACTATTAGTTCGGCCACCGTTTAATAGACGCATCCAATCAGCTATTATGAGTGCTCTAAACCAAGTCGATCATCAATCATCATCAATCGCTATTACAGCAGCCCTTTTTGACGCTAACCGATTTTTTTTGCAATCGAACTGTAACTTAATGTAAACCAGCAGTAACCTCCCATTCGACCAGACCGTGTACAATGGACGTAAAGACTGAGGAGGATATATTCTATGCATAAGACGTTACACAAACTGGGTGCTGGATTAGCTGTTTTCGCTGCGGCTTTGGCTGTTGGCGTGGGGTTGAACGCAACGACCGCTAGTGCTGCGGGGACTAAAGTTGCGGACATTTCGCAATATCAAGGAAATATTAATTGGAGCAAGGCGTCTAAGGACTTGAAGTACGCAATCATCCGTGTGCAACACGGGAGTATTGGTGACCCTGGTTACATCGTTGATACGAAGAGCAATGTCAACGCAAATGGTGCTTACAAAAATGGTGTACCATTTGGCCAATACATGTTCGCTGAATTTACAAGCGTTAAAGATGCCCAACAGGAAGCTAAGGATTTCTACAAGCGGAGCAACTCACATACTAAGTTCTTCGCATTGGATGAAGAAAAACGGATGCCAGGTGCCAAGAGTAGTGAACAAACTTACGTTAACGCTTGGTTGAAGACCATGCGCAGCTTAACCGACAAGCCGTTAGTGATGTACTCTGGCGAATGGTACGCCAACTCCAATAAGCTCGACTTCTCGAAGTTCGATGGTACTTGGATTGCCAAGTACAGCTCCACGAAGCCTAGTGTTTCTGGGACTTCTGTCGATTTATGGCAATACAGCAGCAAGGGTCGCGTTTCCGGTATCAGTGGCAACGTTGACTTGAACAAAGTCTTGAATAGCTCCGTTGTTAATAGTTGGTTCTCCAGCTCGAGTTCGAATTCTGCCACTCCCGCTGCCAGCTACTACACTACAGCAACTGGTGTGAACGGCATTCAAGCCAAGAAGACCGTCTACCAATACACGTCCACCAACTTTACCAAGAGCAAACGGACGAGTAAGGTTAAGACTGGCACAAAGCTTGCCGTTACTGGCGTTGCTAAGAATAGTAAGGGTGCCTACCGGTTCCAGTTAAGCAATGGGAACTACGTCACTGCTAACCAAGCCTACGTTTCAACTTA
The DNA here is from genome assembly GCF_003946335.1 of Levilactobacillus fujinensis. Classification (GTDB taxonomy): domain Bacteria; phylum Bacillota; class Bacilli; order Lactobacillales; family Lactobacillaceae; genus Levilactobacillus; species Levilactobacillus fujinensis. The sequence continues at coordinate 35,604 of NZ_RHNX01000002.1, forward strand.
CTAAACACAACTTTAATCGGGACCTGAGACGACTGTCTTGGGTCCTTTTTTGTAATCGAATTTTCAATTCCGGGCTTTCCCCTACGGCTAATATGGCACAAATTATGCTATCATAAAGTTATTACTTTTGGCAGCTGCTTGCCCAGCCAGCATTGTTTCAGATACTGACTATCCCGGCGCACACTGCCAGTCAATTCGGGAGGATACGTTCATGCAATCTGGCTTATTGTTAGTTAACTTAGGGTCCCCTGCGTCGCCACAGACCGCTGATGTGCGGACCTATTTGAAAACGTTTTTAAGCGATCCCAGTGTGATTGAAATGCCAGCAGCCATTTGGCAACCCATTTTACGTGGAATGATTTTACCGCTGCGTTCTTGGCGTTCAGCCACCTTCTATCAACACATCTGGACAAAGGACGGCTCACCGCTCATCGTCTACACCCGTAAGCTGTGTGAACAGGTTCGCGCGTTACTCCCCAATTGGAACGTCCAATATGCAATGACCTACGGCGAACCCGCCATTGATCAGACGTTGACGACCATGCGAGAGTCCTGTGACCGTATTGTTTTGTTGCCACTCTTTCCCCAATACACGCAGAGTACTCACGGCGGCATCATTCGTCAGGCCCAGGCAACCGGCGCACCACTCAGCATCGTGCGGCACTTTTATCAGGAACCCGCCTACCTCGATATCTTGGCATCACAAGTTCGACAAGCCTATCAGGAGGCCGACTATGACGCTGTCCTGTTCAGCTACCACAGCATTCCAACAGCTATGGTCAAACACGGCGACCCCTACCCAACGGAATGTCATGCGACAACCCAGGGTGTTTTAGACCGTTTACCCGACCTGCCTAAGGACAAGGTCCAGACCGTTTTCCAGTCCAAATTTGGTCCCATGCCCTGGCAGAAACCCTACCTCAAGAATACGTTGATGCAGCTGGTCGAACTGGGTAAACGGAACGTCCTCATTGCCACGCCTTCCTTTGTCGCTGACTGTCTGGAGACGCTCGAAGAAGATTACGTTCAAAATTACCAGACGTTTGAAGCTAGCGGTGGTGACCGTTTCCAAATGGTCCCACCCATGAATGACGATCCCCGTTTTGGTCACTTTCTAGCTGCTCTGGCCCAAAAACAACTGGCACAGGGCGGTGACGACCATGCCTGAACCTCAGCGTCATAAGAGTTTGGATGAAGTCAACGAGAGTGTCAACGTCCCCAGCGTTTACGAAGCTTCCTTTTTTCAAAAATTTCTGGCCTACAGTGGTCCCGGTGCCCTTGTTGCCGTCGGTTATATGGATCCCGGCAACTGGCTGACATCACTAGCCGGTGGTAGTCAATATCGTTATCAGCTTCTAGCGGTGTTAGTCATTGCCATCCTCGTTGCCATGTTTATGCAGTCCTTAGCCATTAAGCTTGGCGTCGTTGCTCGTCAGGACCTTGCCCAAGCCATCGCAATTCAAGTGCCACTACCAGTTCGAATCACTCTGTGGTTATTAAATGAAGTCGCCATGATGGCTACGGATCTCACGGGGGTGGTTGGCACAGCCATTGCTTTAAAATTACTGATTGATCTCCCCCTACTCTATGGCATTCTCCTAACCGTCGCCGACGTTTTGATCGTATTGCTATTCTTACGATTTGGGATTCGTCGTGTCGAATTCATTGTTTTAAGCGCCATTCTCATCGTGGGGATTATCTTTGCCATTGAAGTCGTCCGTGCTCGTCCGGCGTTGCCCGCGATTCTGCGGGGCGTTATCCCGACCACGAGTCTCCTGACAAATCATGCCAAACTGATTCTCAGCGTTGGGATCATTGGGGCCACCATCATGCCCCACAATCTCTATCTCCATTCATCGTTAGCCCAAAGTCGTCGTTACGATCACAACAATCCCGCTCAGGTCAACGAAGCACTACGATTTGCAAAATGGGACTCCAACGTTCATTTAGCCGCTGCGCTCATCGTCAACGCCCTATTGTTGATTCTTGGTGGTACCCTTTTCTTCGGCAAGACTGGTCAGCTCACCAGTCTCCAGACCGTCTATGAAGGACTGAAAAGTAGCGCCATCGTCGGCAATCTCGCCAGCCCCATCATGAGTTGGCTCTTTGCCTTTGCTCTGCTCATCACTGGTCTGATTTCCTCCATCACCAGCACCCTATCCGGCCAAATCGTGATGGAAGGCTACATTAATTTACGCCTCCCCCTATGGCAACGACGGTTACTGACACGGTTTGTAACACTCATTCCAATTGTGATTATCGGCTTCGTTGTCGGCTTTAATGATCGGACGTTTGAGCACCTAATTGTCTACGCTCAGGTCGTTTTGAGTATTGCTTTGCCCTTCACGCTATTCCCGATGGTCGCCCTAACTAGTCAGTCGCGCCTCATGGGAGAACACGTTAATCGTTGGTGGGTCACGGTTCTAGGCTATGCACTGACTGCCGTGATTACTGGTTTTAACTTGCAGCTCTTATTTTCACTTTAAAAAAATTGCGATCAAAACATACTACATCACTCAAAAAGTTGCTTCTTTCAGAATCTAACGATTCTGAAAGAAGCAACTTTTATTTATACCACTATAGTGTCGAAGCATGCGCCATACGGCAGTTTGTTGTGCTTAACCCGATAGCAAAAGCCATGCCAGAATCAAGCATGGTTCCTGCTATCACGTGATGCTTGCAAACTAACTGTCTGCCCACACTCTCTATAGACAACTCCCCTACGATAACGCCGTAACCACCTGTAGCGTTGCGGAGAAATAATTCTGCTTTTCAATGCTACTTGGCAATTGCTTAGCCGTTTCTTTCTGTAGTGTCGTCTGCTTTAAAACCTTGGCGCCATAATTAACTGGTGCCGTAAAGGCCGTGTTGACATAATTGTTAACGGCCTTTCCACCCAATGTGTAAACCGCCGTAATCTTCTTTTTCTTGTTAAAGAAAGTTAACTGCTTCTTCAGCGCATTCTTGGTCGTGGCGTCCTTACTGATCTTATAAGTCTGTCCTAATCGCCAAGGTACCCGGCAAGCGTTGTAACCGACTTGATTATCGGTTCCAGATTCGATGCTGTAGGGCGTTACCGATTTCAATTTCAAACTACTCCCGGTAACCAAAATGAAATCGGGGAACAACCCCGTCTTATGTCGTGCACTCAACTTCTTCACGGCAATTTGACTGCGCTGGGCAACCTTGATCCAGGTACTATCCTTCGTATACTTGGCAAACGTCTTAAAGTATCCCGTCATCAGATCTGCCGTCCGTAGCTTGCTGACATCATAGCTCGACGTCGCCCAGTTTCCCATGGTTGGCAGGTACGTGGTCTTGTTGATTTCCTTACTCTCAATGGCCGCTATCAGACTCTTTGCAGCTTGACGATAGTTGGTTTTCTTACTGCCCCACTGCTTATCCGCCAAAATCAAGGCGTATGCAATGTCCAAATCGCCATCCGTCGCGCTATTCTTCTGGGAGCCCACACTAGTCATCTTGCCCGAACGTTTAGTCTGCTGCCACGACATCAGTGGCACCTGACTGGAGACCCGGTGTGCGCGATAATACTGATACATTTGGTTAAAAGTGGTATGTGTGTTCTTCACGCCCTTTTTAGCAGCCAACACCGTCGCTAGCATGCCATACCCTTGACCTTCAGACAATGCCGTCGTTGCGCCCTGACCATTGTTGCTCTTGACATACTTCTGGGTCTTACCGCCAACGTAGACCTTCTGCCATTGCTTGTAAAGTGTCGTCGCCGAGGCGGCCTCCGCCGTCGTTGGCTTAGTCGTTAAGTTATTTATCCCCAACACTAAACCACTAACGAGCACCACACCGGCCAACCCGATGATGACCCTATGTAATTTCATCTGTCCACAACTCCCTTTCGTTCTATAACGCTGGCACTAACGCTAACCAGCTCATTACATTCATTATAGTCCCGCGACTTTCTATCGACGAGGGACAGAATTCAAAAAAAGAGTGTGCCCAGGGCGAATAGCTGACGAACATTAAGACTGACAAGCGACTAATCTCGGACTTGGATTATTTACTTGTCAGATTTAAGTGAAGTCAGTGCCAGTCTAATTTTGGAACAAAAAACGGCAGCGCCCACTTCAGCACCACCGCTTTTTTATTAATCATTAATCCGTAAAGATTTCCTTAGCAATATTGAATGCAGACCAAGCCTTTGGCCAACCCACGTAGAAGGACAGGTGAGTGATGACTTCGGCGATTTCATCCTTCGTAATTCCATTGCCCTTACCAATCTTCAAATGAGCGGGTAGCTGTTCAAAGTTACCGGCAGAAATCAATGCAGAAATGGTAATCAGACTCCGTTGGTGCGCAGATAATTTGTCTTCTCGTGACCATACTTGACCGAATAAAACATCATCGTTTAATTCCGCAAATTTAGGGGCAAAATCGCCCAAGTTGTCGCGGCCAGCCGTTTGTTTCTTTGCCATATTCATAGCCTCCTAGAGTGCGTTGTAAGTTGCATCATCGACTGGTTCCAGCCATTCTGGCGTTCCCGCGGTAATCGCAATGTGGCTGAACCAACTATCTTTGGTTGCACCGTGCCAGTGCTTAACGCCGTCCTTGGTAACGACCACGTCACCAGGAACCAAATGACGAGCGGGTTGGCCTGCTTCTTGGTACCAACCTTCACCACCAGTGACCAATAAAATTTGGAACCCATCGTGATGAATGTGCCAATTATTCCGGCAACCTGGTTCAAAGGTCACGTTGCCGACACCCACGTTCACATCGGGATCATTAACTAAACCGTTTAAATAACTTTGGCCGACGAAGAATTTTTGATACGCCTCGTTTTTATCACCTGCTGGGAAAATAACACCATTCTTAACGTCTTCATTCTTGACCATTTTTATCCGCTCCTTGCTCATTGAATTGTTGTAGGTAATCTTGAAAGCTCTCAGTATCCGCAATCGTCTGATCAACTTTGCCGTCGTACCAATCGATTTTGTGGCTCAAAACTTCCAAATGCATCTGTAATTCGGCAATGTCGGCTTCGGCATCGGCTTTAACTTTTTGCAGCATGTCACGACGTTCTTCAATCGTCGCGTCGCCCTGCGCCCGCAATCGGACGTAGCGTTTCAGATCGTTCAGTCGCATGCCAGTTCCCTTTAAATGAAGAATAAACCCGACCCAACGAATATCCTCTTCCAGGTAATAGCGAACATCGTTGTCATCCCGGTGGGCAACGATTAGTCCTTGATCTTCATAATATCGGAGTGTGTAGGTCGAAAGCCCCACAAGTTTGGCAAACTCGCCAATGCGATACTGTTTCGTCATCACGATGACCTCCCTCAATTGCTTACAAGTCTTAGTAAACACCTTAAAGTGCACTCTAAGGCAAGGAAAAACGGAAATTTTCTTTATTTTCAATGACATCTACACCAAAAAGCCTGGGAGACACCTGATTTTGGCGGCTCTCAGGCGAGCTGGAAGCCCGTTCTTTGGCTGGAAGCATTCCCACAGCAAGCGGCATCCCTGGCAGCCAGAGTGCGGCTGTTTTCACTAATTTAGCCGTGATAATTCTTACTGTCGCAAGAGTAACGCAAACATTTTGGCTTTCAATTTTCAGTAAAAAGTTAATCAATCGCCGAAAACTGGTCAATCGCCAATTGCATGGTCTGTTCAAACCGGTCATCGACCTGCTGGGCGGGCAATTGTAGAAAGCCACCCATTTCCTGCATGATAAAACCAAATAACGCGGACCGGTACAGTGTCGATTCCACTAAGCCAGACGACTCGTCCTCTGCCAAATGGAGGCTAGCGAACATCTGGTGGTACAGTGTGACCAATGCCAAATGGGTCTGTTGAAGCTGCTGCAGGTCGTTGGGATTTAGCAAAAGCGGGGCCAAGTGTTGTTGTTCGTGGCAGCCCTGACGAAATTCGCGAGCAAACACCATGAGCGCTTCCTTCCCAGACACACCCATCAAATGCCGCATCAATCGCTGTTCAATCTCGTGAACGAAAGCGACCCCAACTTGATCTAGCAAATCGTTCAAACTATCAACATAATTATAAATAGATTGTGGTCGCACATCCAACGCATCGGCCAGCGACCTAATCGTCAGTTTATCGATACCATTTTCCGCAATAAGTTGGTTTGCTTGTTCAATTACCTTTCCCTGTGTTAATGTCCGCCGTTTAACCATACTGTTGCCCCTTCCAAAGCCCTTTTCGCCATTATACCCTGTCTAAAATTTAAAATAAACTGATAATAACAGTTTATTTTCTTCTTAAAACAGTCTATAATCATTTTTAAATTTAGCGATAGTTTATCGCCGAGATAAAGAGGGCAATTTCTAATGAAAGATACAAACGGACGACCATTCAACCGTGTCTGGTTAATGGTCACCCTAATGTGCGGCACATTCTGTACGGCGCTGACCACCAACATGCTAGTCACAGCCTATCCCACGTTAATGACGCGCTTCGCAATTTCCAGTGCCACCGTTCAGTGGTTAACGACCGGCTTTCTGCTAGTCATGGGAATCATGATTCCAATCAGTGCCTGGTTGGTCAACAACTTCAGTCTGCGAACCATCTACCTGGCCGCGCTCAGCTTTTTCCTGGTTGGGTTGGTCATCAGCTACACGGCAACTGGCTTTGGTATGATTTTCTTAGGTCGACTGGTCCAAGCCATCGGGGTCGGTATCACGTTTCCCACGATTCAGACCGTATTACTAGTTACTTTTCCCGCTGATAAACGCGGATCGATGATGGGCCTCGGCGGTATCGTCATTGGTCTTGCGCCAGCCTTAGGACCGACCGTTTCCGGCTGGATTCTCGACAACGCCACTTGGCGCGACCTGTTCGGCGTCATGATTCCTCCGGTTGTTTTGGTTTTGATCTTATCTCTGGCCTTCGTGCGACCAGTCATTCCAGTTAAAAAATCACCGATCGATACGCTGGCCATTATTCTATCGACCATTGGCTTCGGTAGCCTGCTCTACGGCTTTTCCGAGGTTGGCGAAAATGGTTGGGGCTCTACCAGCGTTATCATTGGCATCGTGGTCGGTCTCATCTTCATTGGCCTCTTCGCTCGCCATGAGTGGCCCCAGGCCGATCCATTTCTTAACGTCCGCCTCTTGAAGATTCCGTCATTTACTATTGCGTCGTTCGTCACAGCGCTCTCCAACACCGCCATGATTGGGATTCAAGTCGTCTTACCCATGTATCTCCAACAGGTTCGTGGTCTCAGTCCCTTTCACTCTGGATTAATGATTCTGCCTGGCGCCTTAGTCTATGGTGTTGTCAGCCTCATCAGTGGTAACCTGTACGACCGCATGGGTGGCCGCCGTTTGGCCTTGATTGGGACCTTTCTCCTGACACTCGGCACGTTGCCATTTGCCCTGCTAACACGGAACACACCTTATAGTTACATCATCTGTGAATACACCGTCCTCATGATTGGGGTTGCCCTGGTCACCATGCCGATTACGGCAGCTAGTTCGATTGATCTCAAGGGACTGCAGCTGAGTCACGGAACGGCCGTCAATAGTACCATGCGTCAGGTCACGACCTCCATGGGAACAGCGATTTTGGGGAGTGTGCTGGCAAATGTCATGTCTAACCACACACCGGCACATAGCCTATTGGCCAGTGCGCCATTAGCCTACCAAAACCAAAGTTACGCGGCAGCAATGTCTGGCTTTCACGCAGCATTCTTGGTTGCGACGGCATTTGGCATTATCGATTTGATTTTCGCAATCTTCATTAAGGATCATCGTCGGGAGGTGACAGCATGATTCTCATCGCATTATTTCTAGGCATCATCATCTTTGTCGGCGGTTTTCTGCTCATGCCCACCAAAGGACAACGACTCACGATCGGTGGGCTAGGCCTCATCATTCTGGTCGCCAGCGCCACGCTGATGATCGGTAATGATAATTGGCATTGGGGGATGCACCATCACACCGAAACGGCGACAACAAGCATCGCATCCATTTCGCCCGACAAGCAATTGAACGTGTTAATCTATCAGCCAGTTCGAAAATCAAATACAGAAAAAGTTTACGTCTACCGCAAAGCAACTCAAAAGCAACAACGTCACACTACCGCTAGCCTAAAAACGACGAACAGCGTCCACTACCGTCACGTACACCAAGCCAAATTAATCACAAAAACGACGACCTGGCGCTATAATAGTGGGTTCTGGCGCTGGTTATTTTCTTGGACCGGGACACATCACGAGTTAGTTGGACATCAAAATACCTTTGTGTTGCCTAACTCATGGGTCACACTAAGCACGCACCAGGCGAAATGGCTGAGCAGCGCCGTTAAGAAACGGGAAGCAGCTGCCAAGACGACCCTGACGCAAACTGTAACGACCACGGTCAAAAAGGAAGCTGCTGCCAATCCAAGCTTAACAGCTAAGGAACTGGCTCAGATCAAGCAAAAAACTGAGAAGTCCGTTCAAAAGGTAGCGCAACAGCAAGCTGTAACTATTCTAAACCAACTGATCAAGCAGGCTAAAATGCAATCTGTCCATTAATAATAAAGAGCCTGGGAAAAATATCTCAGGCTCTTTTGTTATTCAAGTTTATATGACCGAAACGTGTGACTAAAGTTAAGCAACGTTGCCCAATTGTAGCCTTTGGTTCCGTTCACTTTTTGCTTATTTTCGGCGACGCCATAAAATAACAATCAAGCTCCCTAAGCTCACCCCAATGATTCGGGCCAACCAATTTTCAGCTGATCCCGTTGCAGGGAGTACTTTATTCGTCGGCTGTACGGTATCATCCGTATGACCTTGACTAGTCGTTTGGGGAGTCGCACGCTGCCTCTTTTTTCCCTTACCATCTGCTGATACTGCTGATTGCTCATCAACTGTTCCTTCATCAATAGCATCGCCATCACCACTACCTGTCACAAGGTCATTAGCGCCCCCTGAAATCGATCTGGTCACTTGCCGGTCAGTAACAACCAGTTGCACGACGAGCCGTTGACCATCACCAGTTGTTAGGGTAACCGGGTAACTCCCAACGGCTCTCAAATTTACCTGACTCAAATCTAAGTAGACCACCTCTGATTGGCCCTGTCGGTTTGTCGCGACTGCTTGAAAGTCGCGCAACGTTGGCGCATCATCCCCCACATAAGTCGTGTAGTTTCGAGCAGTCAATCGCCGTAAATCAGTGACTGTCAACTTTGGCGTACTAATATGCGGGTGCACAATGGGCAACACCGGTCGTATCGGCATAATCCCCGGTGTTTCTGGCGTCACAGGCAGAATTGGCGTACCTGGAACGGTTGGCTTGGGGGCCGTTGGTTTGGGGACTACCGGCGCTGGTTGGCTGGGCTTGGGCTGCTCCGGTTTCGGTGCTTCTGGTTTCGGTGACACCGGCTTCGGCAACTCCGGCTTTGGTGATACTGGCTTCGGTACTTCTGGCTTCGGTACTTCTGGCTTCGGTACTTCTGGCTTCGGCAACTCTGGCTTCGGCAACTCCGGCTTCAATTCTTCTTGCTCTGGCTGATACACGAAGAATACCGCACGTTCAGTCTCTTGATAGCTGCCAGTCTGCAGCTTAGGCTCGGCTACTAAGTGTAAATGCGGATACTGCTTTTCAGCCAACACATAGGAATCACCTAAAAGTCCCCGTGTCGTCGTGCTATCCAGTAGTTTTCCCGTTGACCCATTAAGGTAATATGCGACTACTTGACCCAAGCGCTTACGGTAGGTCATCGTCACCTCACTTGGATCACTCTCAAAGTTTCCTAATCCATCGTCTGACCGTTGCAGTAACTGATATTTGTGGGCATCTAGCTCTGGAAGCTGGTACGCCGTTGTCACACGACCCGTAATGGTCTGATCCTGCTGAATTGCTTTACCATCTTCGTCTAAATAGTGGACCAACACGGACCCCATTCTTGGTTGCCAAACATAAGTCTCCGGCTGCGAACCATCGTATTGCAGCATTAATTGATCCGCCGTCCAGACCTGTTTGCCTACGGGATCTTTGACTGTCCCCTTCCCAACATTTTGCCAAAATCCGGTATACAACCTATTTCCACTGGTCATGCTGAGGCCCGCCGACTGCAATTTCTGCGAATCATGCAGCACTGATTTAGGTCCGAGCTTTAATTCGTGCAACTCGCCTAAACCATTCAGCATGCCTGAATATCCATGGTAGTCTGTTTTGATGTGGGTTAAATCAAATGAAGACAGGTCCAACGATTTTAAGTTTTCCATTCCTTGAAACGTATTTTTTGCATAGTTTAGTTGTGGTGTTTGCCAACCAGAAACATTTAAGCGCCTCATCGACGACCCGGAAAACATTTCGGATAAGTCGGTCGCCTGCGCTAGTGTCCAACCACTTAAATCTAAGCTATCCGTCTGCAGACCGCTAAACATGTTCGTCGTCCGTGAGACGTGTCTCATATCCCAGCGATTCATCTTGATCTGATCTACCTGTGCTCCAGCAAACAAATCCATAACCATCGAGAGGTGCGACGTATCCCAACTATTCAAATCCAATGTGCCAGTAATTCGGTCACCTGTAAAAAGGCCCTGCATTGACCTAACTTGACTAGTATCTATATTTTCTAAGCCCTTTATTTCCCCAATATCTCCTAAATCACCAAATGTATATCCCGCACTTGATGGTAATTTGACAGGTCCCTCAATAGAGATACTATGAATTTTTTCTTTAAATTCGCCCCACTTTGACCAGCTTCCACCGGTCGGTTCGAGTGTTCCCGCATGGATATGCAAAACCCCATAGCCGTCGATCTGCCATTTACAGGTTCCATTTTTTCCTTGATATGTCTGTGCAAAGAACCCATTTGCCCGTTGTGTCCGGTGCTGAACCGCTGCCCGCGCCTTGGCCTGCGCCATAGGCGGTTGGGTTAACATGTCCCAGTAACCACCAAGGCTCATCCCTAATAACGTCATCGGAATCCCCGATTTCCAGAATCGCTGCTGCCAGGTTCGTCGTCTACGTTGAAACATCCCCAGATCCCCTTCAATTCTCAAATTGTTACGCCAACAAGCTGCTTAATTCTGCAAATATAGTTAATGATGTTAATTTCATTTTGCACGTTTAGTATATCAGATGGTTGCTGGTGATGATAGTTAAACGTGTTATAATTTTTATTATATTTTAACGATGAAAATTAAATAACAGACTAAAGGACTATCCCAGTCATTACGCCTCACACCGCCCTTTTATTGGCGATAGCTCAAAAATCCGTTGCGCCAGTGTTCTGGGATTATTATTTAGTCATTGATCTTTTTAATAACTGGTTGTCTTTCTGCACGCCGTCCCCAATTACTGCTCACCACTGATACTTCCCAGTCCATAAAAAAACACCATCCCCAACCGGACAGTGTCTCTCTTTTAATCGATTCTAATATCACGAGCTGCAGGTTGAAACCCAAGCTTGGCAGCTCGATATTTTCGAAGCTTCTAGTTGTGTTCGCCCCATTCCAACCCATATCTGCCGATCGGTAAGGTGATGACTGGCCTAAATCGCCTAATTTTAGGATCAGGATCGTTGTACCAACAAGCATCAGTGGTGTTTTGGAACTTTCAATCTTTAGTCACGCGTAACCCCTAGCCCATCTTCTGAGTACGACCCGTTATCCTTTCAAATTCAATCAAATTCCTCATACTCATTTGGATCCTGGCCGTCGATTCGGCCGTCCGGTTGACTTAAGTCATTGATGGCCTGAATCTCGTCTGGTGTCAACTTAAAGTCGAATAAGTCTAAATTTGTTCGCTGATGAACCAGATTGCTGGCCTTGGGGATTGGCACCACGTTACGTTGGACGTGCCAGCGTAAAATAATCTGGCCGACGTTTTTGCCATACTTTTTCGCCAAGTCAACGATGACGGGCTCTTTTAGTGCCGCGCTCCCACGACCCAATGGACTCCAGGCTTCCGTGATGATGCCACGTTTGGTATCTTCTTTAAGCATCCGGTCCTGCACCCAGTATGGGTGAACCTCAAGCTGGTTGACTGCTGGTACCACGCCAGTCTCCTTGATCAACCGATCCAGGTGTTCCGGTTCAAAGTTAGAAACGCCAATCGACCGAATTAAGCCGCGTTGCCTGGCATCGACCATCGCCTGCCAAGCCTGAACGTACAAGTCCCGTTTCGGTAACGGCCAGTGAATCAAGAAAAGGTCAAAGTAGTCTAGCCCCATACGGTACAGGGACTCCTGAATCGCCGTGGTAGCGTCTGCATACCGATGATACTTGCCGGGAAGTTTCGACGTCACAAAAAAATCTGCTCGTGGAATGCCTGATCGCCGAATTGCCTCACCCACAGCACCCTCATTATCATAATTGGTCGCCGTGTCTAAGCTACGATAACCATCTTTAATCGCTGCTAAAATTTGATTGACGCCTTGACCACCACGGACCTGGAACGTTCCCAGGCCCAGTGCTGGCATCTGAAATCCATCGTTCAACGTTACATCTGGAATCATAAAAAAACCTCCTGCGTTTTACTAATTTCAGCTTAACGCAGGAGGTTTTAGTTGTGAACTAATCCGTTGCTAATTGCTTGGCCCGGTGATCTTTAATGACGCGATTCAAAATAACGGCTAGGACCAATGAAATGGCAGCGTATACTGCGGCACCCCAACTGATATGGTTCAAACCAACCGTTCCCAACATCCCCGAAGCCGTCGCTGACCCCAGAGAAATGCCAAAGTTAAAGAAGATTGAATTAAGCGATGACGCCAACACAGCCGATTGCGGGTAATCCGCCTCGGCAATGTTCAGAAAGTGAATCTGAATTGGCGAGTTTAAAATTGTCACGATCAACGTCAAGATTAAAATAACGGCCAACCCACTAATTTTACTACCCAAAGCCAGCGGCATCAGGGCTAACAGAATGACATCGGCGACATAGAATCGTGGCATGATGCGTAACCCATCTCGTTCCGCCAGCATACCGGATAACCGGTTGCTGATGATACTCATAATCCCAATGACAAATAACAACCAGTTCAGACTCGTTGTACTGAACCCTAAAGCAGTCGTCAACAAGGGACGAATGTAAGTGTAGTAAGCGTACATGGTAGCCGCAGTAAACAGAACCAAGGCAATGCCCACGTAAATGCGGCGATCCTTTAACAGGACCAACTGCTTCTTAATGCTACCTTGAACCTGCTCCACGTGACGCGGCAATAGCCAACCTAACAGGACGCAGGTGATTGCGCTGACCCCTGAAATCAGGAAGAAGGCATCGTGCCAACTATAGGCCGTACTGATAGCCGTCCCAATTGGCACACCGAAGACCGATGCAATGCTGAATCCCGCGAAAATCCATGAAACCAGCCCTGCCCGCTTCTCTCGTGGTGCGATGGTACTCGCGAACGTCATGATCAGGGAAATGATCGCCCCGGCCACAACCGCCGTGATGATCCGCGATAGGAGCAGAACGCCATAGTTCATAGCAAACCCACTCAACGTATTCCCAATCAAGAAGATCACCATTAACGTCATTAGCGTCTTGTAGCGACTAAAACGATTGGTCAAAATGGTAATGAACGGTGTGCTAACAGCATACACCGTGGCAAATATCGTGACTAAATAGCCAACGGTTGCCTGCGCAATTTGATATTCCTTTGCAATGTCGGAGAGGACCCCAACAACGATAAATTCATTGCAGCCCAACATAAAGGCCACTAACACAAACACAATGGCTTGCCAACGATACTTGTTCACGGTTTCTGTTCCTCCGGATTTCCTATAGTCTTCTACTTACCAGAGTACACTATCTCGACCTAAATTATCAGGGGGAAGGCTCATGTAATCGTCTCCAAAGTGAAATTAATTTTCGAGAGCGTTTTCTTCATGGTGCACAGCAATCGCCCGATTTAAAATGACCGCTGTAATGAGTGCTAATCCAGCAAATAGTAGCCCACCCCAGCCTAATTGCCGCAGTCCCAAGTGACTCAGACTCACAGCAGCTGTCGCCGACCCTAGTGAGATACCAATGTTAAAGAAGATGGCATTTAGTGACGATGCAAACGCCGTGGCCGTCGGATAGTCTTCCTCTGCAACGTCCAGAAAGTGGACCTGAATCGGGGAGTTGACCACCGAGATAATCAACATCAATACCAGTAGTAACGCGTACCCGGTCCACGCGTTAGTCAGCGCTAATGGCATGAGCAAAAATAAGATAATGTCCGCAACGTAAAATTTGGGCATCGTCTTTAGTCCGTGACGCTCCGCAACGGTTCCGGACAGCCGATTGCCTAAAATACTCATGATACCGATGACCACGAGTAACCAATTCAAGGCTTGCAGACTAAAGCCCAATCCCGTCGTCAATAGCGGGCGAATGTAAGTATAAAAGGCGTACATCGCAGCGGCCGAGAACAAGACCAGAACAGCGCCCAAATAAACGCGACGGTCTGTCAGTAAAACGAGTTGATCTTTAATACCACCGGATACGTGTTTCATACCGCGGGGCAAACTAATCGCCAACACAATACAGGTCAGTAGGCTCAAAATGGAAATCATGTGGAATGCCGCGTGCCAACTGTAAGCCGTACTGATGGCCGTCCCCACGGGTACCCCCACGACAGCCGCAATGCTGAAGCCGGCTGCCAGCCAGGAAATCAACATCGCTCGCTTATTGCGCGGCGCGATTGCATTGGCAAAAACAATAATCATTGCCTCAATCGAACCCGCGACCAAGGCTGAAAGCAGTCGTGAAATAACAAAGGTACCGTAACTACCAGCAAATCCACTCCAGGTATTCCCAATCAAGAAGATGACCATCAAGACCATCAACAGTGGGTAACGACCAAAGCGATTGGTCAAGATGGTAATCACGGGCGTTCCCGCAGCATAGGCAATCGCGTACAGTGTCACCAAATACCCCGCTGTAGCGACCGTAACGTGTAGTGAACTGGCGATATCTGAGATTACCCCGACCACCATAAATTCATTGCAACCTAACATAAATGCAACTAATACCAATGCACTAGCCTGCCAGCGGTATTTGGTCATTGTCATTGCCTCCTTTTTTAACTAATCAAGCGCCTTAACGCGTCGATGCGCCGCAATCGCCCGGTTCAATAGAATCGTCAAGACAAGTGCGATCACAGCAAACAACAGACTGCCCCAACCAAGGTTTCTGAGGCCAAAGTGTGTCAGTGAACCCGCAGCCGTGGCCGATCCCAATGAGATGCCAACATTATAAAAAATGGCATTGAGTGAGGAAGCAAAGGCCGTTGCCTGTGGATAATCTGCTTCGGCCACATCCAAGAAATGGACCTGAATCGGCGAATTGATGATTGGGATGATCAACATCAACACGAGCAAAACTGTGTAACCGGGCCATCTTGCGGTCAATGCAAACGGCATAACCAAGAACAATCCAATCTGTGCCAAGTAAGCCCACGGTAGCGTGCGGACACCACTTCTCCCAGCAATCGTTCCGGATAACCGGTTACCGACAATATCCATAACTCCCAGTAATGACAACATCAGCGTCATCGTTTTTAAGTCGAAACCTAACTGGGTTGTCAGTAATGGTCGAATATACGTGTAGTACGCATACAACGTCGCCGCCGAAAACAAGACCAACACCGCACCCAAATAAATCCGCCGGTCCGTCAACAAGACCAGCTGATCCTTAATGCTCCCAGAAACATGCTGCACATTCTTCGGTAACAGCCGGCCTAAAATCAGACACGTTATCAGGCTCAATACCGAGATCAAATGGAAGGTCACGTGCCAGCTGGTTGCGGCGCTGATGGCTGCACCCACAGGGACCCCCACCACGGAGGCCACACTAAAACCGGCCGCAATCCACGAAATCAGCATCGCCCGCTTCTGGCGCGGGGCAATATCGTTGGCAAAAACAATGATCATAGCTTCGATTGACCCCGCCACGGCCGCCGTAATCAGCCGTGATGCTAGGAACATCCAGTAATTGCTGGCAAACCCACTCCACGTGTTGCCAATCAAAAAAATTACCATAAGCGTCATTAACAGTGGGTAACGGCCAAACCGATTGGTTAGTACCGTAATCACTGGCGTACTGATGGCATAGACGATGGCAAACATGGTTACGAGATAGCCCGCCGCAGCGACCGTAACGTTCAACGAATGGGCAATATCCGAGATCACTCCGACCACCATAAATTCATTACAGCCTAACATAAATGCGACCAGTACCAGTGAAATGGCTTGCCAACGATATTTTTTCACGGTCGATGACCTCCTTGAAAGCGTTTTAAAGATGCTAATTAACAGTGTACACCACCCCAGTTCGTCGTGGCAAAGGTAAATTGAAAAATTCATCCGCATAACTTACTAATTAATAAACTTATTTCATTAATATTTACTCTTCAAATTTGAGCCCCCAATTATTCGCATTCCGCTTACGACAATCGGGATTGCCATCACTAAATTAGTACCGATAGCCGCCCGCCAACTGCCAAGGATTCCGCTTGTCGCGAGGAATATCGCCAGTCAACGGACGGTTTCCGACCTGTCTGCAAGTCACCAAGATCAGGTATCTCTCAGGTCATTCCACAAAAAAATAGCTATACCCGTCAAACCAGCTTATACAATCACTGGGCTTTCCAGGCATAACTATTTGTAGGTGGACACACCACCATTTTTACTTACTGATTGTCCGCACGACTTGTTCCGTAATGATTTGCAGGTCTTCTTCCTCACCTTTAACGATGTCGGGGGCAAAATTTGCTTGAACCACATACACCATTAACTGCCCAGCAAGAATACGAATCATCCCTGCAGCATCAATATCGTCGCGTAACTGGCCCGTTCGCCGAAAGTTATTCATGAGCTCACCGAGAAAATTGAAGTTATTAGTCACTACTAATTTTCCAAACAGTTGCCGCATTTCTGCATTAGTCAGCATTTCCGTAGCCAAGATTTTAACGGCTTCTTCATTACCTTTGATAAAGTGATAACGGTCCGTGACGATGAAGCTCACCATTTCTGGCAAGGTTTCACATGCACTGATGCCGTGGAAAAAATCATCACGGTATGCTGGGAAGAGGTGTTGCATGACCGGCTTCACGATTGCTAACAGGAGGTCCTGTTTCGTGTGAAAGTACTTAAAGATCGTTGCCTGGCTGATGCCTGCCTTTTCAGCCACTTGAACAGTCGACGTGCCATCAAAACCGGTTTCGGAGAAGAGCTCCATGGCGGCCACCAACGCCGCCTTTTTACCCTTTGGCATTTTTTCTCGATTTAGCCATTCTCGGTAATTGCTGAAGATATTTGGCTCCACACCACTCACCCTTTCTATCCTAAATTAATTTTTGCTCATTTCAAACGTATAACCATTATACACGGTCTCGTGGACAATCTGATTTAATTTCAGGTTAAACTTTTCGATATCGCTTCAATCCAATAATATTGAGGAAGGTCAGGATTACCAAGAAGACTAAGAGCACCAGAATGTTCCACCCTTCGTCAAAAATCGATGACCCCCGCATGATAATAGCGTTCACGGCATCTCCAGAGTATTTCAGTGGAATGATGTAGGAAATATCACTGACCCAGTTGGCCATAGAGTCCAACGGGATAATCCCGGAGAAGAAGACTTGAGGAATGATAACCAGTGGGATAAATTGCATCATTTGGAATTCAGAGTTAGCAAATGTTGAGAGTAGAATCCCGAAGGCGAGGGCGACCAAGGCTAGAATCAGGTTGATAACCACAACGCTTGCCATATTTCCAACCACTTCGATTCCCAGTAACCACACGGTCGTCAAAACAATTACAATCGTTTGAATAACGGCTAAGATACCATAGCTCAACATGTAACCAAAGACGATGGAGGATCGCTTAACCGGCGTCGCTAACAACCGATCCAAGGTTCCCGTCGTCCGTTCCTTTAGCAGTGCCATCCCAGAAATCAGGAAGACGAAGAAGAAGACGAAGAAGCCCATCAAGATTGGTAGCATTTTAGCAAAGTAACCCGTGTCCTTATCACCATAGACGTAATGGTTCGTAATCTTTGGTGTGCTCTGACTAGTACTCTTCGTCGCATTGTTAGTCGACGTTGACTTTGTGGCAGTAGCTTGCTTTGCGGCGGCTGCAGCGGCAGCTGAGTTGGTCGTAGCACTCGCAGCGGCTTGTTGCTTCTGCATAGCTTGCAGCTGTGCCTGCAACTTAACCATGCCCGTTGTGCTCTTCTTCAATGCTGACTTCAATTGACTAATACTCGTCGCAGTCAGTCCATTCTTGAAGGCCAACTTAACTGCTGCTGTCTTGCTAGAGTCAGTGTTTGCGTACGTTAAACTATAATTGTTGCCATTTTTCTTAATGATGGCATCAATTTTCTCGTTATTCAACGCTTTCTTCGCAGCACTCTTGGTATCATAAGACTTAACATTAACGTGCTTGATGTTCCCCATTTCCTTATTTAATTTCTGGGTAACGGAGACCGTTCCAACATTCACATTAGTCGTCGAATTGGTGTTGAAAATAACACTCATCAATAACATCACTAGAATTGGCGCAACAAACATCAAAGCCAACGTCCGCTTATCCCGGAAGAGTTCCTTTAGAACCCGATTCATAATTGCTATTGTTCTCATTATTCAACACCCTCCGCCTTTAAGAATACGTCTTCAATCGTATTAACTTGGTATTGTGCTTCCAACGCTGCTGGTTTATCAAATGCCATAACCTTGCCGCCCAACAGTAGCGCCACCCGGTCACACAACTCGGCCTCATCCATCACGTGGGTCGTAATTAAGATGCTACGACCCTCATCCCGAATGCTACCTAATTCTTTCCAAATCTGTCGCCGCAATGCGGGATCGATCCCAACGGTGGGTTCATCCAAGATGAGTAGTTCTGGATTTCCCAGTAAGGCGATGGCCAACGATAACCGCCGCATCATCCCACCAGAGTAACCGGAGACCCGCTTGTCTAAGTCCCCCGTTAAATCAACGACCTTAGCGGCATGGTCAACTTCCTTTGTCATCTCTTGCTTGGAAATCCCCTTCATGATGCCATAAAATTTCAAATTTTCTCGACCTGACAAAGTGTCGTACAGGGCATCAGTCTGCACCATGTAGCCGATTCGACCTAGCAACTGTCGATTAGGCATAACCGTATCGAAGACTTTAGCGGAGCCCCCACTAGCAACTTCCATCCCCAACGCAACTTTGATGACGGTCGACTTACCGGCCCCAGATGGTCCAATCAGACCAATGATTTCGCCTTTGTTCAAACTCATGTTAATATCCTTTAAAACCGTCTCGTCACCAAATTTTTTCGCAAGGTGATCGAGCTCAATAACTGCATTTGTCATAATAATGCCTCCCAAAACATTTTTTCGGTAGGTAAGTGAGTAATTACTTACCTGATAAAGTGAGTATAGACTCACATAAACATTTTGTCAACAGATGCTTGCTTATTTTTTTTAATGGTTTATCGTGTATATACACAGTAAAGATGGAGGTGATCAAATGACTCATCATTTTACACAGACCTGTGCCTATTTCACCGCGGCACGCTATATGCGTTCTATCGAACAACTAGCTGATAAAATCTATGCGCCAACGGGGATGAAACCGGCTTACGCCTATATTATGATGACATTGGAAGACAGCAATCCCTTAACGATTCAACAGCTCAGTCGTCGGCTTGGTTACGAGCGTTCCAGCATTTCCCGGATGGTCAAGACCTTGGCCGCCAAGCAACTGGTCACGTTGACACCACAGGGGCGGGCAACACTGATTAGTCTATCAGCCACTAGTGCCGCCTTTCTCCAATCCGCCAATGACTGTCTGATGGTCTTTGGTCAAACGACCACTGATCTGCTGGGTGACCAAAAGGCGCCAATGACCAAGTTATTAACATCCAATAATCAAAAAATTCGGGAGGAATTATCATGATTAGTTATCACACCACAAAAATTCAAGACTTATCAATTTTCTACCGTGAAGCTGGCCAACCAGACCTGCCCACACTAGTTCTATTCCATGGATTTCCCTCAGCCAGTCACATGTTCCGTGACCTCATGCCACGCCTTGAAAAGCACTTCCATCTAATTGCGCCGGACTACCCCGGATTCGGCCAATCCAGCGCCCCTGACCGTCGTCAATTTGCCTACACCTTTGACCACCTCACGGAAATCATGGCGGCATTCGTGACAAAACTAAACTTAACTCCTGCATACTTCTATGTGTTCGACTACGGCGCACCTATCGGCTTTCGCATTGCTGCGCAACACCCAGACTGGATTAAGGGCATCATTAGCCAAAATGGAAATATCTATCAAGAGGGTCTGGGGCCAAAGTGGGCCGACCGACAAGACTTCTGGAATCACCCGACACCTGAAAAGCGTGCTAGCTATCGCACCGCCTTTGCGCCGGCGACCATCAAGAACCAATATCTGACAGGAACATTGCCTGGTCAAGTCAGTCCCGACGGTTATACATTGGACATCGCCTATACACATGCCCCAGGTTATACTGAACGGCAGTTAGATCTTATCTTCGACTATCAAAATAACATCAAACTTTATTCGGAATTTCAAGCCTACCTACGAACATATCAGCCGCAACTCCTTGCCGTTTGGGGAAAAAACGATCCTTCATTTATCTTCCCAGGGGCGGAAGCCTTCAAACGTGACGACCCAAATACTGAGGTCGACCTGCTCGACTCTGGTCACTTTGCGTTGGAAACCCATGCTAGCACAATTGCCCAATTAATTGTTCAGTATTTTAATGTTTAGCTTCATGAAGTTACTGTGGGGGACATAACTCAAAAAGTTGCTTCTTTCAGAACCCAATAATTCTGAAAGGAGCAACTTTTATTTACGCCACTAGGGTGCCGAAACGTGGGACTTAAAGCAGTTTGTTGCGCTTAACCCGGCAGCAAAAATTATGCCAGAATCAGGCATAATCCCTGCTACTACGTTAATGCTCGCAAACTAACCGCCTTATGTTCCACTCTGAGCAATTTAGTTTGTCTGATCAATTGCATTGTAAACGGTACTGGTCTTTGCTTTCACGTACCAGCCAATCCCAATCTGGGTAGTCGTCGGACTAATCAAGTTCAAACGGTGCCCCCAATCGGAATCCGCATCATCATATAAATAGCCATCGGCAGCGTCCTTGCCAAAGTTAAATCCTAAGGAATTGTAACCGGACATATAGAGACACTCCGACCAGGTCGACCAGTCGCCAACACCAAACTGATCTGCTTCCTTTTCAAACATGGCGTTCCCCTGCGCATCAGTATGTGAGAGTGTATTGCTATCAGCATTATCCTTTGCCCGTTGGTTGGCCAGATTAGTCAGCTTGTCATTCATGGTCAATGGCGCCACGCCTAACTTCGCGCGTTCCTGATTGACAATGACTAAAAAGTTCTGGGACATCTTAGTCGCATCAAAGGTCGCCTTAGCGGCTGATTTGGCGACTGATGTTCCCTTTTTAGCCGGTTTCCCCGCTTTTAAATAGCCATGCCAAATCCAGCCTTTCACTTTTCCTTTACCTATGTAGTAGTAAATGGCCCGTTGATGGTTCGCCTTGCGAATCGTCGCGTGTTTGGTGACGTATAACGTCGTTCGCGGATAGTTCTTAGCGTTGTGGGCCACCTTAGTCAGGGTCGTGTCGTGGTAAATTTTCCCCTTAGTTGCATGATAGGCCGTTGCTGACACCTTAGTCGTCTTGAGCACGATTGCTTTAGTCGATTGACTTGCTGCCACAGGAGTCACCCCGCTCGTAATTCCTCCGATTGCCAGTGCGAGGACCAGTACCAGCTTTAGCTGTCGTAATATTTTCATTGTTCGCTTGCCTCCTTGTATAGATTAAGTATAGGGGTGCAACCACAATAGCACAACCTGTTAACCACTATTCCCTATTAATCAATTTATTTTTGACCGTGATCAAGGCGGCCAATCACCCTTAAACCATACGGTAAGATTCATATCTACCCGACGTTATTTTCAGCCTTAAATCCTTTTTCTAAAATATTTTGACATTTAAAATGGTCCGCTGTATAGTGTAGCCAGGTAGGTGAGTAATCAATCACTCACCTGTTAAGTCCTACACTGAAAGAAGACGTTATCATGAGATTAGAAAACAAGGTTGCTTTAGTTACCGGCGCTACTAGCGGCATTGGTGAAGCTATCGCCCGACTGTATGCTACTGAAGGCGCTAAAGTTTTAATCGGCGGTCGTAAAGAAGAACTCGGGACAACCATCGCTAACGACATCAAGTCTCAGGGTGGTGAAGCCAGCTTCGTTCACCTCGAGGTCACCGAACAATCAAACTGGGATAACGCCGTCAAGGTGGCCCAAGAGACTTACGGTGGCCTGGACATTTTGGTCAACAACGCTGGCACCAACGCCGCAACCGCCTTTCCAAACGTCGACATCGACAAGTGGAACGACATTATGGCCGTTAACGTTACTGGCCCAATGATGGGGATTGAAACCTGTGCCCCATTGCTAAAGGTTTCTGGCGAAGGGGCGATCATTAACATTTCTTCCCTCGGTGGCATGTACGGGACGCCTTCGACGGCTTACTCTACTTCCAAGTGGGCCATTCCAAGAACGCGGCCTACTCTTACGCTGACTGGGGAATCCGGAGCAACGTTATCGAACCAGGATTCATTGGCGGGACGAACATGACCAAGGCCATTTTGGAGCGAGCTCACGGTCAAGATGTCATGGGCCAAATGACGTTACTCGGCCACTCCGGTAAAACCAGTGAATTAGCTGGTGCCGCCCTGTTCTTGGCCAGCAAGGATTCTTCCTACGTCACTGGGATCGATGTGCCCGTTGACGGCGGTCTTTACAGTGCCGGCTACTATGGTACCGTCAAGGCACAACTTAGCAAGCAGATTCAAACCGCGGCTAAACAAAAATAAGTCGTCATAGGAATGAGAGTAGAAAATGTCACGGCTAAATTAGTGAAAACAGCCGCACTCCGGCCGTCAGGGATTCCGCTTGCTGTGGGGAACGCCTTCGGCCAAAGGACGGGCTTCCGGCTCGCCTGAAAGCCGCCAAGCTCAGGCGTCTCCCAGTCTCCCAGGTCGTCCCACGATGTCAGCCGAGAGGTCGGCAGATATGGGCTCAGGCGCGTCGTTCTACTTAGTCGGTGGGTGGATTTCCTGCTGGCTTAGTAGAAAACCAAGCTTGTAGACTCGGTGCTTTCGAGGCTTCAAGTTGTGTTCGCACCGTTTCCAGCCCATATCTGCCGGCTGGTAAGGCGATGGATGGACAACGTTGCCTAATTTTAGACCCAGTATCGTTGTGACAACAGTCATAATCTGTGTTTTGGGACTTTCAACCTTCAGTTAGCAGTCTTAAGCGGAGTCAGTTGCCTCTTGTCCCCCGTTTCAGCAATGTAAATTCGAAGATACCAAAGGAGTCTGGGGCTTTTTCCCAGACTCCTTTTTGATGTACCAAGGTTTAAGTATAACCCAATAACGTTTCTAGACGCATAATCCATGTTGCCTCAGACTAACTCCGTCGATCGGTAAGGCAATAACCGGTTGCCGCTGTCTAATTTTAGGCCCAGCATCGTTGTGACAACAGTCATAAGTGATGCCTTACCGCTTTCAGCCTGAACTTCAGCGTTTATATTGATGACTTATAATGTCACCGAAGTCCCATCGCAATAACGCGTCAATTCTGGTGTCGTTGGGTACCGCCCCTGTTTGACGATTTCGTTATCCACCATCGTGATTGGCAATGCCGCACCACCCTTAGCCGCAATCAAATCGGCCACACGCTGATCACAAATGAACTGGCTACCGTCCTGCATCAGGTCATAACGTACCAGTTGCACATCTTCTCGTTGATTCAGTGTACGTGTTGCCATGGAGATACGGGCCAGATCGGCCACCAGTCCACTTTCCATTTGACCAGTCGCACAGCTAGACGTGCCTTCGTAAATCTTAATCTGCGTCATCTTGCTCCTCCTCAACTCCGGACCGATTTGCAACCGATCACGTGCTTTCAAACTGTCCACCGGCTCATTAATCACGGACCATGTCTATTTGAATGATAGCGCTTTCAGTTCGAATTCGCAACCAAAGCTTTTTGTAACCTTTTTCACACTAATTTTCATATCAGCCTATCACGTGCTCGCGATAATCTATAGTTGTATTCGGATTGAAGTTAGCCACATCCTGGCTCGGCACAGTTGCAATTGATCGATGTCGATTCGTCAGAAAAGGTCCCGCAAATTGCTGCCCGGGTCCGTTGATTAGGACCACACGATAATCCTGATCGACCAACTGAGCCACCGAACTGACTGCAATCGTGTGCTTGTCCACACTCCCTTTACCGGTAAAGAAGAAATACTTGATCAATCTTCGGTGTTCCCGGACAGTTACTTATCATGCCACTCACCCTTTCTACGTGCCGTGTATCTATATTTGTATGGTAGCGTTTTCACAAATGAACAGCAAGCTAAACCATCTGGAAAATAGGGAGTAAAAAAAGGGCGCCCTGACAACTGTCGCGGCTCCCAATCTATATTGCTGAAACTTATGCGAAAGTGACAGCTGACTCTACTCCCACTCTCTTCACTTTTTAAACTAACGCCAACACGAGTCGAATTTCACGGCGAATATCCTCCCGGTTCATTGCCGCCGGGTTGCGACTATCGCGAATCAGCAATTCATCATAGACCGTTCGTTGAAAAATGGACATGATCAGCTGCGCAATATCTGCCAGTCGTTCCTGGCGTTCAGGTCGTGGGTCAACTTCTCGAAGGGCCACTGCAATCCGCTTCTCAACACCGGCAATTGTGCTAATTAGCCATTGCGATTGTTCGTCGGATAGCAGTGTTCGTTCCCTAATCGTAATCAGAAAGGACTGATAACCAGCATCATTGTTGAACGATTTCCAGAAGGTGTTGAACAAGTTCACGACACGTTCCTCCAGGTTATCTGACCGCCAACCTTGCAATTGGATTTCTGCCATATTTTTCCGGACAACGATTCCTTCGTGGACGATGGTGTCCAGCAACTGCCGTTTACCCTTGGGAAAATAGTAGTACAATAACCCTTCCGCGATACCCGCTTGCTCATTGATCATCCGGGTAGATGTCTCCGCGTAGCCTTTTTCCGCAAATAACTCGCGGCCCACGTCAATAATATTCTGCCGCTGCTGGTCACTCTTCTTCATCAATCGTCGCTCCACTCACTTTTTCTTCTATAAGGTAATACTTGAATTCGTCGTCTAACGTAATTATACCGCCAAAGGCCGAAACCTCATAAAAACCTGTCATGTTTGTCCAAGTAAGATGGCCCTTCAGGTGTTGGCCACCGAACAACGGTTCATATCATACCGTCTTCCCTTCTTCAACGCCAACCGGCAGGCGTTCACCCCGCCAACCAGCAACATCGTCCGGTTCAAACCGATACGTTAACGACTTCCCATAAGCTTCCTCATAAGCTGCCTTCTTCTGTTGGTAATCGATGGCCATCATGGCGCGGCTGTTATCCCGTACCGACTTATTGGGATCCGGATAGATTGGCTTGAGCACGTGCATTACGTAACGGGTCTGGTCAAATTCGGCATTGTCCACCTGCGGCAAGTCCACGATTTCCACGAAGCAGGAGATGATAGGTACCTGGAACTTTGCCGCGTAGTAATAAGCGCCTCGCTTACCTGGCCGCGGCTTACGGTAGTTGAACCACATTTCCTGTTCGGGATAAATCAAGAGATATTGCTTTGCGGTCAACACCTTTTCGACCAATTGGGGAAAGACGCGGCCAGCATACTCCTTATCGTCACTGATGGGAATCGTATCGTAGTAGCGCATGAGGTAGCCGATGAAGCCCCCCATTTCTAAATTAGTGTCGCGACTAACAATGTACAGTCGCTTTTTGCTCGTTCGCTGCACCAACCGACGAACGACCGTGTTATCCAGTGGGTTGAAGTGATTACTGGTAATAATGGCGCCACCGGTAATCCCTTTGAGATTAGCAACCCCTTCAAAAGTAGTTCGGCGGTTGAAGTACCGGGTTGCTAAACTTGCTACACGTCGTGACACATGATTATTCATGCGGTAACGCCATGTCCCATCCTGGTGGAGATATTGTTGGATAACGGTCTTTTGCTCAGTTTTAGTGAAGACCGGATCATTAACTTCGACTTTAGCATTCAGATTGCCGGCCACCGCGTCCCGTTCAATGTTGGCCACAACTTTTTCCTTCATACCACCAATAATCATAGTGCTCACTCCAATTCTGTTCGAATCTGCTGGACGTCATCACTGCTGAGTTGTGAAAACTTCTCGAGTTGCCCTAAGAGTCCCTGTTCCGTCGTGTGGTCCTGCTCACGCTGCTGATCCGTGTAAGCTTTTTGAATCGCCTTAATTTCATCATAGTATGGTGATTTTGGTGCCAGTTCCCAGAAATAGCTACCGTTCTGGGCGTCACTGTAATGCCAAGGTTTGCCGAACAAACTGTAGTGAAGAATCTTTGGGTCCTGGACCCGTGCCTGAGTTGTTGGCATCACGTTCCAAGCTTGGTCCAATTGCAACACGCGATTCCGGCACAACAAGTTCAAGTAGTCTTGGTCAGGCGCGATAAATTCAACGTGATAGGCAGTCAGTAGATGACTGAATGTTTCATTGAACCGTTCCGCGCGCATTTGCCGTAAGTTCATTAGCATCACGCCGGAATTGAAGTAATCGGCGATTGGTAACTGTAAATGCTGCTCCACGTACTGAATACTCTGAGGGTTATCCGCTGCAAAGGTATCTGCGACAGCGCCCACCAAGTTCGTCCCCAACTCATAATGAAATAAGTTGGCGATATCCGTCGTGGTCACAACATCTGCGTCCAGGTAAATTGCCTGGTCGTATTGCGGAAACATGGCTGCAATGAATAGCCGAAAATAGATGGTCAACGTAAAGGTATCACCACGTAACTTCATGTGTTCACCCTGTAGCGCACTCAGGCGATCGGTCATCGGTACAAAGTGAATTGCCACATTGGCGGTCGCTAAACTTCCCAACCGTTCCTGATTTTCCGGACTCAGATCATCATACAAAACGTTTAGCTCGTACTGGTTCTCCGGTGTTGCGTGGGCAACAATTGAGGTAATTGCCACAGAAAGAAACGGTGCATAGGCATCATTGATTGAAAAGAAAATTGGAATAGGTTGGGTCATCATAAAGTCCTCCTTATAAGGTAACAATTAGTTTTTGATAGTCATTTAGAATGTCATCGTATTCATGTAATTTTAATTTACTGTGCATTTCGTCGACCTGCCATGGTTTGACCGTCAGCGTATGCAACCAAGGAAAGAAGCGGAAACTTGTCGTGAAATGTTGAAAGACCGTATTGCCTTGTAGCCGCCGTTGCTCGTTGTATCGTCGTGGCAGTAACCGCTTATGGGTGACTAACTTATTAAGGGCCGACTGATCCGGCATGAACATCCGTTGCGTTTGGCACATCACCCGACAACGGGCAAAGAGTCCGGTACGTCTGATTTCAGCCAAGTTGAGCAGCAGAATCCCAGAATTCAAATAATCGAAACGGTCCCAATTCTGATGAAAGAACCAGCGACCATAGTGATCTAGGGCCCCAGCCAGTTCGAGTCCCGTCAGATTTTGATGATAGAATGGCTGACAATTCAAGCGGCAGATTACGTCGGTATCTAAATATAAAAGTTTGGCGGGCAGCTCGGTAACCTGATCGGCGTACAGTCGGAGCATGCAACACGGTGTAAAAATCGTGTCCAAGTTAGCCGTTGGCGGGGCTGTTGCAACTAAGGCTGTCACGTCAATCAGTGTCACATGATTTTCGGGATTGGTTGTCTGAACTAATACGTCAAGCTCCGTTGCTGTCTGCTGGCTTAACGGATAGTATTTTTGATCACCATTTTGCATAAACGCCGTCAGAATATAGATGTTCAGTGGCTCCTTGACCTGCCTCGTTAGCGACAGGATTGAGATCAACAACCCCCGTTTCATATTGGTATCTCCACAATAAAGAATATTCACCACTTATTCCTCCTCATAATCGATATAAGTTGCGTTGCTCATGGCCGTACGCTTCGTCATGCACGCTTGAATCTGATTGGCCAGCTGATGTTGTTGCTGCTTAGCGGACAGGCTCCGATCCGGCTCAAATGGCCCATCAACGTAAGCAATTCGCTTGGGCCGCCGACACCACCACCGTTTACGATAGGTCGTCGTTAAACAGTAGGCTGGGACGTGCGCCGCAATTGGAAAGTGAAAGGCACTAAAGTTAAATGGTCGAATCCCGGTATAATACGGCCAAACGTGCTCTTCAGGATAAATGACCACCCATTCCCCCGCCCGCAATTTTTCCGTGACGGTCGAGTTGAACACGCGCATCTGTCGAAGACTCTGTGGCGTTGGTAGCGCACCGCCGAGACAAGTCAAGGGGCCAATCACCGGAATTCCCAGATTGGCCGGACTAGCTAAGACATTGAACCAATGGTAATCACCCAAGTAATACGGCATTAAAACATCCCCCGTCGGCTGTGTATGATTCCCGTATAGCACGTAGCCCTGCTGCCCACTTGCCTTTAATCGCCAGGCGTTCTTGAAAGTCACTGTCCAGTGGCAATAAACAACGCTGATGGTCTTGGCTAATAACCGAACAATCCGTCGTTGCCACAGCTTGCCAGATACCTGCCAATCAAAATCCAGCGATAAACGATACTCTTGCTCATGGCTTGTCACCACATCATCTTGAAGGGTACGATAGCTAATTTTTCGCAAGATTACTCTCTCCTTGCCGGTAAAAATTAAGTAATTGCTCAATTACTTTTATGGTCGGAGTGATTACTCACTTACCGACTTTAATATAACACCATTCTTTCAGATTGCAATAGCTTTTCTTAAAAAAGTGAGTGCCCACACACTAAAAAAGACGTTCTGTCAGCACCATGATTGGTGTCAGAACGTCTCGGTCAGTTACTGCATTAAATTCATCGTCACTAATTGATACGTGTAATTTTCATGTTCTGTATGGTTGGTTGCGTGCTTTTTGATCTTGACGTACAGATGTGTCGTGGTATGGGCCTTGACCGTCTGAATTTTGGTTACGACCAGCTTTGCTCCGGGGGTCAACAGATATTCCTTTTCCCCCTTATTGCTTGAAATCGGATCGATGTAGGCCCCGTAATAACCACCTGGTAAGTTGATTTTTAAGATAACCTTGCTGGCAAAACTCTTGGCAATCGTCGTGTTCAGACTCGTTGAAGAAAAGGCGGCATCTTGGTAAATGGCACCCGGCTTAACAGCCTTCTTACCCAATGATAGCTTCAGACCGACCGTTGAGGTTCCGCGGTAAACAGTCAATGGTTTCGTCAGTTTGAAAGACTTCAAACTAGTCTGCAATGACTGCACCCGTCGCTGTGTCTTCTTGCTAGCCTGCTTATTTGGGTTCCGCAAAGCGGCATTCATCTGTTCGTAAGCGTCACCCGTATAGTCACCCACGACCTTGACCTGCTTCGCACTTAATTTTCCAGCCCATGCCTTAGACTGTTTGACCAATCGTTTGTAGTCAGCCTTAGTCAGTTTGATGGCCCGGTTACTGTAGGTGACCTGCGCCGGAATAGTGACGAATAACTGTTGCTCACTACCGGCAACCTTAACGACGTCACCGCCCGCTTGCTTCTGCAAAACCGTCAGTGCCGTGTTCTTTGGAATGACGACCGTCTCCGCACTCTGCGTGTTCACATCGGTCATGACCAAGGCCTTAACGTCTCGATTGGTCACCAACTGCTGGGTGCCTCGTGACGTCGACGAATTGGTCTGGCTGGTAATCATGACCAAACTTGGCTTGCTACTCTTCTTAGCACTCGCCGTAGTGGTCGTTGCCGCTACCCCACTGAATAATGCTAAGCCCAAGGTTGCCATCACAAAAAAGCCTCTGTGTTTCACCATAAAAAACTCCTCCTCTGAAGTAACGGGCCCGCCGAAAGTCCCCGTCGACGGCCAACCATTTAACTTCGAAAATGATTATACCATAACAGTATGCCACTTGAACCGTTAATCCTAAAAACTGATTGACGCTTCTTAGCTAAACCCGCACCTAATATCGTCATTGGTTCTAGTCCCAACTCATATCTGCCAACCGTTAAGGCGGCGACTGAACTACATTGCCTCAGACCAACTACGTCAGCCGAGAGGTCGGCAGATATGGGCTCAGGCACGTCGTTCTACTTAGTCAGTGGGTGATTTTTCCCACTGGCTTAGTAGAAAACCAAGCTTGGGGCCTCGGTATTTTCGAGGCTTCAAGTTGTGTTCGCACCGTTCCATCCCATATCTGCCGGCCGGTAAGGCGATGGTTGGACAACGTTGCCTAATTTTAGACCCAGTATCATTGTGACAACGGTCATAATGTGTGTTTTGTAACTTTCAACCTTCAGCTCATCTTTAATTTCAAATTAAAAACCTGGGACAAAACCCCAGGTTCTAGCTCTTTTGTCCGCCCTCTCTAATTCGCTTCAGTAATAAAATTCAATAGTTGAAAGAGGACCAGCTGATTCTCTAATGGAACCGGCGTCGCGAGAATTTTCGCCGCCGGTTGCCCGAGTACGGATCCAGCAATGTAGTCCCCATCGTTCACAACCATTTCACGGACGTTGTCGGCCAGGGGTTCCAGATGGAACTGAAGACCAATAACGTTATCACTGTACAGATAACCCTGATTCCGAACGCGCGCGCTGGAAAATAGCAATTGCGCGTCAGCCGGAATTTCAAACATATCCTCATGCCAATGCAAAACGGTCAGCTGGTCTGGCAACCCCGGGATCACATTGCTCTGGCGGATAACGGGTGCCCAGCCAACCTCTTTGGCCGGTGACTTTCCTACCACATACCCTAACTGTTTGGTCACCTGTTGCGCACCGAAACATGCACCAAAAATTGGCGTATGTGCGGCCAATAGCTGTCCAATCAGCTCCCGTTCTGCAGCAATCCACGGTAAGTCATCGTTGGGACTGATTGGTCCCCCTAAAATGACCAGTAGATCCGTTTCGGCCGCAGTTGGCAACTTACCAAATTGTGCCGGATGATAGACAAACATCGTGTGACGCTTAGCGTGTGCCCAGTCCCGAATGGCACCGGGGCCTTCATCGGGCGTATGTTGTAAAACGTTGACTCGCATGGGCATCGACCCTCCTCAATAATTTGGTTCCATTATACGCCGAACGACAAGATTCACTAAACGGTCCGGCACATCGGCAAATTGACTCAACTAAACAACTGGCCGGCAATGCGATGACCAAACTAAGTTGCCTAATCTTAGTCATCATATTGTCGTTAAAACCGTCATAATAGGTGTTTGGGAACTTTCGGCCTTAGCTAATAATCGTTGAGAACACAAAGAGAGTGGGATAAAAGGCGGTTACCCGGTGAGCATTAAGACCGATAACTGAGTAATCCTGATTTTGGATTGTTTGATTCTCAATTTTAAGCGGAATTGATTGCCTTTTGGCACACGTTTCGATGATCTAAACTTGAATAACAAAAGAGCCTGGGAGGTGCCCCAGACTCTTTTGTGTGTTATTCAATGACAAATGTATTAAACGAATGCGCCTGAACCGCTGCCGTGAAGATTTCGCCCTTTACTTCCAGCGTAATGTCGCGACCACTATTCATGCTATTTGACATGACCACAACCACTTGACCGTCCGGATTCTCAAAGGCAATTGATTCCCCTGACAAATGGCCATCGTAAGTCAACATGTGTGCCCCCGGCTTAACAAAGTGGGCATAATGCTTCATGACGTAATATTCCGGATTATAAGTAATTGCACCAGACTCCGCATCGATTGAGATCAAGCTGTTCTGTTGCCAGCCCCAGCTACTCTCACCACCAGCATTCAGTACAGAATTCCAGTACAGGTAACCGTTAACGCCATTATTGAAGTAGTGTCGATATAAATTGAAAACGTATTCCGCATACGTCCACGTATTCTGACCATTCCCACATTCACTTTCCGATTGCAGGTAATTGAGTTCAGGGAAGGATTGCACCGTTCGCTGAAGTACTGACTTACCGGCCCACTGATAGGTGACGCCCTTGATATACTGGTAGGCTTCCGGGTCACTCAATACGGTCTCCGTAATAACGGGATAGTCCGTCGTCGTATCCGCGGTCATTTCCGTATCCTCTAGTGGTGAGTTGATCGTCCCTAACCAAATGTCGGTCTTCAACCCTAGCTTGGCAAAGGTCGGTCCCAAGTAGTTCTTAATAAAGTCGCGGAGTTCTTCACCTGTCCAGTAGCAGGAAGGAAATTTTTGATTCCGCTGTGGCTCGTTTTGAACGTACAGTTCGCTGATGTGGACACCTTCCGCATCGTATGCCCGAATAAACTTTGCAAAGTAGTTTGCATAGGCTTGCTGTGTCTTCGCATCATGCTTTAAGACGCCATAGTTATAGACCGGTTTCGTCTTCATCCAAGTTGGCGGACTCCATGGTGATGCGGAGAATTTCAAATCGGCATTCCGCTTCAGGGCGTCCTTGATGTAAGGCAGTAAATACTTCTTATCTCGTTCAATGGAGAAATCGACTAAATCATAGTCGGCCGGTGTTTCATCTGCGCTATACCAACTGACGGCATAATCACTAGCACCCACTGGGATCCGACAAATACTGTAGTTCATCCCCACCCCCGGCTTAAAGAGGTCATCCATAATTTCGTCCCGGGCTTGAGTTGGTGCCCCCTGTAATGCGACGGCGCCAAGTTCATTAAACGTCTGACCGAATCCCCAGATTTCCTGTTGTTGCGTTGTTCCCACGTTTAAATGATTATGATTGACGGCTGTTGTTGTCGCTAGTTGCTTCGTGACTAATTTTTCCTGCTGCGTGGTTTCATACTGCGTTGCTTTCACTTTTCGTCACACCTTTCACTCTTAAAACGGTCTACTTAACATCTTTAATCATTAGAACCATTACGCCACCAATTAAGGCTAGTGCTGAACAGATCGGGAAAATCCAGTAATAGCTACCACCAGCAGCCGTGACAATGCCAGCAGCCACAATTGGTCCAAGAATCTGTGACCCCGTGTTGGCCAAATTCAAGATACCTAAGTCCTTTGCTGCATTCTCTGGATTGGGCAAAACTTCCAAATTCAAAGCTTGGTCAACGGCGAAGAAAATTCCCATCCCCAAACCAGCAACGGCCCCATAAACTAACATGGTCCACGGTGCGTTAGAGATGGCAGGCATAGCGACCCCAATCGCAACTAACAAGGCTGCGGTAAAGACAGGGATCTTCCGACTCTTAATCTTATCGGAGATCGGACCAGCTGTAATCGACATCACAATTGCCGTAATCATGAGTAACGTTGAAATCAAGGAAACATAGCGTTGCTGACCATTCGTATTCAACCGGATATAGTCGCTCAAGATGTACAGTTGATAGGCCATAATGGCTGACGTTGCCGTGTTGATAAACATTTTCCCAAAGAGAGCGAGATAGAAATCCCGGGCATTATGTAATGGAAAAATAAAGTTTTGCACGAACATGTTCCAGGTAAAGCTCTTTTTAGGCATCGCATGACTAGAAGGTTCCCGGACGATCAAGGCTGCGATTGGTCCCGCTAACAGGGTCAACAGACCCATGACGATGATCCCAGTGCCAATCGACTTTAAGAACTGTGCCCCGACAATTTGACCACCGTATTGACCAATGACGTACCCAAAGGCATAAATGGAAGAAATCGTCCCCCGGTGTTTAGGCGCGACTTGGTCAGAAATAATAGCCAATAATGGTGCAACAATCGCATTTAAAAAGATTTGATAGACACACCACGAGACTACAAGCCCCGTGACGGATGTCACCATATTGAAGACGACCAACATGACACACCCACCGATTGATCCGGTAATTATCCAGGGTGTCCGGCGCCCCCATTTCGAACGGGTCAGGTCAGACAAACCACCAATAATAATATTAGCTAGTGTCGCAACAATCATTGCGGCGGAAGCCATTAAAGCAACAACCGCAGCCTTATTACTTGGCATAATCTGTTCAACTTTTGCTGGCAGTAAGACCGCGTTCACACCGAGATACGGGCCTAACCAGAGGAGTGCCCCTAGCCCAGTCGCAATCCCAATTTTGATGGGAGCCTTAGGTTGGCGCTCGTCCGGAATGGAATCGACCCAAGCTGGTTCGCTTTGTTCTTCTTTACTCATTTCGGTCACCTTAGTTTCGTTTATTTAATTATCGTTGAATTCGCTTACATTTTTAAATTAATTATTCCAATGGACTCTCCCAAACGACAATCTCGTTGTCGCCGGGACGTAACTGACTAAATGGTCCGGGCACGTTCTCTCCACCCTTGTCATTCGGCCAACCAAAGTAGTCGTGTGCCAGTCGTAACGCACTCCCATCTGGATTTTCGAACCTCATTTCTGACAGTCGCGTTTGACTGAGGGTTGCCGTACTTTGAACTCGACCGCAAAAAGTTTGAAAGGTCGGCGGCATTTTTAGACTGACCTTAACCGTCTTTCCTGACTGGCTCACAACAAAGTCGGCATCAAAATCAGCATCCTTAAACGCATGGACTTCCTTAGTAAACCCTTGGGCACCCTGTAGGTAGACATTATGGTCGATATAGGCCGGTTGTCGAACCGTCTCAAACAACTCAACATCTCCTGGCAAGCGGACTTCAACGGCCTGCACAAAATCTTTCATGGACAGTGAACTACCATCATAAGCTTTGGTACCATTGGTATGTGAGTGATCGGCCATTCCAATAAAAATATTATTCAAGTACCGATCGTCACTCCCATAAACCATTGCGTATCCCTTAATGGCCGTACTATGGGGAAGATGATACGGTGTCGCGCGGTTCAATACATTTTCAATGATTGTTTCACCGACAATCAGGTTATTGATAAACGCACCACCTTGAGAGAATTCATCAATTGCGTGGGCTGACGCGAAGATGTTTTCTGCAACCAAGAACGGTCCATGGCACATCTCGATCAGTAGGTCACGCAGGTTGTGATGATACAAGTTACGTAAGATCTGTGTCCCCTGTGCTTGCCAATCTAGCCAAGTCCCTAGCGTGTTGTGATCAATTTGATTGTCCTCGATGACCGTATCGATACCCGCATGTAGTTTCAATGCCGAAATCTCCCAGCCACTAAATTCAAACTTCATACCAATCTCATAGATGTGGTTATGACGAATATCACTGAAAATTCCTCCAAGATTACCAATAATCCCGCCTTGACCGCAATGATGAATCTCATTATTACGGATCAAGTGTGACCCGACCGTTTCTCGATTCCACCCTAAGCGCTGCGCTTCGAATACCTTTTCCAGCTGATATTGATACCCTGGCTTATCGTGATGCTTAGAAAATGCATTCTCTTCACCGAGCTGCGGTGTGCCAATACTGATTGCACTACACTTGGCATCATGTAGATTGTTATCCTCAATCACCCAGCCCTTGGCCCAGTGGGGACCGACCATCCCAACTTGCTCGGTCGTTGGTGGTGCCCACGGCGTCGCTGCCTGACAAATTTCAAACCCAGCAATCGTGATATCATTAATCCCTAATCGCGACGGGTAAAAACAGGTCTGGCGAACATTGATCTCTGTTAATTCTTGATTTGGTTGCAACTCGTGAAAGTTCGCAATCAGTGTCGTCTGGTTTTTCCCGACTTCCGCAAACCATAAGTACTGTGTCCGTTCAGCATGCGGATCAGGTACCGTCACGTTGGTAATGTACTCCGTGACCGCTTGCCGGTTGACACCGGCCAAAACCTCGTCTAACGTACTGGCTTCGTAAAATGACTGGCCGTTGACATAAAAATCACCGGTATGACAGCCATTACTCTGTTCCAGCCAATCTCCGCGCAACTGTTGCGCAAAGGGATTACACTTTCCAAATAGCTGGTTATCAATGACCGTTTGCCAAACTCCCTGTGCCACGCGTTGCCAGCCGGTCACAACTTCGGCGCCACTGATGGTGACGTGCTCTCCGGCGGCCGCACGATAGGTAATCCGGTGTGTTGCCGTTCCGGATCGGCGAGGGTCAATTTGCTCACGATAAATTCCTTGATGAACAATAATTGCATCTCCAGCTTTTGCTATCTGTGCTGCATGATTGATAGTTAAAAACGGAGTCGATTGATTCCC
Source organism: Levilactobacillus fujinensis (assembly GCF_003946335.1). Lineage (GTDB taxonomy): Bacteria > Bacillota > Bacilli > Lactobacillales > Lactobacillaceae > Levilactobacillus > Levilactobacillus fujinensis. Next base: position 71,687 of record NZ_RHNX01000002.1, read on the forward strand.
GACGTTTTGGTCGTCACCCTGTTTAGAGACATAATATGTTGACATCCTTCACTCCTCCTGCCACATTTGACTGATGATTTCCGTTCATCCTGTGGAACCGACTTAACTAAATCTTGTAATTAGTGTAAGTTAAATGGTCCGATAATAATATATTGATTTTTGGCTATTAATGAACAATAATTGCTTTTGTAAGGAAGTGAACAAAATGGCATTTTTCCAATACTTCGGTATGGAAAGCACCCCGGTCTTCAAATATTTCGATTTAGAGGACCTCAACTTTCCGCTTCATCTGCACCGTGCTTACGAGCTATTGATCGTCCAGCGCGGGCGACTACACGTCCAAATCGACAATGCCAATTATCACGTCGACCCCAAACAATTCATCATTATTTTCCCGAACCAGATTCACGGCTTTGATATGGCCCCAGCAACTAAGGTTACCGTGGTTATTTTTTCACCAGAATTTATTGGTTCCTTCAGCGAACACTATCAAGAAATGGTGCCCGTCAATCCCGTAATCTACCTGAAACAACCGTTGAACTTTTCCAAAACCTCGACAAGTTACGGCATCAAAGGCCTACTTTATAACCTGTGTGACACTATTGTTCAACAAACGGAATTCACCGAACGTAAGCGCTCTTCACAATTCGAAACCGTTTATCAAATTTTAGACTACGTCACCAATAACTTCCAGGAAACTTGTACCTTAAAAGACTTGGCTGGCAAAATTGGCTTTGACTATTCCTATCTATCGAAGACGTTCAAGAAAACCATGCACCTCTCATTTCCTGAGTACCTTAATAGTTACCGAATCTCTTACAGTCGTCAACTCCTGAAAAATACGGACCTGTCGATCACCCAGATTGCCTATAACTGTGGTTACGCTAGCGCCCAAAGCTTCAACCGTAATTTTAAGCAATTCAACGACTGCACGCCACAGGTTTTCCGGCACTCCGTTGTAAAATACGACAAGAGTCTGAAGGAAAATTATATTAGCGGTTAGCCTGCACTGCCACCTAAAGATTGAACGTTCTAAAACACTATTTATGACTGTTGTAACAACGATACTGAGACTAGCATTAGGCAATATCAGCCAGTGAGATGACCTGAGAGACGGCTGAACTTGCCGGCTTTCAGGTGAGCCGGCAGCCCGATTTTTGGCTGGCAGTGTGCCCCACAACCAGCGGAATCTCTAGCAGTCAGAGTGCAACCGTCTCAACTAGGTTAACGGGAACAATCTCTACGGTCACAAGAGTAACGTAAATAATTTAACCTTCAACTATTAGATAGTTATACCAAAAAATCGGTGCCCCACAAATATCCGTGGTGTACCGATTTTTTTGACTATATCTACTGGTTGAAAGTTTCAAAATATCTCTTATGACTGTTCTAACAACGATATTGAGGCCAAAATTAGACGTCTTGATCTAGTCCAGCCTTTAGTTCTGGTATGTTTTTACTGCGGCTGTTCATTACTCCCGTAGTATTCCGGTGCCGGTGCGGTCACAGGGTGTTCCCGCAACCAGGTCACAATCTGTCGCCCCAGTGCCTCACCCATTGGTGCCGACGCCGCAATTTGTGCTTTGGTGATCTGGTTGACGTGGATGCCCGCTGTAATCGTGCAACTGCCGGGCAACACTGGTTGAACCACGCGAGCAATCCGTTCGCCAACAAAGTTGTCCTTGTGAAACCGACCGTTGTGGCTGGGATATTTGATGGTCCGTAACGCCGTTGCTCTCGTCAAAGTGGTCACATCGCCAATATGCGGATTACTCCCACCAGTTACCACAATCAGTAGATCCTTGCCAATCACCGTCAGGTCCGCAGTAATCGTATAATTCTCCTGTGTCACACGAAACGTTGGCATGGTTAATCTCCCTCCCAACGTTTCGCTGTTGCCAGTGGAATTCCAAAGGCGTCTAGTACCTTCATGCTCTGGTGGTCGACTAAGTCCTGAATGGTTTGTGGATGATTGTAAAAAGCGGGAATTGGTGGAATGATTTGCGCGCCTAATTTAGCCAACTTGGTCAGGTTTTCCAAATGAATCACACTCAATGGTGTCTCGCGGGGCACGATGACCAACTTACGCTGTTCCTTAATCGTCACATCGGCCGCCCTAGCCACTAAATTTTCACCAAACCCGTAGGCAATGCTGGCAACCGTCTTCATGCTGGCGGGCACGATGACCATGCCATCATTTAGAAATGAACCACTGGCAATCACGGCACCCTGGTCACGATCGCTATACACCACATCGGCTAGGCCCTTGATCTGATCCAATGTATAATCGGTCTCCAGAGCTAAGTTTTTCTTGGCCCACGCACTCATCACCAAGTGTGTTTCCACTTCCGAATTCGCCTGCAACTTTTTCAATAGGTCAATCGCGTAAATCGTCCCTGACGCGCCAGTCACGCCAATTACAATTTTTTTCATCGTCCACCCCTCCTTCTTACTTCAAATACTTCTGCCAATCCGGCACATCCATAAATTTAGCCCGAACAAACTGGTCCTTCATATCAAACGGAACAGTGCCATCGATCACTAACTTCGACGACATCCCCCGTGTTCGAATCGACTTGGGGTCATACTCTGGTCGTTCCGACGGGTCGAGCGGATGATTCCGCATCCCCGGCAAGGCCATGATATCCTGATCGGCCTGAAAGCGGGTATTCATCGTCCAAATGACATCGTTCATATCGAAAATATCGACATCTTCATCCACTAAGATGACCGTCTTTAACTCCTTAAATGCCGAAAACGCGAGCAAGGCTGCCTGCCGTTGAATCCCCTCATCAGCTTCGTCTTCCTTGTGAATTTGCATGATGGTCATCAGCTTGCCACCACCTGCTGGCGGATTATAAACGTTCAGTACCTTACCAGGAATCGCCCGGTTCGTGAGCTCCAAGATGCTAGCCTCAGTGGGAATACCAGCCATGCTAACGTGTTCTTCGGAAGGACCAATGACGCTTTGCATAATTGGCTTCTCCCGGTGGGTCACCGCCGTTACCTTAATCACTTGAAGGGCGGGATTTGCATCACCATCGTATCCCGGAAATTCAGGCATCGCCTTTCCAGTATGCGTATTGATATCCTCTTGAATTCGCTCGTTAGGCATGATGTAGCCTTCCAGAGTAAATTCGGACCGGGCGATGGCATTTTCATCGACGGTCAGTGCCGGTGTCAACCCCACAGCTTCCTGACGAATGGCACCTGCCACCCCAAGTTCGTTGTAACCAAGCGGTGTGGTTGGTGGCTCAAAGGTACAGCCAATGGTAATGGCCGGATCTAGCCCGATGTTGATTGTGATCGGCATGGGTTCATTTGCCGCCTCATATTCCTTGGCAAATGCCCCAATGTGCCGACCACCGGGCATAATATAAATTCCCAACTTGTCCTTATCTTCCAGAACCATCCGGTGAATCGTGACGTCACTCATCGTCTTAGCCTTGTTGGATCCCAAGACGACGCCCACCGTAATATAGGGGCCGGCATCCTCTGGTGTGTTGGTCGGTGCGGCCACTAATTTGCGAATATCGAAACCCGGGTCGGTGGCTTTGTGCACGACCTCATGGGCTGGTGCGTCATCAACCATAACTGGTGGAATCGGCTGTTCCACGGCGTCATTTAAAAATTGACCTAGTGTTTTCGCATCGTGGTGAAACATCAACCCAACGCGTTTACGACTAGCCATCAGTCCGGTCAATACTTTGGTCCCCGGAAATCCCTTGACGTTGTTGAACATCATGGCTGGGCCTTCTTTAGTTGGTCGCTCAACGGTCCCACCCGCACCGATATAACGATAAACACCGGAGAGCTCCGCGTTGGGATCGACTGCGACATCGGTAGCGTGATACTGGCCAGGATACGTTTTTAATTCGGCTAATACTTTTCGTAAGTCGTACGGTTCGTTTGCCATGAAATTACCTCCTGAATTGGTTTACACTGATTAGGATAGTCGTTAAATCAGTTGCAAACAATTCAAGTTTCGACTAACGTTATGCTTAACAGGAATAACAGCATTTATTAGAAAGGAGCCGCTTATGACGATCGACGATTTTGACAACTTTATCACGCTTTATCGGACTCGCAACGTTTCCGATGCCGCCGTCGCGTTGAACATTTCGCAATCGGCGCTGTCTAAGCGCCTACGCAGCTTGCAAGATGAGCTTGGCGTGGCCTTGATTTCAACCCGTAATAAGCGTCAGCTGACCATCACGGAGAGTGGCGAAGTCTTCTTCCGTTACGCCCAGACGATTACCGCGCAGGTTCACTTGTTACAAACCGAGTTGGCCGACTATCAAGAACTGCGGCGGGGTACTCTCCACATTGGTAGCGTACCGGTCATGGCACAATATGGACTGGCCAAAAAAATGCGGCATTTCATGCAAGACTTCCCCCAAATCAACCTGCGGCTGGAGGAATTGGAAGGTGCCACCCTACTGGCCAAACTACAGAACCAGGAACTCGCCGTCGGCATTCTTCGCGACGTCCAGAGCCAGCAGCTCAATCAAACTCAATTTGACGCCGTAACCCTGGCCAGCGATGAACTACAGGTCGTGTTGCCAGCAACTCATCCCCTGGCACAGCTCGCCACTATTGAGATGCGCGACCTCCAAAACATTGATGTGGTTTCGCTAAGTCCTGGGTCCGGCGTCTACGAAAAAATGACCGCCCGTTATCAGCAGGCCGGTTTTACGCCTAATATTCGTTTCACTACGCCCCACATTGAAACGCTGCTCGCCATGATTGCTCACACCTCACAGATCACTTTTCTATTTGCCAAGTCCGCCGCGCCCTTCATGACCAATGATGTTGTCTTGCGGCCCTTTGCGACACCGATGGTCAGCCACCTGCAGCTGGTCTATCCCCGTGGGACGTTGTCGCCAGCGGCAGCTCAGTTTATACGCTATCTGTCTAATTAGTCGTGCTCTCTTACTAACGATATACGAGGCGGTTTTGTAACATCATTTCTGCTATTAGTCCTATTTTGACTAACTACGTAAGCCAAGAGATCAGCAGATATTGGCTTAGTAGAACATCAAGCTTGGAGACTCGGCGTTTTCAAGGCTTCAAGTTGTGTTCGCCCCGATTCAGCCCGTATCCGTCGACTGATAAGGTGATGACCGAACGACGTTACCTAACTTTAGCCTTAGTAGCGTTGTCATAACAATCATAATAAGGGTTGTGACGCTCGCAATCTTTAGTCTGTAGAAATTACAACTAAAATGACAGCGCTTAACATGCTATACTAGAATTTAAATTGGAGGTGTGTGCTGTGAATTATCTCTTACTCTTGCGGGGCATCAACGTCGGGGGTAATCACCGCGTCCCCATGGTTGCGCTACGCAACTTACTGACTATCGCCGGCTTTACTAACGTCCGGTCATACATCAACAGTGGCAATCTCTTTTTGACTAGCAATCAGTCCGCGGCAACCTGTGAGGCCATGGTGACGTCTGTCCTGACGACCAACTTCGACTTCCCCATCGACTTTCGTCTGCTGAGCCAGCCGGACTTTCTGGCCGACTTCGCGCAAGCACCGGCTTGGTGGGGAACCGATCCCCTGTTACGACACAATGCGCTATTCAAGCTGAACACCTATGTGGCGGAAAACGACGACTGGCTCAATAGTCAAGTTACCCCCGATTACGATCAGGTGTTGGTGACGCCCACCGTGATTTTCTGGACGTCAACGCTAAAAGACAATTTCAGCCGCTCATTTTATGCCAAAATTGCTGGTACCCCATTTTATAAGCAGACCAGCGCCCGTAACTACAACACCACCACGAAACTCAAACAACTTTTGGAGGCTGCCCATGATTAAATCCGTCGTTCACGACCAAGCTCGTTTAGCACAAAAGTCCCGTCCGGCAACTAAGGCCGACGCCGCAACCATCACTGATTTACTCGACACACTTAAGGCCAATAGTGAAAATTGTGTCGGCATGGCCGCCAACATGATTGGCATCAACTTGCGAATCATCGTCGTCGATATGGGCGTGATTCCCGTCGCGATGGTCAATCCGATCATCACCAAGAAGTCCGGTACCTATGCCACTCAGGAAGGCTGTTTGTCGCTTTCCGGCGAACGGCCCACGACCCGCTATCAAAGTATCGACGTGGATTTTTTAAACCAAAACTTTCAAAAACAGCACCAGACGTTCACCGGCTTCGTCGCTCAGATCATCCAACATGAAGTTGACCATTGTAACGGTATTATTATTTAAATTTAATAGGGAGTGTTCAAAAGCAAATGATTGAAGAAGAAAAAAAGATGCTAGCTGGCAAACTATACGATGCCACTATTCCCGAGCTGGATGCCCGTCGCGTGACCGCCCACGCTCTCTGCCAAGAACTGGGACAAACGCCCGAAAAGAGCCCTCGTCGACAAGAAATTCAAGATGCGTTGTTTCCGGACAAACCTCAGGGGCTCTTCGTTCAGGGGCCAGCCTTTGTTGACTACGGAACCCATACCCACTTTGGCAAGGACGTTTACCTCAACGCTAACCTGACCATTCTGGATACCTGCGACGTCGTCATCGGCGATAATTGTATGATTGGTCCCAACGCCAGCTTCGTGACTCCCATGCACCCGCTGCTTTCGCGGGAACGCAACTTAAAGACCAGACCAGATGGCTCCCAATACGACCAGGAATACGGCAAACCATTGACCGTCGAAGCTAATTGTTGGTTGGCCAGTAACGTAACCGTCACCGGTGGCGTCACGATTGGCCATGACAGCGTGATTGGCGCTGGGAGTGTGGTCACACGTAATATTCCAGCTAACTCACTAGCAGTTGGGAATCCCTGTCGCGTGATTCGAACTATCACTGAAGAAGATTCCGTTGAACTAAAGAAGGAGCTTTACTAATAGCAATGACCGAAGAAGAAAAAATGTTGGCCGGCAAACTGTATGATCCGAGCGATGCGAAGTTAAATACACGTTTACATCTTGCCCACCGACTATCTCAGCTGTACAATCAAACGTTTGATGATGAAGATGAGAAGCGTGAGGACCTCTTGACCCAACTAGTGCCGGACCACGGCGAGGGCACCTATTTACAGGGACCTATCTTTTTTGACTATGGCTGTTACACCCATCTGGGTAAGCACTTCTACGCTAACGCTAACTTTACGGTCCTTGACTGTGGCTTGGTCACAATTGGTGATAGCTGCTGGTTCGGCCCCAATGTCACGTTGGTTACGCCAATGCACCCGTTACGTTATCAAGAACGTAACTTGCAGCCGCATGCCGACGGAACGTTATTTGATATCGAATACGACAAGCCGATCAAGATTGGTGACAACTGTTGGTTTGGTAGCAACGTCACGGTCATCGGCGGCGTCACGATTGGCAGCGGTTGTGTCATCGGTGCTGGCAGTGTTGTTACGCGTGACGTTCCAGACAACAGCCTGGCAGTCGGTAATCCTTCTCGTGTGGTCCGTGAGATTACGGCGGCGGATGCAATTAAGTTGAAATCAGAACTGTACTAAAAAAGAGGCGCTGTTGGCGCCTCTTTTTTGATTCCTAACTTTTTACTGTCAAATCGTGTCCCAAAGAACAATCGCATCGCCTAACTCCCCTTAGACACACGCTTTCACTTATGACGAGATAATTGAACCCAGTCCCAACCAATCAAGCCAAGATTAAAAATCATTAACAAAGACCATAACCAAACATACTCATTAATGGTTGGCGCAATCTTGCTGTACCAGAGGAAAGCGGACATAAAGGCAATAATACCAGCATTTACAATCAAACCCACCATTTTTAACCACCGACTGCGCGCAAAGAATGTCAGAAACACAATAACGCCTAATATCGCAACCAACCGAAGGGATCCCACTTGCCAATGGAGCTCGGCGCCCAGGCTCGTTAATGCATCTGGTACAAACGTTAAAATCAGTAAAAAGTAAATTTCACCCACGATATTTAACAGTGGCACAAACACATAGAGTCTATGCATAGCAATCCCCCCTTTTCGTTGCTTTACTCAACTGTAAAAAAGCAGCGGGTGAAAGTAAACTGAAACGCAACCTTTAAGTTATGTCACGACGCCAACTAAACGACTGCATTTGGCCCAGTTGAGATTCTACCTGTCCGATAGTTCCCGATTGTATTCAACCATCAATCGTTGACAATCTTATAGCCATTAAAATTTACGGCCTACCCGATAACGATCTCAACCTTCATTACCTTAGTCAAAAAAAGTGATCCCTGAAGTGAGGTGATCACTTTTTTAAGCTCTAATTAGCGCGGTTGACAGAGGTTATCGATCCAGGAAAAGAGTTCTGGTAAATCATAATCGCCACTATGAGGTGTGGCCCATGGAAAGGTGAAGTCAACGTCTTTCCCATTGTTCTTTAATTTAGTCGCAAGAATCATCGGAATAGCAAACGAGGTGTCACGGTCAGCGGCTCCATGGCGAATCCGCCAATGCTGGGCGATGTGACTCTGTGGTTTTAGCAGATAGGTTAACGGATCAATGGCCGCAACTAAATCAGCATCGGCCAATTGACTGGTAACCGCTGTATGGTCCTGCGCAAACGGCGTGAAATGTTTAGCAGCCACCAAGCGACTGCCGAACAAGTCTGCCTCCGGACTACTCAGATCAAGAGTATCAAAGGCTGGCACGCCCTTCATCCGGGTGATTGACCGAAGATAACGGTCCCAATTTAAATCAGTCACCTGTCCAGCGACAACCGTTACGCCGGCGTACTTGGTCACATCAACACCGGCTGTCAGGGCTTCTTGGGCTGATTGACGGAGTTGGGCGATAATGACATCCTTAAAACTACCGTTGCCTTCCGGTGTCAATGTCAACGGCCGGCCAATGTCGTCAGTAAGGTGTAACTCATTGAGATAGCCGCTAAAATCAGCTTTCAAAATTGGCGACAGTCGCCGTTCAGCCGGGGTCAATTTACCATGGACCGGTGTACAAATGCGTCGATTGTTGACTACTCGAATCTTCTGACGATGCCACTGGTAAATACCGCTAAACTCCCATTCATAGGCGGCATCGGCATGCTCTAAATTATGAATCGGGCAGTATGCGGAAACGGCAAAAACATCATCGGTTGCGGGAGCCGCGCCGAGCGCCAAAAGTGGGGTATCAAAGAAGTCGGCGTTACCGCTGGCTCCCATTAATGCTGAGGTCGCCCCGCCGGCACTGGTTCCGTTAGTGATAATCTTATCGGGATCGCCTGGAAGCCGACCGGCATTGAATTTCACGTAACGGACTGCGGCCTTCATATCCACAATAAACGCTGGGGCCTTCCCAATATATTCGCCCTGAAAATTCGTCTGGGTCCGACCACGAACACCAGCCGAAACCACAACATAGCCTTGCTTAAGGGCCTTAAGAATTGTCTCGCCACGGCTAAATGGCTGGGAATTTCTGGGATAATCCCGTGGTCCCGGCATGTAGCCACCGACTGTGTTCGGCATAAAAATCGGTGCACTCACACGATTATAGCCATTGACGTGTTGCCCATTAAAGTACGCTTCCGGGACAAAAACGTTGAGCTTCTGAATATCATCGACTGGTTGCGCTACGTAAGTCAGGCCCGTAAAATACCGATAGGTCACCGCCACGCCATCGACGGTCGTCGTGGCCGACTGATAGGTTGTGTCGTCAAATCTTAAGGGTGAGGTCATTGCCATTCCTCCATTTCATTTTCACTAGTGGCTCTACTGTAGTGGAAAACGCAGCGGGAGGCAATTGATTTGGCTAAGAAACGTGGTAGCTAAAAAGCGTGCAACCGTTGTAGACACGTGATTGGTTGCACGCAAAAAAAAAAGCGCTAAGTTTGCTGAATCATTGACTGTGAAAAGATAGGTCGTCTGCAGAACCAACTCATGCAGTGGCCACTCCCAAACCGTATTGAACGCTTATGATTAACCTGTAGATGCTGATTCATCTCGCCTGCGCCCATCAAGGACAGGATTTAACCGTTGAATTAACGTGATGACCTGCCATTGCTCTGTTGGCAAAGCCAGCCGTGGAAACCTATCGATAGGGGTGCGCATCTTAACCTGAGTGGGACGACTGAGATGATAGTCGATCACCGTATCACGCGAAATGCGGTCCTTAACACCTTGATAACCCTTCACATAACGGTCGACGCGACCATTGAATTGTACGATGTCCCCCCGCTGAAGCTGACCTAGATCACCAAATCCCTTTGTCAGATTGAACCAGAGATGATTGGCCATGAGTTTTCCACCGATTACGAGTCGAACTTCGCGCAGGAGAAGCGTTGGTTCCTCTCCGCGATACCCAGCCTTATAGCCATACCGTTCAAAGCGGCCATAAAATTGATGCCGCTCCGCCATTCCTAACTGTTCTAGTCGTTGCCGTCGTGCTGCTCGAATCTCCATTGTAAGCACCCCTCTCTACTGACTAACTCCGTAAAAAGAGTTGGAAAATTTGTGCGTTTTGAAATTAATTTGAGTTGGATTTTTCGGTTGTCGCTGGGTCGGCATCTTCGTTTTAATTGGATTGTGAATTTAGCAAACCATATTCGTTGTTGATACCGCTTACATCGTGTAGAATGAGGGAAGCTATTTCACAAGTACATAGAATTTTGACGGATGAACATCATTGACGAAAGCGAGCGATAATTATGCAAAATTTGTCCCGACACATCTCGTTTCCCCGCCTGTTGATCTTAGGCGCATCCAGCGTGATTGGCAGCAGCTGGATCTACACCAATGGTATTTTCTTCGATAAATATGGCGCGGGTGGCGAAATTTTTGGCTTTGTTCTGGCCACCTTTATTACGATTCTGGCCTCCCTCTCTTTTGCGGAACTCTCCTCGATTTTTCCGCGTAGTGGTGGGCCGGTCGTTTATAGTTATTTGGCGTTCGGTCAACGGTGGGCCTTCGCTACGGGGTGGGCAATTCTCGGTGCCTACCTGAGCGCCTTGTCCTTTTACGTTACCGCCTCTAGCATGTTATTGGCAACAATTTTTCCCCAGTTGTCGGCCGGGCCAGGCTATACGATTGCGGGTGCTCACGTCTCACTGATTGAACTGGCAATTGGGATTGCGTTTACACTCTTCATTTTCTCACTCAATATTCGTGGCACAAAATTAACCGCTGGTGTGCAGGCGGTGCTCTTCATTGGATTACTCATCCTGGGTGGCGCATTGGTCGTCACTGGATTTACGCAAGGGCGGCCATCAAATTTTTGGCCGGCATTCAGCGCAGGTAGCCAACCATTTGCTAACGTGGTCCGCTTCGTGTTGCCCGCCATGACGTTTCTGACCGGTTGGGAAGTTGTGACGATTTTGGCGGAAGAAGCGGCGATGCCACCAAAGAAGATCGGGAAAGCAGTCGTCGGCGCAATTTTGCTCGCGGCGAGCTACTACATCGTTGTGCTACTAGCCAGCGCATGGGTGTACCCGTGGCACAAAACGGCGACGTTCCCAATGGGGTCGATCACAGCATTCACGAAGGCTGGCTTCCCACTTTTGGGAATGGCGGCCTACCTGATTGCCTTTCTCGGATTATTTACCAGCTTTATCGGCCTGTTTACGGCGGCACCCCGGTTGATTTTATCACTGGCCCGTGCAGGTCTACTACCGCCAAAGTTTGCGGAGATCAGTGTCAAACGCAATACACCGATCAACGCAACGATTCTCGTGTTGGCATTTGCAATCGGCTTTGGTTGGCTAGGTAAGGGCGCAATGACGTACTTTCTGGACCTGGGCGGCTTCTTTGTGGCGATGGCTTGGGCAATTACGGCAATGGCGCTACGCCGGACACGGCGCGACTACCCAACACTGGATGCTGGCTTTCGGTTGCGCCACCTGTGGCCAAGCACGCTGGGTGGTTTACTAGCCGTAATCATCGCGATTAGCACACTATATCCTAAGTCACCGGTAGCGCTAGCGTGGCCGACAGAATATATCATGCTAGCGGTCTGGATCGGTCTGGGCCTGCTGTTCTACTGGCTGGGTCGATCGAATCATCAAGAAAAAGATCAAGCCTTACATCATTTGCTGGGTGAAACCGAATACCAACGGTTGAAAAAGAAAGCATAGGAAAACGGCCATTGCTGGGAAGCGATGGCCGTTTTTGCGTTAGTTGGTGTGATTTTGTTTTAGGAGTTAGAGAAGTTGAGCAGCACGATACTTAGCTGGAGCGGTGCCAGTCTCCTATTTCAGTCGTAAAGGCCGTCGCCGGATTTCAATTTAAGGCCGGATCACCATTCCGATTTTCAGTGGGGCCGCGTACAAATACTGGCTAATATTGTTGAAGATACATTTTAAATCTACTATTAGTCAAAATAGCAGTTGGACTAAATATGATATTTACTCATCTTTATCTTCAATGGTATAGTTTAAGTGATCACTAAACTGTCGCCTTGGAGGAATGAATTTGAAGCTTGTTAATCTGTTCAAAAGAATATCAAATGAATACGCGGTACAAAAAAAGGTATCCCGATCATTTGCCAAGAATACCTTAATTAGGGACTGCAAAAGTAGTTTGGTCGAAGCACTCTCTTTAAATAAATTGCCAACAAGTTATCATGCCAAATTTTCAGCTGGCGTTGGTAATTGGGCCGAGATCCCTTGGATTGCAATCCAAGACGATAGTATTCTAAATACAACAGCCCAGCATGGCATCTATATTGTCCTTCTGTTTACGAATGATTACAAAGGTGTCTATTTAACACTAGGCCAAGGTTGGACCTTTTTCGAGGAAAAATATAAAAATAACGATCCCCAGGATAAAATCCAATTCGTTTCAAGCTTTTTTTACAGTCGACTCCAGTCTTCGGCAAGTCTCATGCAGTTCTCTGGCCAGTGCATTTCTCTGAATCGAACGGACAATAAGTCTTCACGATTGGTTACTGGGTATGAAGACGGCACTATCCTCAGCAAATATTACGATATTTCTCAGTTAAGTGACGACAGCAATTCCGCGTTAACAAATGATCTGCTCAATATGTCTGAATGCTATCAGCAGGTACAACAGCTACTGCTTGAACCAAAAGATTATATGAAAACTGTCGATGTCATACTCGCCAACACTTCCCATCGGTCGGTCGATTACTCAACCATTGAATCAACTGATTCTCGGGTAAGTGAAGACCAGCAGCCCTATGACGTTTTACAAAAGTATGGTGTTAAACCCGATTATAACACCCTCTCACAACATGCAGCTTCATCTGGCAAACAAGGTGAAGAATACGCAATGAGTTATGAACAGAATCGGCTTGCAAAAGACCCACTACTGTCAAAGGTTCGAGACAAACTTAAACACGTTTCAAAAGAAGATGGTGATGGTCTTGGCTACGATATTCTGTCTCAGTGCATTGATCCTAAAGATCCTTCCCAAATTAAGGATCTCTATATTGAAGTTAAAACGACCTATAATCCATCAGAAACAACCCCTTTTTTCATGTCTGCTAATGAACTGAAGTTTTTCGAAACATGTAAGCATAATGGCCAATCATATGTGATCTACAGAGTCTATGGTGATTCCAGCCATCGTAAAATTAAGATACTAACACCGGAAATTATCAGCCAAGCCGATTTTAAGCCTACCAACTACCAAGTCAGTCAAAAAAGATAGGTATTGAAAAAACGCCTTTGACCATCAAATTGGTCAGAGGCACTTTTTCACCAAACAAGGACAACGTCATTGGCTAGAGACTCTTGCCGCATCTTAATTTCATTAATTCCCCATGTTTCAGTTCTCAATTAGTAGTTTTAGATTTACACCTATGTTTTAATTATACTAGAAGCTAGCGTTGCATTTAAAGCTACTATTTCAAACAAGCTTAAAATCCAAAGAGCTATCAACCTATATCATCAAAAATAACATTATTCTTTCTCACATATTTTTGATTGTAGCCCTGATATACCAACAATACTAAGCAATATAAGTTCATTTGAATTTTATGGTAGCTACAGAAAAAACTGATATAATTAATTGAATAAATCCCATCAAAAAGGAGCTCCCAAAACCCATGTCCCCCATCCAATCCTACCTCACCACCCCGGCCGATGCCGACCATCACACCGAGCTCGTCGCCATGTACGATCTGCTCAAATCACTACTTTCCGACGCGACCGAGAAGCTCAGCTACGGCATGCCCGCCTTCTATGTTGCCGGGAAGCCCGTCATTTACTTTGCTGCGGCCAAACATCACCTCGGTCTCTACCCCACGGCTTCGCCCATTGCACATTTCACTGAAGAGCTTGCCAGCTACCACACGTCCAAGGGGGCAATTCAGCTGCCTTACGACCAACCGCTCCCCAAAGAACTGATTGCCGACATTGTCGCTTTCCGCGTTCATGAAATCACTGATTGACAAAAAGGCGGCAACAGATTTCTCTAGCAACACCGAATATCATAGGATTTCAAAAATACGCGACTAGGATATAACTCAAAAAGTTGCTCCTTTCAGAATCTAACGACTCTGAAAGGAGCAACTTTTCTTTACGCTACTATGGTGTCGAAACCTGCACCCTATGTCCCACTCCGGTATTTTTTCTCTAATCTAGTCTTCGCTGCCCATCATTCGGCCAACGAATGCTGCTAAGATTGCACCAACTTCTGGCGCCAAAATATACAGCCACAGGTGCGACAGCGCGCTACCACCAGCGAAGATTGCGGGCCCAAATGACCGGGCTGGGTTCAATGAACCGCCCGTTAGATTTAGTGCCACAATAATCAAGAAAGCCAAGGTTATCCCAATCGTCAAACCGGCAAAGTCTCCGTTGCCATGACGGTCGCTGGTCACGTTTAGAATCACCAGCAGGAACAGGAACGTCACGAGTGCTTCTACCACGAAGGCTAAGCCCATAGAAATCTTGGGAAAGTCCGTTTGCCCCAATTGGTTCGTCGCTAAACCCAGTCCGCTGACAAATAATTTAATAAAGGCCGACGCCACCGTCGCCCCCAATACCTGCGCCACAATGTAGCCCGCCGCGTCCTTACCGCCAATGCGCCGATTGATCAACATAGCCGTCGTCACTGCCGGATTAAAATGTCCACCGGAAATGCCGCCAAATGCGTACGCCGACACTGTAATCGCCAGCCCAAAAGCCAGCCCAATCGTCAATGTATTCCCCGCGGCGACCGTTACAGCGCCCGTACCCAAGAAGACCAGCATAAAAGTCCCCATAAACTCTGCAGTATATTTCTGCATGATAATTCCTCCAATCTCACTTATATAAATAATTATAGAACACTTCGCTAAACGACGGTACCAATACGCAAAATGTCCCGGCAACTCGACCATTTTTGAGTGCTGACACTAAAAAACGCTCCTCCACATTGAAGAAGCGCTTCCGGCTCACTCTGTTTGCTGGACGATTGCCGTAATCGCCGCCGTGATTCCGCGCACATCGTCCGTCAACGACATCGACGGCACGTTGGGGCGTTCGGTCACCTGACTTGGCAGAAACGGAATGTGCATGAATCCCGCGTGTAACTCCGGAAACTCAGTCGCCCGCAAGTACTGAACCTGATACATAATATGATTGCACACATAAGTTCCGGCCGTCGTCGACACAGTACTTGGCAGTCCAGCCGCCCGAATCGCCGCCACCATGGCTTTGACCGGCAGTTGTGTAAAGTAAGCCGTCTCCCCATTCGTCTGAATTGGTTGGTCGACCGGTTGCTGCCCAGCGTTATCCGGAATGCGACCGTCGCTCAAATTAATGGCAACCAGTTCCGGTGTCAAGGCTGCGCGACCCCCCGCCTGACCAACGCTCAAAACCACATCCGGGTGCTCGCGAACGATAGCCGCTCGCACGACCTCTGCACACCGATTAAAGATGGTCGGAATCTCCAACTTTACAATTGTCGCCCCGGAAATCGTTGCCGGCAACTGTTCCACTGCCTCAAGCGCCGGGTTCGTCGATTCGCCACCGAACGGGTCAAAGCCCGTCACTAGAATTTTCATCGCCGCCACCTCCGCTAAATATTAGTCCCATTATACGCTAAAGAGACGACTGTAGCGCAATCGCCTCCAATTGTCACTTTTTACTTTTCAACTGCATCGATCACTAATAGCTGGGAACTGAAGTCAAATGACTCCTCGATTCCCTCCGTGCTGTCTTGTACGTGTGGGATGAAAACGCCAGCATTCATCAGCTCATCGCCGTAATAAACGTGGTCATTACCGGCAATCCGGTATTGCTGAGTCGGTAGCAATCCGCGCAAATAGAGGCGATTGTATGCTGGATTCGGATGATTCAGCACTTGATACCGCGCCGCAACTGCATGTTGACCGTTCGCACTGACGACCTGCCAACTACCGACGTTGCCATCACCCGTAAACGGACTATCCAGACGGTAGAACTTACCTTGCTGGAACAGCTCGCGATGGGCTTTGTAGAAAGCAACCTGTTTCTTGATGGCCACCTTTTCAGCAGCCGAACAGGTCGTCACGTCCAATTCGTAGCCAAGGTCACCAAAGTAAGCCACGGCCGCCCGCGTTTCAATCGGCGTGATTCGACCCATCTGATCATTCGGCACAGCCGACACATGTGCGCCCATCATTGCTTGCGGATAACCGTACGACGTGCCAAATTGAATCTTCAAACGTTCCACGGCATCTGTATCATCGCTAGTCCAGGCTTGTGGTGCGTACGCCATCATGCCTAAATCAAAACGACCACCTCCAGAAGCACAGGATTCAAACAACACATCTGGATATGTTGTCGTCAAGCGGCCATACAGTTGATAAACGCCGAGCATGTAACGGTGAGCAAATTCCAACTGCTGACCAGCTAGTAAGGTTGGGCTGTAGGCCTCCGTGATATTGCGGTTCATATCCCATTTGATGTAGTCCAGCTGGGCATCTTCAATCAGTCGGCTGATTTTACCATACAGATAGTCAACAACTTCCGGATTCGCCATGTCAATAACAAATTGATTCCGTCCGGGCGTCATTTCCCGGTGGGGTGTCTTGACTGTCCATTCCGGATGGGCGCGGTACAAGTCGCTATCGATCGAAATCATTTCCGGTTCGAACCACAATCCGAATTTCAATCCCATGTCATGAATTCTGTCGGCCAAATGGGCGATTCCATTAGGTAATTTCCGTGCATACACATCCCAGTCCCCCAAAGACGTGGTATCGTCGTTACGGTGGCCGAACCAGCCGTCATCCAGCACAAACATTTCAATTCCCAGGTTTTTGGCTTCGCTAGCAATCGCCGTCAGTTTGGCCTCATCAAATTTAAAGTAGGTCCCTTCCCAATTGTTGATCAGTACTGGCCGCGGCGTCTGGGCAAAGTGTGGGTTCACCAAGTGGTGTTGATAAAATTCACCCATTTGCTGACTCAACTGATTCAAGCCGGCAGTCGTGTAACTGAGTACGGATTCCGGCGTCTGGAACGTCGCACCAGGCGTCAACTGCCAGCCGAATTCTTCCGGATTGATGCCAGTTAAAATACGCGCCGTATCAAAGGCGTCGACCTCAACTTGGTCCAAAAAGTTCCCGGAATAAATCAGGTTAAAACCAAACGCCGACCCGTGATCTTCATCCGTTGTGGGGCGGGCCAAAATCATGGCCGGATTCTGTTGATGACTGGAAGCCCCCCGCAAACTGCCAATGCTCTGTGACCCACTATGAAGTGGTGAGCGCACCAAGTGCCGTTCACGCGCCCAGCTCCCGGAAAACTGTAACAACTCGTAATTGGCATCCGGCAAATCCAGCTGACTGCTCATGGCACGATCAAGCAATAACGTCTGCTCGCCGCCATTCGCGAAGCGTGCACTCCGCACAATAACGTCCTGATGGGGGAAAATTACATACTGCAAGTCCAGCGTTAACTGGGCCACGTCATCGTGTAACGTAAGCGTCAGTGTCTGGACATCATCACCAATCGCAAAGGTCGATGGTAGCCCATTCAGCCGCTGTTTTCCATCTGTCACTCGGTAGCTCTGATAGTGAAATTCTGAAATCCGGCTCCCATCCGGTGAAGTCACTTGAAACGCCGGATCACGATAATCTCCCTTGCCTAAGCTGGCGAACTCCTGCTTTAAAGTTTCCGGTTGAAAGTCTGGTCGATCAAGCCGCCATGCTGGAATCGCGCCGTGCTCTTCGCGAACGGTCAGATCGGGATAGTTGGCCTGGTCATGAATCCGCTGTCCATAGTACAACTGTCCCAATTCTCCGTTCTCCATGACGTGAAGAATATAACTGGTATGGTCGGTCTGCAGATGAAATTGATGCTGCTGAACTGAAATTGGCATGTTCGTTGCTCCCTTCAAAGTCGTTTTTCCGTTCTCATCGTAGCATATTATGGGACCGCTTACAGTTATGATCTACGAAAGATGGCCTCACCCACCAAATGGTCGACCGCCACACGCACTGGTTTCGATTAAAAGCCAGCTACCATTGACGTAATTTACTGCAAGTCTTTTTTTCAGTGGACATTTTGCCCTTCAAATGATAAGCTACTTTCCAGCGTGATAACACTATTGCACTAGCTATTAAGCTATAGCAGTGTGGCTAATCACCATTAACATAAAATCAAGGTGTGCACTTTGAACACTAAGGAGGCCGCTCATGGAAACTGAGACACTTTTGCTTCAAGCCATCGAATGTACGACCATCGATCAGATTACCGGTTTACTCGCTGACTACTTGAATCAGGCCGTTTTAGTGACCGATCAACACGGCCATATTATCAGTCAGGGACGATTGACCCTAACACAGGTACCGGCAGACTGGTTATCTCCCACGGACCATGCAACTGCTTACCATCAGGGGCAGTATGCGTTCATCCGTCATATCGTCAACCCTTTGGCGCTCAATAACTGGTACTTCTTTACCGCACAGGCCAAAAGTGATCCATTGATTTCCCACCAGGTTCAGTTGGCACTGCAGATTCTCAACCACTTCATTGATCGCTATGCGCTGAATCCTAATCAAGGCGAGGTCAATAACTTACTGGCAACCCTATTAGCCCATCCCACGACCACCGACGTCAGCCTCCTTCGCCGCGTCGTCGGTGGTCGTGACCGCATCGTCTGTGTGACCGCCACAGCCAAAACGACGAACCAAACTGAGTTCGTGACGGCCCTGCGCGACCTGATTACGCCGTCCCCACTGACAGAGGATTCACAACAAGAACTAATTTTCCTACTAAACGAGGCCGACCTCCCCAAGCTACGTCCACAATTAGCCCGACTGGGACAAGAATTTGATCACTACTTCTTCATCTCCGAAGCCTATCAAGATGTCGTCAAAACGCCAGAGTTCCTGCAAATTTGTCGACAAGCCAGTCACCTCGCGCACCAGTTACACACGGCAACTATCGTGAACTCTACGCAGAAGTACAACATCTACATTATTTTGTCACAGGTCAAAGATTCGTCGTTACTAAAGAACACGATGTGCGCCCAACTTCTCTTTTTGAAACAGTACGATGACGACCATCATACGGCGTTATTCGCCACCCTCTACGAATTTTTAGAAAACGATTGTCGCATCAACACGACTGCTGAACAACTGCACCTACACCGCAATAGCCTGTCTAAACGGCTCGCCAAGATTCAGGGGTTAATTGAAATCGATTTCGATAATCCGGACAAGACATTTGGCTTTCGGCTGAGCTACCGGTTATTTAACTACCTTCAGCTGCAATAATTATATCAGAAAGGATCTGGCAACATGGCATTAACACAGCTCAACCTCGGCAGCGAACTTGGCGTCGAGGTGCTCCACCAACGTTGGTACGCCCTCATCTTGTATCAACTCGATCCTCAACCCACAGATTTCATGGCGCTCCGACGCACCGTTCGTGGAATTTCAACCTTCAACCTCCTATTGCGGCTTAAACAACTCACGGACCTTGGGTTGATTGAAACGATAGCAGACGATGCTTACAGCTATCAGCTTACGGATAGTGGCTGTATGTTTCACAACATCTTACTCTCCCTGGAACATTGGGGAAACGCCACCTTAACACACGAACTTAGCCGGTAGCCAAGTGGTTGAAATGACGTGCACAATCAGAGCTGGCGGCCATTAACGTAGCTGTCACAAAAACAGCATGACTAATTTAGCCTTCAAGCCTTGAGCAGTCAAAACGGACGCCACCAAACCATTGCGGTTCGTCGACGTCCGTTATTTATAAGATCTATTTTTTAAAGACAGGATCTTCTGCATCGGCCATAGTAGGTTGGTTCAATGCTGGCACAAAACCTATGTGAGCGCCACCAGCATCCATTCCAGCTAAGAAGTCGAAGTAAGGTGACGCAATACCCAACTCATCTAAATCGGCTAGTGGCAGGGTATAGCGAATACTATCTTCAGCACCTGCTACAACTTTTTCGACCCATTGTGGCTCCCGGATACTCTCCCGACCAATAGCGACAAAGTCAATGTCGGCCGTCATGACGCGTTCAGCATCTGCTGGCGTGTCAATACTTCCAACGGAAATCAGGGGTGTCTGAGAAACTGCGCGCTGAATCTTCTTGATTACTGGTTCCTGATCATCATGATCACGCAGAGATGTCCGCCAAACATTTCCCATGGAAACGTGCAGGTAGTCCAAGCCCAAGGTATCCAACTTAGCAACCAGTTTTAGCGTATCAGCCAAGGTGATTCCGGGTTCCTCAATTTCTTCTGGCGAGAATCGGTAACCCACTGCAAATGGGCGATTGCTATTTTCCTTAACGGCGCGTTGCACTTCAGCCACGATTCGTAGCGGGAAGGTCATCCGTTTTTCAACGGAGCCACCCCACTTGTCAGTCCGGCGATTACTGTGTGGTGAGAAGAACTGTTGAATCAGATACGTATTGGCACCGTGAATTTCAACGCCATCAAATCCAGCCGCAATGGCCCGGCGCGTTGCTTCGCCAAAATCTGTGATGGTCTGTTCAATTTCGGTAGCCGTTAATGCCACTGGCGTTTCAGCCCCGGGACGTAGCGCCGCAACTGCACTGGCGGAAACGGTCTGCTGTCCCCGTAAGATAGCGGAAGTCGACATCCGACCAACACTAAAGATCTGCAAGATGGCCTTCGACCCATTCTTCTGGATAGCACGTGCTAACTTCCTCAAACCCGGAATGAACCGATCCTCGGCGGCCGACAATTGGCCTTCGAACCCCTTGCCTCGGGCATTGACGTAAGCAACTGGGGTAATAAACATTCCCACACCACCGGTATGAATGTCGGCATAGCGCAACTCTTCACGGGAAACCTCCCCGTTCTCTAATGCCATGCATTCCGTCATTGGCGGTAAAACCACTCGGTTCTTAATCTGAACACCAGATTTTAACGTCTTTGGTTGCAAAAATTGATAACTCATCACAAAAACCTCCTACACTTAACTTAAGCTTGCTTATGGTTCAACGCCCCTAACTATTCTGTACTGGTTGGGTAACGCTTACTTGTCCAATGTACCAGATACGCTTATGATAAGTAAGAGACGATTCGTGCTTTTTGTTCATTACTAAACAAAGTCTATATTCTGTCCAAAGTTGGTGAAAAAATGGATATTCGACAACAGCTTTTCAACGCCGTCTACACACTCGGCCAGCACCAGGAAATCAAGAACATAACGGTGAACGACATTCTCCAGGAAGCTAGCGTGAGTCGGGGGTCCTTTTACAAATACTTCGCTGATAAATATGATGTGATTAATTGCTACTACCAGGAATCGATGACTGAAATTTTCAAAGACTGCCATGAGTACACGTGGGAAGGGATTTTTACCAAATCCTTGACCTATCTCAAATCCCATCAGGCATTCTTCAAAATGACATTTCAAGATACCGGTCAAAACTCCTTCACTGACTTTTTCCGTAGTGAGCTAGTCCGCGAGTTTTCTAACACCATTATTATTCACAGCACGCACCAATCGCTCTCGACCGATGAGCAAAAGGCGCTCCATTTCTACGTGGACGGCTTCGTCAGCTATATTCGGCGCTGGGCACTAACCGACATGCGACAGCCCACAACTGAGTTGGGCCACGACCTCCACTTATTCATGCCGGAATTACTTTGCCGGATTCAGTTAAATCTTCGCCACTAATCACCATCGCCAGACGTTCGCGCCGTAATCTAAAAAGCTGTGACTGGGATATAACTCAAAAAGTTGCTTCTTTCAGAATCTAACGGTTCTGAAAGAAGCAACTTTTTATTTACGCCACTATGGTGTTGAAACATACGTCATATGTCCCAACTTTTTTTAACCTACTTTTTTTCTGCGTCGTCCTTGCCCCAAGTCTTTTCCAATTCAGCAACGATTTCCGCATGTTTTTCTTCGGTAATCTTAACCTTGCTCAAGAAGATAATACTCCCAATGATCACGGTCACAATGGGTGTACCAAGCATAATAGCTTTCAACGTCAACACGTTGCTAGACGTCATTGCACTAACCTTAGCATTACCAGACATGCCGGCCATCACTGCCGTCATCCCAGTGATACCAGTCACAATCGCGCCAGACAATTTATCGACCAGTGGCCGAATGGACAGAACTAACGATTCATCTCGGTGGCCCAACTTCAATTGTCCATATTCCACGATATCCGTAAAGGTCATCAGAACCACTAAGAAAATCAGTGGCTGTGGCAGGTTGAAGAGCGCACCTGCTAACAGAACTAACCAGAGATTCTTATCGGCAAATGAAAACAAACCAATGGCAACGAAGATGATGACGATACAGATGACGAAAACGTTCCGTCGTTTAAACTTTTTAGCTAACGCCGGGAACAGGGAAACGGCAAGTAGACCAATCCCCATATTCAACATCCCCAGAATGGAGAATTTTGCAGCGTCGCCCAAAACGTAAGTGAAGTAGTACAGCATTAATGAATTGGTCAGGTAGACCCCTGAACCATACAGGACGTACGCTAATGCCAGCCAAAGCAACTGATCGTTGTGGACCAGGATCCACAGTACCTTCTTAAATCCAGTTTCTTCTTTATTTTCCCGCAAACGAGAGTTAACTTCCTTAGTCCCAAATCCAATTGAAACCGCTCCCAAAAGTGCAATTATTGCAGCAACGACGGCGTACAGGAACCACCCCCGGCTATCCCCAGTACCGCCCTCGTTGGTGGCAGAAAACATTAAAATCATTGGAATAATTGTTACGGTAACAATCGTCCCCCCTAACGTAGAGCCAATCCGGGCAATCGTTGCGGTTTTTTCCCGTTCCAGTGAATCAAAAGACAGCGCTGGTAGCATGGACCACAGACCAATATCTTTGAAGGCAAAGAAGATATCCATAACAATGTAGACGAAGGTAAAGATGAATAGGTAATACATTGGCTTGCTAGTCAGGCCCCACATATCACTGAATAAGAGCATCATGGCTAAACCAGAAACAATGGTTCCGACAACGACCCAGGGCTTGAATTTTCCCCAACGGGTCTGCGTCTTGTCAATCGTATTCCCAATGAAGGGATCAATGAATAACTCAGCGACCCGAAGAACAAAGATGATGGTCGTCATGACCCCAATCATTTTATTGTTGTAGGCCGTGTCTGACGAATTAAATAAGTGATTCGTGACAAACATAATAAAGTAGCTGTTCATAACCTGGTTGAATAAGTCATGCCCAAATGCCCCAAACGCATAAGAAGTCCGGCTGACCCAACCGTGATTTGTATTGTTTTCCATAATCTTGCGCCCCATTTTCCCTTAATTTGACGATAACTTACGGTAAGCTGGCAAAGATTGCAGGGTTACCGGTACTTGCCGTTCAGCTGGTCCCGTAATGATAGTCGCCTCACCAGTGATGGCTTGCCATTGACCGGCAGGGAAGTAAATGGCCTTTTGTGTTGCATGTGGCTCTAGTACTGGCGCAACCAGGAAATCATTTCCCAGCATGAACTGCGTGTTCAAATACTGCCGCTTCGTTTCGGCAAAGTCGTAAGCCATGGAACGAACAATTGGTGCACCAGTTTGAGCAGCATTTTCCGCTAAAATTGCGATATCGTCGGCAAATTGCTGGTGAAGTTTCGCCGCTTGCCGGCAGAGTGCCAGGTGTTCTTTATCCAGTACCCGCCATGGCGCCACGGAAAACTGCATCATCGGCATTAATGCTGAACACTGCGCAGAACGGACGATGAGTTCCTGATCAAAATGATCGAGAGTGATCAAACTCCGAATTTCACCGCCACCAATCATATCTGGACAGCTAAAATAGTATCCCAACAGGCCTTGTGCAATCGTATCTGGAATCAGTTCAGACAGACCGTCTTTGCCCCACTCAAAACGCTTATCTTGTAGGCGATTAACCAATGGTGCGCCTTCATTGCGGTAGTTGGCCCGGAATTCATTATAAGGAAACTCTGCACCAAACTCACCCCATAGTTGGGTCTGCTGTTGTGGGCTCAATTCGCCGGCTGAGATGTCGGTTTCTTGATAGAAATGTGGATCGCCTGCGTCAAATTTAAAGCCATCAACACCTGTATCTGCTTGCAATTTCTGCAGTGTCCCTTTTAGCCAGTCATAAGTCGCTGAATGACTTAAATCCAAAATGGCACTGTAGCCATTCCACCATTCGCGGACCACAGGTTCACCTGATGGCTCACGCAACAACATCTGCTTATCGCGTAGCTCCCGGTATTCCATAGAATCCGCACTGACAAATGGACAGACCCAAACCATGACCTTGAACCCCATATCATGTAACTCATCGACCATCGCTCGAGGATCAGGGAACTTACGTGCGGAGAACTCCCAGCGACCATAGTAGTCGGCCCATAAGTCGTCGATCATAATAATTCCTGCTGGAAACCCATTATCAGCAATACCATGTGCGTACTTCAAGACATCAGTCTGATTTTGTTGATAAAGTAGCTCAATCCACGTATTCCATTGAGGTAGGTCAAAAAATGCTCGTGGCGGCATTTTGCCCAACTGAAAGGCTTGCTCAGCGACCACTTGCTGAGCGCCACGGAGACCGTCAGCCCCGGTTACCATTGAAACGGCATCACGCGTGACGATATGGAAAATACCATCAGCTAATGTCAGCTTGAACGGCGTCGCACTCCAGATTGCCCGACCCTTAGTGGACAGAAAAATCGGAGCAACCTGGTTGCCATTCACCAAATGAATCAAATCAAGCTCATATGTACTCTCACGAGTTAATGGGTATTGCGAACCATCAGCCACACAACCACCGTACCACTCTTCATCTTCCAAAACGGGAACCTCTAGCGGCGCGGTCAAACTTGCGGTCAATTCATCAAAAGTTATCATCAGAACTTCCTCCCAAAATATTTGGTGATTTCTGTTTTATCATAGCCAAATCTATTTCGAAACGGTAGCAACTCGAATTGCTATCGTTTTACCCCTTGGAGCAATTAAGTAACTTAATTTTTAAACCAACCCTCATGAGACGTGGTTCCGAACGCTATGTAATAGTTTTGTGTGGTTAGTGTATTATTTTAATTAACCCTACTGACAATCACTAATCACTACGTTATGATGTGAATGTAACCGGAAATGAAAACGTCACCGCACTTTTGAAAGGCAGGTATTTTCATGAAAACTAGGCAACGTACTTGGACCAAACGCGCCGCAACAATTCTTTCTTTAGTCGCCGTGACACTCCCCATGGCAACAACCGTGGCCAGTGCTGCAACGACTGCCGATGATCTCTCCACACACGAAGCCCCTTACGGCTACTTTGTGGACACGTATCAACAAAACGTCAAGAAAAACACGACGCAGACCAACAACCCCGTCATTGGTGAGATGGCTGAGTTCTCTACATACTGGAATAACGACAAAGTTTTGAGCCCCGTCTTACTAGGCGAAAATGTGGGCAAGGCTGCTGCCATTACGCAGAAGCGAACTGACGCGGAAGCCACGCGTTCCTATCTGACTGACCGTCGGAATCTGCGTTACAATTTGGTTTCTGGCTTGGGGCCTTACGCCTCAGCATTCATTAAAAATGCTGACGCCAAGACCGACTTTAATGACATGCCAAGTACCCCTCTTCCTGCAGATGCACCCTACAGTAAGGTGACTTGGGCATCAACGACCTCCCCACTTGGTCCCCTAGTTAAGCTCGTCGACACCACAGCAAGTTCACCATTCTCTGGTACTGGTGTGGTAAAACACGTTGTCCGCTACGTCCGTCCTTACCGTCAAAGTACTGATGTTAAAGTTGTCCCAGCCCTTTCTAAGGTCATGGCCGCTGCTAAAGCTGACGACTACGACTTCCCAAGTGGGCACACAACCGCTGCCTTTGAATCTGGTGAAGCGTTGGCCTACGCCGTACCCGAACGCTTTCAAGAACTGATCACCCGTTCTTCCGAAGTAGGCTACGACCGAATCCTAGCCGGCCGACACTCACCATTAGCCGTGATGGGTGGTCGGATGGTTGGAACGGCTATGACTGCCGCTACTCTGAACGATCCTAAGAATCAAGAATTAATGAAGCAAGCTTACGCCGTTGCTCATACCGACTCCCTGTTGAAGACCAAGGAACTGTCTGCAACCGACGACTTCAAAGATTACCAAACGAACCGGGATGCTTACCGTTTTCGGATGACTTACGGCTTCAGTCAAACTGGAAATACAACACAAGCCATGCGCGTTCCAAAGGGTGCCGAAGTCCTCTTAGCAACCCGGTTGCCTTACCTAAACGCAACCCAACGGCGTGACGTCTTATTCACGACGGGAATGCCGTCCGGTTATCCCGTTATGGACGATGCTGAAGGTTGGGGCCGCTTAGACCTCTTCTCCGCTGCCAACGGTTACGGCGCTCTCAATGACCAAGTCACGGTTAACATGGATGCCAGCCAAGGCGGATTCAACGCTAAGGATAATTGGCGTAACAATATTGCCGGTAAGGGCCAATTGACAAAGACTGGTTCTGGTAGCCTAACGTTGAGTGGAAATAACAGCTACACCGGTGGGACTCTGTTGAAGGCCGGTGCCTTGCAATTAGCAACCCCTTCCGCATTGGGTAAGGGAAACCTTACAATCAAGGGTGGCCAACTTCAATTGGCAACGACTAAGGTCACCATCAAAGGTAATTTCCAACAAACAAAAGCTGGTCAACTGAAGCTAAGTCGCGATGCTCACGTCAACATTAAGAAGACCGCCAAACTGAACGGGACATTGAAGTTAACCTCTGACGCCTTAAAGAACGGGACGAAGGTTCTCACTTTCCACGCACACAAAGGAAAGTTCAAACACGTCTCTGGCTTACCAAAGGGCTGGCATGTAGTCTACACGAAACATGCTGTTAAGTTAGTAAAGTAGCCCAAAAATCTGTATAGGAAAAGGGACTGTGGCGGTTGTCACAGTCCCTTTTCCTATACCTTATTCTTCCCTATTTTCCTGATACGCCAACAAGTCTCCCGGCTGACACTGTAAAACGCGACAGAGTGCCGTCAATGTCGAAAAACGAACGGCACGGGCCTTTCCATTTTTCAAAATTGACAGGTTCGCCATGGTAAGACCGACCTTCTTAGAAAGTTCCGTTAACGTCATCTTGCGCTTCGCTAGCATGACGTCTAAATTAATTACAATCATATTGTCAGCTCATTTTCTGTTTTGAACGCAAACGCATTGGCTACCAGTTTTTGTAAGATACTGGCGAAGATGCCGATAACGGTTGCAGCTGCCAAAATAAGACACGATAATAACAAAATCCCTGGCGCATCAGCCGCATTTGTCCACCAATAAGCTAACGGGAGCATCCCCAAGAACATAACGGCCACGATATAGGCACTCCACTTAATTCGTTTGAGCGCCGTGATTGATTTCAGTGAAAACGCCGTATTCTGATCAACACGCTGCAATAGCGTATATGCCTGCACGACAGCGTTTAGAACGCAGCCACACGTGACCAGCAATCCACCGCCCATAACGAATGAGAATCCGTGCATGATGTGGGTCGTTCCATCCACCAAGAATGGCACCACAACTATTCCCAACACAATGACAATCAAGCCGATAATGGTCAAAGCTAACTTTAGAAATAACGTTTCTCGTTTCACGACAGGTCCCTCCTCTATTTAATTTCAGAATACGCCATTTGTTATTGATAAACAATAAATAATTATTAAAATACGATAAAATTTATCTAAACTGTAAAAAAAACGTGGTCGCGTTTTTCACACGGTTCACGTCTTTTCTGGTCTATTCTTTGAATTGAATTCTAACGTAATCTTTGTAGATTGGCAGACTAGCCATCAATTCCTGATGGGTCCCGTGCCCGCTAATGTGACCATTTTCAACGAAGTAAATATTGTCCGCATCCACAATGGTACTCAACCGGTGCGCAATAATTAGTGTTGTGCGGCCCTTCATCAGTTGCCCTAGCGCTTGTTGAACCATTGCTTCCGACTCCGAATCCAAACTAGCCGTGGCTTCATCCAATAAGAGAATCTTTGGATCCCGCAGAAATGCTCGTGCGATTGCTAAACGTTGGCGTTGCCCCCCACTGACTTTGACGCCCCGTTCACCGACCTGTGTATCCAAGCCGTCGGTCATGTGGTGGACAAATTCGTCCGCCGATGCCAATTGCAAAACGTGCCACAACTCGTCGTCGGAGTATGTTTGATCCGACCCATACGTTAAGTTATGCCGAACCGTGCCGGCCATGATGGCTGAGTCTTGACTGACATACCCAATTTGTGACCGCCAATCATTCAGACTGAGGGTGGCGACATCCTGATCGCCAATGGTAATTTGACCATTCTGTGGTTGGTAATAACGTTCCAGCAGCCCAAAAATTGTTGACTTCCCGCCACCAGATGGTCCAGCAAAGGCGACTACCGAGTTGGGCTGGGCCGCAAAGTTCACATCATGAAGAATCATTTCACCATCGTCGTCATAAGCAAAGTCAACGTGTTTCATGGCCAAGGGTTGGTCACTGACGGACTGTGTCGTTCCCGTCAGCAATTGTTCCTCTGGCTCCGCAAGTAAATCACGAACGCGTTCCGTAGAACCACTAGCCTTCGACAATGTTGTGAAGAATCGTGCTAAAGTTCCTGCTGGTCCGATGATTTGGAACAAATACATGAGAAATGAGAACATGGTTCCCATACTCATAGTTCCTGCTGAAACTCGCGCTGCGGCGTAGGCCAAAACGCCTACAAAGACCGCCAACATGGTCGTCGTCATAACGGGACCAGCAATGGCATCGTAAATAGCTTCCTTTAATCCAATTTGATAGAGACTGCTAATCTGTTGTCCACCGGTCCGTGTTTCATATTCTTCAGCATTGGAAGACTTGACCAACCGAATTTCACCTAACGTTTCGTTAGTTGCCCCGCTGAATGCTGCCATGGTATCCTGCCGTTGATGCCCAATCTTATTGCTGAGCCGCATGATGGGAAACATGACTAACATCATCAACGGTACGGCAATAAACATAATGGCCGTCATTTTCCAGTCCATCAACAACATGATGACCAGGGCGCCACCAAGTTGTAAGAGGGCAGTCACCATTTGTGGAAATGAGTTGGCTAACAGGTCCTTGATCTGCATCGTATCGTTGACGAGCCGCGATGTCATTTCTCCCGTCTTGACGCTATCAAAATAACTTACCCGCAGTCGGACCAGTTTTTGCCACAGAATTTCCCGCAACCGGGCAACCACGTTTTCTCCAAAGAATCCTAATAGTGCACCCGAAAACGCACTTACCAGGGCACTAACGATAAATAACACAATCACGCCAATCAGCAGTGGTCGGTTCAGCGACTGTCCCAGTCCGTTAATTAAGGATTGGGCAAACTTAGGCACGGCCAATTGGGCGCCCGTGGCTAGTGCTCCCAACCCCAGGCCTACCCAAAGCTGCCAGTACTTGGGCTTGGTCTGACGAATCAAATGCATAAAGCCCCGAAAATCAAATTTGCTGCCAACTCGTGACCGCTTAACACTTGGTGCTGCTACTCTTCGTTCCATTTCTCTTACGCCTCATTTCAAATATGCTTAAAACCAGTGGGGACCGAATCCATGATGTGGCCAGTCATTGCCACGACGATTCAGGTCACCCCAATCAAGGTCGCCAACCTGATGATTGAGCTTCGTCAGTAGCCGCTCCAAATCGGACTGTTCATCCGCATCTAACCCACCGAATATTTTCTCTGACAGGCCATCTACCCGCTGATCATACTGGGTAAACATCTCTTGACCACGGTCGCTCAATTTAACAATAACGGCACGCTTATCCGCTTCGCTTGGGACACGCGCAACCAACCCCATGTCCTCCAAGCGACTGATAGTGGCACTGACCGAACTTGGTCGAATGTCCAGAATTTCCGCAATATCAGCATTGGTCATCCCATTTTTGGCATGATGTAAGAGTTGCAGTAATCGCATCTGGCCGCGACCGCCGTTAGGCCCGCCGTGACCACCCATCCCAGGTTGATGGCCAACTACCATTAAGAATTCTCGGTTCTGAAACAATTTACCAAAGCTCTGCAACAAATCACGACTTTCGTCTGACATACTTTGAACCTCCTCTTTTAAATTCGTGTCATTATCTTAGCACTTTAGTTAGCCTTTGACAACAAAAGCTAACTAAAAACTAACTAAATATCAAAGAACCCCGTCATATCAGTATTTTCCAGAGAAAAAAAGTTGTGACTCACGCCGCAACTTTTCAAAAATCACTAGTTTACTTGCCCAACTGCGAAATAGGTCCCGTCCGGATCTGGAAAACCAAATGCGCGTTGACCATTATCATCCACGATTTCAGTCGCGCCGGGCAACTCGTCATGTAATTCCTCAAAGCGCTCGCCGAACAACATCAGTGATGGCACATTGTTGAGAACTTCTGGTGAATAGGTCGCAATGAAGCTACGCGCAAATAAGGAGAGCTCAGTGCCCGCATTCAGCGTCAATACCACATTCTGGGAGCCATCTGGTAACGACATTGTCTCGGCAACCGGTAACGCAAAGTAAGTCTGCCAGAACCTAACAGTCCGATCAACATCTGTCACGTAGAGCATGATTCGTGTTTTTTGCATTTGATTCACCTCGTTTTTTGATAACTCATATCCTACCATTAAAAACTAAAATTTGGAGAACTTGCAAGTTTCCCTAGCTTTTCTACGATAGAACAGGTATGATTATCTATGCAGGTTTGCACCTGCCTAGTTGCTCTGTACATTCCAAAATGTAACCTATGGATCAACTAGTTGCCTCCATCTCGGATTGATGGGGGCTTTTTTTGTACCTTTTTTTAAATAAATACGCGGTTAATCGCTTACAAAGTGGCAATTCACTAAAAGTTATTGAACAGGTGTTGATTTTTTGAAACTGTGTGCCTATACTGTATATCGTTATGTTGATTAAACATAGTTAGAACCATTTCGATAATGATTAGATTAGATAGTAACTTGTCTTCAAAATAGCGTATGGAGGTTGGCGACCAATGGACCGTAGAACGCTTAAAACACAACGGTTAATCAAAGATACCTTGTTACAACTTTTACAGCAAAAACCATTACACAAAATCACCGTTTCGGAGATTACACAAATCGCTAATATTGGACGAGGAACCTTCTACGTTCACTATCCAGACGTCGACAGCTTGTATGATCAAATCATCAATGAGGCTATCGACAATCTCACTGAACTATTTGACCAAACGTACCCTAGTGATGCCGACGATGCAAATTTTACTGCTCTTTTTCGCGCCGTTACCCAATATTTGACGACTAACGCCACCCTCTTCGGCGTTCTCCTACGAAACCAAAAGAGCGGTAAAGTCATGCGGCAACTCAAAGATCTCTTTGCCCAGCGGGTCATGACCGAAAGACAGTTTGACCCTAACGATTCCGAGATTCAAGTAACTGTTGCGTTCACCACAGCTGGTGCCATCGGGGTTCTTTCCGACTGGCTCACTGGCACTTTAGATGTCAATGCCGACCAGCTTGCCCAAATTATTGATAAGATTCTCGCCAAGTTTTAACCCTAGGAGGTCACGATTACGCTTACTTTAACCCCATTCAACCATACGTCAATCAAGGATCAGATTGCTGTTCGCCGCTTATATTTGAAGAGTTGGCCCACAACGGAACAGGTTCCTTTTTCCATTCTTCGATTCAAGGCGCAATCGTCGATCGTTCACTTCTACTCGTTATACGATGCCAATCAATTCGTCGGGTTCACCTACCTCATTTTTCATGAGGACACAATCTACATTTTCTATCTGGCAATTGAACCGGCCAGCCAAACACAGGGTTATGGCGGCGAACTACTAGAGCAACTAAAAGCCACCTACCCGCAGAAACGGCTCAGTGTCACCATCGAATATCTCAGCACGCGGGCCGACAACTACACCCAACGTGTCCAACGGCGGCGGTTCTTCGAAAATCACGGCTTCAAAATGGCTGATTTCTGGATTGAAGAACAAGGCTTACCCTACCAAGTCATGACCTGGAACGGTGACATGCAAAGCAAAGAACTTGAAAAGGTCGTTCGTCACTACTCCGGAATTCTCTTCCGGTTCTTCGTCAACCTCGAGGTCCACACCCTCGGGATACCGGATAACTATTAAACTAGTCAAAAGCGACCGACTCGCAAAGGTGAGTTGGTCGCTTTTTTTATTCTGACTAGTGAGCGGCTTTGGTTAATAAGTTGGCCTTGATTGCCTTGATTTGTGCTGGCGTAATCTTTAAGCCCTTCTTCACATAGTTATCCATGGAACCATATTGCTTGTTTACCTGCTTGTAGAAGGCGTTCAGTAACGCTGGCTTAGCCCACGTCACGTTTAATTGTGTGTTGGACAGTAAGTAATCACGTTGAACATCTTTCTTACTTACACCTAAGATACTATAAATGATGGCCGCCGACGTTCCCGTCCGGTCCATTCCGTGGGAACAATGGAATAATAACGCACCCTTTTTGTTTTCGGAGATTTGGACTAACAGGTTGCGGTAACTGCGGCGGGCAGCACCCTTGGTAGCCATGTCGAAGTACATGCCTTCGTCATCATTATCGTAGTTGGACTTGGTTCCCAGAACGGAAGCTTGCATGTACTTCACACCATCCATCACGGGATCCGGTTTCTTCAAGATTTGTTCCGTCGTCCGTAAATCGACGATTTCACTCAAATGATAGTTAGCCGTCAATTGGAGCTGATCGGAAATTGTCATCTTTTCTAAGGAGTCACTCCGAAGCAGTTTACCCAGCTTGACCCGTTGACCGGTCTTAGTCTTGTAGCCCCCCATGTCGCGCATGTTTTCGGGACCACTCAAATGAATTGGCCGGCTCACCTTTTGTGAGATAGCGGGTTGCAGTTGTGCATCCGTCGGTGTTGCGGTAGCGGCGTAGGCTGGTGTCACCGCAGTCGCTAAGACTAAGGAGCAGCCGAGTGTTGCCAGTACTGTCTGGAATCGCATAGTTAATAATTTCCCCTTTCTGAATAGTCTTAGAATAGCAATTTCATGTAAAGGACCGACAAACTTTATGTAAGTGTTTTGTATGATATCTTATCAAATACATAATGAAAAGGTCATCAATCCCGGTCCGTTGACTTTTCTCACTGGGACGTCCAGACTTGAATTTAAAGATTTTAAAGGAGGTCTCCAGATGTCCTGGTTACTCATTATCATCCCCGGCATGCTCGCCGGCCTCGTACAAGGACTCACGGGATTTGGGGCCGCAATCATCATGATGATTTTCCTGCCGTCACTGCTTCCCATCGACCAGAGTGCTGGTGTAGCGGCACTGATCATGTCAGCCAGCGTGCTCACCCTGGTGATTCGCTATCACCACGAAATTCGACTCAAACGTATCATTATTCCCTTTCTCATCTACGCTGGTGTCGCGTCCTGGTCCGTTCACCTCGGTAATGTCCTCGATGTTCATCTTCTACGAACACTGCTCGGCGGGTTACTCGTGATCCTGGCCCTCTTTTTTTCGGTCTTCAAGCACGCCGATAATCGGCAATACCCGTTACTCATCGCCGGTATTTTCATGATTGTTTCCGGATTTTTCAACGGCCTATTTGGCATCGGTGGTCCCTTGATGGCGCTATATTTTCTTTCCCTGGCGAAAACAACGCCGGCATATATTGCCAGCATTCAAACCTTTTTTCTGATTGATATCATCTACATCACCACACTGCGGGTCACCACCGGTATTCTGATTGTTCAAGACATCCCCATTATCCTCGTCGGCATGGTGGGTGCCGTCTGTGGGACAATTGTCGCTAACCACCTGCTGAACCGCATGAATATGGTTATGGTGCAGCATCTCGTCTACCTCTTCATCGGCGTCAGTGGTGTTTACTATCTATTCTTCTAAGCAGTGAGGTTGACCTTAATTTGAGTCAAAAGCCCGTCCATTTGCCGTTGACAATCCCCTCAGCAAGCGAAATTTCTGGCAAACCGAGCGCGGTCATTGCCCCTTAATTTAACGCAGTACTAATCTTCTACTGTCACAGAAATAGCGTACATAATTTGGCGTTCAACCTTGGTAATCAACAAAAAACGGGTCAGATGGAAACCACCATCAACCCGTTTTCTTTTACTCTGCTTTTTTCAATTGTCGTGCCAATAGCCAGCAGACAAACACCATCCCCGTCGACAACAAGTAGCTAAACTTGATGCCCACCAGCTGACTATTCATTGACCAGTGAATGTGACTGGTACTCGTCAGGCTAATGATAGCGACCAATAGCGCTGTCCCAAACGAAGCTGCTACCTGGCGCAACGTATTGTAAACTGCCACGCCATCCGGAATCATCGGCAGCGGCAGCATTGACCAGGCATGTGTCTGAATTGGAATCAACACTAGGACTAATCCTAATTGGCGAATCGTCTGCCCAGCAATTACGTAAGCCATTGACGACTGACTCTCTGTGGCACTCAACAATAACGATCCACTCATATCAATCGTCAATCCGACCATTACCATTCGTCGAAAATTATATTTGTCGTAAAACCGACCACTCAACGGCGAAATAATGGCCGTGCAGATTGACCCCGGTAATAGCGTTAGTCCCGATACCAGTGCGCTTTGATGGAACACATTTTGGACCAGCACCGGAATAATAATGGAATTGCCGTACATTGTGACCATCAGTAACATGTTAATGATCAGTGGGAGATTGAACTGTCGGTAACGAAACACGTGCAAATTCAACAATGGCGCCGTCTTTGTCCACTGACTCTTGGCAAACAATCCCAGCAGAATTATCCCCAGGGCTAGCGGAACGATGCCCTTTAACGACAAAAATGCCGTCTCACCAACATTTGAAAAACTATAGAGCGCAAGCGTTAAGCCCAGTCCGGATAGGAACAACCCAGTGCGGTCCAACGGCTGGCGATGTAGGTCGCCCACATTTGCTAAGAACTTAGGCGCTAACAGCACGTCGAGCGCCATCAACGGCAACGTTAAGCCGAACAGATAGGACCAACTCAGATGGGCCAAAATAACCCCGGCCACCGTTGGCCCCAGTACTGGGGCTAAATTCAGCGCCAATCCGACAATGCCCATCGCCGCTCCCCGTTCACTGGGCTTGGTCGACGTCATAACAACCACGTTGACCAGTGGAATAATGATACCCGCTCCCAACGCCTGAATCATCCGACCAACAATTAAGACCGGATAGATCGGTGCCGTCGCACCAATCAGTGAGCCCAAGATAAAAATCAACGACGCCGTAAAATATAATTGGCGGGTCGTGTACCGTTTGATCAAATACGCGGTGGTCGGAATCATGAGCGCATTGATCAATAAGTAGCCGTTGTTGAGCCACTGTCCCTGCGCCGTGGTGATATGAAACGCCCGCATAATTGCGGGTAAAGCGGTGGACATCAATGTCTGGTTCAGGACGCTGAGAAACGCACCGACCATGATCAGTGCGAAGGAAAAACGATTCTTATGCATAACTTGCCCAACGACCTTCATATGTAATTTCGTACTAAAATTTGAGCGGAACTGCCCCCAAACAACCTTCTAAAATTTGTAGATTATCCTCCGCCCTCAAAAGCACTCTTTTTAGCATATGGATACCCTCACCGTTTGTCAACTTGAGATGGCTCACCCACTCAGTCATTTTTCGACAAAATCGTGTGGACCAAAAGATCGTCGGCTATGGGCTCAAGCACGTCGTACCGCTCCAAGCCATTTCCACCCGATGACTAGACATATTTAAGTACAATCAGCTCTCTTTTGGTCCACATCTTCACTGTAAAGCAAAAGCACTGTAAACCCAGATTGGTTTTACAGTGCTGATTTGGTCTAGTTGCCAGTTATCTTTTACGCGTTAGTTCGGAATCGTTTCAACCCACTTCTTCAACAAGAAAACATTGATGACCGATTCAACTAAGGCCACCACGAGCACCCCAGCAATATTGATCAGGAGCTGAGTTTGTTGCCCGCCACTCAGAATTCCGCCGAGATTGTTGAACTCACTCAACATGAAGATGGCCACGCGCGTCACCAGGTAGATGACAACGATGTATAAGACCACGTCCACTGCCCGCCGACTCACATTTGGCAAGAAATTATTCGTCGCACTGACCGCTAGATGGACCAGTGAGATGGTTGTCCAGCCCATGATGAAAATGGCCAGCGCCATGCCGAAGACGCCGAAAACAACTTTAGTTGCTTCAAGCGTGGTGTATTCAGGACCCGTCATTTGTGCCAAGATTTTCGTAAAATAAGTGTTTTCTACTGTTGCCGTAATCAAGTAAAGGACGACTTGAATGACGCCGAAGTAGATAAACATGACGAACGTCGTAATCAGGTTACTCAAATATAATTGCGTTTCACCAATTGGAATCAACCGGTACGTGTCGCGCGTATAGACCCGTTCAGTTTCGATACTGAGCATAATAAAGACGATCCAGATTGTGGGTACAGACCAAGCCGCAGTGACCCCAAGCAGTTCACCATCGGCAATGCCCCTAGTTGCCAAGCTCCACAGCAGGGTAACGGCAATCACCGCTAGTTCTGCCAGAATAATCTTATTGACCAGTCGGAATCGGCTCCGACCGAGTACCTTAAATAATGACCCAAAACTAGTCATGGTTAACGCTCCCCTCGTACAAGCTTTCGTAGTAGGCTTCAATGCCAATCCCAAATTTCTCACGAATCTCATCGCTCTGCTTGTGTGCGTAAATCGTTTGGTCCTTGACAATGACGATCTCATCTAAAATCGGTGCGATCTCTGAAACGTAGTGATCGCTGATGACCATCGTCGCGTCGTCTGGTTTCCATTTGATAATACTGCTAATAATCTTCTTACGACTCATGCTGTCGATCCCGCTAAACGGTTCGTCTAGCAGGTACAAGTGCGCCTGCCGCGCTAAGGTCAAGGCAATAACGACCTTTTCCTTCATCCCCTTCGACAACGCACCCAACTTGAGGCTCGTATCAATCTGCAGGAAGGTCACCAACTCTTCATATCGTTGCCCACTAAAGTCCGGATAAACCGTCCGATAAAAGTCGGCAATGCGATCGATCCGCGTGTTTGCTCGGAATCCCCGCAGTTGTTCGGTGAAGCTCACATTGCTTTTGTGGTGTGCCGTCACGCTATCACCACACACCGCAATCGTCCCAGACCCCTTTGCGCTCCCCGTGATCAATCGCATCAGCGTCGTCTTTCCGGCACCATTTTCCCCTAACAGACCAACAATCTTCCCGGTCTCCAGGGTCAGGTCGATACCATTCAAAATCGTTTTTAAATTGTGCTTGTACGTCAACTTCTCAATCGCTAAAACGTTAGTCATG
This sequence comes from Levilactobacillus fujinensis, assembly GCF_003946335.1. Lineage (GTDB taxonomy): Bacteria > Bacillota > Bacilli > Lactobacillales > Lactobacillaceae > Levilactobacillus > Levilactobacillus fujinensis. Next base: position 109,339 of record NZ_RHNX01000002.1, read on the forward strand.
TTGCTGCCCCCTTCCTGCGATATAAGTCTTCAGGCTCGAAATAATTTGTTCATCCGTCAAATTCAATGCATGTAATTCGTTGTAGACCCGCTCCAATTGCTCCACAATCAACTGCTCCTTTAATTGGGTAATTCGATTTTTGTCCATCGTGACGAAATTCCCCTTTCCCCGTTGAGACTCGATGGTGCCCTCCGTGATCATTTCCCCGAGTGCCCGCTGAACGGTGTTGACGTTAACCGTCAAATCCACCGCCAATTGACGAACGGCCGGCAGCTTATCCCCTGGCTCCAGCGTGCCGGTCATCATTTCATGATAGAGGTGATTCTTGATTTGATAGTAAATCGGGACCTTATCATCAAACTTCATATTGTCCTGCCTCCCTAGTGTTATATTTTACTATTACACTATAACATGCGGTTACCCGATTCGCAATAGCGAACGTTAAATTAGTGCGAAATGGCCACACTCCCCATTCCAAGTCTAACGTGGCTGCTACGGTCTCGACGTCCAGAATAATCCAGCACAACCAGCGTCGGCGTGCGACCATCCTTAACCAACTGATTCATTTTCGTCAGCAAAAAGGCGCCACGTCAGCAACCATAACTGGTAACTAACGTGACGCCTTAACACATTCTATTACGCAATCAGACAAGCTGACGATTACTCCAAGTATTGCTTAGTAGAAGCCACGATATCTTGTAGCCCCTTCTTAGCATCGGAGAAGAACATTTGCGTGTTGTCCATGGAGAACAATGGGTTTTGCACGCCGGCATACCCTGTACTCATGGAACGCTTGATGACCACAACGGACTTCGACTTGTCGACATCCAGAATTGGCATCCCAGAAATTTCGTTACCACTTTCCCGAGCTAACGGGTTGGTAACATCGTTGGCCCCAATGACCAGCGAAACATCAGTACTTTCGAACATTGGGTTGGCATCGTCCAACTGCTTCATTTGTTCATAAGGCACGTTGACATCGGCCAACAACACGTTCATATGACCAGGCATCCGTCCAGCAACTGGGTGAATGGCATAGTTCACATTGATTCCTTTATCGGTCAAAACCTTGGCTAATTCGGCAACTTCATGTTGTGCTTGGGCAGCAGCTAAGCCGTACCCAGGAACGATCATAACGTTTTGAGCGTAAGCTAACTGTAACCCAATATCGTCGGCAGAGGTTTCCTTGACATCAACCGGAACGGCATCGGCAGCACTACTCGTGTCACTATCGCCAGTCCCAAAGCCCCCAGCCAAAATGTTGGCCACGGACCGGTTCATGGCATCGGCCATCTGTAAGGTCAAGATGGTCCCGGCAGCCCCAACTAAGGCACCGGCAATGATCAGGACTTGGTTATTGATAACGAACCCGGCAAAGGCTACCGCTAAGCCAGTGAAGGCATTTAACAGAGAAACCACGACGGGCATGTCGGCCCCACCAATTGGCAACGTCATCAACAGCCCAAAGACCAAACTCATGGCCAAGGCTAAGATAACGTACCAGATATTGGTTGGGTAACCGATCATGAACCAAGCTGAAGCTAAAATGGCAATGACCACAATGATGTTTAAGATCCGTGCCCCAGGTACCGTAATTGGTTTCCCGGAGACGTGACCTGAAAGCTTCCCGGTCGCAATCAATGACCCGGAGAAGGTGATTCCCCCAATAATAACGTCCAGCAGAACTGGCAGGGAGAACGCGATACTTAAGCTAGCACCGTCACCTTTAAGTAAGTAATCGAAGATCCCGATAACGGCGGCAGCACCACCACCAACGGCGTTGAACAGACTAACCAGTTGTGGCACGTCGGTCATTGGCACCTTGCGCGCCTTGACGACCCCGTAAAGGATCCCCAACGCTAGGCCCAAGAGTAAAACAATCCAGCCAATGGCGTCAATTTTACCTTCAATAATAATCGTGACAATAATCGTAATAACGGCTAGGAACATCCCAACGGCTGACAGGCCATTCCCGTGCCGAGCGGTCTTTGGTGAACGCATCATGTGAACACCTAAAACGTAGCAGACCGCGGATACCAAATAAATTAAGGAAGAAATCGTCTGTAGGGCACTCATTTCTGATCATCCTCCTTTTTGGCTGCTGGTTTGCGGTCAAACATTCCTAACATCCGGTCGGTAACGGTATAACCACCCGCAACGTTGACGGCCGCAAAGAAGGCACCAAAGAATGCTAAACAATAGAAGACCCAGCTATTAGCCTCGGCCGCGATGACAAATGCCCCCACGACAACGACCCCGTGAATCGCATTGGCCCCAGACATCATTGGGGTCTGTAAGGTTGCTGGAATTTTACTCATAACTTCAAATCCGACTAATAGACTCAAAACAAAGATTGCTAAGTTCGTAAATAGTTCTTCACTCATGCTTGATCAACTCCTTTTTTATCGTCTGGTTGATCGGCGGGCGTCTCCTCCGCGCTAGCAGGGTGACGTTCTGGTAAATCCATCGCCGAACGTTCGCGACTACTAATAATTTCACCTTGATACGTCGCGAGCAACTCCCCAACAACTTCATCGTCCACGTCAAAGACCAGTTCGCCATCCTTGGTAATATCCGTGATGACTGACTGAACGTTCTTGGCGTACATGTCAGAAGCAGAAGCAGGCAGTTGACTGGCCATGTCACCAGCACCAACGATCTGGGCATCATTTGCCGTCGTCACCGTTTCGCTAGGCTTAGACCCCGCAACGTTACCGCCTAACTCACTGGCGGCTAAATCGATAAAGAGCTTTCCGGCCTTAGCTTCGTCCACCGACTTCTGGGTAACCAGTAAAGGTGGCCGACGTCCAGGAACTTGTGCGGTCGTGATGACCACATCGCTCTGAGCAATAAATTCAGCTAATTCAGCCTGTTGTTGTGCAGTTTCTTCAGGAGTCAATGCCCGCGCGTAACCGCCTTCACCAGTGGCCGAAACAGAAGTCGTTAGGAACGTTGCCCCCAAGGATTCAACTTCGCCCCGTGATGCTGGTCGAATATCGTATCCGGAAACCATTGCCCCTAATCGTTTTGCAGTCCCAATCGCTTGCAGACCAGCAACCCCGGTCCCTAAGACTAAGACCTTGGTTGGCTTAGCAGTCCCGGCAGCAGTGATCATCATCGGTAGGTACCGTGAGAATCGATCCGCCGCCAACAGGGCTGCTTTGTAACCGGCTACACTGGCTTGTGAACTTAAAACGTCCATCGTTTGCGCCCGTGAAACCGTCCGTGGCAAGAGTTCAAATGCCAGTGCATTAACTTTTTTAGCCGCTAATTTCTTAACGAAGTCTAAATCCGTTAATGGTGATAATAAGCCTAAAAGTGTCTGGCCAGCTTGTAACTGATCAACCACGTCGTCGCCAGGTTGGTCAACCGTCGCGATAATGGTCGCCTGCTTCACAGCAGAGGCGCGATCGACAACTTTCGCCCCCGCATCCGTGTAGACAGCATCTTGATAGAAGGCTCGTTCACCAGCCCCCTGTTCGATCAGCACTTGATAATCACTTTTGACCAGCTTGCGAACAACGTCCGGTGATAGAGCAACCCGATTCTCGCCAGGTGCTTCTTTCAAAGCCGAAATGGTAATTGACATGCCATACATCCCCTTTTGATAAAGTCTTCACAACTCAACTATAGGGCATTTTCGGGCGCAAAACAATGCTCGAACGGCCGAATTGATAAATATCTTGATATTTTGCCGAATTTGACCAATTTTAGGGTAATTATCCTGACTATTTTCGCAAAAAATGGGATCAATCGTCAATACCATCCATATCATTGGTGACGACTAGTCAATCCACTAGTTATAAATTTTGTTGCTAACGGGTCCTCAGAATTTAAACATTCGCCAAACGAGATAACTCCTTGTCGGCTTTGAAAAAATTCCTGTCGATTCTGGTCGACCATGAATTGGGTGCACAACGATCCGGGAGTCGATTTATAAAATTTACGTTTTCTTTCATCCTTAATGTGCCACGTAAAAAGGCCCCGTGTCAATCCGTCTTCACGAACCGCCGCAGGACCTCGTCTTCTTAACATTTAACTCAACCAGCCATCCATCCAGAACTTTTTGGTCACGATAATCTCGCTTGCAGCGGCGGTCAGCTGCTTAACCATCTGGGCATAAGCGCTATTGGCCGTCACTTGTTGTAATCGCCCTGCCAGCGCAGCCATGTCGGCCTCACCAAACAACCATTTCAGCGCGTCTTCTTGCTCTAAAATGATCAAAAGGTTCAACGTCGTGTGGGTCACTTGGCCGGACTGCAACTGCTGTTTTAAGGTCGTAATTGCTTGCTCGCGACTGGCATCCTTAGGCTCGTAGATGACATGCGGCGTGAGGTTGTTTTGAAATAACTCGCGTGCCGTGGTTCCAGCGGCTAACGTCTCCGCACCGATTCCATCGTAAATGGTATTGGCAATGTCCCAACTGGTCACTAGCTTTAGAATCGATTTCAGTTGGGGCGTCTGCATCAGATCATTACGTAGCCGCATCTTGAAGGCCGCCAAGTAGGACGGTAGATTCTCCCACTGCGCGTCATCTGCAATGGCTAGATTGGCCCCCGTCACGACCAGGACTCGTTGATCGATCAAATCGAGTAAGGCGCCCAAGACAAAGTAGGCTTGGGCCGTAAATCGGGTCCGCAGAGTCGGTTTCTGCCCGATTCTTTCGGTCAAGAGTAAGTAGTTTGTTGCGGTCGTGAGTGTCACGCGTGGTTCCTCCTTGATGGTTTAGGCTACCTGGAACTGTGACTAAAAATAGTCGTTTCAAGTTGTCTTAAAATTAACAATTTTATACATTCCGGATTTCTTACGAACCGTTAGTATACCACACCCACTACCCGGAAGCGAGGCCGGACATATCCGGTATGACGCTTATTTGCGAATTTCACATTAATCAGGCGATAAAAAAGCGCGTCTGTAACGACACGCTTTTTAATGCAGGAGTTGTATATTTAGCCAATTTGACGAGAGAACTTCTTAAAACCGAACAACTTGTCGATCCGGGCAAAATATTCTGTTGGAATGTCCAAGTCGATGGCTTTTAGGTTGTTCTGCAACTGTTTCGGTTTGCTGGCCCCAGTAATCAAGCTAGAAATCCGGGGGTCGCGTAAGCCCCAAGCCAAGGCAAACGTCGATAGATCTGTGTCCAAGCTGTCGGCCATCTTGACCAATTCTTCGACCTTATCCAAGTTGTCATCGGTTAGCAATGCCTTGATTTGTCCTTGATAGGTTGCCCGTGACCCGGCCGGAATTGCTTGGCCTTTACGGTACTTTCCAGTCAACAGTCCTTGTGACAACGGTGAAAATGGCACAACCCCAAGACCAAGTTTGCCACAAACATCCAGCAATTCATGTTCAATGTAGCGATCGAACATGTTGTACTGGGGTTGGACTACGGACATTGGGTGCAAGCCGCGTTCCTGGATGATCAATTGCGCTTCTAAGATTTGGACCGGCCGCCACTCACTAACACCGTAGTAGAGAATCTTTCCTTGATCGATCAACCCACTCAGTGTGGTCAACGTTTCGGCCAGCGGTGTTTCCGGGTCAAAGCGGTGACAGAAATACAGGTCGAGATAGTCGGTCTGCATGTTGGTCAACGATTGATCCAATGATTCTGTAATGTGCTTACGTGACAAGCCGCCATCGTTCACGCCCTCCCCAGTTGGGAAGAAGACCTTACTGGACATCACCAATTCCTTGCGAGGAAACTGTTTCAACGTCTTACCCAGGAAACGCTCAGCCGCACCACCACTATAGGCGTCTGCACAATCGAAGAAGTTGATTCCATTTTCATAAGCTAACTTGATACTTTGGGCAGCCAAGTCCTGCTTGTTGCCCGCGCTCACATCAGTCATCCAGCTCCCCAATGCCAGTTCACTCACGCGTAATCCTTGTTTTCCTAAATGCCGATACTTCATGTGAAATCCTCCTAAATTTGTTATGCACTCTAAATGGAAGCGGTGTCACAACGTCATAAATTTAGTCTACCAGATTTCGTCCGGCTAGGTCAGTAACCTGACTAATATTGTGTGAAATATTTGTACGTGGCAACCTTTTTGCTAACTTATCCCGCTATATGCCCATTTTTGCACGCCAAAGAACACGTTCAGGCGATCAGTTGGCCTAAACGTGTTCTTCTATACGATGTAGGACTGAAATTCTGAATCACTACTAATGGTTACTGTGGCTGAGATAGTCCAATCATCGCCTTACAGGCCGACAGCGTGCAATCAAATTAGCTCAATAACACTTCCAGTACCAAGATCACGCCACCAAAACCTAAGACAAAGACCACGACTGGCCAAACGAACTTAAACCAATGTGAATACTTCATGTCCAGCATCTGTAACGTGGCCATCACTAGACCAGTTGGCGCTAAGAAGAGCATCGCGTATTGTCCGAATTGGTAGGCAGTCACCACGGCGAAACGCGGAATGTTAACCGTATCGGCTAGCGGCGCGAAGATTGGCATCGCCAGTACAGCCAATCCGGATGATGATGGCACAATGAAGCCGAGAACGAAGAAGATCAGCATTTGAATCAGGATAAATACGGGTCCACTTACGCCTCGGACCAACGTTGAAGAGAACTGAAGAATCGTGTCAGAAATCAAGCCTTCATTCATCACCAGGTTGATTCCGCGGGCTAGCCCAATAATCAGTGAGACCCCGACCAGGCTGGCAGACCCATTGGTAAAGGCATCAACAACTCCCTTTTCACCAATTCCGTATTTACCAGTGGCCGTTAAGAACATGATGATAATTGCAAATAGCAAGAATGAGGAGGCCATGGTTGGGAACCACCACCCCTGCGACATCACACCCCAAACCATGATTGGGAAGGTCACTACGAACAGAATCAGAATCAGTTTCTTCCGAAAAGTAAAGTCGGCATGTTCACTGCCTTCATCAGATACCACGGACCACATTTTATTGAAGGACGACCGGTCTTCATAGGTATATGAGAACGCGGGCGTCTCTTTAACTTTCTTACTATACCAGTGCAGGTAAAACAGGACGAAAATCGTCGCAACGATCAGCCCACCGATCCGCCAGCTAATCCCCTCGGTAAAGTTAATGCCGGCTGCGTTAGATGCAATCACGACAGAGAAGGGGTTGATCGTTGAAAATGCTGTCCCCACCGAACTGGCCAGGAAGATCGCCCCGACACAGACAATAGAGTCATACCCCATCGCAATAAATATCGGTACCAGAATCGGGTAGAAAGCGACCGCCTCTTCTTCAATCCCACAGAGCGTGCCTCCCAGAGCCATTAAGACAGCTACCATGAAGATCAACATAAACTCGTGACCCTTAGTTTTCTTGGTCAGTGCCATCAAGCCGGACTCAAACGCCCCACTGGCTTTGACGACCCCAATCAAGCCCCCGAGCACGAAGATGAACACCATGATATCAACGGCTTCAATCGTCCCCCTGACCATACTACTCGTAATCTGACCCGGACCGGCCGGATGCTGTTTCAACCGTTCATAAGTATTGGGAATTGAAACGGCTTGCGTGATTCCCCCGGAAGTGAACTCCCCAATTTGAATCTTCACTCCCATTTTATCGAGTTGCTTCTGGGTTGCCGGAACCGCTTCCGTTTTACCAGACGGCTTCGTAATCACCAATTCTGATTTTGCAGAATCGTAAGCCAGCTTGGAATACGAGCCGGCCGGAATGATCCAGGTCGCAATGACGGCAACAATCGTCAAGATAAATAGGATGACGAAGGCCCCGGGCATTCTTAATTTGAACTTTTTCTTTGGTTGCGTCGTTGTATCCACAATTTCCACCCCTTACTTTTCAAATAATGGCTAAAAAGAAGCGCAGTCCAAGTTGGGCGTTACCAAAACGTCCTTTGGACCACGCTCTATAGTTTGCTTAATCTGTGATTAACGTTCCGACATTGCCCGCTAAGGCGTCGTCCAAATGATCTAGTGACGTGATCAATGCCGTGCGGCCTGCGCCTGAGGCTACGAAGTCCAAACACGCTTCGATCTTGGGTAACATGCTACCAGGAGCAAATTGCCCCTCGTCGATGTACCGTTTAGCATCCTGACTGGACAACTTACGCAGCGACTTCTGATCTGGCTTGCCATAGTTGACGTACACATCATCCACCGCAGTCAAAATGATCAGTTGGTCGGCCGCAATGTTGGCTGCCAGTAACGAACTCGACCGGTCCTTGTCGATCACGGCCGGAACGCCTTTGAGTCCGGTAGCCGTCGTCACGACGGGCACCCCACCACCGCCACCAGCGATGACCAGGTTGTCGTTTTCAATTAAATCGTTGATACTCTTGAGTTCCACGATAGCCTTGGGAAGTGGTGATGGAACCACTTGTCGCCAACCCCGACCGGCATCTTCAGCAAAGGTATAGCCCTTTTCCATCTCAATGCGGTGGGCATCCTCTTCACTGTAGAATGCGCCGACCGGTTTTGTTGGGTGCTGAAATGCTGGGTCGGTCTCGTCGACCTCGACCTGAGTCACGACCGACGCGACGTCCTTGTCGATACCCCGGTGACGCAGTTCATTGTGCAGGCTCTGCTGCAGGTGATACCCAATGTAGCCCTGACTCATCGCACCACATTCGGGAAACGGAAAGGCTGCCGTTTGGTCGTGTTCTGCCGCAAAGTTCATTCCCAGATTGATGGCTCCGACTTGTGGTCCATTTCCATGACTAATAACCACCTTATGGCCCGCTGCAACCAAGCCAATCAGCGAGGTTGCTGTATGTTTCACTAAATTTAATTGCTCTTCGGGGGATTTTCCTAACGCGTTACCGCCGAGAGCGACGACGATTTTTGCCATGTTGATTTCCTCCTAGTCACCTAAGGTAGCGACCATAACGGCCTTGATTGTGTGCATGCGGTTTTCGGCCTCCTGGAAGACCACTGAAGCGTCACTTTCGAAGACTTCATCGGTCACTTCCATTTCGGTAATGCCAAATTTTTCGGCGATTTCTTGACCGACCTTGGTCTGAGTGTCGTGGAAGGCAGGCAGACAATGTTCGAAAATCACATTTGGGTTGCCCGTTTTGGCCATCATTTCCGCCGTGATTCGGTAGGGCGACAGGAGCTTGATCCGTTCCGTCCAAACTTCATCTGGTTCACCCATGGATACCCAAACGTCGGTGTAGAGCACATCCGAATCCTTGACCCCCTTATCCACGTCATCGGTGACCAAGATAGTTGCGCCGGTCTTCGCCGCGATAGCTCTTACCTTAGCCAACAATTCTGGTGTCGGGTTCAGTTCCTTTGGGCATACCAGGTGGTAGGTCATCCCCATGATAGCCGCACCAATCATCAGGGCGTTGGCAACGTTGTTCCGGCCATCGCCAACATAAGTAAAGTGAATGTCACTGTAATTTTTCTTCAGGACTTCCTTAGCCGTCAAGAAATCAGCCAGTACTTGAGTCGGGTGATCTTCGTCGGTCAGACCGTTCCAAACCGGCACGCCAGAATACTTTGCTAGTGTTTCTACAGTCCGTTGCGAGAAGCCACGGTATTCGATGCCGTCAAACATGCCACCTAGCACCCGTGCCGTGTCTTTAGCAGATTCCTTTTTGCCCATTTGCGTCCCAGTTGGGCCTAAGTATGTGACGTGCGCGCCTTGGTCGTAAGCACCCACTTCGAAGGCACAGCGCGTCCGCGTCGAATTCTTTTCAAAAATCAAAGCAATGTTTTTACCAACCAATTTCTGTTGTTCGGTCCCGGCATATTTGGCGCGCTTCAAGTCCTCGGCCAGTTGTAGCAGGTGACCCATTTCCTTAGGGGTAAAGTCCAGTAGGGTTAAGAAACTTCGGTTACGTAAATTGTACATTGTGATTTCCTCCTTTGTTATTTACAATGGCAGTATACGCAAGCGGTTTCACAGAACTTCAAATTACTTCAAACCTGTCGTAAAATAATTTCAAAATTGTTATGTTTACTGGAAATTGTCGCACGCCGACAACACCCCCGGACTACCTTAAATTTTTCAATGACTAGACGTTGAGCCCATTGAAGGACGTCATCCTTTTATGGTTGACGGCTGACCATTCCGCGCGTTGCGTCACTTATAATCCTGACAACTGTTAGATTTGACGCCAATAGTGCCAGTTACATCTCATGTAAACCACCTGGTAAGGCGACTGACATCATCCGTTTCTTCCCCAATACCCCCACTTAAAGTTAGGAGCATTCCATGTTTAAACAATCTCGGTTCATCGTGCATGAACGCTACCGCCGTATTTTAATTGCCGCCGTGTGCGTTGCCCTTGCCTCACAGGTCAATATTTCTGCGTACACTCCCGGCCTCATTTTGACGCTGTCGGTCTTTTTACTGCCCATTTTTCTTTATTTCAACGCCGATTTGAATCCCTTGCACCTTTTGTTTGCCGTCGCCGTGGCCTCACCACTCTTTCGTGGCGTACTACTTTTCATCGGTCACGACGTTTCGCCGCATGCCAATCTCCTCTATGTCCTAGCCGACATCGCCTTTTATATCTGTTACGGCGTCCTGTATTACCTGCTCTACTGGCGCCGGGGGCAGCGCAGTAACACCACATTTTTCCTCGCAATTCTCCTATGTGACTACCTTTCCAACCTGCTCGAAGTCAGTATTCTCACCAACTTTAGTGGCTACACCTACCGATTATTTCAGATTCTCTTTATCACCGCGCTGATCCGTAGTTTGGTCAGTTGTCTACTCGCCTTTCTCTACCACTACTTCACGTTGATGATGCGCAAGGAGAACCACGAGGAACGTTACTATCACTTCATCTGGGTCGCCTCGGCGGTGAAAAGTGAGGTCTACTTCATGCGCAAGAGTATCAGTGAAATTGAAAATATTATGAAAAATGCCTACCAACTCAATCAGCGCTTGGAAAAGGCTAATGTCAACGAACAAGACCGCGATATGGCCCTGGGCATTGCCCGTGATGTCCACGAGATCAAGAAAAACTATCTCAACGTGATTCGGGGCCTTGGCGACTATTTCGACGATGATCAAGACGTCCCCATGCAGCTCGCAGAAATTCTGAAAATCACGACCAGCTATATTCGCGAATGCTTGAACGTCAAGCAACGTAGCGTGCTCATCGAGGTCCACAATCAAGTCGACCTCATCGTTCCCAATCATTACTACGTGGTCTCTATTCTTTCCAATTTGATTTTTAACAGTGCGGACGCCATGCTGGACCAGCCCAGTGGCATCATTCGCGTAACCGTCAACGATGCCGGTGATGATATTCTAATCAACGTTGGTGACAACGGTAGTGGGATGACCGCGGAAACCATGGCGATGATCTTTGCGCCCGGCTTCACAACAAAGTTCAACGAAAATACTGGTGATGTTTACCGGGGAATCGGCCTATCCCACGTCCGGTTGATCGTTCAAGAACAATTTGACGGTGATATCAGCGTCGAATCTAAGCTCGGCCAGGGGACTAATTTTCAAGTTCGGCTCAACAAGCAACGACTCATTCAGGAGGTGCAATCATGAAATTCTACATCGTTGACGACGACCCATCCATCCCCATGATTCTACGACAGATATTGGAAAAGGATCCGAACAATACCGTGGTCGGCATCGCCCACGACGCCAAGCAGGCCCTGGCTGAGGTGATGCTGTTAGATATCGACATTGTGTTGGCCGACCTACTGATGCCCGAGATTTCTGGCATTGAACTCATTAAGAAGCTCAAACCGGCCAAGCCTACGCTGCGTTTCATCATGATCTCTCAAGTCCGTGACAGCGATCTGCGGGCAGAAGCCTACCAAGCCGGTATCGAATTCTTTATCGATAAACCCATCAACGTCATTGAAGTGAAGACCGTCATTGAAAAGGTCACCCAAAGCATCGAAATGGCAGCCAAGCTCAATCACATTCAATCCCTCGTAGGCGGCGACGTTACCACTCCAGCCGTTGATCGCCATCGGGTTCAAAAGGATAAGATTCTCTCCATTCTGCGGTTTCTGGGGATCACTTCCGAGGCTGGTTCCGCTGATATTCTCTCCATTTGTCAGATGATGCTCGACCGAAATCTGAGCTTTCGCGACATCGACTTTGCCGTGGAATATCACATCGACGAGCGTGAGAAGAAAATCATGTTCCAGCGTATTCGCCGCGCCATTAAAACTGGCCTCACTAACCTCGCCAACTTGTGTTTGGACGATATGGGTGACGAGATCGTGGTCGAATACGCGAATACCCTGTATGAATATAAGAATGTTCGTAACGAGATGCTCTATCTGGAGGGCACCCGAACGACCGGGGGAAAAACCTCATTGAAACACTTTTTTGATGGCTTAGTCCAAGCACAATGAGGTCACACGCTTACTAACCAGATGCCACTGAATTTTTGTAACACGACGTTCTTAAATGTTTGCGTTTTACTTAAGAATTTCTCGTATACGCCGCTAAACTTTGAGCGTATAATTAAAACCATTAATTAGTTCACATGACATATAAATTAAAGAAATGAGAGTTAGCCGATGAGACATAATGAACCGCAATCATTTTTACAAAAGCTCTATAAGTACCGCACTTATTTGCTAGGACTCGTCATTTTAGTAGTCGGTATTGCCAGCATCGTCGGCGTTCAGGCACATCAGAAGAACGCTACAGAGGCTGATTCCACCTCGGTCGCACAGACTAAGGGCCCGACTGCTCACGAAATCAAATCTCAACAAAAGCAGCTCAAACACAAGGTGAACCGGTACTTGAAATCGGTTACAGCTGATGACACTGCCAGTGTCAGTTTCTACAACTTAGGGCCAACCACCGGTAGCTCGGCGGCTAAATCCAAGACAGCGCGTCGCTTCTATAAGCAAGGCAAGCTCGCCACTTCGGCCAACGCCCACACGCCAGAGGTCTCCGCTAGTACCTACAAGCTATTCATCGCGGCCTACTTATTCCACCAGAATCATTTAGGCAACTACAATTGGACGCTCACCGAAAAGGATGGCTTCCAGCGCATGATCGTGAATAGCGAAAATGACTTTGCGGAAGGCGTATTGGATGCTTATGGCTTAACCACCGTCGACGACTTCATTGCCAGTGAGGGCTGGTATGCACCGACCTTTGTTGCCAACCAAGCGTCCGTCACCACGGCCTATAGTCTGACGTTACTCTTGAAGAAATTAGCATTGCAACAGGCGCCATTTAACCACGCCCACGACCAACAGTGGTTACTCTCACTCATGAATAAACAGATCTACCGGACCGGGATTCCGGCTGGTGCCGCCACCGCCAAAAAGGGCACGGTCGTTGCTGACAAGGTTGGCTTTCTCGGGGACACCAACAACGATGCCGCCATCGTCACCCTCCCCAATGGCCAACGTTATGTACTGGTCATCATGACCCACGGCCACGGCCAAAATGGCTTCAGTGGCTTCCCCCGAATGGCCAAGATTACTACGCACATCCAAAAAATGATGTACAACCCTAAGATCGTGAAGAATCTCAACAAGTAACTAGCGACTTTGGAGCCATGACAAAACCTGTCGTGGCTCTTTTTTAGCCCTCAGCTAGTGTTTGAAAGCCAAATTATTCTTGCGACAGTGGGCGCTGTCACCACTGACCTAGTTGAAATAGTCGCACGCCAGCTGTCAGAGATTCCATTTGCTGTGAGGAACGCCTCCAGCCACAATACCGTCCGATCGACACATAATTTTCTCCCAACAACTAAATTCAACAAACATTTTATGTTGACAAATGTAATCGATGGCGGTAAGCTACTTTTATAGATTACAAATGTAAACAAAGAAAGCAGGGATTTCCCATGATCAAATTAATCGTCCTCATTGTTGCCGCCGCTCTGATCGGCTTCATCTCCTGGTGGTTCTTCGGTAAACACACAACCCAAGCCGTCGATGCCGCCGTGACGAATGATACCCAAGACGTAGCCGTTGAAGTCAGCGGTGGTTACTCCCCCAGCACGGTTGTATTGAAACGCGGCGTTCCCGCCCACATCACCTTTAACCGGAAAGATCCATCGAGTTGTCTGGAACAAGTCGTCTTTCCTGACTTTGGAATCAATCAATTTCTTCCTAAGGATCAAGATGAACGCGTCGATATTGATACTAGCAAGGCCGGCGAGTTCGATTACGCGTGTGGTATGAACATGTTTCATGGCAAGGTCATTATCAAATAACGGAGGTCTTCATTATGACAAACAAGCAAACTGCAACTATTACCGTTGATGGCGGCTACTCACCCGCTACAATTGTTTTAACACAAGGCATTCCTGCCGAACTGACCTTTAACCGTATCAATGACGCTGGTTGTCTGGATCAGGTCCACTCCCAAGCGCTCAATTTCAGCGAAGACCTACCACTCAATACACCACGGACCGTGACTATCGATACTAGCCAGTCTGGTGAATTTGACTTCAGCTGTGGCATGGACATGTTCCACGGAAAGGTGGTCATTCACTCATGAGCATTAAGAACCGCTTCGTCTTCTCACTAATCGTATCGCTCCCCATGCTCGTGGAGATGCTGGCAACTCCCTTTGGCTTCATGCTTCCCGGTGGCGCTTGGACCATGTTTCTCCTGACGACCGCCGTCATGGGTGTTTCTGCTCGCCCCTTCATCCAGAGCGCCTGGGCAGCCTTTCGTCACCACCACGCCAACATGGACACGTTGGTCGCTGTCGGAACGGCCACGGCCTACCTCTACAGTTTCTACGCAATGCTGACGGGTAAGGTCGTCTTCTACGAAAGTGCTGCCTTCGTGGTCACCTTCATCTTGCTCGGCCAATACTTCGAAGAAAAAATGAAGCACTCGGCCTCGGGCGCCGTTAGTAAGCTGATCGACCTGCAGGCGCAGGACGCCGAAGTTATGCGTAATGGTCAGTTAGTCAAGGTTCCGCTGGCCGAAGTCGTTGTTGGTGACATTGTTCGCGTAAAGCCCGGTCAAAAGGTTGCCGTGGATGGTGTCATCACCGAAGGCACCTCGACCATCGACGAATCCATGGTCACCGGTGAAAGCATGCCTGTCACCAAGAAGGTTGGCGATCACGTTATCGGCGCGACCATGAACAGCACAGGAACTTTCCTGTTTCGGGCCAACAAAGTCGGCAGTGATACCCTGTTGTCGCAGATCGTTGAGATGGTCAAGAAGGCACAAACTAGTCACGCCCCCATTCAAAAGACGGTCGACAAGGTTGCGGATATCTTCGTCCCAGCTGTGCTGATCATTGCCATTTTAACGTTCACGGTCTGGTACGTTTTCCTTGGTGCCAGCGTGGTCAGCGCCATGCTCTTCGCCGTTTCCGTTGTCATCATCGCCTGTCCTTGTGCCCTCGGTATTGCAACCCCAACGGCCTTAATGGTCGGTACTGGACGGAGCGCAAAAATGGGTATCTTAATTAAAAATGGTGAGGTTCTTGAGGCTGCTAACCGCGTTAAGACGGTCGTTTTCGACAAAACTGGAACCATTACCGCCGGCCATCCACAAGTGACGGACATCGTGGGCGACACGACCACTGTCCTCGACGTTGCTGCCAGCCTGGAGGCATCGTCGGAACATCCTCTCGCTGCAGCTATTCTGGACAAAGCCAAGGCTGATGGACGACCCGTCACTGCCGCAACTAATTTCAAAGCCATCGAAGGTAAGGGCGTTCAGGCCACGGTCAACGGTCAAGCCGCCCTCATCGGTAATGACAAATTAGTCGCCGATTACACGTTGACGCCAGAACTCAGCAGAGAAATGGCTAAGCTCCAAGGCGAGGCCAAGACGGTCGTTGTCGTTGGCTTAGCTGGTAAGCTCATTGGGCTAATTGCGATTCAAGACGCACCGAAAGCCAGTTCTGCTAGTGCCATCGCTGCCTTAAAGAAGCGCGGCTTACGGACCGTCATGCTGACCGGTGATAATCAGCGAGTCGCTCAGGCGGTCGCCACCGAAGTCGGCATTGACGATGTGATTGCGGACGTGTTACCCGGTGACAAGGCCGATAATGTAAAACGCCTGCAGGAAGACGGTCCAGTGGCCTTTGTTGGTGATGGGATCAACGACGCACCAGCCTTAACAACCGCCGACGTTGGCATTGCCATGGGTTCCGGCACCGATATTGCCATTGAATCCGGTGGTATCGTCTTGGTCAAGAACGATCTGCAAGATGTCGTCCGTGCGCTAGAACTCAGCAAGAAGACGTTTGGCCGAATCAAGTTGAACCTGTTCTGGGCATTCGTCTACAACACACTGGGCATTCCAGTAGCTGCTGGCGTATTCTTCGCCCTTGGCCTTTCGTTGAGTCCAGAGATTGCCGGACTGGGGATGGCCCTCAGTTCCCTGTCGGTCGTTGCCAGTTCTCTGCTGCTGAATACGTCGAAACTGACGTCCACACCAGCAACCACTGTCGCTTAGGAGGAATTTACCATGGAAGAAAAATTTTGGAGTAAAAGCACCTGGCTGACGGCATTGGTCGCTGTCGTCTATATGATTGTGGCGATTGGCGTTGGCGCTTTGATTACACACTAGGTGAAGACATGTGGTATCTGTCATTAGTAACTAAATAATTAAGTGCAAAAGAGATTACCCTGACTGGCCATAGCCGTCACTGGATAATCTCTTTTTCGTCATCAAAATTTATTAAAGTTAATGCAGAAAACCCACGATTTCAATCGTGGGATGAATGCCAGAATTTAAGCCCTTTTTAAATATAGTATGTTGAACTACTGTGTTGCAAGACATGTGAGCGACAATCCCCTGAATTTATTCAGGGGCAACTGACTTTTCAGCCAAAGCCTTAACGATATCCGGCTCAACCTTCTCCGGCTTAGTAACCGGGGCGTAACGGTCGATCAACTGGCCATCGCGCCCAATCAGAAACTTGGTGAAATTCCATTTGATACGTCCGTGGCCCGCAGTTTCCTTGAGATAGGTGAACAGTGGGTCTTCATCATCGCCGTTGACCGCAATCTTTTTGGTCATCGGAAAGGTTACCCCATAATGTAATTGGCAAAAGTCACTAGTAGCTTCATCCGAATCTAACTCCTGGTGAAATTGATTGGAAGGCAGGCCGAGCACCTCAAGCCCTTGGTCGTGATATCGCTTGTACAGAGCTTCAATTCCCTCTAGTTGCGGCGCCAATCCACACTTACTAGCGGTATTGACGACTAATAATACTTTACCCTGATAGTCTTTGAAATCAATGGTCTGGCCACTCATTTCAGTTTCCTTAAAATCATAAATCGTTGCCATAACGCCTCATCCTTTCGCGTTAAATCAGCTGAATTAAAAAAACGGTTGTGCACAAGAATATCATACATCAATCGTTTGCGATTAGCTTCTATTTTGCTAGGGATTGCATGCAACCTGTCGCGAAGCTCTCCGCCCAAATACACTCATGGTGACGGCGAATCTGCTCGGCAGTTAGCTCGCGTGTATGACAAGTCGTTTCCAGCCCAGACTGAATCACCATCTGAAAACCTTGACCATCCCCCACGCGAATTGCTGTGTCCACGGCGTATTCGGTTCGCAGCCCACCCACCTCAATACTGGTGACATTCCTATGTCGCAATCGTTCAGCCAGCTCCGTCTCGAAGCACGCATCCGTATCATTTTTCAGAATGATCCCATCATTTTACCAGTGTAGCCGTGCATCCAATTCCCACGACGAACTGCCATACACCCGTTCATCAATCTGTGCGACCGCGACCGGCTTGAAACGCCTCCCAGCCTTCGCTCGCAATGAAGTAAACTAAGACCAACGCGGCAACGGAATCACTCCACCACCAACCGACCCATGCCGTCAACGCCGCCCCCACAAGCACCGTGGCAGCCATATAGGCACAAGTGATATTGCACATGCCATCCTCAGTTAGTGCTGCCGAATGAAGTTGCTTGCCCAGCGACCGCTTTCGAATCGTTAACAATGGCATCAAAATAACCGAAGCAATCGCAATTCCCATACCGGAAAAGCTGGTATCTGCAGCCTGATGAAGAACCAAGTTTGCAATAGCAACCACCGTCACGTAGACCGCTAATAACAGTAGAATCGTTCCCACAATCAACGATGACCGCCGTTCTGCGTGTTCGATCTCGGCCGTTGGCGCTCCATTTGCTTCCTTGCGTAGTCGCCAAATCAGTGTACTCCCAGACACAATTTCCAAACAACTATCTAGGCCAAAGGCAATCAGTAAGATCGACCCTGCCTTCACGCCGGAATAGAACCCCACTAGAAATTCAAACACCATCCATCCGGTCGAAAAGTACTCCGTCCGTAAACTGTGTCGCACTAGGTAACCCGTCTCATTTACCATCGTTCGTCCCCCATCTCTCGAATATCTTTATCCTTAGTCTACCGCAAGACACTGTTATTGTGGATGGGAAAATCATCAAAAGCAACAAGGGTGATATTGTTTATCTGCTTCAACTATGCTACTATCATATTTGTAAGCGCTATCACTTTATTTCAGGGAGGCCAACAACATGGCTAGTTTGTCAGGTAAAACGTTATACATATTAGGAGCATTAGGGTGTTTAGGAGCAGTAGCCGGTGGCTTAATGAGTCCGTCATCGTCACTAAGCCCGCAAAGCACGGCATATGCCAAAAAGGTTACTAAAAAAGCTAAACCCGTTAAGAAGACTAAGAATGTCCAGATTCCCGTTCAATTCTTAGGTATCAACGACCTACATGGTGGGCTACAAGCTACTGGGAAACTCTTCATGGACAGCAAGACGATTGAGGGCGCCGGAACCGTGGCGCGTTTAGGCGGTTACCTCGATCAGGCACAGACGTCATTTAAGAAGGCCCATGCCAACGGCGTCACCGTTCGCGTTCAATCCGGCGATATGGTCGGTGCCAGCCCTGCCAACTCGGCCCTACTCGATGACGGCCCAACCTTAAGCACACTGAAAGCGATGAACGTCAAAGTTGGAGTCATTGGCAATCACGAATTTGACCACGGATTAAGTCAATATGGCAACCTTGTTAATGGGAAGAAGCCTAGCACCACGGGCATCAAGAATCCCCAACAAGTCCAAGCCATCAAGAAATATCCGTTCGTAAAGACTGGCATGCAGATTGTCATCGCCAACGTTCGTGACAAAAAGACCAACAAGATTCCGGCTAACTGGAAACCCTATACGATTAAAAAGATCACGGATCCAAAGACCAAAGCAACAGTCAAGGTTGGCTACATTGGTATCTTGAACACCAATTTGCCGGGTATCGCTAAGAACTACAAGTTACTCAACGAAGCCAAGACCATTGCCAAATACGACAAACAGTTACGGGCTAAGGGCGTTAAAGCCATCGTGGTCCTCGGTCATACCGGCGCCGTCACCCAAAATGGTAAGACCACTGGGGATGCCGTCAACGACCTCAAACAGCTGAATAAGATCGACCCCAAGAACAGCGTCGACATCTTCTTTGCCGGTCATAGCCATCAATATGCTAACGGTCGCGTCAAGGGTGTCCCAGTCGTTCAGGCTGGCATGCAGGGCCGTGGCTATGCCAACATTACGGCTAAGCTCAGCACCAAGACGCACGATTTCGTCAAGAGTAGTGTTAAGGCCAAGGTTTCCCCAGTCTTTTCAGTGAAGGACGACCCAACCGCAACATTTACCAAGGACAAGACCGTTAAAAAGATCAACGGTATCATTGCTGACGCTAACAACCGCGTGGCCCCAATCATCAACACCGAAGTCGGCGCCATCGCCGGTGGTAAGACGATCAGTAACGAGCTATCCAACAACAAGGAATCCGCTGCAGCTTACGTGGTCGTTGATGCGCAACGGACGACCGCTAACGAACAGAATCATCAAGTCGACTTCGCCGTGACCAGCAACGATTCCATTCGGAGCGATATGAACGTGAATGCCGCTGGAAAAGTGACACTGGGAACGCTTTACGACATGCAGCCTTACGGCAATAGCCAACCCATCGTTGAAATGACGGGGAAGGACATCGTCGATCTACTCAACGAGCAGTACACCAAGTCTCAGCTTTACTTCCTCCAGATTTCTGGCCTGACTTACAAGTACAGTCCATCCACAACTGGCGATCAACTCTTCACAGTCTCCGACGTCAAGACAGCTAAGGGTGACGCCATCAATCCTACCCAAAAGTACCACGTCTTAACCAATGACTACCTATCCACGGGTGGTGATGGCTACGCCGCCTTTACTCATGGCGCCATCGTTGATAATGCCGGCCAGGATATTGACCTTCTGACGACTTACCTCCAGACGCACAGTCCGATTACCACACCAAAATTAGACCGGAAAGTGCCACTAGCCTAATACTAACTTTTAACTGAATCTACAAACGCCCAATCATCAGCCCCTTTGCACTGATGATTGGGCGTTTTCTATAGATGATTCGCTAATCCCTATTTGTCATAAATACGCTTCAAACTCTGTACATCGGCGGTGGACAATTGCGTATTGCCGTGATCAATCGGGGTCATCACGGAATCTTTATCGGAACTATGATCGAGACCCAGAGCGTGACCCAACTCGTGTACGGCCACGGACAGCTTAACTGCTTGGGGATAAGTCACGTTGAGTTTAGCTTTACCGGAATTGGTCGTCTGGATGCCCCGCCAACTGATACGCTGCGTAATCTGGGGACCACCGTGGCCAAATTCTACAGTGCCCTGGCTGAGCTCCTCTTTTTTACGGTAGGCACTCAACGTCACTTGATTGTCATTTGTGCTGGCTGTGCCAGTGGTCAACTTGACGATACCAGTTTGATTGTAAATCTTAATCGCTGCGTTAAACTTTTGCTGCACCCGCGTTGGTGTGCCTGCGACGTAATGGTAGCGGTACGTTTTCTGTAATAAGACACCCTGCATGGCTTCCTCGACCGGCGTATTGTCGGCCCCAGTTTGGGTTGTTGCATCGGCTGTGTTCCGTAAGATGTACCCACTTGATCGGTAGTCAGCTGATTTGGTCGTCGTTGTTTTCCCCGTCACTACCCCGGCGATCAGCGTGGTTAATGCCGTGCGGTAGTAGCTGAGTGAACGCCAATTGCTGACAACGAAAAGTGCCATCGCTAACGTCACCACCAATATGAATCGCCTGAAAAATTTCAACCTTGCGTCGTCCCTTCCGTTCTCTCTGCCGAATTACTTAATTCTGCTTAGATTTTAGGACATCTAGTTGTGCATATCAACTAGTTAGGCTTGTCAGTTTTCAGGCCACTTTAACGCTATGCCTAAAGATTTGAAAGCTAAATTAGTCGCACTACGCTGGCGATAGGAAGAACTGACATCAGAGAATCTATGACTGGTTAACTTTACAGATACAAAATCGACTTCATTACCCTATCTTTTATGACATGCTTCTTTTCCAGTCCATATTCGGCGGCCGGTAAGGTGAGTCACGCCGTTACAGCCGCCCTAATAGACGTTTGAGAGCTTGCCGTCTTAGCCCTGTACACCAAAAAGCGTCGCTACCGATCTTAAAGACCAGTAACGACGCTTTTCTTATTGCTTAAACTAGAGCTAACACCGTAAAGTTAATGACAAACAGGATGGAGACAATCCAAATCAGGGGATGGACTTCCTTTGCCTTTCCCAAGACAACTTTTACAAGGCAGTAGAAGATGAACCCAGCGGCAATCCCATAGGTGATGTTGTAGGCAAAGGCCATGATGAACGTGGTCATAAAGGCCGGGATGGCTTCATTTAAGTCGTGCCATGGAATCTTGCTGAGTGAACTCATCATCATGATACCGACCAGAATCAAGGATGGCGCAATTGCGGCAGTTGGAATGATGGAGAGCAACGGCGATGCCAGTGAACTCAGAAGGAAAAGAATCGCCACGACGACACTGGTCAGCCCGGTTCGACCACCAGCACCGATTCCCGCAGAACTTTCTACGTAAGTCGTCAAGTTAGACGTCCCGAAGATAGAACCCACGCCAGTCGCGATGGAATCAGCAAATAGTGCCTTATCCAGCTTAGACTTGAACCCCGGTTGCCCTTCCAAGGCGAGCTCTTTACTTCCAGAAAAGATACCGGTTTGCCGACCCGTTCCAATAAACGTTCCCAGTGAATCGAAGGTGTCGGAAAGACTAAAGGACAGGATCGTCATAAGCACCAAGATGACCCGGTTATGCTCGGCAAACAGTGACCCCATTCCCTCGTGAGAGAAGGCAGCCAGGAAAGTCGTCCCCAACTGGTGCACGGAAGAGCCAATCGAATAACTGCTAGCTAAATGCAGATTGGTTACGCCCATCGGAATCCCGATTACAGTTGTGGTTAAGATTCCGATAAGTAGTGCCCCCGGCACCTTTCGTACCTTGAAGATGACCGTAATAACTAGCCCGATCAATGCCAAAACGAGCGCGGGTGAGTTGAAGTTTTCCAGTGCAGGTACAATTCCGCCGCCAGTTACGACAGTTCCCACGCCCTGGCTGAATGACTTCTGGGTTGTATCAAAGGCCTTTCCGTTAATCGAAAGGATATTGCTAGCATCACTAGTAAACTGTAAGAAGTTCGCGTTTTTTAAGCCCACGTAAGCAATGAAGGCCCCAATCCCACCACTAATGGCAAGTTGGAGATTCATCGGGATCGCTGAGATCAGCATTTTCCGAATTTTAGTGGCGGTAATAATGATGTTAATAATCCCACAGAAGAAAACTAGGGCTAAGGCTTGTTGCCACTTGAACCCCAGTCCCATCACCACGGTATAGGTGAAGAAGGCATTCAATCCCATCCCTGGCGCCAAGGCATAGGGGACGTTTGCGAATAATCCCATAACCAACGTCCCGGCAACCGAGGCAATGATGGTCGCTAAGAAGACCGCTTGTTGCGGCATCCCCGTCTGGCCTAAGATCTGGGGGTTAACAAATAAGATATACGACATTGCGAAGAACGTCGTGATGCCGGCAACAACTTCGGTGCCAACGGTGGTTCCTGATTCTTTAAGCTTGAAAAACTTATCCACGGTGGATTCCTCCTAAAATACGAACATTAATAAAATTATAATTGATAATTATTAGCTATTACATTCAAAACTATACCAGATAGCCGCGTTTAAAGCTATAAAAAATAAAAATAAGCGAACTTTAACGTATCTAGTGTCACATTTAATTCGCTAACCAGCCGTTCAGCCACTACGCTTAATCGACCTTGTGCCCGTTAATCAGGTGGACTAATTATGGCCATTTACTTTTCCCTACAAAAAAACAGTTATCGGCGCTTAGACCAATAACTGCTCTCATCATCAAAATCTAGCGACAACTCTGATGTGCATCCTGTCGCAACTGCTGGAGGTCACGATCATTCACTATCAACTGAACCTTTCCGGTGTCCAGGTCCACTTTCGCCTGAACAGTGACCTGCCTGCCTTCCACAGCATCGCGCTGCAACTTCAAGGGTCCACTGTATGCCACTGTTTCTAACTTTTTCTGCACAATTTTCGGCTCCTCTCTGAATTTCACGGCCAGTTTAGCATATTTTCTGCTCGGATTCTGAGAGAACGTCTTACAAATAATTTCATAAAAACGACCTCCCAGTTTTCGCCGTGAGGTCGCCGTTTCAGTTCTATTTAGTCATCAACCACATCAATTTCACCATGCTGGCAGCCCAACCGTGCATACACGACCAGCATCACTGCACAGATCCCCAGAATGTATGCCGGTAACGTGATGATTGACCCGTTGTGCAGGCGGCTCAGCCCATACGTCACAGCACTGACCAGTAAATAGTAGCCGAGACTAAACCACCCACTGGCGCTCCCCATAACGTCCTCGTAACCGACTAACGCCCGATTCAAGGCGTTAGGCAACGTGATATTTAGGCCTAAAAAGGTCATGAAGATGCTGCCAATCATGCCGACTGCCACCTGGAAGCTAGCCGCAACTAGCAAACCAGTCCCAGCAATGACACTCAGGACTAGTCCCCCCATCGCAACACGTTCGGGCGACCAGAAATTCAGGGTAATATTGACGATGCCTGCACCAAGCAGACTGGCACTCGCCAAAATCAGGCCTAACCAGCCATAATGTACGGCAGAATAACCAAAGTGCGTCATGAAGATAAAGGGGGCTTCTGCGTAGTAACTAAATAAGATCCCATTGATACCACCAATCAGGATGCCGTACCCCCACACGACCGAGTCGGTCAGCAAACGACTGACTAACTGCCGTTGATTGACACGTGGAACGGCTACTTGAAACGACCGCGTTTCAGGTAGTCGGCTAAGTGCGTACAGACCCACGGCAACGGCCATCGTTACCAGCGTGGCAAAAATGCTACGGTACCCAAGATAGGTCTGAACGAGGCCACCAATCAGTGGTCCCAAGGCTGGCGCTAATGCCATGGCCGCACTGGTACGTGCAAAAATTTTGGCACCCGTAATACCACTGAAGCTCTCGCGCATAATGGTTTGTGTCACCACGGAACCGGCGCTGGCACCAAAGGCTTGAACTAGTCGCCAGCCTAGAAATGGCAGAAAACTACCACTCAAATACAGGCCACAGTTACCTAGCAAGTAAACCGCAATCCCAGCTAGCATGGCGGGTCGCCGGCCCCATTTATCGGCTAGTTGCCCCCAAATGAGGACACCGATGGCAAAGGCAATAAAGTAGGTACTCATGGTCAACTGTACCCGGTTAGCACTCACCGCAAAGACACGCTGGAGTTGTGGAAGTACCGGGGTGAAGATAGATTCGCTGATTTGTGGAAAACCAACGAGAACAATAATCAATCCCAATGATGGAACTGTGTAACGGACGTTTTTCATCGTAATTTCTCCTTAAAATTTACTCTACGGAAAAACGTCCTTGTCCATTTACGGGGACACACGCCATTAATTTTTCTAAATCCATGGGGCTATCCCCCTCTCTGCGTAATATTGTCCTACCATACGAGAGATTGTGAATCCTGTCAAGTCACGAAAAAAAGGCCAGAAGTTTTACTTCCGACCTCATTGCTTACAAAACAAATTTTTCAATGGCATCCGCCACGCCACGTTCGTAGTCATTCGGTGTAACAAATTTAGCGACCTGCTTAACCTCATCAATACCGTTCGCCACAGAAATTGGTAAGCCGACTTTGGTCAGCATGCCCAAATCATTAGCGTTATCCCCGATGGCAATAATTTCGGCGGCGGTTACCCCTAGTTGTTGACCAAGGTCCAAAATTGCCGTCCCCTTATCAACGCCGTAGTGGTTAACTTCCATGTAAATACCAGAGGAGTAAGTGCAGTTAATGTGTTGGTCGAAGGCCGTCATCACGGCTTGCAACATCTGCTGCCGCACACCGAAGTCTGGGTTCATCGCGATGACTTTCATAATCTGATCATCCTTGAATTGGTCAAACGTTCCAACCATTTCATCAAAGTGGACTCCCCGCGTTTGCAGGTAATGCTGGTCGTCATCCCGCGGCTGATAAATGTACAAGTGGTCTAGCGTATAGACGTGAATATCGACGTCGTAGTGACACATGATGTCAAAAACTCGCTGTGCCTCCTCAAAGGGCATGGCGTTGCTAACAATGACGCGGTTATCCTGATTCTCGATAACGGCTCCACCATTATATGATACGACGTATTCGTTAGGCTGCTGGTAGAGATGTAACTGTCGCAGTAAGCCTTGAATACTGGTAAAACTGCGACCTGTATTGGGGACAAATTTAACCCCTTGTGCTGAAGCTGCCGCAATCGCATCAATGTTAGCCTGTGAAACCGTTCCGTCTTTTCGCAGCAGCGTTTCGTCTAAATCACTCGTAATAATCTTGTACAACTCGCTTCGCTCCTCTGGCTTTCGTTTAGGTCAACTATACCATGAGTAAGCGACTTGGTATAGGCCAATTTACACTTGCTTGGCCCGACCATAGATGGCAAAGATACCGCTAACCGTCAACGTACCGATCCAAATAGCACGTCCGACCACGTAACCAAAAGCATAGCCAGCACCCACGGCCCCATTTGCCGCGTTAGACGCCAACATACTAACTTCTGGTCGTCCGGTGATTGTCACAACGATGACGGTGTTCAAGATAATTGCCATGATCGTGATCAATGCCAGATGCCAACCATGAACCCGCCACGCTCCGAAATCCTGATATGCTGGCGCTAAAATAATGAGGTTGATCAGCAACAGTACACCGGCAATGCCAGCCAACCTATGGCCTGGCAAAAACATGAGCACGTAAAAAAGAAATAAGAGAGCAATATTACTGTAAATTGTCAGCTCTACAACGCGATCATTCCAACGACTAACCTTTTCTTGATGTTGATAATGCTGTGCCATCCCTAAGTCTTCTTTCATTAAGCGATCCAAAGAAATCTGATAAACGTCCCCCAGTTTAACTAGCGTTAGGATATCCGGATAGGTCCGCCCATTTTCCCAACTTGAGATGGTCTTTCGTGACACATGTAATTCCGTCGCAACATCAGCCTGAGTCATCCCTTGTTGATGGCGAATGTTTTTTAAGTTATCCGCAAAGTTCATTAGCTCCGCCTCCACAAACCAGCTTACCGAAAATCACGTTGAACGACAAGCTCGGTTTTGTAGCATTTGCGGTATGACAGCGTTTAGCGCACCTTATCCGTGACACCATTAGTAGAAAGTCGGTGGACACCAGCCATCACGGATCGCGCGATAGGTTGGGCAACGAATGCCTCAATGACAAAGGCAATAGTGAAATTCCGCGGCCATTTCGCCGCAAAATGAATGACAGGATCAAGCGTAACTTGACCGGTACCGATCCACGTTCCCAAAATCGTCAGCACGAGAGACATGAGAAAAACATTGCAAAGTGTCGTAATCAACATGGCTGATCGAAAACTTGGGCGCTTCCCCAAAAAGTATCCGGCCATCTTAGTTGCTGGTTGTTGCGTCAAAACGACTAAAATAATGACGCTCAGCCAAAGTAGCGGTAACTGATGTAACACCATAGTCCAGTGGGCAACGGAAAACCCAACCTCAAGTCCGGTAATGACCGGTGCGATAATATTAACCGAAATCAGTGAGATAACCGCCATAAATAAAACTGTTTCCCGTAAATTCTGTGGTAATCGTTGTTGAAATTCCAAAAAATAAACACTCCTTTAGCAAATTAGTGCCAAAAAAATCAGCACGCCGACTAAAGAAACTAGCCGACGTGCTGATCAATTATACGCACTTTTCGAATTGGTTATTAGCATAGCATTAATTTTCGAAAAATTCCAAGGGAAATTTTATTTTTAGTTCACTTTATTCAAGCTACCTACGAATGGGACCGCTAATTACGAAATTTTTTTGTCCGTAGATTACCCTAAATACTGGGCATCCAGCTCATGGTCAAACGACGTCAAGATTTTCGGTCCATTGTCGGTTACGACCAGTGTGTGTTCGTACTGACAGCTCAGACTACCATCGATGGTCCGAATCGTCCAGCCGTCATCGGCGGGATCACTACATCCCCAATCGCCCACGTTGATCATGGGCTCAATGGTAATGGTCATGCCGGCCTTTAGCCGTGTCCCATGACCCGCTTTGCCATAGTGGGGAACATCTGGATCTTCATGCATGGTCGGTCCAATGCCATGACCCACGTAGTCGCGGACGACGCCGTAGCCCAGCTCATCTTCGGCGTAGGCTTGAATCGCATGCCCAATGTCGCCAATTCGATTGCCGACAACGGCTTGGTCGATGCCGAGATACAGGGATTTCAACGTCACATCCATTAATTTTTGAACTTCGGCGGAAGCCTTACCGGCCACAAAAGCATGGCAAGCATCACTGAGGTAACCGTGGTAGTCGATGACCGTATCGACTTTAATCAAATCGCCCTGTTTGATCAGAATGTCCTTGCTGGGGCATCCGTGACAGATCATATCGTTGACACTAACACAGGTCGAATACTTGTAGCCCTCAAAATTCAATTCCCCCGGCGTTGCGTCGTGATCGATGATGTATTGGTAAGAAAAGTGGTCGATATCCCAGGTCGTAATTCCGGGCTTGATATAATCGGCCAACGCATGAAAGAGGCCAGCTAAAATGTCGCCAGCGGCCTGCATCCCGTTAATTTCACGGGCTGATTTTAAAGTAATCATGATGTCCCTCCTGAACGGTAATTATACTTAATTTTAGTATACCTTACCTGACCGAAAAGAAAAGTTTTGGTGGTCTATGCCTTAGCGTTACGGAAAGCTTGCCGCATTTCCCAAGCTAAAATAAACTTAGCACCGTCATCCGGCATGGCGTTGCGGTCGAACCATCTCGCTTGTGACAGCTCGTCGTGTTCCAACTGGATGGCTTCTTGATGGTCAAGTTCTGCGAAAAAGCCCATAAGAAGCGATTCGGAAAAGGCCCATGGTTGACTACCATAGTAGTGAATGTGATGGATGTCTAGCCCCACCTCTTCACGAACCTCGCGCCGTACAGCATCTTCAAGCGTCTCGCCAATTTCAACGAAACCCGAAATTAAAGTGTAAGGCTGGTAACCCGTTAAGTATTTCGTCAGTAGAATCTTATCGCCACTGGTAACACCGACCACAACGACCGGCGAAATATGCGGGTAGATTTTCTGACCACACTCTGGGCAATCCATGGCCCGTTCCTGCTGGTCGGGAACCATGGCGTGCCCGCACCGACCACAAAATTGATTGGTCTCATACCACCAGCCCAAATGCGCAGCGGTCGCGCCAGCATAGCCCAACCAAGCCGGCGTAAAGTTCCGAAAAGCCCGGGCATTAGCATATTGGTAATCTGCATCTGGTGTGATTTTAGCTGCTACTAAATAAAATGCCGTTTGATCGATTTGAAAAAGATACGTCATCTGATTTGAAGTTAACTGCCATTTAGCCGTAGCTTCCTGATATGTCGGCAGCGCACGTTCTTGACGCAACACAACTTGACGATCATTGTAAATAACGACATAATCATCGATGCGCGGTGGCCGCCTTTGTTCATAGTGATTATCGAATACTTTGGGAGCGATGTCTTGAAACATATTTTAACCAGCTTTCTTGATTCTAGCAAATGATGAAACCGTAGCTTGATTTTACACCATTATTGAGCGGAAGACAGTCTAGCTTAAGCCAGACAACGCAAAGAAGCCACTACAAGTAATGGCTTCTTTGCTATCTATTCTGCCTGACTATTTTACTAAGGTATGACTCGCGGTGACATATCCCCCAGCAACTCGGTAATGAAAAACACCTTTGCTAGAGTAGTCCCATCCAGTTACCTTGAGTACTGTTTTCGCTGAGACTTGATGCAGTTTATGTTTGAAGTTAACATCGCGGTAAAGATTGATGCTTTGCTTTACAGTAACTGTCTTTGGCTGCGTGTGCTTACCAGTTCGAACATCTTGCTTGTTAGCTGAAATATACTGCTTATTGGCTAATTGGAAACGATACTTGCCGTTTTGACGCACAATTCGTTTTACATTTAACACTTGGCCTTGATGGTAATGGTGCTTCGTCTTGCCAGCTAGTTTGCCATTGCTATAAGCATTCAATCCCTTAGCATTGATCACTGTGACTAGCTTAACTGCCTTGGTATATTCAGCCGATTGTACGTACTTGGAACTAGCTGTAATGTACCCAGTCTTACCATAGCTCTTAGATTTCTTGTTCATGTCGCGAACATGGTAACGTAAATGACCCGCTTTAGACTTGGCCATCCCTAAGACCTTAAATTGTGGTTGATGCATCTGTGCTTGTTGACGATAGGCGATAAGTCGACCCGCCTTAGAAAAGTCTGGCTTACGGTAAAGTGCCATTCCCTTTACTGCGGTAACGACAGCCGGAACTGATTTTTTGTGTGCTGAAGCTGTCGTAGTTGGTTTTGATGAATCCACCGGTGTTACTGGCTTCACTGGCACCGTTGGCTTCGTCGACGATGTTGAACTCGTTGGTTTCCCTGGCTTCGTCGGTGGTGTTGGCTTGCCTGGTTCCGTTGGCTTCGTTGGTGGCGTTGGCTTACCTGGTTCCGTTGGCTTCGTTGGTGGCGTTGGCTTGCCTGGTTCCGTTGGCTTCGTTGGTGGCGTTGGCTTGCCTGGTTCCGTTGGCTTCGTTGGTGGCGTTGGCTTGCCTGGTTCCGTTGGCTTCGTTGGTGGCGTTGGCTTGCCTGGTTCCGTTGGCTTCGTTGGTGGCGTTGGCTTGCCTGGTTCCGTTGGCTTCGTTGGTGGCGTTGGCTTGCCTGGTTCCGTTGGCTTCGTTGGTGGCGTTGGCTTGCCTACATCGGTTCCGCCATTTGTTTGCCCACCACCTTGCCCATTGTTGCCACCGGTAATTGTTTGCGGATGCTTGTTAGCAACTAAATCTACTGCATCCACTTCTTTTCCATCTGGATCACGCGTGACGATTTTCATTTCTTTGTCGTTAACTTCGGCCGTCAGGTAAACCTTTTGGTTCTTGTCCTTTTCATTTTGCAAGAATTTCCAAGCGTCTGGCTCATTTGGCAAGATATCATACGTCTTATCCCCTGTATGTCCAGCCGCTAAATACGTGGTCCCCTTGGTTGGGTTCTCCTTGTTATCAAAGAGCTTCTTCGTGCGTCCATAAGAATGATCATGACCACTGAAGACAACATCGATACCCAATTCATCACAAACTGGCGGTAACATTTTCCGGAACATTGTTGACTCAGAATCAGATGGATTCTTGTTGTATGGTGGTTGGTGGGTCGCAACAATCTTCCAAGTCTTATTAGAGGCCTGCATATCTTGACGCAACCAATCTAATTCTTGCTTCATTTCATCAACATTGTTCGTCCAACCCAGCGAAGCAATGTGCATATTGCCGTAATCAACTGAGAAAGTTCCCTTCTTGTTGACTGGCGCGCCGTTATGGCTTGGTGTTCCCAGCATTGCCGTTGCCTTACTACCATCATCCCCCATGTATTCATGGTTTCCCAAGACGTGGATCATATCTAAGGAATCATAAACGGGATGCTTATCAAACATTTGTGATGTAATGTCAGCTTCATTGAAGACGGCCTGGTCATCGTTGAAATCTCCAACGTGTAGCGCAAAGTCCGGTTTGTTTTTAGACGTTTCTAGCCGCTCAATGATTTTGTCAAAGTCTGCTAATTGCGTCGCATTGCTTACCTGCGTGTCACCAAAGATATTAAAGCTCAGCTTCTTGCTATCCGTTAATGTCTTAAACTGACGTGGTGCTGACCATTTCTCCCCATTTCCGACACGGAAAGTATATTCAGTTCCTGGTTGCAATCCCTTTGCCGTCACGCTATTTACGCGAATAGCCTTGCTATCACTAACATACGTAAACGTCTTTTGCTCGCCTTTATAATCCTTAAAGGCCTTTTCCTTTTTAGCTGTATAGTCCTTAGTAGGTGCAATTTGCATAATTGCTGCTTGCTTACCTACGATTGGATTAGAGAACCACGTAATCGTCTTTTGGGTTGTTGGATCTTGCGTTGCTCCAGTCAGCAGATTAGACGGTGTGTCTGACTTCTCTGGTGCAAATGCCTGGGCTGGTGTTGGGAAGCTACTATGGCTACCAATAGTCGCAGTCAAAGTGAACTTTCCAGGGGTTTTAGTTAGCTTATCACTCTTAAGTTGTCCCTGACTGTTAGTCTTACCCACTTCAACGGTCTTACCATCGGCCATCTTCATGGTCACAACAGCACCACCAACTGGCTTGTTGTGCGTATCAGTTACAGTTAACATCCCTGCCGCTCCAACAATCATTTGACCAAGCTTCACTTGATAGCTAGCTTCAATATTAATATGAGTAGGTTTCGATGCAAATGTACTCAGCATGTCCGCATTGCTGCTTGCATCGACAAACTCAGCGGTTCCGTTTGTTAATTGCAAAACGAGTTTAGCGTCTGCCTCGGTATCTGTCGGTACATCTAACGTCACATGAGCCAGCGACTTATTCGTTCCTTTTCCGGTGGTATTATCCTTAACGTGTAACTTTAAAATGCCAGTATTCTTATCGTACTCAACGGTATTATCCTTAGAGTCTACAGCAAATTTGACATCCTTAACCGGGAAACCCTTGCCGATATTAATGACGAACTCGCCTGACTTAACCTTGGCTAAGTTTTCCGCCATGATATCAAAGCCAACTGTACTTCCTAATTTAGCCGACGCATTCTTGGCAACTTCTAAATTAATTCCTGTTTGATTACTCGTATGAACTTCAAAGTAGGCATCCTTATCCGTTCGGTTACCAAACTTGTCGTACACGGAAACCTTAATATGATGCGTTCCGTTAGCATATTGGTACCCTTTCAGCGTGAATGTACCATCTGGATCAAAAGTGTACTTGGTACTATCACCAGTCAAGTCCTGGCCATCAACGTAAATCTTGTTCTTTTCCCAATCGATTCCGGACATGTTAGGATCATTTTTATCGTCATGAACCTTAGTTGTAATTGTAATGTTACCATCTTTAAATGTTTTACCATCAACGGAGATGTTGTCCACGATTGGGCTCTTCAAATCGTCAACGTTAGCACCATAGACCGCCCGGATGTTATCGACGTAGATGCTACCCTTAGTCTGTGGCGAACCACCAGGCTTACCCGACTTCAACGCCATCATTCGCACAACTTGCTTAGGGAAAGTTGAGTATGGCCCTTGATAGCTAGCAGGAATTTCAGCTTCTACGTACTTCCACCCTGTCCAGTTGATTCCATTCACTTGGTCGGTAAAATTAAGTCCTTGGTGTGATCCCTTACCATCATAAATTTGACTTCTCAGCCAGTATCCTTGAGCCTCTGGCGTTGCATAAACCCACATGCCAATTGCCGTTGGCACGCCCGGAATTTCTTTCTTGTCCTCTGGTCCGGCATAGGCACCCAGTGTGGTTCCCTTTTGTCCAGTCGTGAAGTCAAATTTAACCTCCATCGCGTGGTCACCAAAGCGGACTTGCCCATCTTCCGGACTCGCCAGTGAGAGGCTGTTTTCTTCGCCACGACCTGAGCCACTAACCTTCCAATCGTCCAAACCTTTTTCAAAGTCGTACAGCACAACTGGTAGTTGACCAATCTGGACTTCTAACGATTCTGAAATTTTAGTTCCAGCAACCGTGGCCGTGATGGTGCCCTTAGCATGCTTACCAGCCGTATGTAACTGATTCTGATCGTCAATTGTGCCTAATTCGGCAGGTAGTGCCCACGCAATGTCGCCCGTTTTCAACGTGACATCGCGCCCCTTATAACGGGCAGTCATGCCCAATGAAGACACAAAATCCGTCTTTAAACTCAGCTTCTTGTTTAAAAATTCAATCGCATCTGGTGTCGCAACCGTTACCGTGGCTTGACCAACCGTTTTGCCGTCATGAATCAAATTAGCGGTAACGTCACCCGTCTTACCGTTTGACTTAAATGCCCCGGTCTTCGCATCAATTTCACCTAAACCTTTATCTTGCAGCGACCAAGTTGTATCAACCGGTAGTTCTGCATCATAACCGGCCTTATCAACCCCTTTAGCCGTAAAGTTAATCGTTGACTCCGGCGTATAGACTTGATCCTTAGGCGACACCTGAGCACGGTCAAACGTATGGTCGGATTTTTCAGTCGTTGTAATCAGCCAACTGTTAGCAACCTTACGTTCTTCACCATCCGATGGCTTGTTTTTTAAACTTAAGTCCTTATCCCCAGGTGTGCGAGACAGGTACGTTGCGGACCCACCACCATCAAGGTTAAGTGCTTCAACGGCACCTTGATCCTTCATCGTTTCTGCTAACTCGGCCGTCGTCATCCCATTTGAGTATGGGGACTGCTTCCCGTCAACCGTGACGAAGAAAACCGTCCCATCTTGACGAATACCCACGGCACTACGCGCGGCAAAGTTGTCGCCGTACTGAGTCAAACCAGTCTGAACGACACCTTGTTTCACCAAGATGCCTAGACCACCCAGTGCTTGTTGTAAGTCGCCTTTCACGGCGTCATATTGGCCCTGATCGCCAATCATGGCTTCACCATTCTTCTTAACCCCAAAGAAGGCTTCACCACTATTCGCTTTGGCTGCATGAATTTCGGTACCATCCTTAACAACGTTTCCGGATGGCTCACCCGTTCCCATGTTGAAGAAATCCGCGTTGAGTCCAGCGACGACCTGATGGCCATTTTTAATGGCAGCTTCGGCTTCGCCACGAACAGTCTGTAACCCAATATCTTTACTGTCGTCTAACGTTCCAGCATACAGTCCCGCTGTCTTATCTTTTAGATCAACCGATACAGCGTGCATGACCGTACGATCACCTGCTGTGTTCTTGTAGGTGATCTTCTTTTCACTAATTCCTGAGGCTAATTGATTGCCTGTCTGTTCAATGGTATTTCCCTTGACGTCCACTGCTTTAGCTGGTTCAGCCTGAGTCTTCGCTGCCACTTGGCTTGCTAAGACCTGATGAGTCATACTCGTTTGCGCATGAGCGACTGGCGTCAATAAGGGCATCAGTACTAGGGCAGTTGCAAGCGTTGCTCGTAATTGTCTTCCTCGGGTAGTCATCTATATCTCAAAATCCCTTCTGAATTTGTCTGCAATTAACCGATTGGCCATTTCGACCGCTTTATCTTCATGCGATCGAAATAACATACTGCACAGTCTACCTGAGTTTTCATTCGATTTGGGCAACTACACTAACCCTGTACAGTTCATCTACACAACCTTTACTTAATTATCAAAACGTCTATATAACAGCGGTTACAGCAGCCGCCTTCATAATTTCTTATGTATTTTAGATTGTTTCATTTCAGCTTTTTTCTTTTCAGAAAGTAAACAAAATATAATTCCGACCTGAGCTTTCTGAAAATGTATGTTAAAATCATACTCACTTGCACTAAATCTATTAAAATTTCAGAAAAGAGCAGTCAAAGGAGGCTCGCAACTCACATGTCACTCACAAAACGAGAACTTGGTAATTATCTCATTGGCTTTACCTTTGTTCTCCTCATGGTCACCGCTGCCAGCTGGCTCAATGACGACGAACTCATCCTACCCGAAATCGCCGCACTCACGACTGGAATGTGGATCTATCAAAATCAAACTTGGATTCGCCAACCCATCAAGATATTTCTTGCGCCATCCGGAACAGCGATCATTGGTTTCTTGGTCAACAAAATCGCGATTAACTATCCAGAGAAAGTCCTAGTCACACTCATCCTAATCCTAGTTTTACTTCGCGTTTTGCACTCGACCCTAGCCCCCGCCTTCGCTACAGGCCTGTTGCCCATCATCATCAACGCCACGCATTGGTCATTTATTCTCGCTATTTTTTTATTTACTGCCTTATTAATGATCGGTGTTTTAATTCAAGGCCATTATAAAGGGCTTCCTGTAGGCCAGCCCCTACGCTTCTCTCATATGCTGGGTTTTAGTCTCACTGCTCTGGCCTGGGCAATCACCGTTTGGGCCTGCGGTTACCCGCAAATGGCTGGTATTCCACCCGTTCTGGTCGTCTTTTTCGAAGTTTCACAAATGCCTAACTACACTCTAAAAACGGCAATCAAACACGTTATTGCCTTAGGCGGTGCGGCAACTATCGGTGTGCTGGTTCACCTCTTACTTGCCTCTTGGTTACTGACCACATTGATCAGTCTGCCTGTGGTTTTTGTCTTATTGCAATTATTGCGTATCAAACTCCCCGCTGCTTATGCGTTCCCCTTGTTGGCATTGGTATTACCAACCAGCATGTTCTACCGACTACCGTTGTCCGCATTTCTCGCGGCCACGTTCTTCCTCGGGTCCACTGTGATCTACCGCCAATTGCAGACTCGCTTACAAGTAACTGCTGAACATAACTAAAAAAAACGACCACCCTGAACGTTATCCGGTGGTCGTTTTAATTTACAGAGCTTTTACACAAACGTAACCTCTTCTACACAGTCATTATCTATGATTAGAGTTACTTACTTCATTCTGTGTCTGCAAAGGAGCCTCGTCGTGTTAGAAATTATTAAAGCTGTCATTCTCGGCATCGTCGAAGGAATCACTGAGTTTCTACCAATCAGTTCCACCGGTCACCTTTACCTAGCCGATGAATTCGTTAAATTAAATGAATCGACTGCCTTCATCAATATGTTTATGGTGGTCATTCAACTCGGTGCGATTCTAGCCGTTCTAGTTCTCTATTTCAACAAACTCAACCCGTGGGCACCCGGAAAAGATCACCTTGAACGCAGTCAAACCTGGACGTTATGGTTCAAGGTCATCGTCGCCGTCCTCCCATCAGTCATTGTTGGACTTCCCTTAAATGACTGATGGGAGGACGGCGACTTAACCAGTTGGCAAGTCATTTCCGCTACACTGATTCTCTATGGGATTCTCTTCATTGTGATTGAAAACTTCAATCGGACAAGGCGTCCTCGCTTTACGGACCTCAATCAAATTTCCTATAAATTGGCCTTGATGATTGGTCTCTTTCAAGTACTATCCTTGGTTCCAGGGACATCTCGCTCCGGAGCAACTATTTTAGGCGCCATCTTGATTGGTGCCTCACGCTACGTGGCTACTGAGTTCTCATTCTTTTTAGCCATTCCCACAATGTTTGGCGCATCACTACTTAAAGTTTTGAAATACTTTGTCAGCGGTAATACCTTTACTGGCAGCCAACTCATGGTGCTTCTAACCGGCGTTATCATCTCGTTTGTGGTTGCCTACCTGTCCATTAAATTCCTTTTGAATTACATTCGAAATAATGACTTCAAGCCCTTCGGCTGGTACCGTATTGGCTTAGGAATTATCGTCATTAGTTACTTTGGATTAATACGTTGACCTCTCAATCGACCGGCTTTCCCTAGGGATTACAGGTCGATTCTTTAGTTCCAAGCGATTAATTTACGGCGATAGTAATCAAGTGTCTAGAACACGTTAAGTCTTGATTTAATACGGCTTTTAATCACCCAATCTCACGTATAAAGCTAATAGATGTGACGTCCTTTTAACTCCCTAGTAACATGACTGCAATACTAATCGGGTATGCTATTAGTATTAAGAGACAAGTCAGGGAGTTATATAAAAATGTCAAAACTAAAATTAAAATTTGCAACACTCTTATTACTATTCGGCTTTTCGTTCGGTATGGTCACTGACGTCACAGCTAATGTTTTACCAGAACAAACGACGACCGCCCAAGCTGCAACGCTTTCCGCTAGTCAAAAGAAGCAAATTACAGCAATTAACGCTGGCCTGTCCAGTAAGCAAAAGGCTGCCAAGAACTGGATCGCAAAACGTGAATCCGGCTACCGGTACACCGCTCGTAATGGAAACTGTTATGGTCGTTACCAACTATTGAAGGCCTACTTACATGGTGACCTATCCGCAGTCAACCAGGAACGGACCGCTAACTCTTACGTGGCTGGTCGTTATGGGACTTGGACTAACGCTAAGCGTTTCTGGCAGAGTCACCACTGGTACTAAAATTTAAATATCACTTTCTTGGCTAATCCATTGTTTAAGGGTTAGTCATTTTTTTCTGCCCTTATTGTTCTCCCCTATGAATTCTCGTAAACTGGAATCATAGTCTAATTCGAGAAAGAACGGGTTAATATGAAAAAGCGCAATCTTATCATTTTGCTTGGCTGCATTATCCTAATCAGCGGGCTAACTTTTAGTTTACCAAGCCAACATAAATCCGCTACACCACCTGCAATACAGCCATCATCCCAGTCCACAACAACCAAGCACAAGGTCATTCGTCCACTCACCGTTACCGAACTCAACCATAACTCTCAGCTCCGGGAAGCCTGTATTATTTATTTTGCCATCAAATATACTAAGCTCCCACGCTGGCAAGAATTGTCCGACTTCAAGCTTGGGTGGCAAGTAGAGCGTTATCTTAAGCACAACCCTGATAAGTATCTAGTTTGGCCTGATGAAAATATCACGACCGCCGAAAAGAATCTGGAACCCAACTGGTTTAAGCTCACGACGGATGGCAAGGTCACCTATGATAGCATGATCGTCCATTCCTTCCGTCAAGATCAAACAGCGACAACAACATTGCCTAAAATTGTCCACCGACTCAACGCGGAACGTAAAATGACTACCGTTCGCCGTCTCAGTCACAATCTCAGCCAGCTTATCCATAAAACGAAATAACGTAAGAATCTAAAAAAGAGTGTGACAAAGGACGTTTATAGTCAGGGCTATACTCCTACTTAGGTAGACAAGCAAATAATCAAAGCTTGTTTACTTAGGGAGGAGTTTTTAGTATGGGCCGC
>NZ_RHNX01000020.1 GCF_003946335.1 Levilactobacillus fujinensis
TTATTCTAATGATAAACAAAAAATCTGTCATCATTAATAGATAAAAATCTATTACCAACAACAGATATTGTAGAACCACTATTTACGAACGCCACACCAATGTTTCTTTCTTGTCCTGTGGAATTTCCTTGTTCCTGGACGGTCAAGTCAAGCATCTCGAGGACATGTTTTATTCTTCTCCTGAACAACTGACCGATATGGGGGCCAAGATTAAGACACGGCACAACGTCTTAAAGATCGACTCAGAAAACAAGACAGTTGATATTGTTGATATGGATACAGGTAAAATGACCACGGACACCTATGATAAATTAATCATGGCGACGGGCTCGACCGTGACTGTGCCACCTATTTTTGGTATCGATGAAGATAAAGTGATGTTATGTAAAAATTACGACCAAGCCAAAGCCATTGACAAGGCCGCTGCAGGCAACAAACGAATTGCTATCGTCGGTGCCGGGTATATCGGAACGGAATTGGCTGAAAGCTATGCCCGGACCGGTCACGAAGTCCAATTGTTCCAATCACGCGAGATCATTTTGAATCACTATGTTGATGAAGGATTATCTGGCCGGATTGTGAAATTATTAAGCGACAATGGGGTCGATGTGCAATTACAACGGCGGGTAACATCCTTTACTGGGAACGAAGATGGAGAGTTAGTCATTGAAACGACCAACGGCGACTTTACGGCTGACTTAGCCATCGTTTGTACCGGTTTTGTTCCAAACACCGAGCTTTTGCGGGGGCAAGTTGAAATGGATCGGCATGGCGCAATCATCATCAACGATTACGTTCAAACGTCTAACCCGGACATTTATGCCTGCGGGGATGCTAGTGTCGTTAACTTCAACCCGACCGGCAAGCCAGCCTACACGCCATTGGCGACAAATGCTGTTCGTCAAGGCATGTTAGCCGGTATTAATATCTTTGGGAACATTCAACGTTATATGGGCACACAGGCCACTTCTGCCATGCAGATTTTTGGGCACACCTTAGCTTCCACTGGGCTGACCATCGAACATGCCTTACAATCAGGGCTGGATGCTGACATGGTTACCTTTGAGGGAACTTGGCGGCCAGAATATATGCCAACAACTGACCACTTGGTGATCAATTTGGTCTATGATCGGAGCGACCGACGGATTTTAGGCGCTCAATTGTTGAGTAAGCACGAAATTGCCCAGTCCGCTAACGCCATCTCAATTGCGATTCAGAACCGCAACACGATTGATGACTTAGCCTTTGTAGACATGCTCTTCAACCCGAACTTCGATGATCCATTCAACTATCTCAACCTGGTAGCACAAATGGCCGTTGAAAAAGAAGTTAAGCGGGGCAATGATAAGCCACGGTTAACTGCTGGTATGAAGTCAGAACAGAAAGCCAACTAAATTTAGCTGTAGTCATGGCGGTCGTTCACCCGAATAGGGGAGCGACCGCTTTTCTGTGGGGTCAAATGAGACCGAGAGATCAAAATAAGTCGAAATACTAGCCAATATATGCCCCGTGGGGTATACTAATGGCATCGTTAGGCATGGTGGACAGGCTAACAGTGTTATACCTAATGGACTGTAGTGACTGTAGTCATCATCAGGATTAAGACGATCGAGTCAGGTAAAATGGGTTCCGTTAAGTGAATGATTATTATTAAAACGAGCAGGAGGAGCTTCAACATGCAGGCAATTACGAGTAAGGAATTTGAACATATTGGCGACGATACCGCGGTTACGGTCGTGGACTTTTGGGCGGACTGGTGTGGTCCTTGTAAGATGCAAACACCGGTATTAGAGGCTTTGGACCAAGAGTATGGTGACCAAGTCAAGTTTGCTTCTCTCGACGTTGACCAGAATCAAGAGTTAGCACAGTCTCTGGGAATCATGAGTATTCCGTCAATGGTCGTGTTCAAGAACGGTATGCCAACGGAAAAGGTTGTGGGCTTCCATCCTAAGGCCGCGCTCAAGAAGTATCTCGATGAAAAGTTGGGTGAGGTGACCGCTTAATGGTGCAAACGACGGCCAGCCAATTAAAGAACCGGTTGCGACGGGCTGATGGGCAATTACAAGGCATTTTAAAGATGGTTGACGATGGCCGCGAGTGCAAGGACATTTTGACCCAATTGGCTGCTGTTCGCTCCGGTGTTGACCGGATGATGGGGGTGGTGGTCGCTGAAAACGTCAAGCAATGCGTGGCACAAGATCAGCTGACCGACGACCAACAGGCCGAGTTACAGGCCGCTTTAGATCTCGTCGTAAAAACACATTAAGTGAGTAGTAAAGGGTCGTCCCAGGGGCGGCCTTTTTTGCTATAATTGAGGGATACTTTTCGAGGAGGACTTGGTCGTGGCGAATTATCTATCTATTCTGGTGTTTGCGTTTGTTGGGGGAAGTGGGCGCTATTTGATTGGGCAAGTTCTGCCGGCTACGACGGGATTTCCCTGGGCAACGGTGATTGTGAATCTGCTTGGATGTTTGGCGTTGGCCTGGTTGTCGCATGCCAAACGGGTCACGGCCCACTGGCCCAGTGCGGTGACTGTGGGGCTGGGAATCGGTGGCATCGGTGCATTCACGACATTTTCAACATTTAGTGTGGATGCTGTGCGACTGATAACCCAGCAACAGTGGGGAGTGGTCAGTGCTTATTTGACCGTGACCTTGGTTGGCGGTGTGTTCTGTAGCGCTTTCGGTGTCTGGAGTGCGCGGAAATGGTCGACTTTCCGGGTGGTTGAAAAATGATGGCTGGATTAGCGGGCGTTGGCGCAGCAATTGGTGCTTTAGGTCGTTACGGGAGTAGTCAGTTCGTCACCAAATTGACGGGCACATACTGGCCGTTAGCAACCTTACTGATCAATTGGTTAGGGTCCTTATTACTGGGTTTATTAACGGGTTGGCACGCGGAATATACGTTGACGGTCGTACTGGGAACGGGGGTCTTAGGTGGATTCACTACCTACTCGACCTTTAGCCACGAGTTTGTGATGCTGGTCGACCAGCGACGGTGGGGAGCGGCGATGAGCTACTTATTGTTGAGTGTGGTCGGTGGGCTTGGACTCGCTGGCCTTGGCTTCTATTTAGGGATTACATACGGTGGGTAGCCGATAAATCAGTGGTGTTTTAACGCTAACTTCCCTATCATAGAAATAATGAGGAATTGTGAAAGGAGTGGCGGTTTTGGCGGAACACACAACGATTACGGAACAAAATACGGCGCTACGAGAACAACTGTCACCGCAGAATCAAGCATACTGGGATGAATTGGTCGACAATTTACGTCAACAAGCAAAGTTCGCTGACGAGGCGGTCCTGCAAAAGTACTTACGGGAGTTACTTCCAAGCCTGTTAGTCGCACAAGAGGCGCAACAAACCGCGCAACAGTTCTATGGCGCAGATCCAGCAACGGTTGCTGCTAAAATGGGCCGGATCACACGGCCGAAGCCTAGCTGGTTAAGTTGGGACTTACTGGTACCATTCTTGATCTTTACGTTGGGGACGATTAT
Organism: Levilactobacillus fujinensis; assembly: GCF_003946335.1. Classification (GTDB taxonomy): domain Bacteria; phylum Bacillota; class Bacilli; order Lactobacillales; family Lactobacillaceae; genus Levilactobacillus; species Levilactobacillus fujinensis. Next base: position 3,497 of record NZ_RHNX01000020.1, read on the forward strand.
TCCGAGCGCCATCTTGCCCGCGGTGCCGTTTCAACTGTTGTTGGTCGGTTTGGAGTATGTCTTCTTCGTCATTGCCATGGCGTTAGGAATTGGCGTATCGCAGCGGGTCCATACGCAGCGTGGTCAGATTGCAAGTTGGTTGATCATTATCGTCGCGTTGCTACTTGCCATGCGGGTGGCCGCACAGACGGTACCAGCTCAAGGATTAGTCTACCTGACGCGGATCGGCGGTAGCATCACGTTGTTGGTCTTTGCGGTCGTTGTGACCGGATTAACGTGGTGGCATCACCGACGGCACACGAACTCTTGGTTTCCGGCCATTTTAGGGAGTCTGTGGATTACGACACTATTAGCCTTGCTTGCCCGAATTCCGGCAACGTCGGGCTTAATGGTCACGTCGGCAGGAAATCTGTTGATTGCGCTTGGGACCATCCTAGGAGACCTGAGTATCTTAATCATTGGCTGGCACATTTGGCAAGCAAGACAAAATCAGACAAAATAGTTAAGGCGTCTGAGATATCACTTAAAAAGTTGCTCCTTTCAGAATCGTTAGATTCTGAAAGGAGCAACTTTTATTTACGTCACTATGGTGCCGAAACGTGCGGTATAAGGGGGCTTATTGTGTATTTAGTACGGCTAAATAGCAGTTGATATGAGGATTAACATCGAATATAAAAATAAAATTAGCTATTTATAACTATATAAATAGTCGATATGCTGGACTAATTGTGTGCGAGTAGCGTATGATTGGGGAACTAAGAAAATTATGGATATTGGGGGGACGGCGAATGCGGTGGCTCAGCATGGGTTTAGTGTTAGGTGTAGCTATCTTGAACGCTTTTTGGGGAACTGAGCAGGTTGGATCGGCTAGTAGTCAGTATTCAGCGCAACGGTCGAATTCGGTTAAATTGATCTGGCGTCACCGAATGGGGAAACATGTTTTTCACACGGTCAAAGGTGCCCGATACTCGCAACATTTAGGCGTTCGGTATAGCGAAAATTCTGATTTGCCGGACGTGACATGGGTGACAGATGCACATGAAAAGCTCTATCGAAAGGCCAAGGGCTCGTCTGCGATATACTACCACGTGAAGTCAGCTGATGGTCAACACGGCGGCTGGATTTGGCGTGGTTATTTAACGGCGGGGACTGTCCCAGTACAAACAGGTCCGGATCCTGAACGGCCGAGAAAAGCAGAGATACCAGCAGTAAGTCTTTATACTGCCAAAAGTTCAGTGGCCTATGCCCGGGCGATTCAGACGGAACCAGTCTATCGCCTCTCAAAAGCAGTGTGGCAACTTTTCCCAGGAACGAAACTGAATTTGGAATTGTCACGGATGGCGATCGACTTTCCGTCGGAGAATGGCTTACGGGATAAGGGAATGCTGGATAAAAAACACATTATTCATTTTGATTTGGGCAATGACTGGGGGACTTTTCAGGACACCCGAGATCAGCCACTGACAACACGATTGACTTGGCTAAAAAAGCGTCTGGCACAACAGGGGCTCCCGGCTACTAAACGGCAAAGCTTACAGGGATGGTCGATTGGTCTCGACTTTGTGGACGATTTTCCTGCGGCAGCGACGACGGACGAAGATGATGTACACAATGTTAATCAGAAACCACATGGCGATGCCGACGAACATCCTTTACACTATGCTATTGTATTGATTTCACCAGAACGTCTGCACAGCTTTCAAGCGGCGTATGGTGATCAACAATGAGGGGCCTCTATCGGGGAATTCTACTTGGTTTAATGACGTTTCTTATTGGGAATGGGAAGGGCGTAACGGCACAGGCAAGTAGTCAGTACTCAGCGCAGCGGTCGCATTCAGTTCGCTTAGTCTGGCGACAACGAATGGGTCGGCATGTGCTGCAGGCTAAGCGGGGAGCACGATATTCGCGTCATCTGGGGATTCGATATAGCAATAACGACGTGACTCCGACTGTAACGTGGGTGACAGATGCTCACGAGAAGTTGTATGCAAAGGACCGGGGAAAGTCGGCCATCTATTACCACGTCAAAAGTGAAGATGGCACTCTTGGTGGTTGGATTTGGCGCGGCTACCTGACACCGATAAAACAAAGCGCCAGGGTGAGCCCGCAATCCGAACCATTGAAGTCGATTCAAACGGCGATTCATCGGGAAACAAGTAAAGGTTATGCGAGTCCGGTAAATGCCATGGCGATTCCAGTGATGACCCTATTTCCGGGAACCCATTTTGATCAGAGCTTGTATCGCGCTGCGGATACCTACTTGTCGATCGATGATGGACCGGATGCGATGGGCTATGACCCACAAACGGTGACTGGCCGTAAGTCATTAGCTTATTTGTTACGACAAAGCGGGGTGGCACCCAAAACATTCGTTTGTATTATTTTTGAGGCTAAAGACCCGACTAGCAGGGAATCTCTCGATACAGCCTTAACCAAGGCGGGATACACTACCGCCAAGCGGGCCAGCTTTAAGGGATGGTCGATCGGTGGTAGCGTATTGCCAACGGACAGTGACCTGGAGGGCTCAGGGCCGGGAACGGGGATGATATTCTTGGTTCCTAGAGTGTAGGCTTTATAAATGTCCCACATTGGCAGATGCAAAAAGGAGCGGTAATGGATGTCATCGCTCCTTCTTAGGTATTTTCAAATTGGCATCTGAGGTTGAAGGTTAAAATGTTTGCGTTATGACTTGTGATAGTAGAGACTAGCACCACTAAAATAGTGGAAAACAGTCACACTCCAGCTGCCGGAAATTCCGCTTGGGGAACACCTCCAGCTAAAGAGTGGGCTGCCAGGTCGTCCAACGATGTAAGCCAGAAAGGACCCCGACTGACGTTGTCGACACAGCTAGCTGCTTCTCTGGCTCTGATTGGGCACATCCATTTCGAATGTTGAGTTCCAGATGAGTGCTAACATTTAATGTAAATCAATAACGTTTCTATGGGCATTTGGGACCTTTAAACCTCCTTAGTTAAATGACTATTTTTCGTTCAAAACGCCTAGAATCCAGCTGGTTGAATGGCATCTGTTTGGAAAGTAGTGGTGGTTGACAAGTTTAAAGCGTTACGTAAACTTTTAGAAACTTGTTCGATCTCGTTTTGAGGGGCAATCTGGTAGTCGATACCATTTATGGTCGCATTTTCGCCCTGCAAGGTCTGAGATTCGATGTGCCGACTGGTGTGACTGTCTTTGGTACGTAGCCACATGAGGTCGTTAAAGCTCAAGTTTGTCTGTAGATTATTGGTCAGTGAGTCCAAGACAGATTGGTAACGGGCCAATGAGCCGATGCCGGCTTCCTTGAGGACTAGGGCTTTAATGATTTGGCGTTGTCGTGCCTGACGACCGTAGTCACCGCGTGGATCATCGTCACGCATCCGTGAATAAGCGAGGGCACTGGCGCCGTTCAAATGAATCTTGACTCCCTTCGTCACGTTAGCCTGTTCATAGTGAAAGGTCAGCAGTGGGTCGACGGTGACACCACCGACCGCATTGATCATCTTTTTTAGTCCGCCCATGTTGAGTAAGACGTAGTAGCGAATAGGAATGTTAACGAGATGTTCAACCGTCTTAATGGTGGCTTTGGCGCCATACAGTGGATAGGCCGCGTTGATCTTTTCTTCGTCCTGTTGGCTACCCCAGATGTTGACTAGCGTGTCTCGCGGAATGCTTGTGAGTTTAGCTGTTTGTTTGGACGGGTTAATGGTGGCTACGATCATGGTATCCGTTCGCCCAATGTCGTGGCGTCCTAAGGCTCCCGTATCGGTACCTAAAAGTAAAATGGCGAAGGGTTTACCACTAGTCAATGCCGTGTCGTTTGGCTTGACCCCTGCGGCGTGGTAAGTCTTGGAAAATGTGTTCTGGGCGGCATGCCAAGCTCGAAAGCCGTAAACGCCACCGCCGATAAGTAGTAAACAAAGAAGTGCGAACAACCAACGCCAAGGTCGATGAGGTCCGTGAATAAAGTGACGCTGGCGTGGTGGTAATGGTGTATTTTTCATAGTGAATCCTCCCCCTCTAATTCCTCTAATTTCGAAATCCAGTATACCCACGTTTGCCTAGTATGGTGGCAGGAGCGCCTTGAGTTTTACTGTTTCTTAGAGGTCAGTTTGCAAATTTACTAAGCAATCGTGAAAGCACGTTAAATTAATAGCCGTCGACCTAACTTTTGGTGTAAAGTAGGAATGTACAAATACTTTACATACAATTGAAAAAGGGAGTTGGCAATAATGGCAAAAGTTGAAAGTTTTACTTTGGACCACACAGCTGTTAAGGCACCATACGTGCGGTTGATTACCCGGGAAACGGGCGCTAAAGGCGACGTTATCTCGAACTTTGATTTACGGTTAGTTCAACCCAACACCAATGCAATTCCAACGGCCGGGTTACACACGATTGAACATTTACTGGCAGGTTACTTACGTGATGAGATGAGCGGGGTTATTGATTGCTCCCCATTCGGTTGTCGGACCGGTTTCCATTTAATTACTTGGGGTGAACAATCTACTGAAGAAGTTGCCAAGGCGTTGAAGGCTGCACTTCACCGGATTGCCTTTGACACGGAATGGAAAGACGTTCAAGGCACTGACAAGTACAGCTGTGGTAACTACCGAGACCACAGCCTCTTCTCTGCTAAGGAATGGAGCAAGGATATTTTGGACAAGGGTATTTCTAAAGATCCCTTCACTCGCGAAGTCGTCTAGAGGACGTTCAGTTATTAAACAAACCTAGCGCGCCGGCCAATAGGCTAGCGCGCTATTTGTTGTGGTACGCTTAATGTAATGAATGGCTGTCAATTGTAAAGATGACGTAAGGGGGAGTGTGTTAGTGATGAAGCGGATTAGCAGATGGCTAATCGTCATCGCATGTTTTACGGGCCTCTTTGGGGGTATACAGGCCCAAGCTATGGTCAAACAGAAAACGCCGGCATTGCAGCCGGTGGGACGCCTGCGAATACTAAATGATACGCGGGTGCATTTTGTACACGCACCAAAGCACTATGCGCATACCAAACATGTTATGACCCATACCATCAAGTCATCACGGGGAACGTCCGTGACGTTTAAGACTAAGTACCTATTGCCACAACCGGGATATCACCATCAGGCCTGGGGAAATCCGCAGAGCCTGGCGATGACCGGTCGATATTTGTATGTTGTTTATTGCCCGACGACTTGGCACAACCGGGGTCGAATCGTCCGCTACGATGTCAAAAGATTAACAGCATTAAAGGCTACAGCAACTGAACTCCAGCATACGTATGCCAAACACGCAACGCCAAAGGAAAAACGATTGCGTGGTGCCATTAAAGTTGGTCCCATTTTTGCCACCGGGCACGGTCAATCTTTAGCGTATAACTGGCATAATCATCATTTGTACATGTGGTGTGACCGGGAGAAAAAACCGCGGGTACCCATCAATCAGTATGGTTATATTCAGCAAATTAGTGCGCACAGTCTGAGGCCAGCCTACCAGATTCGTTTTCGCTTGCATCGCGGGCACTACGCCGTTCCTGGGGGTCATGTTCTCGCCTTTGATAAGGCCGGCCGGGCCTACTTCTGGTCGAATCCAGCCGGGTATCGGGCAAATATTTATCAGGGGCGAATTTCACGGCATAAGGTCTCCTTTCGCTTGACCCATCAGGTTTTACGTCGTGGACCCGGAACTCATGTGCAAGGGATTGCCGTAAATCCACATAATAATCGCTTGTATTTGGTTGCTGATGGATCGATTGCCAGTCTGCCGATTCAGAAATTGGCGGGACGGGGCCATCTGACCGCTAAACAGGTTCGCTGGACGCGATTCGCGTCGCGCCGAGAGTTCGAAGGCCTCGCGTTTACGACTAGTGGACACGGTTACTTACTCACCAATCATGATCCGGAAATTCTACGGGGAAATCGAATCAGTTGGTAAGTTCAGATCTTAAAAAAATGAGCTTTACTCCTCAATTGATAGCACTAGTGATAGACTAGCTGAAAAGATTGGGGGGTTAGGGATTATGCGAAAGTTAGTCGTTTTTGGGGCGTTACTTCTCGGTGTGGGGCTGGGGATAACACCGTTAGTTCCAGCGCATGCCATCACCATGGTTGACCAGACTAAGGCGGCACTGACTACGTCGAAGCAGCGACCGCTGGATGACAGTCAGGTTCATTTTGTGTCAGTGCCCAGTAGTTATGCGTCGGCGACTAATCCAAATGGAATCAACACCATTGTTAGTGATCAAGGAAGCCCAGTCACGTTTACGACGAAATACTTGTTGCCCATCCCTGGTTATCAACACCAGGCCTGGGGCGATCCGCAGAGTATGGCGGTCGTCGGCCAGTATCTGTACGTGATCTACTGTCCGACGGCTTGGCATAATCGTGGGCGACTGATCCGGTTTGATATGGCAAAGTTGAGCAGTTTAAAGGCGACACCGCAGCGGATTCAAAGTATCTACCGCGCGAAAACACCTGTTACGAGCCAGACCAAAGCGATTCGTGCGGCCATTAAAGTTGGCCCCGCATTTACCACGGGTCATGGGCAATCGTTGGCCTATAACTGGCATGACCATCAGCTTTATATGTGGCAGGACCGTGAGTCCGCGCCACGGATTCCTATCAGTCAGGCCGGGGTCATTCAACAGCTGAATCCTAGTAGCCTAAGGCCTGTCCGGCTGGTTCATTTCCGTTTGAAGTCCAAGAGCTTAGCTGTTCCTGGCGGTCATGTGCTGGCGTTCGACCGGCAAGGCAATGCTTATTTCTGGTCACGGCCCAACGCAACCGAGGTCTACCTCTATCGGGGTCACATTGGCCGGCGGCACGTGCACTTTCACTTAACCAGTCAGATACTGCAGCACGGTCCCGGCACCTGCGTTCAAAGTATGGCATACAATCCCAACAACGGCCGTCTTTATTTGGTCGCCGATGAGTCAATTGCCAGCCTACCAGCCAGCAAGTTGGCTGGGAATGGGAGCCTGACAAGTGGGGATGTGAAATGGACTCACTTTGCCTCCAAGCGAGAGTTTGAGGGCTTGTCGTTTGGTTACGATGGCAAGGCCTACTTGTTGAGCAATCATCAGCCAGAAGTATTGGTAGGTAATTCATTAAATTGGTAAATTAAGCCAAGGCCGTTCTCTTTAACTGAGACGGCCTTTTTGATCAAGTCGGATTATGGAACGAGCGCTTGATGCAAATGGAAGTTGACAGGTAAACTACTTTGTATTACTATATAGCAGTACTTGTTATTACAGAGTAGTGAGGAGTAACCCTATGAAAATTGCAACAGAGCTGTTAAAGGGTGTGTTGGAAGGCATCGTCTTGCAACGAATTGGCACCGGTGAAACGTACGGCTACGAGATTACCCAATACCTGAATGATCACGGGTTTGAGGATGTTGTTGAGGGCACAGTCTACACAATTTTGATGCGATTAGAAAAACAACAGTTAGTCGCTATTGAAAAGAAAAAATCAGATCGTGGTCCTGCCCGTAAATTTTATCAACTCAATGCAGCTGGCGAAGAGCGGCGCGCTCAATTTTGGCAGCAGTGGGCCTACGTCAGCACTCAGATGACGCAGTTAAAGGAGAAAACACATGATTAACTACATTAAGAAAATGCGGCAAGAGAAGCGCGATTATCGTGAATTCAAACGACGGGTGGCGGCCTTACCAGCACCCTATGAGCAAGCAATGACATCGTTGGAAAAATATCTGTGGAATTTAGCCAGTGGTGATGCGATGTACACTGTGTTAAAGAATATCCTGGACATGTTTGAGTCGGCCGCAGCGGATAGCGTGAGTGTAGAACAAGTGGTGGGCAACGATCTTGGTGCCTTTGCAGACAATTTACTTGAGGAATTTCCGGAGGCAACCTGGGTCAATCAGCAGAAAGAAAAGCTGCAACGACAAGCATTCAAGAAGTAAATTTGGTTGGGAGAAATCGTTCAACTGAACGGTTTCTTTTTTATTATAATAGATAACACCTAATATAATTAAATTTATTAAGCAAAATGATAGCTTTCTGCAGACGGCTCCGTTAAGATAGTCAGTATCAGAACTCGCAGGAAAGGGGGCGATGGATGGTGGCGATGAGAATTGCGTTTTTAGTGCAACGCCATGCAGATAAGGGGCATCCACGCGTACATAATATGTTTGTTATTGGCCAGCCAATTCTTCAAACTGGTGAAGAGGGGACACTGGCTTATAACAAGTCGATGGCCGGATGGGGCTTGGTGACAACGATAACGTTTGATGAACATCGACGATTTGTCATTGGTTTTTCAACAGACAAGAATATCGTCTTAAATGAAAAGAATGTCGCCACTTATGAGCAGGCAACGACGGACGATGATCTCAATCAAGTCCTCCGTCATCAGGGATATCAGCTACCGCCAGTGATACCTACGGCAGACAAACAGTTAGCCCAGCACCTACGGCAAGTGTTGCCAACGATTCAATGTCTGGATAGTTTACCCAAGGCGTACGTCGTGGTGGACTGTGAATTTGGGATACTCTTTCGCACACAGAATACAGGCAGTCAAATTATTCGGGAACAGGCAGTAACGTTAGGAGAAAAGGCGGGAATCTTTCAGTTGGGCGCGTTGGGCTACGCGGACGATTGCACCCCAATGCTGAATTTTAACCGCTACGTCGACAACCCCGCATTTACGCCTGAAATGAAGTTACGTGGTCTAAGAGAAACGGGCTTAACACTGGCAGCATATGAACAGCAAGCAGCACCATTGGCCGTGCTACAAGCGTTTATTGCGCAGATATTGTGTCAGCATTATCCATTAGTGTTTTGGGATCGAACGAACGATCTGCGCTTACTGAGAAATCTATTTGCCGTCCATTATGATGACTTGTCGACGGCGGAACAGCGGATACTAGCGGAGCCCTTAGCCATTTTTGATGGGAGCGAGTACACCAACCGCGTCATTACCCGGAGTAATCATCAACGGGAGAGCGTTCACCATTACCTGCCGTTAAATGGGGTTGCAGGGCTGCTGAACGTGTTTAATCCTAATCAGCATAATGCTTTATGGGATGCCGAAACGACGCATTATGTTGTCCAAGAGCTTGCTAAGATCCATCAAATGGAACCACTGATTTTGGGAGCGCCGCAAGTCATTTCTTCTCAGCCTAAACCGCGCAGAACGGTGTCCCAGTCGCCAGCGACCTTTCAGGAGTTGCGGCAAGCCGGACAGACTTACCGGGAGATAGCGACGCGGTTCGGTGTCAGTGCCAGTACGGTGTGGCGAGCAGTCAAGCACGGCGGAGAACGGGTTAACTGAACGAAGTGGGGACAGCAAAAAAGCACCCCTAGCGACTCACGGGTCGCTAAGCGTGCTTTCTCATTTAATGGCTAACATTAACGTTTTAGATTACAGGGTAATCGTTGCGTTGGCACCGTCTAAAGCAGCCTTCGTAACCTTACCGTCTTCGTGGACGTAGATGGTAGCGGAGCCAGTCAAACCAGTAGTTGTAACCTTTAATTGGTTACCGCTACGGTCAACAGTGACTTTACCAGCATCCTTACCCTTTTGGTCAACAACGGCAACGGACGTTGAACCTTCATGCATATCGTACAAATGAATGTCCAGATCCTTGGTGAAGTCGTAATCAGCATGGACGGCTTTAGGGTTCCGTAAGAGGATCGTGTTGTCACGAGCCAGTACAGGGAGATCCAATTCACCATAGTCTTTACTGATCCACTTACCTTCGGCAACGTTGTAGGTTTCACTGTCGTCAATGATACTTGTCCACTTACCAGCTGGCAGGTAGAAGTTGACGTGGCCTTCCTTGTTGAAGACAGGGGAGACTAACAGTTGGGTCCCAAACATGTATTGGTTGTCCAAACTGTGGGTCGTCAAATCATTGGTGAAGTCGAACCACATTGGCCGCATTAATGGATTACCATAAGCGGTGTTGTGGGCAGCTTGTGTGTACAGGTATGGCATCAAGGACAACTTCAAGTTGACGAACTTACGAGTGTTCTCAACGGCTTCGTCATCGAAGTTCCATGGTACACGGTAAACGTTACTACCATGGTAACGACTGTGAGAAGACAACAGACCGAATTGTGACCAACGCTTGTAAAGGTCTGGCGTAGGGGTATCAGGTCCATCTTCAAACCCACCAATATCATGGCTCCAGAATGCAAAGCCGGAACTCAAGAAGGACAAGCCGGCGTGTAACGTATCGGACATGTTCTTGAAGTTAGATAAGGCGTCACCACCCCAGTGAACTGGGTACTTTTGAGAACCGACAGTAGCGGAACGTGCGAAGACAACCGCTTGGTCCTTACCCTTGTCTTCAGCAATGGTGTCAAAGACAGCCTTGTTGTATTGCAGGGTGTAGTAGTTGTGTTCGCGCTTAGGGTCTGAGCCATCAAAGAAGACAGCATCATCAACAGGAATCCGTTCACCGAAGTCGGTCTTGAAGCAATCAACACCCATGTCAAGCAGGGCTTGTAACTTGCTCTTGTACCACTTAACGGCGTCTGGATTGGTAAAGTCAACGAAGGCATTACCAGCTTGCCAGAGGTCCCATTGCCAAAGGTTACCGTCTTCACGCTTGACGAAGTAACCGTTCTTCTTGCCTTCTTCAAACATCTTACCCTTTTGGGCGATGTATGGGTTGATCCAGACACAAACCTTGATCCCACGGTCATGAATCTTCTTGATCAGACCTTCTGGATCTGGGAATTCGTCACGATCCCATTCCATGTTGCTCCATTCGAAGCCCTTTTGCCAGAAGCAGTCAAAGTGGAAGACATCCAATGGAATGTTGTGTTCCTTCATGCCGTCGATAAACTTCAAAACGGTCTTTTCACTGTAATCAGTGGTGAAGGAAGTCGTCAACCAAAGACCGAATGACCATGCAGGTGGTAATTGCATGCTACCAGTGAGTTCAGTGTAACGATGTAAAATTTCTTGAGGAGTTGGCCCATAGATAACGTAGTATTGTAAGGATTCACCTTCAGTACTAAATTGAACGGCGTCAACGTTTTCAGAGGTAACTTCGAAGTCAACCGTTTGTGGTTGGTCAACGAAGACACCGTAGCCAGCATCCGTTAAGTAGAATGGGATGTTCTTGTAAGATTGTTCAGAAGCAGTCCCACCATCTTGGTTGGTGATTTTAACAACTTGGCCGTTCTTGATGAAGTTCCCGAAGCGTTCACCTAAACCGTAAACCTTGTCTTCAACGCCAACAGCAAGCTGTTCACGCATGTAATGGACGTTGGTATCATGGTTTAAGATTTCGCCTTGAGCCTTGTTCCGAGAAGCAGTCAAGACCTTACCGTTAGCAGTGAATTCCATATCGAAGTCTTCACGCAATGGCAGGGTAACAGTTAAATCGCCACTCTTCAATGATGCTTTCTTTTCCGTAACGTCGATGTCAACGTTAGGATCTGAGTTGTTAAGCTCGTATGAAGGACCTTTGGTATCTTGATCAAAGTGGGTTAACTTAACACCGATAACATTCTCAACGGGGGAGGTGAGCTTAATTGTGCTCATCCCGAGGTTTAATTCGTCTCCCCGAGTTAAAATCCGTTTGTAAGGTGCGTAGACGTTTAATGCTTTACCCTCTTTTTCGGCTTCGAATGCTTCAGCCGGTGAGTTAACGTCGTACTCGTCACGAGTTAACCAATAACCATTAGTAAACTTCAAAGTAGCCACTTCCTATTCATAATATTTGAGAACTTGATTAAGATTCAACATAACGTTCAACTAGCGCTACGCTGAAGATGAAACCACCATAACAACATAGTAGCCAGAAAATTTAAGCATCTGACAGTTTGGCATACGGATTGTTGGAACCGCATACATATTTATAAAGGTCATAAACACTTAAACGCCAACTACCTCCAACCAGTCAATTCAAGGAGTCCCTGGGTTGACCTTAAACAATTTGCCAACGTGTGAGCCAATCACTAAGTGACGGATCATACGCCTGAAGCTTGTCCAGAAGTTATCTTGCAACCAATTACGGATTGAATGTAACGGGGAACAAGATAACGATACCGGCAATTCTTGGCACGCTTTGCGTGGAAGAATAGCAGATACGTTAGAAATATTAAAACAAACCGTGCGTAAAATTTCCAGTAGCCCAACCGAATTTTTCACGCCATGAAAGCAACACGTTAGTTTAACGCTAACGACTTAGATGATGAAACCAATCTGTTTTCACCGCCTATAATTATTTTAAGTCGGCCAACCAAAGTTGGTTGGTTGTTTACTCCAACATACTAACACGTTTTGAAAACGCATACAAATGGTAAATGGTTTTACTTAGACGATTTTATTTTTGTTTTATATGGTGTACCGCCTAATGTAAGCATACCACATAGGGTGTTCGATAGGGACTTTCGCTGATATTGTTGCGGTTTGGTTGGTGTTATTGAGAAGTGAACGTATCTGGAGAGTGATAAGAATTCGGAGTAGAGGTGATAGAATTCCTAGCGGTCAGCGTGCGACAATTTTTAATTAATCTAAGTGTCTTTCATCCCAATCGACCTGCCGTTTATTTAAATATTGTAAAAGTTATAAGGCGTTTAGACTGGGTGGTACGCGTCACGTGGGTATAATAGGAACAAAGCGGATTAAAGGGGTGTATCACCTTGCGAAAATTATGGGGATTGAATCAACGACTCAATCAATGGCGCGCGATACGTGCGATTAAAGAGGCGCTACGGGTGGTTTACCCGTTTATTTTATTAATGACGGTCGTGGATGTTTTAGGGCAGAGTATTTTAGCCAGCGACGGATTTTTCTTTCAGATTTATCATATCGGGAGCTGGTTGCCAGCCATTGCGGTCTGGCGGGTGGTGGTTCAGGTCATGAGCATCGTCATCAATGGGCTAGTAGCTGTTATGGTGGCGTTTATGATTGCAAACTATCTCGCCAAAACATATCGTAGCGATGCCCTGGCAGTTGGCATTATTAGTGCACTGTCATTTCTAACCTTGAACGTGAACTACCAGGCGTTAGGACGTAAGACGACCAGTATGTCACAGTTTATGGAAGCAAACTTGGGGCCCCAAGGCATCTTTCTAGCAATTGTTGTGGGGCTCGGCGTCGGCTGGGGCGCCAGTCATCTGATGACGTGGTTCAGCCGGTGGCGGTTGCGTCATCCACAGTTTGGTCAGCCATCTTGGACTGGACGGATTGTTTTGCCGCTGACCGTGATTCTCCTGATCATGGTGGCTGTGGGTTATGGATTAAGCCTCTTGACCCCGTATGGGATTAATGGGGTCGTCTATCAGGCGCTGAGCACGCTTGTCGCCAATCCGGGGCACCAAGGTATCGTTATTGTGATGGTTACTACGATTAGTAACTTTCTGTGGTGGATTGGATTCGTTGGTCCCGTGAGCCTAGCAGGCAATAGTTCCGTGACGTCGCTACAAAATTTATCCTATGCCATTCAACATGGTTCCGGGTGGGGGGCACCCCATCTCGTGACTTTACATACTTTGGGTGACGCGTACGCCAACTTTGGGGGTGCGGGGATGACCCTTTCTTTGGTCATCGCCATTTGGATTGGGTCGCGGCAGGTTAGTTATCGGCGGATCGCCAACCAGACCTTCCTACCAAACTTGGTTAATTTAAATGAACCGACGTTATTGGGGTTGCCGTTATTGTTCAATCCCATCTTGTTAGTGCCATTTCTGGTTGCACCGGCCGTGAATATCACATTGGCTTGGTTTGCGCTGACTTGGAAATTAGTGCCGCCAATTGTGTACCCTGTGCCACGAACGACGCCGGGGCCACTGATTGCCTACCTGGGAACTGGTGGTGATTGGCGAGCTTTGGTGTTGAGCCTTGTGTGTTTGAGCGTATCTGTCTTGATTTATTTGCCGTTTGTTCGGCTACTCAATCATGAAGGGGGCAGCGACCATGCGGCATAGTTGGTGGCGGTGGTTGGTGGGTATCCTGTTAGTTTTGGCCGTCTTTTTGCCAAGTATGACTTGGATGCAGAACCAAATCACCCAATATAAAACAAATTATAAAACGCCGCTGGATCCGACCATTATGGTGCCCGGATCCAGTGCCAGCCAAAACCGGTTTGACGCGTTGATCAAGGAACTGCGAAAGGAAACCAAGACCGCTCACAGTGTGTTGAAGGTTAAGGTGGCGGAGAACGGACAGCTTTCCTATACGGGTTCGATTCGGCGAGGGGATAACCAGCCCTTTATCGTTGTGGCCTTTGAGAACAATCGTGACGGTTACGCCAATATCGTGAAGCAGGCTCAGTGGTTGAATCTAGCGATGAAGGACCTGATCAAAACGTATCATTTCAATCACTTTTCCACGCTGGGACATTCCAATGGTGGTCTGATATTAAGTTTGTTCTTAGAACGTTACCTCAGTCAGATTAAGGACGTCAACGTTGACCGGCTGATGACGATTGCTACGCCATACAATATGGAATCCAACAGTACGACGACACAGACTGCTATTTTAAAGGAACTGATCAAGTACCGGAAACAGTTGCCAAAGTCCCTGACGGTGTATTCCGTGGCCGGTACTGAGAATTATTCAAGTGACGGGACTGTGCCCGCTAATAGTGTCAATCAGGGGAAGTACGTTTTTCAAAATCAGGTCTCCCACTATACACAGATCACGGTGACTGGGGACGACACAACGCATTCGGCGCTACCACAAAACAAGCAGATCGTCCTTCTGATTCGGCAGTACCTCTTACAAGAAACGTTGCCGGTAAAGGATCGGTACCAAAATCAGGCACAGAATCAAGTGGATAGTCGTAATGCGTCCGACGATCCCGGATTGCCTTAAAAATGAAGTGAAGGCAGGTGGCGACTATGAATTTCCGCCAATTAGAATACTTTTTGGCAGTGGCAAATGCTGGTCAAATTACGGCAGCGGCCCACCAGTTACACATGGCACAGCCCCCGCTAAGCTACCAGTTAAAGCAATTGGAAGCCGAAATGGGCGTGACGCTGTTGAACCGGACCGTTGGTGGAACGACGCTGACACCGGCTGGCAAACTGTTGCGTGATTATGCGCAGCAATTACTGGATTTACGTGACCGTGCGGATAGTCAGGTGCGGTCATTGGGGCAAGGGCTAGCGGGCGTCCTCTCAGTAGGAGTCATTTCCTCGTCGATGGGGGCCACACCTAACGCCAAGTTACGCACATTGACGCGGCACTATCCCAAGGTCCAGATTCGATTGTTTGAGGACAATACGTATGGCCTGATCGACCGGTTGGACAAGCATCTGATTGACGTGGCTATTGTGCGGACGCCCTTTACGGCACCGGGACTGGCCAGTAAAGAGTTGACCACCGAGTCGATGGCGGCGGTCGTGCCACAGAAGTATGACCATTTTCAAGGTGCTACGTTGCGAGTAGAGGACTTGACGACGGTGCCTCTGATTGTCTACCGGCGTTTCGAGCACCTATTTGAAACGACCTTTGCTGAAAAGAAGATGGTCCCATTTATTGCTTGTACCTGCGATGACGCACGGACAGCCGTTCAGTGGGCGAACAACCGGATGGGGGTAGCTATCGTGCCACAGTCGGTAGCGGATGAAGTCAGCGGCATTGGGACGGTCGTCCGCCCAATTCGGTACCAGCCGTGGCGGACGACGCTGAAACTAGTTTGGCCAGAACAGATTACGCCGAGTCCCCTACTACAACGCTTTATTGACAGCTATTGATGGTAAAAAAATGTGAATTAAATATATTTGAAATACAAAATAGGCAGTTGTCCCATATTATTTTTGTATGGGATGATTGCTTTTTCTTGTAACCGATTTAGTGACCGTCAAGATTGGGATTTACGCGAGCCAGCGCTATACTGATAAGGGTAACAACTAAAAATAGCATTAAATGCAACGGTTCACAACGATCCCGATATTAAAAGGCAATTCTTGGTATCACTGCAACACTTCTTGTGATAAAAGTTCTATCAGGTGGCCCGTTTGCGACCACACGAGGTTGCCCCCGTTCCCAGAAAAGATGATAATCGAATTTGTAATTTGGTTCATGAGGAGGATAAATTGTTATGATTCAAACAGCCTTAATCATGTTGGCCGTGGGTGTTTTTGCGGGTATTGCCGGGTCAATCCTGGGTATCGGTGGGGGCATGATCATCACGCCAATCTTGACCCTGGGAATGGGATTAAATATTAAATATGCAATTGGGGCTAGCATCATCGCCGTGATTGCCACGAGTTCCGGATCGACTATCGCTTATTTACGCGACAATGTGTTGAACTTACGGGTCGCCATGTTTTTGGAAATTGCAACGACGACCGGGGCTATTGTTGGGGCCTTACTGACCGGGGTGTTGGACCCGAAGTACCTGTATCTCTTGTTTGGGTGCTTATTGGTCTTCTCCGGTTGGAACATGTACCGGAAGCTCCGACGGGGGTCAGAAGTCCTCCAGCGGGTCGAACCGGATAAGATTGCTTCCAAATTGAAGCTAAATGGGAGCTACTTTGACAAGGCTGAAGCGAAGAATATCGATTACCAAGTGGAAAACGTTCCGGCTGGTTTCTCCGTCATGTTTGGTGCCGGGGTGGCCAGTGGCTTACTGGGAATCGGTTCCGGGGCCTTTAAAGTTATGGCCATGGATACCTTTATGAAGATGCCGCTCAAGCCCTCCAGCTCAACGTCCAACTTGATGATGGGCGTTACCGCGGCTGCCAGCGCGACCGTGTACTTCTTTAACGGGGCGATCTTGCCCGGAATTGCCGTTCCAATGGCGTTAGGTATCTTGGTCGGGGCAGTGATTGGGTCGCGCATCATGCAGATTCTACCAGCACGCTGGATTCGTATTGTGTTTATCCCAATCATCTTGTACATTGGGTTGGAAATGTTGTTTAAGGGATTGGGGGTTCATTTCTAATGGCACAAAATAAATCGACAGCAAATGAAATGGCGCAAGTGGAAACGGTGATTGGTCGCATCCTACAGGTCGGCGTCATCTTCTCCGCCATTGTCATGTTGATTGGCCTCGTCATGTTTCTAACGACCGGATTCTCGGGCTATGACGGGAGCTACGTCCCACGGCGCATGG
Source organism: Levilactobacillus fujinensis (assembly GCF_003946335.1). Classification (GTDB taxonomy): domain Bacteria; phylum Bacillota; class Bacilli; order Lactobacillales; family Lactobacillaceae; genus Levilactobacillus; species Levilactobacillus fujinensis. The sequence continues at coordinate 20,519 of NZ_RHNX01000020.1, forward strand.
GCCAGATCTTAGTGGGTACCTGGCAACTGCGACCGTATGCCATCATGATGCTAGGGGTTTACTGCCTCATCCTGACGCCGGTCCTGCGGGTCGTGGTCTCCATCTACGCATTTTATAAGGAGCGCGATCATCTATACGTGGCGATTACGACGTTGGTTTTATTTATTTTATTGGTAGCGCTGTTCATCGGAATCAATGGTTGAGTAATTTAGCAGAATAGAGAATTTGAAAAACCTCTGCGGGGAGTTAGCTGCAGGGGTTTTTGAGTGGAGAACTAAATCCTAAAGAGGTTAAAAGTGACGTACTTAATCAGGGTTGAAGGGCAGCTATTTTACTAATTTAGCCGTGAAAATCTCCACTGTCACAAGCGTAACGTGAATGATTTGGCTTTCTTTAGATGGAGTCTAAAAAGGTGTCATCAATTACTTCTCGATAGTTGATGATGCCTTTTTTACGTGTTGACGGGAAGGCTGGGGCATGACTATCGCTCGTAGGATTGGTCACTATGAAGCTGGCGTAAATGATCATTTTTAGCTCTTAGAAATTAGGTGTGCTACATTGGCTAGTGGGCGACACGTTTTGCAGAAGTTAACTTTAAAAATAAAAAGGCTAACGTCGTTGTGATAATGGTGTAAATGATACCGGTAATCCAGATGCCATTGAACTGTGTGTAAAATCCAGTACCCACAGACTTGAAATAGATGGCCATGAAGCCGCTAATTGCAAGCATTCCAGCACCAATGAATTGACCAACCATATTGGCTAGACCAACTAAAGTACCATAGATGTCGCTAGACCAGTATTCTGAGCCAATCGTATTCATCATACTTACTAGATTAATTAGTATACCAGTAACGAAGGCCAATCCGCCTAAATAAATAACTGAATGAATTTGAATGATATAAGCAGCGTACATAAAAATCATTAGAAATTGAACGACGAATACAATCAATGTACGCGGGATACCACGTTTAATTAGGTGATCGCTAACTATACCAACGATTGGCGTACCAATAGCGCGACCTAGTACATAAATAGTTGAAAGTAAGCCACCAAAAACGACTGCCTTACTTTTATTGACGCCTGTTTGTAAATAATAATCGGTTGCGTAGAGCACAAGCCAGGCGGGAATGAGTCGCGTCCCAACCGTAAAGCCCGACCAAATAAGACTAAACATCCAGAACTTGATGTCTGAAAATATTTTCTTGGTATTTTGTTTATAGTTCATGCTCTTTACGCTACTGTGACCATTGTTGACTGCGGGATTGTGTTTTAAAAAGATAATTGAAATAAATGCAAAGATGACAACAACAACGGCCGTTAAAATAGTTGAGCCTTTCCAACTGGTAAACCCAAATACAGAGTGACCGTTCGTGAGAAGAAGGGTAAAGATTGGCATCAAAAGAAAGGACATTATTTCGCCTAAACCACCGCCGGTTCCAATGAATAAAGTCATGGCCAGTCCCCGCTCTTTGGGTGAGAACCATTCCGTTAGAATTTGACTGGCCGGAATAAAAGCTGCCCCAGATACGAAACCTAAAACGGCTCGCCAGAAAATTGCTAAGTGAAAAGAGCCGCTGAGGACGAAGGCAGACATGCAGATGGCGACGACAACTAAGCCAACGGGGATGACGCGAGTGCCACCAAATTTGTCTGTGGCAATTCCCCACGGAACTTGGCCGATAGCATAGGCGTAAAAGAATACGGAACCCAGAATGCCAAGATCGGCCTGATTGATATGCCAAGCTGTCATCAAATGACCACTAATTCCGGTATAATTCCACCGAATTAATTCGGCAGTACAGTAGATTAGCATACAGACTAATAGGATGACCCAACGATACCAACTACTTTTGCTTTTCATTAATGTTCACCACTCTTTCCAAGGACTAGTTCCAGAGGCGTGTGTAGTTAAATAAATCGGCCGTTGTTTTACCTTTGGCGAGTTCGGATTTTAATTTAAGCTCACTGGCCATCTTAGCCTTAGCCAAGCGTAGTATGGTTTCTGCTTTAGATTTGGCAATGACGACCACACCATCAGCGTCACCAATAATCACGTCGCCGGGTTTTACAGGCAGGCCACCACAGATAATCGGATTTTGAACGGCCCCAAAATCAGCTTTGTTTGTTCCGTTTGGGCAGACGGCCCGTGAGAATACTGGAAATCCTAAATGAATCAATTCGGCTTTATCACGGCAGGCACCGTCAATGACGATTCCCTTGAGTCCCTTTGCAATACAGGAAGTTGCTAACATTTCACCAAATATTCCGGCATCAACAAATTGGTGGCAGTTAACGACGAGTACGGAACCTGGTCTTGCCTCCGCAATAGCCTTGTGAATTGTTAAGTTATCTCGAGCAGGGCAGTCAACGGTATAGGCTTCACCTGAAAAACTAAAGTTAGTTGATAACGGCTTGATATCGTGTTCCATAGCCCCGTATAATCCATTAACGTCACAAATATTACCGGTTGGAATTCCTTTAAATTCATCATAGACAGACATGTGATAGCCTCCAATATTTATTGTTCCTTGATTCACAATAAATTATATATTAAACGCTTACATTTGAATAACGATAGTTTTTTATATATAATATTAAAAAAATAGATATTTGGAGGCGCCTATTATGAGTACAGATTTGATAGAAACTTTCCTGATGATTGTCCGTTGTCAACAGCTTTCAATCGCTGCGAATGCATTATTTGTCACGCAGTCAACGGTGAGTTCAAGACTAGCAAAAATGGAAAAGCTATTGGGGACGCGCTTATTTGACCGAGAACAGGGACATCAAGACCTCTCTTTAACGAGTGCAGGTGAAAAATTAGTGCCACTTGCTGAGCAATGGTTATATTTATCCCAAAAAGCACTGCAATTGAAAGAGACAATTAATAAAACACCAATAAATGTCAGTGGGGTCGACGCAATCAATAATCAAATTTTAACCAGTGATTTTAAAAGAGTGGCTGAGCTTTATCCGGAATATCAACTTAGCATTAAGACATTTCACACGAACGAAATTTATGATCGGGTACGAGATGGTCTAGATGATATAGGCTTAACATTTTCTAAATTGTATAGGAAAAATACGACCAGTACTTTACTGCGTCGTGAGCCGATGTATTTAATAACGGCAACACGACAACAGACCGTTAGTCAGTTAAAAGAATTACGGCGACAGAATGAAATTTACCTCCCTTGGAGCCACGAGTTTGAAGAATGGCACAGTAAGGTGTGGGATAATTCAGTTGCTCCCAGATTAACAGTCAACACCGGTTCCATGCTGGGAGCGTTTATTGAAATTGAGAATGCTTGGACCATTGCACCAAGTTCAGTCATTACTTTGATTAAGAAAATGAATGTGGGGGTTCAAACCGTTGAAGTGAATGAGAAAATTCCGGAGCTAAATATCTTCCAAATTACGCGGCAGAACAACAGCGAGCGTTACCAGTCGTTCCTAACGGTGTTTGAAAAGCGGCTATTTGACAAATAGCGTGTACCACACGAAAGTCGGTTGGTTACGGGATATCTTTTGGGGTACGAGGAAACTTGAGGCCGGTAAGGCGATGATTGGACAATGTTGCCTAATTTTAGTCTCAGTATCGTTGTGACAACGGTCATGATGGGCATTTCAGACCTTTCAACCTTCAGTTTCGTCTAAAAAAGGCCGCCAGCAACAGCCAGCGACCTTCCAAGTTTAAGTTTAAATGTGGTCTATTGTGCGGTGTAACCACCGTCGACAACAAATTCTGAACCGGTAGCGAACTTGGATTCGTTGGAAGCCAAGTAGACACAGATGTAAGCGATATCGTTAGGTTCACCGATGTGGCCCATTGGTGTCTTGGTCCGAGCAGACATGGCTGCTTCGGCACCTGGTAAATCGTCAACTAATGGGGTCTTGATGTAACCTGGGTGGACAGTGTTGACCCGCACATCGTAATCCTTCAAAGCACAGTCGAGAGCGGCTGACTTGGACATGATCCGAACGGCACCCTTAGAAGCGTTGTAAGCACCTAAACTAGGGTCACCAACGAATCCTTCGATAGAAGACATGTTGATGATAGAAGCACCAAGCCCCTTGTTCTTCATCCGTTGAATCCCTAAACGGGTACCGAAGAAGACACCGTCTAAGTTAACGGAGAGCAGCTTGCGCCATTCTTCAGTAGTCGTTTCTTCAACGCTCTTGTTAACGGCAATACCGGCGTTGTTTACAACAGTTGAAACAGAACCGAAAGCTTTTTCGGTTGCGTCAAATAATTTTACCCAACCATCTTCGTCTGAAGAGTCATGCTGGAAGAATTGAATGACGTCTGGTGTGCCAACGCTCTTTGCAGCTTTTTCACCAACATCGCTATGGCGACCGGTAATCATAACCTTGGCGCCTTCTTCAACAAACTTGGTAGCAATGGCTAAACCAATACCAAGCGTACCACCCGTAACGATTGCAACTTTTCCGTCTAAACGATGAGCCATTTGAATTACCTCCATAAAATTAAAGTGAACTCTCTCACATGTATGAGCCTATTATGCAACTTGTTTACAAAAATGACAAGTAGTTTTGTAAATTTTTTTCAAAAGGCCTAGACAGCTTTAATTTTTCGCCCAAACGGACTTGCCGCGGTATGCTAAACTAATAAGTAATGTTATAGAAGATACCTGATTTTAGGCAAGATGGGTTTGAGAAAGAAGAGGCGATTACGTCGTGGGCACACGAAAGACAGAGCAGTGGCGGCGCAACCTAGCTGTTCTGTGGTTAGGAACATTTATTGCGGGCATGGGGTTTAGTGAAATCATGCCATTTTTATCGTTGTATGTGGATGACTTGGGAACCTTTACCAAGGGGCAATTGACCATCTATAGTGGCGTGACTTACGCGGCAACCTTCTTGGTTATCGCGCTGGTTTCGCCATTGTGGGGGAAGTTAGCCGACCGTAAGGGGCGAAAACTGATGCTGCTCCGTTCTTCAATGGGGATGGCCATCGTCATCGGTCTGATGGGGTTTGTCACCAATATTTGGCAATTGATTGGTCTCCGTTTCTTACAGGGGTTCTTTGCCGGCTATATTCCAAACGCCAGCGCCTTGATTGCGGCGGAGACGCCACCGGAGAAGAGCGGGAATGCCCTGGGAATCCTGACGACCGGTTATGTCAGTGGTAACCTGATTGGACCAGTGCTTGGTGGAATCTTAGCGCAAGTCTTCTCCATTCGGTGGACATTCCTGCTCACTGGGATTTTTCTAATTATCGTATTCTTCCTGAGCGCGACCTTAGTACATGAACATTTCACGCCCATCAGCAAGGAGAAGCAGGCACAAGCTGGCAGCTTCCTACGACAGGTTGAAAACCCAACGTTGATCATTGTTTTGCTAGTCTCAACTATGATTATTCAAATGGGAAATAATTCCATCACACCAATTATTAGCTTATACGTGAAACAGCTGATGAATAATACGGGTCCAATTACGTTGGTTGCCGGAATCATTGCGGCATTGCCGGGCCTCTCAACGTTACTAGCCGCTCCGAAACTAGGCGAGTACGGCGACCGCCGTGGTACGCAACGGGTTCTAGTTTTTGGCTACGTTTTTGCCGTCCTGATGTACTTTCCCCAAGGATTCGTATCGAGTGTTTGGTTACTGGGTATCTTTCGATTTATGATTGGTGTTTCTGACGGTGCGCTGTTTCCAGCCGTGCAAACAATGCTGACCAAAAACTCGCCACATTCATTGACGGGGACAGTCTTCAGTTGGAATCAATCGTTTCAAGCGTTAGGTAGTATGTTTGGGTCAATGCTTGGTGGTTTAGTAGCCAACTGGTTCAACTATAATGGGGTCTTTACGTTTACGGCGCTCACTCTGTTACTGAATTTCCTACTACTGTGGTGGTTGGTGCCGGACATTCGGCATTGGCGCAGTCGGCAGGCTAACTAGGAGAGAAATAATGACGAATACGAATTTACCCGCACAGAATTTGCCAACGCAATTTCCAAACAACCCAACCGCATTGGAAGCCATTGACCGGTTCCGATCGCTGATGCTGAATTACAACAGTGCTGTTCAGGTCGTGACCACCAAGATTCATTACCTTGACCAGGAATATCAGATTCAACATGGACATACACTGGTTGACAGCCTGCAGTCGCGAATCAAGTCGCCGGAAAGTATCTTGGAAAAGGTCCAACGAAAACACTTTGACTTCAATTTCGACACGTTGCCGAAACAAATGCACGATATCGCTGGCATCCGCATCATTGTGCGGTTCGAGGACGATATGGTTGCTATGGAACGCCGCTTAGCTAAGCAACCGGACATCAAAATTTTGCGGCGCAAGGATTACGTGACGAATCCCAAACCCAATGGCTACCGGAGCCTGCATTTGATCTTAGCCGTACCGGTCTACTTGGATGCTGGGGTGGCCGAGGTTACGGTCGAGGTCCAGATTCGGACGATTGCAATGAATTTTTGGGCGTCCTTGGAACATGAACTGAGTTATAAAAAGAACGTACAGCATCAAGACGAGTTACGCCAAGAGTTGATCTCAAAGGCTGAGTTGGTTCATCAACTCGATCAAGATATGAATGCCATCAAGAACCAGATTCGTGCTCAGGATAATTAGGCTTGGGTTAGTAAGGGTAGTGGTTAGCAGAAATATAATCTAGAGACGTTATGAATACAACTGGAAGCCGCAAAAACTCTTCGTTGACAAGCTTGGAGACGCGGTTTTTTTGAGGCTTTAAGTTGTATTCGCACTGATTAAGCCCATAGCTGCCAGCCGGTAAGGTGATGGATAGACAACGTTGCCTATTTTTTGGACCCAGTATCGCTGTGACAACAGTCATAATGCGTATTTTGGACTTTAAACCTCAGCTTTAGAGACATAAAAAGTCGGACAGTTCTTCGTTAACGAAGAGTTGTCCAACTTTTAAGATGAAATAAAAACCCTGGCAGCTGCCAAGGTTGGTTGTTTAGGTCATGCTTAAATGAGCTACTTATTTCTTCGAAGTCTGGTCGTCACGACTGAGTAAGTACCACCCATTGACGGCGATCACGCCAACAATTGCCATCATGACACCAATTTGCATAGGTTGCCAGGTCATCTGTTTCAACGTACCACCGATATAACCAATAACTTCTCCGAAGATAACCGCCCAGAAAATCACGACTAAATTAGATTCAAGCCACTTCACACGCGTCACCTCACAATCGTTATTAGTTTACCACGATTGCTGGTCAACAGGTAGTTAAGTTTTGGCGAGAACTTCTTCAGGTCAAAAATATCTGTCATCGAAGCGGAGACGCCAAGGTGTGGTCTTGCGGATAATCGTGATTCTTAACGGTCAGTCAGGAAAAAAGAAACCGGGCAACGCCTTAGACTGAGTTAGATAATTAAGCTGCGTCAGTAAGTTAACCAACGAACCGGTTGAAACGGGAAGTTTGCTTTGCTAAGGAAGTTTCCGTATAATATAAACTAACTAAATTAATGATGGTTGAAGCGACTGCTTTCAAGAACTGTGTTCTCCTTGGGTTGGGGGGGCCATTTTTGGCGGTCGCTTTTTGTTTGCAAAGGAGGAAGCGCGTGGAACTATTAAGAGATTTAACACTAATATTATTGGCAACAACAATTGTGGGCCATTATAGCACCCGAATCGGGATTCCGGCCGTAATTGGTCAGTTAGTCATCGGTGTTTTGATGGGCCCGGCCGTCTTGGGCTGGCTACATTTAACGCATGACTTGGAAAGCTTTGCGGAAATTGGGGTCATCGTTTTAATGTTTATTGCTGGATTGGAAAGTGACCTACAGCTACTGAAACGTTACTTAAAACCCAGCGTGTTAGTAGCTATTATGGGAGTCTTGATTCCGGTGGCCGGGACGTATCTGGTCGGTATCTTCTATCATTTGAACGTCACGGAAAGTATGTTCTTAAGCGTCATCTTCGCGGCAACGTCCGTCTCGATCTCCGTGGAGGTCTTGAAAGAAATGAACGCCTTGAACAGCCGTGAGGGGACCACGATTCTAGGAGCCGCTGTCGTCGATGATGTGTTGGCCGTCGTGATCTTAAGTGTGTTGGTCAGTACAACGGGGACGGCGGTTGCTGATGGCGCTGCGGCGTCCAGTAGCCTCCTCTTGACGACATTCGAACAGATCATTTACTTCGCTGCGATTTACTTTGTCGTGCGGTGGGTGGCCCCGTACCTGGTCAAGATTGGCGATCGCCTGATGATTCCGATGGGCGCAACCTTGATGGCAGTTATCTTGTGCTTTGGGATGGCTTACGTGGCCGAATTAGTTGGGTTGAGTAACGTTGTGGGGGCCTTCTTCGCGGGAATCGCGATTTCCCAGACGTCGGCAAAATCGACTGTGGACCGGCATATTGAGCCGATCGGCTACGCGCTATTTATCCCGGTATTCTTTGTCAGCATTGGTCTCAATATGGACTTCAAGGGCCTGGGCAATCAAATTAGTTTTATCATTGTTCTGACGATAGTTGCGGTGTTGACCAAACAACTGGGCGCGGGTCTAGGTGCCAAAATGGCTGGGTTTCACTGGACCAGCTCGATGGCCGTAGGTGCCGGTATGGTCTCCCGAGGCGAAATGGCGTTGATTATCGCCCAAATTGGGTATCAGGCCAAGTTGATGTCGCCAGTCCGTTACTCGGCTATTGTGGCGGCCATTATTGTGGCAACTCTACTTGCACCCTTCCTCCTACGTTTTTATATGAATCGCGTGCGTAAAGGCGAGGTCGACAAGTCGAAGGTTCGCCCGGCAGAATAACCGCTAAGTTAAGTGACCGAACTTAAGGAACACAAGCGATTAGCAAGTTCACTTGTTTGACTAATTGTCCCTTATAATTGAACATAAAGGGGGGCGACTTTGATGATTTTCAATCGACGGTTCTATCGTAGTTTGTCGTTTTGGCTGGGACTGGTCTTAATCGTCCTGAACGCCGTGCTCGGCTGGCCGGTTCAGATTCACAGCCTCTTCTGGTGGGGAACGTTAGTCATGTTAGTGGCGGGACTGGTCTTCCTGACTAGTGGCCTGATTTGCGATACCACAACGGGTGGGAAACAAAGTTACGGTCGGCACTGCAGTTGATCACGAAACGCTAAAAAAATTAGGTAACTTAAAAAATCGGCCGGTGAGCCGATTTTTTTGTCTGAATTTTTTTAAACAAAAGAGCCTGAGATTCCCCAGGCTCTGGATAAAGACAACTAGTGATCCTTGTGTTTGCCAACAGGTCGTAGCCATTCGACTGTGAACCAGAAGAGAATGAACAGGGTACCACTGATAAGGCTGATCAGGGCGCCAATTTTGAGGCCAGGCGTCTGATAAGTCAGTGTGACATGGTTGTTGCCAGACTTCAGTGGAACGCCAATCATGCCCTTATAAGACTGTTTGACGGGAATCAAGGATTCGGCGTGCATGACAGTCTTAATAGCCACGGGTTTGCCGTTGACCTTAGCCGTCCAACCAGGTATATCTGGAATGGAGACGTACAGGAGCCGACGATCGGCCGTCCCTGTCACGTCACCAGACAACCAGGTGACCCCGCTATTAGCCCGAAGCTTATAGCGCTGTTGCTTCAGACTGGCGACTAGTTGCAGGTATTTGGCCTGATCGAGCGTCGCAAATTGATTACTGGAGCCAGTTTCCGGTCGCCGGGTGATATAGCTGATAGTCATGATCGTCCCTTTAGTATGTTCTCCAAAGTTCATGATATAGCGGAAGCCATCAGCATTGATCAGCGGCTTCGCCTTCTTACCGTTGACCCGTAAGCTTGAGTAAATCATGGTTCCAGATGGCGAGTACCCGTGCAGAAGGCCGGTCGCATTGACCCGGACAGTAAATGTTTGCAGGTACTGTGGGCCACGTAAGGTTGTGCGTTTCGGAATGGTCGCGAGATCCTGAGCGGTGGCGCGTTTCGTGTTCATCTTGAGAACGGAGACGGGGGCCAACGTATTCTTGCGAGCGCCTAGGGTAGCCAGCAAGCGCTGCTGATTAGTCAACGCCTGCTGGTCATTCAATGTCAAATGAGCTAATTTATCTGGAACGGCAAAGCCGATACCCGCGTAAGAGTTGAGTCGGTTAACGACCGGTTTCTTATTGGCGTTCAACCGGTATTTTACCCCAAATAGCGTATCGGTCAGATGCGTGTAGCCTTGGGAACTGATACGGCGAACGTTTGGACTAAAGTAGCCCAGATCGTGTTGAAAGACACGCGCCTGTTCGACCAACGTTGAGCTATACGAACTGTTCCCGGCATACCCGTAAAGTAGCGGATCGTTGTAATGGTTGTACGCACCACTGTAGGCTGCGCCAATCTGGGAATGAAGAAATTCGACGCGGTGTAAGTTTGGCTTGTGTTTGGTGGCAGTGACCTTGCGCAACGCGGCGGCATCCTTTTTGTAATATTTCTCAAATTGGGTTTGGGAGCCAAAGCTAATACCATGAGTGGCCGCTAAGAAGTTCCCCCCTAATTCAACCGAGATAATCAATCCCATGAGACCGATCCGGATGGGCCGCCATTCGCTCACAAATAGGAGCATGGTGTTGACCAACAACAGCGCTAAGGATAGCCACAGCAAATGAAACTGGGGCTGACTTTGTAGGTAGAGGTCGTTGTTATAACTGGGCAAGGCTCGTTCCCAAATGCTGGGGATGACCTGTGCGGACAAGTAGCCAATGGTCAACAGCCCTGCGGCCCAGACTAGCGCGAGTACCTTTTGCGGATCATTCATGGTCTGGGATGGGTGTGTTTGCCAAGCACGGTAGGCCGCCGTTAACGCCAAGAACGTGAAAAAGTAGACGTTACGGAATGGAAAGCCGGCTGGTTGCTGAAACATGTGCCAAGCGGTGTTGAAGAGGGTGATGAGTAACCCCAATCCCATGGCGATGAGTAACCACATCGTCCGGCGTTTTTCGACCGCTAGGATCTTTGGTGAAACGAAGTAGACGATTAAAAGTAAGAACATCAAGGTGCCCATAAACAGGCTTGGTGCGTGGTACAGGTGGGTCACATAATTGCTGCTACCCAGTCCAAATTGGGCCAGGACTTCCGGACCAAAGAGTGGCGTTGGCAGATAGTTATTGACAAAGACGGTACTTTTACCCGTCAGTAGCATGCCCATCGCCGTTGGAATTAAGACGATCATGGACATACCACCAGCCAATACTGAGCCAATCAGAAACTGGCGAATCGCTGCCCAATGCATCCGCCAGACTTCTTTGAATGGCGTAGCGGTTGATTGATGTTCAATGACTAGATAAATGAAGTACATCACTGAAAATAGGCAGGTCATGTAACCCATGTAATAGTTGGAAATGATAGTTGCAGTGAGGCTTAACGTGTACAGCCCATAATGGTGTAGACTGACTAATCGATGTAACCCTAACGCGACTAGTGGCAACCAAATCAAAGCATCCAGCCACATGATGTCGTAGAAGTACATGGCGGTAAAGCCACACAAACTGAATGCGGTGGAGAAGAGAATCAACGACCAGCCGCTCCGTAAAAAGGCGTGCCGGATGAAAACGGCCATGCTTAACCCAATCGTACTGATTTTTAAGATGACGATCCAGGTGACCGCCAGCGGAAGTTTCGCTGCTGGAAAGAGAAAAATTAACAAGTTAAACGGACTGATCACGTAATACGTGAGTAACGGAATGATTCCGCTGCCCGTCCCCAAAGAAAATGAAAAGAGATGGAACTGCCCTGTCGTGACGGTCGACCGCAGATATTCCAGAATCGGAACGTACTGTGCCCCCATGTCACTAAACATCAAATTTCGACTGCCAAATGGCGTAATCTTTAGTTGCCAGAAGATAACGACCATGATGGCAAATGGAACGAAAAATGCCCCCAAATACACCCAACGGCTGACTCTTAGCGCCGCGAGGGTGTTTCGCTGCTGCTTCATGAAAACCCCTCCGTTAATGACAATCAAGATGTCTGTCCTTAATAGAATACCATGCAGACTGCTTTGACGAAAGTCTACCGCATTTTTCGAACAGTTCCGTGAACAACGGGTTAATCTTGGCAAAAACTTAGCCTTTAGTTAGCTGACAAAACTTAACGTGGGAGATGGTCATACGACTTGCTGGTGAAATTCTACCTGCTAGGGGGGATCCTACCAGCCTGAAAAGCGAACTTCTATCGGCGCCAATCGTGCAGACTGCCAAGCCTTGAATCCCAGATGGCTACTGTTTTGACCGCCAGCTTAAGGTTCCGTTATCGTTGGGTCTGTAGACTGTAACTTTAAATGACGGTTTTGCCGCCGGACCGGCGCACACTAGCGATAATGATGAGATAAAACGTGGTCGCGTGGATCAATTCGCTACAGCCGAGTTGACTGGGTGGAAGTAATTGTGTCGTGACTAGTGTTGCGGACATGTTTATACTATAGAGTAAGCGGTCTGGTGGCGCCTGAATGAGCTATGATGAAAATCAAAATTAAGGAAGCTTTGAGATGACAAGCAAGGATGAGCAGTCAGAAATAATCAAACGGTTCCTGTTACGGGTGAAATCGTAGCTATTTTACAAGGAATTAAAAGTTCCCAACCATCACTGATGACGGTTGGGATATCGATATTGAGACCAAATTAGGGAGCTGAGTCACCGGGTGCCAGGAACGATGTGAGCACAACTTAAAGCCTCGAAATATCGCGGCTACAAGCTTGGCTTTTGCTAAGCAAGTGAAAGCCACTCACACCCACGCAAAGAAAAAATTCAAGAGTTTTTAAAAGGAGGAATGTCCGTTGCCGACCACAGCGAAAGTTTTAGTTGTTGAAGATGAGCGCGAATTATCCGCGGATATTGTTGAACTGATTAAACCGATTTGTGAAATCACGACTGCTTATGACGGGGAACAGGGAGAATTTTTGGCGAGTCAGGATGTCTTTGACGCCATCATTTTAGACCTGATGTTACCCGGCGAAAGTGGGTTGGATCTGCTGCTGCATATTCGCAGTAAGGGTGTGAAGACGCCCGTATTGATTTTGACTGCAAAAGATACGATTGCCGATAAATTGCGGGGCTTTAACGATGGTGCCGACGATTACGTGACCAAGCCATTTCACCGTGAGGAACTATTAGCGCGGATGAAGGCGTTGTTGAAACGAACCGGGCATCTGAATGACAGTGATACGATTACTCTAGGCCAATTAGAAATCAATACCAGCAAACATTTGGCAACGTTCAATGGGGAACCATTGACACTCAAGGGCCGGGAGTTTGATCTGCTCGCATACCTTGTAGCCAATCCGGGAACAATTATCACCAAGGAACAGATCTTCAATCGTCTCTGGGGTTTTGATTCGGAGACCAGTCTCTCCGTCGTGGAAGTGTACATGAGTAACCTGCGAAAGGAGCTCAAGCACGCCGGTAGTGACTTGTCGTTGCGGACTATCCGTAATGCCGGGTACATTGTGGAGGCCCCAGATGAGCAATAAGGTCAATCGGGCCCAACGGCGACGATTATTTCTCAGTAGTTTTATTGGGTTTACCATTATCTTCTTATTACTGGGGGTCATCGTGTTCGTGCTGTTTAAACGGGCCATGCTGACCAGTACGGACCAGGCATTACGCGTGGAACGGTCGGCACGATTGGCGGGACCACCTAAGCAAAACACGAATAAGCTTCAGCCGTTCTCCCAACACAATCAGCAGGCGATGCAGGCACAAAAAAAGGCCATTCACCCGTTCATTACAACCACACTGATCTTCAATGATGCCGGGAAGATTATGAATAAATCTCAGTTAGGGTCGCGTTATGACACATTGCGGGGAATCACGTTGAAACGAACGCAGGAGGGTCAGCTGCACACGATTGTGGTTAGCGGCAAGTATAATTTCCGAACATTGTTAGTCAAGGTTCCCAAGAGTAATGCAGACAAGTCGGTGGCTGGTCGGTATTTACTGATCATGGAAAATATTGACCCTCAGAAGGCTGCGATGAGCAACTTTACGCGGGTCATGTTGATTACGATGGGGGTCTTTTGGCTTCTGTCGATCATCATGAGTATTTGGATGTCACGGATGACGATGCGGCCGATTCTGCGGTCGTGGGGCCGCCAGACCGAATTTGTAGGGAACGCCGCACATGAGCTGCGGACACCACTGACCATCATTCAGAATAAGTTGGAAATTCTATTGACAAAACCGAACGATAAAATTATCGATCAGGCAGAAAATATTGCGATTGCCAATAGCGAAAGCCAACGGCTACAGAAACTGACGCAAGACCTGCTGGCATTAGCCCGGTCCGACTCCAACACGTTGCAGACGAACTTTGAGGTGACTCAGGTCGCGCCATTCCTGACACGCACGGTGGAACCGTACACAGAAATTGCGGCGAGTCAGGGGAAGAAGCTAGTATTAGCACCGGTGACCGATTTCAAAGCGACTCTGGATCAGAGCCTGGTACATCAGCTCATGAACATTTTGATTGATAATGCTTTAAAATATTCACCACGCGACAGTACCATTACGATTTCGGCCAAACTGGTCGGTCGGAAATGGCAACTGATTGTGGCCGACCAAGGCATTGGTATCAAAGCCGGTGACCGGCAACGGATCTTCGACCGGTTCTACCGGGTTGATACGTCTCGTAGTCGCCAAACTGGCGGCAATGGGCTTGGGTTGTCGATCGCTCATTGGATCGTTAACCTCCATCACGGTGCCATTACAGTCAAGGAGAATCAGCCGCAAGGTAGTCAGTTTGTAACGACCCTACCACTGAATCCAAACGCTGGTATCACACCGCACCGTGGTAAGTCGCAAAAGCGAGGCTAGTAGATTTTTAACAAATCTAGGCGTTACAATTGTCCGATTGGGATAATGGCAACGTCTTTTTTAGTCCAGTGTAAAGAATGAAGGTTCTAAAACATCTAGTATGACTGTTGTAACAGCAATACTGAGAGTAAAACTAGGCAACGTTGTCCAGTCATCGCCTTACCGGCTGGCAGATATGGGCTGGACCGGTGCGAACACAACTTGAAGCCTCGAAAGTACTGAGTCTCCAAATTTGGTTTTCTACTAAGTCAGTGGGTGGTTTTTCTCACTGACTTAGTAGAACGATGCGCCTGAGACTAATGTTAGGTAGTGAAGTCTGGTTATCCTTACTTGCTGGTTCAGAAACAATACGGATTATGCCCGTTTTTACGAAACCAAAGGAGCTTACCGAACAAAATGGGGGGTAATCGTTCGGCCCGTATGGGAAAGAGTTCCAATGGGGGCGCTTGTATGGTAAGATTTAAGGCATTAAGAGTACGGCGGCCAGGCACTTAGTCTAAGTGCAACGGCCCGAGTTTCGGCCGTTTGTCAGGCCAGGTGGTAACGGGGATGAGTAAGTTATCTCGTGGTCCACGTCCGAAACTGTCTAAGCGTATAAGGAGCTTCGAAATTAAAATGTTAACTATTCGTGATATTGCTGCCAAGGCGGGGGTGTCGGTCTCGACTGCCTCGCGGGCACTTAATAATAATCCTCGTATCAGTCAGGCGACTCGTGAGCGCATTCAGGCGTTGGCCGCCGCCGAGGGGTATTTACCAAACTATAACGCTAAAAACTTAACGTCCGGGGAAGCCAACGCTGTGGGGGTCGTCTTTCCCACCGCGGACCACAGCTTGCCGGAGAACCCATTTTACATTGACCTGTTGCGGGGAATTAATTCGGAACTGGTCGAGCGCCATTACGTCTTGTCCGTGGCCATCAGTAAGACGGCTGAGGACCTCTTAAAGAACGTGAAGTCAATGGTGGCGCAGGGGAAAATCAAGCGCTTTGTCCTCTTCTACGCACACAAGGACGATCCTATCGCCAACTTTTTACGCCAGAATCAGTTGCGGTTCGTCACGATCGGCCAGCCCATGGACAACGCGAATGACGACTTTGTTGATAATGACAATTTACAGGCAGGTATTGGGGGCGCTAATTTTCTCCTGAATCAGTTGGGCGTGACCCATCCCGTCTTCGTTGAATCCACGCACGATTGGGCGTATGAAGAGCAACGCCGGGCTGGATACGAACGAGTTGCTGCTAGCTTTAACGTCGAACCTTTGACCTGTAAGTTGGGAGCACTCGACCGTGTTCGTCAGTTCATCAAGCAACACCCAGAAATTGATGGCATTATGGCTACCGATGATTTCAATGCGATTGAATTTTATCGGTTAGTTCGTGAACAGTTCGGCGTGCGACATTTCCCTATTGTCAGCTTTAATCAGTCGTTGCCGGCTGGATTAACCGATGCTGACTTACATTCGGTTAATTTGTTTCCGGAAAAAATGGGGTCGGCAACCGTCGCGCTGCTGTTCAGCGACCGTGAGCCGTTGGAAACAAGTACACCAGGTCAGATTAAAATTCCGTACGAAATCAAATAAATTTTTGCGGTCGGTTCGATTGGCGCTGAAGCCAACGGACAGGCCTTTTTTAATTGTCATGGTATGGAAAGGGTAGACCAATTTCCTAAAAAAGATTTGCGCAAACGGTTGCATTAAGATGAAAGCGGTGCCATAATAACACATGTAGTTAAATGAGTTGCCATTATAGTTAAAAATTGTCAGTTTTCTTAGGAGGTTTTCGTATGTCAGATAACACCGCTGAGGTAGCGGCTAAGCCAAAGAGTGGCTTACCCACATTACCTGCTAGCACGATTTGGATGATCAACTTTGGTTTCTTAGGTGTCCAAACCGCCTTCACATTACAGAGTTCCCAAATGAGTCGGATTTTCCAGACCATTGGGGCCGACCCGAACAGTTTAGGATGGTTCTTCATTTTGCCACCACTAGCTGGTTTAATTGTTCAACCAATCGTGGGTTATTATTCTGACCGGACCTGGGCACCAAAATTCGGTGGTCGCCGGTTGCCTTACCTGTTATTAGGAACTATTGTTGCGGTCATTGTCATGTGTCTGCTGCCAAACTCAGGTAGTATGGGCTTTGGCTACGCGTCACTAGCGGCTTTACTCTTCGGCGCCATCACCGTGGCCTTCCTGGACTTGTCTTCTAACGTTGCTATGCAGCCATTCAAGATGATGGTTGGGGACATGGTCAACGATGACCAGAAGAGTTACGCTTACGGGATTCAAAGTTTCTTATCCAATACGGGTGCCGTTTTAGCCGCTATCTTGCCATTCTTGTTTGCCGCTATTGGGATTGCCAACACGGCCAGCAAGGGTGTCGTTCCTTCAACGGTTAAGGTTGCCTTCTACGTCGGTGCCGTTCTCTTGGTCATCACAAGTCTATTTACCATCTTCCGGGTCAAGGAATATGATCCAGATACTTATGCGAAATATCATGGAATCACCAAGGAAGATAACGCTGAAGGTGGAAACTGGTGGACGTTACTGAAGTCTGCTCCCAAGGTCTTCTGGACCGTTACCTTAGTTCAGTTCTTCTGTTGGGTTGCTTTCCAATACCTTTGGACTTATTCCGCCGGTGCCATTGCTTCTAACGTTTGGCACACAACGAATGCCGCTTCTGCTGGTTACCAGGCTGCTGGGAATTGGTACGGGGTCTTGGCTGCCGTTCAATCTATCGCCGCTGTTATCTGGTCCTATGTGTTAGCTAAGTTGCCTAACAATGTGCATAAGCTAGGTTACGCTGGGAGCTTAGGGTTAGGGGCCATTGGCTTCGTTTCCGTTTTCTTCATTCACAACCAGTACACCTTGATTGCTTCTTTCATCTTGGTCGGTATTGCTTGGGCTGCAATGAACACTTACCCACTGACCATGGTCACCAACGCGTTATCCGGTGCACACATGGGGACTTACCTGGGTCTGTTCAACGGATCGATCTGTTTGCCACAAATCGTGGCTTCATTAGCCAGCTTCGCGCTGTTCCCATTATTGGGTGGTGCGCAAGCTAACATGTTCCTGTTAGGTGGGATCGTCATGGCCATTGGTGCTTTGTCCGTCTTCACCATCAAGGAAACTTACCGCGCTTAATCTAAATGTGTTTTAAAGGAAAACAGACGTTAACATTAGCTGATACGAGTTGTATGGGTCGATGTTAGCGTTTGGTCGTATCAAGCCAATTTACGTGCACTGTCACGTTTAAAACTTACAATGAAGTTGTGAACTGAGCGACCTCAAAGTCGCCGGTAGCAGCTCTTGAGCGGAACGTAGAAAAGGAGAATGTTTAGCATGAAACGAATTTTTGAAGTGCAACCGTGGAATGTCATTACCCATACTTTTGACCCCAAAGATAAGCGCCTCCAGGAATCCATGACCAGCCTTGGTAATGAATACATGGGGATGCGTGGGGACTTTGAAGAAGGCTACAGCGGCGACTCCCTTCAAGGAATCTACTTGGGCGGTGTCTGGTATCCAGATAAGACTCGGGTCGGCTGGTGGAAGAACGGTTATCCCAAGTACTTTGGAAAAGTAGTCAATGCCGTCAACTTTATCAAGCTGCCAATCGAAGTCAACGGTGATGCCATTGACCTCGCCAAGGATCAAATCAGTGATTTCACACTGGACCTCGACATGAAGACAGCCGTTTTGACCCGGTCATTTACCCTCGAACGGGGTAAGACGCGGGTAGCCTTCAAATTCGAACGTTTCTTAAGTGTTAGTCAACAGCAGCTTTCTGTGCAACGGGTCAGTGTGAAAAACTTAAGTGATACAAACGTTGCTATCACGATCAAGCCAAGTATTGATGCTGACGTTAAGAATGAAGAAGCCAACTACGACGAACGTTTTTGGGATGTCTTAGCGACCGACCAACAAGCCGACAGTGGGAGTATCGTTGCTAAGACAACGCCTAATCCATTTGGCACGCCACAATTCACTTCTGGCATGGAGATGCGACTGGTTACGGCTCTCAACAACGTTGCCGTTACTCAACCGAGCGACAAGGAAGTTGTGACGGCTTACACTGGTAGCTTGGCACCCCAAGCGGAAACGCAATTGGAGAAGCGGGTCATCGTCGTCACCTCTCGTGATTATGACACGCAAGAAAAGCTGACTGCTGCCATGCACGACCTAAGTGACAAGGTTGCTCAAGAAAGCTACGATGACCTCTTACAAGCCCATACGGATGTCTGGGCCGCTCGTTGGGAAAAGTCTGACGTTATCATCAAAGGCGACGACGAATCACAACAGGGGATTCGGTTCAACTTGTTCCAGCTCTTCTCCACCTATTATGGGAAAGATTCTCGGTTGAATATCGGACCAAAAGGGTTCACCGGCGAAAAGTATGGTGGTGCGACCTACTGGGATACCGAAGCCTTCGCTGTTCCCGTTTACCTGGGAATTACGAATCCAGAAGTTACTCGCAATCTGTTGATGTACCGTTATAAGCAACTCGACGGTGCTTACATCAATGCGCAAGAACAAGGCTTAAAGGGCGCCTTATTCCCAATGGTGACATTCGACGGGATCGAATGCCATAACGAATGGGAAATTACCTTTGAAGAGATTCACCGAAATGGGGACATTGCGTTCGCCATTTACAACTACACACGTTATACCGGCGACACCAGCTACGTCTTACATGAAGGCGCCAAGGTTCTGAGCGAAATGTCTCGCTTCTGGGCCGACCGGGTACACTTCAGCAAACGTAACCAGCAGTACATGATCCATGGGGTCACAGGTGCTGATGAATACGAGAACAACGTCGATAACAACTGGGACACGAATATGCTGGCACAGTGGACGCTGAAATATACATTGGAGATCCTGGGTCAAGTCGACAAGGAAACCGCCAAGAAGCTTGCCGTTTCCGACGAAGAAAAGGCCAAGTGGCAAGACATTGTTGATCGGATGTACCTGCCGTATGACAAGGACCTAAACATCTTTGTTCAACACGACGGGTTCCTTGATAAAGATATCGAACCAGCCAGTTCTATTCCTGCCGACCAACGGCCAATCAACCAACATTGGTCATGGGACAAGATTTTACGTTCGCCTTACATTAAGCAGGGGGATGTCCTTCAAGGTATCTGGGACTTTATTGACGATTACACACAAGCCCAAAAGAAGGCTAACTTTGACTTCTACGAACCACTTACGGTTCATGAATCCAGCTTGTCACCAGCCATTCACTCCGTTTTGGCTTCCGACTTGGGTTACGAAGACAAGGCCGTCGAACTGTACTCACGGACGGCACGGTTGGATCTGGACAACTACAATAATGACACCACAGATGGGCTGCACATTACGGCCATGACTGGTGGTTGGATTGCTGTTGTTCAAGGGTTCGCTGGCATGCGGGTCCGCAATGACAAGCTACACTTTGATCCATTCTTACCTAAGACCTGGACCAGCTACACGTTCCGTCAGGTCTTCCATGGCCGCTTGATTGAAGTTAGTGTCCATGCAGATGGGCCTCACTTTAAGCTGATCAGCGGCGATCCGTTGACTATCGATGTTGCTGGTGTGGCTGTTAACTTGAAATAGAACCGGCCATATCCGGCGAGCTTACGGATTTGGAAATTGTTTCTGACAAGTTGAAACCAATCGGAGAGACTCTTTCCAGGTTGGCATGACACCACTTGAGTACAACCTAAAACTTGAATCGGTCAGGGCTGACAACGATTCGAATCACAGCTTAGAAGAAGAAAGGAACGTCTCCCATCAACTGTATTGTTGATGGGAGACGTTCCTTTTGTGTATTGCTAAGGGTTATAAGTTTCAAGCTAGCTTGCAATAACCAGCTGGAGTTTAGAGCTTGAAACTGACGGCATATTCGGAGCCAGAGGAGGCCAGAAATGTTCCTAGCCGGAGAATGCTTTTTGGGGCTGACGACGTTTCTCGTAGCAAACAGAATCCCTGACAACCAGAGTGTGAGCAGATTTGGTCAGCCTAGAAGTCCTGTGGCAGATTCTCTTGTTGCTGCCGTTTAGCCTTGACGAGTGGCGCGTCTTCGTGCCAGTAGAGTAGCCATTCACCGCTGGTGGTCAGACTTTCTAACGCGAGTTGATTGTCGATAAGCAATTCCTTTTCGACCCGCTGTTTGAAGATCGTAATCATGGCTTGAAAGATTTGGAAGGTTTGATTGATATCGCCGCCGCCCATGTCGACCATTTCAACGTGGAATTGGTCACGAATCTCATTTTCAATGGTGCGCAGTTGTCGTTCGGTCTGGCGCGCCAGCTTGGGCTGATTGTGGATGTCAAAGACCATGGCCGGTTCGACACCGACAAATTGCGCGTTGATCTTGGGCGTTTCAATGCCATACTGTGATGAGTCGCCGCCGAACAGGTCGAACTCACGAATTACCGTTAAAACTTCATTCATGTTAGAAAAACTCCCTTTAAATTGATTGGACTAAGTGTGGGACCAATTATCTAGATTGCGAACTAACCAGTGCAAAATAAATTATGTGTCGTAATTGACATCTATTATTATACACGTGCCAGATATGTCGTGGAAATAATCACTAGAAAACCCGCATCAAGCGGCCAGTTAATGGCTGTTTGATGCGGGCTTTGTGTCTTGTTTTGGCCGCGAATAGTCGCGAAATATAATGACACTGTCTGTGGTGAAGTTGTTGCTGGAAACCGTGATTCCGCGGGGTGTCACGGTGGCAGGTCTGACCCTTAGTTGCTGAAATTAAGGCAATCTTCTCTGTTTAATCTCAAGCAGGAGTTCTAGTGGGCTGCTACTTAGGGTTAATTCTTAGGGGTTGACCGACTGACGCCGCATGCTACCTACCAACTGGCTTTCTTAACACCAGGAATCTTCCCAGCGTGGGCCAGTTCCCGGAAATTCAGGCGGGAGAGCCCAAATTTGCGCATGTAAGCGTGAGGCCGACCGTCCAGATGGTCACGTCGGTGAATCCGCGTCGGTGAGGCATCACGAGGAAGTAGAGCCAATGCGGCATAATCGCCGGCTGCTTTAAGTTCTGTTCGACGTTCTGCGTAACGGTCAACGGTTGCGGCGATGCGTTTTGCTTTCGCAATTTTTGATTTCTTAGCCAATGAATGAAGTCTCCTTTATAATAGATAGTGATACGAGAATCCTTTGTGAAGCATTCAGCAGTGAATGATTCACGGTTTTTAGAGTCGCTATTCAAGCACATTAAATGATAATAGTTACGTTTTACTAACTTAGCATGCACACATAAAACTGTCAATTATCTCGACTCAGCGGTTAGACGGTAAAATAGTTTAGGGGTTGGGTGATTTTTAGTGTACATCTCAAAAATCGTATGATAGACTAATTGAAGAACTGTGGTCTTACTATTAGCTAGTTTTAATGTTTAGGTTAGATAAGGTTGACATTGTCACGACTAACTCTTTATAGTTGTTGGAACAATGATACTGAGATTAGGCTTAGGTAGCGTGGTTCGGTCATCTTCAATGTAGGATAGTAAGAATCGTTACCGCTGAATGAGTGGCAATGACCGCCTCCGGCTTAAATTGGGTAGGCCAATTTTAAGCGCTGAATCCCTGTTGATTGTCAGAGTTTGAACTTAATTCAACAACGTTGCTAGAAGCATAAGTCGTGTTGCCTCAGGTCACCCAAATAAACCGAGAATTCGGCGGATATGGGTTCAGGCGTGTTCGCACCGATCCAGCTCATATCCCGGTAAGGCGATGACGGAACTAAGTTACCTAAGTTTGACTTCGGTATCGGTTACACCAGTCATAAGCGGCGTTTGGAAAGATAGACAATAAAAAACGCTCGCACACCAGAGTGGTGTGTGGGCGCTTCACTTAATTATTAATAAGTGATATCGTATTTGATTTGGTAGCTCTGTGTCTTACCAGCAGGTAAGGTGATGTCGCCAAATTCTGGATGATTTGGTGAGTCTGGTAACGTCTGTGGTTCAAGGGCAACCCCCATGTAAGGCTGACCAGCACCGGCAGCGAGCTTCATGTTTGATGTGAAGGAGTTAGCGGTGAAAACGACCAGACCATTTCGAGCAGACTTGATGGTCAATGACCGATTCGATTGTGGGTCGGTCAGCTTGGCAATGGTTTGGTCGGCAGTAGGTGTGACGTGATAAACGTCGTCGAAGCCCTTTTCGGGGATAGCTTGCATCCCGCGGATGGCTTGGCCAAGGTTTTGACCTTGCGCGAAGTCAAATGGGGTACCAGCGTTAGCAATCATTTTCCCAGTTGGTAATTTTTCACCATCGAGGTCCAAATGCTCCGTACTGTTGACCTGCAACTTCTGGCCGGAAATTAATTGGTCGTCGCTTAAGTTGAAATAGCAATGAGACGTTGGGTTGAACAGCGTGGTATCAGTCGAGTTGGCTTCGAAAGTTAGCGTGACTTCATCATGGTTGTCTAACGTGTACGTCATCTTAGCGGTTAGATCACCTGGGTAAGAGTCGTCACTGGACTTGAACGTGTGCGTTAACGTGATCTTGGCAATTTCAGGATCGGTGGCATCCAGTTCGCCGGCCCAGTTGACCGTGTTGAAACCATGAGGACCACCGTGAAGGGTGTTACGGCCTTCATTGGTGTCAACGTTGTAAGTCGTACCGTTCAGGGGAAAGGTCCCCCGTGTGATACGGCCGCCTGTCCGGCCGATCCCCATGCAAACGTAGAAGGGATTGTCCAAGTAGTGGGCCATCTTATGATAAGATAGGACCAAATTCTTGTCGCCTTTGTCGGTTGGCACGGAGAGGGCGTGTAACGTGGCCCCCCAACTTAAAATGGCCAACTTAACGCCATTGTCGTTTTCAATTGCATATTCAGTCACGGCTTGATCTTGATACGTATCCCAATGTTTCGTCGTAGTTTGCATAGTAAGTCCTCGATTTCTAATGTAATAAAGCGTTTTCATATTTAGGTCCATTATAAATTTTTATACGGACAACTGTCAACCGAACTTCTGGTAAAAAATCAATAATTAGCGGTTAGTTTGCGCAAAACCAATTAAATTACCAATGATTACGCCATTTCGTGACTGCCAGTTTTATGCGGATAAATTTCAGTTGACAAAGGTTAACTAGCATAAATGTTGACTGAACTAATTTTCACTTGTACACAATCAAAATAACTGGCATAATAGGTGAGCTACTGGGGGCTTTGAGATGATCAAAAAATGGCATGTGGCAGTGACGCTGGGCCTGTCGAGTTGGCTGGGCGTTCGGTGGGTGACTCGGCCGGGACGACCAGAACCTTTAGTAACGCAGCGACCAGACGTCCACTATGCGGCGATACCCACCTTGTTCATTCCAGGGTGGGGTGGTGGTGCGATTACCTATAATGGCATGTTACGCTGGTTTGCGCGGCATGGATATGGGCACAAGATCGCTACGATTCGAGTCGATTGGGCCGGTAGACGTCATTTTTCTGGCAGCTGGGATTCACAGGCTACGAATCCTCTGATTCAGGTGTTGTTTGATCATAGCTTAACGCGTGACTATCAGCCACAAATTCAATGGATCACGGCCATTCTCAGGGACCTCTATCGGCAGTATGGCGTTCGTCAATACAATCTGGTGGGGCATTCCTGGGGTGGCAGTGCGGCCGTGAACAGTCTGGTCTTACACGGTCCATCCCCGGATATTCCGCGGTTAAACCGATTGGTCCTGTTGGGCGCGCCGGTGGATGAAGGCACGGCCCAACACCCCGTAGATGCCACGTTTGAGCGTCTAAGAGCTGCGCGGCATCAATTGCGGGCTAACGAGCAAGCCCAGCTGTTCAACGTCTATGGCACGCTTCCTGGACGGCATACGGACGGCTCTGTTCCGGTTCAGCAAGTCACGGCCCTGCGGCAGATTGTTGCTGATAGCGCGATTCGCTATGATGAACATCACATTGCGGGTTTAGGTCACGGCCGATTACATTCGGCTCGGCAGATGTATCAGCTGGTGGCCCAGTTACTATGGGTGAATTAAAAAAGTCACCGACCAAATTAGGTCAATGACTGAAAGGTTTAGGTGACTTTAAACTTTATCTGCTAAGATGGAATCGATAACGTCTAATACCCCATCATGGTTATTATCGGTCGGGGTTATCAGATCGGCAACACTGCGGACTGCTTCGGTACCGTTACACATTGCGATACCGAGACCAACGTGCGCGATCATTTCTTTGTCGTTCCCGTTGTCCCCGAAGGCCGCAACTTCGCTGGAATCGATTCCCCAAGATTGTGCGAGCTGGGTGACACCGACGGCTTTATTCATGTGCGGGGCAATAATATCGATACTACCAAAGCCACTGGGGGTCGCGTGAATTTGGTTGGCAAACCGTGTGTTTAGCTGGTCAACAACGTGTTGGACCGAGCTGTGAGGCCACTCACCATTGACCTTGTAGATGGTATCGTTGACGTTTCGGGGGTCGTCGACTGTAACTAAATTGTCGAAAAAGTAGTTCTGGGCGTCAAGGTCGAGTGGCTTGCTGTCGCGACTCACGTAAGTCCCATGAGCACCGGATAAGCGGAAGGCGTGGGGTCGCAGGGTGGCGTCAGTCATCAGGGCGTCCACAACAGCGTGGGCCACATCTGTTGGCATTGGGGCCTCGAACAACGTGTGATGGTGATCAACGATCAGACCGCCGTTCTCGGCCACAAACGTCTGCACAGCGGGGGTGGGAGCGAAAACCTTGTGTAAGTGGCCAAGGTGGTTCCCACTGGCGACCGCGAAGCGAATGTTAGCGGCCTTTAAGCGCGCAAGTTGCGCTGAGAACCGCTCGTGGTTGTACTGTCGTTGGTCATTTAGAAATGTTCCGTCGACGTCGGTTGCAATCATTTTAATCTGTGTCATACCAGTCTCCCTCAGTTGGTTAAAGTTTAAATATTGTTAACTTTAATCATAAGGGGTTGCTACGGGGAATTCAATGCCGTAGTTTGGGGTAAATATAATAAATTGATTGCAATCACTAGTTTTTTCATTCGTAATGCTATAAACTATTAATGAATCGGTAACATAAAGACTGAAAATAAGGGCTATAATAAATGGTTAGTGGGTCAGAATAGTAACAGCTACTGGTTCTGGCCCCCTTAGTCTTTAATGTGGAAAGGAAGAGTAATTTAATGACGCAAACTAACGATTTAAACCAATCCTTGGAATGGTTTTCACAACTCCAAAAAATTATGCGGCCAGTAACGACTATCAAAACGGAGGATATTACAATTTCTCTGGAACAATTTAATCTGCTACACGCGATCACCGATCAACGAGAAGATTTCACACCGACAAAGTTCGCCGGTCAGATCGGCGTCTCTAAGTCGATGATCTCTGGCCAGATCTCACGGTTACTGCGGGCTGGTTTGATTGAAAGCATCGCGTCACAAGTGGATCGTCGCCAACATAATCTGAAGCTGACGCCAGACGGGGTTAAAGTTTACACGCAAGTACGTGGCCAAGTGGTTACGCGTTTAAACGGTTTACATGACGATATCGCCAAATTAATGTAAGATAAAGTTAATTTACAATTAAAATTTGATTCCCCTTTACGTCCGGAATCTTTCAATCGTGTAACAATTAGGTTAAGATGACCCAACGCTTTCATGTCTTAGCTTATAATGGAACCGATGGAAAGAATTTGGAACTGGAGGGGATTTTTTGAAATTGAGGGCAAAACTTGGCCTGTTCGTGTCGGTTGCTGTGGGAGCAACGTTACTGGGACTAAATGTCAATTCAGTAACACCACGACTGACCACTGGGGAAACTGTTGCTTACGCTGATACGACTGTTAATGCCGTTCATCAAGGCATGACGGGTGATTCCAAGACGAGTAACAACGACGCTCTACAGAAGCTGATCGACAAGTGGGACAATGGGGCCGTTACGGTGCATGTTCCGAAGGGAACGTATCTATTTGACGCCGGCAACATTGTCTTACACGGTAACATGACCTTTAAGTTTGATAAAGGTGCTGTTTTCCGGATCACTAATGGCAACCGGGTGAATTTCGTGTATCCTAGTCCAGAAGCGGGCTACGATGGCGGGATTAATAATGTAACGTGGCAAGGTGCAACGTTCCAAGGTGATAATACTGCGGCTGGACAAAGTGTCTTTACCCAAAGCATTCACCACGCTAAGAACATTTCGTTTGATAAATGTGTGTTTGATAACGCCGAATCACCAACTGGGCACTACATCGATATTGATGGTAGCCACAATGTGGACATTACGAACTCCGTCTTTACGGGTTTCAACGGTTCCCAAGATTTTAAGGAAGCCATCCAAGTTGATTACTCAAACAAGAAGGCGATGTCGCATAAAAATCCTGGCGATCAGTACGATAACTTACCAAGTTACGATGTGAAGGTCGACAATAACCAATTTTTGCCAGTTTCAAAGAAGTCCGGGCAGGTCGATTCTTATGCGCCAAATCCAATTGGTGAACACGCAGTCTACGGTCACGGTGCCGCTGGGATTATTCACGATGTCTACTTCACTAATAATACGGTCGTTGATCCTAAACCACTGTTATCTAATGGGGTAGCAACGATTCATTTTAAGTGTGTGTCTAACCTTTGGATTACCGGCAACAAGTTCATCAATCAACATGTGTTAGGTTCTGGAACCTACATTTACCTGTACAATTCCGAACCTGATTACAAGATGTCAAATTTAAACGTAACGGATAATACGTTTACCAACGTTAATCCTACGAAACAATACGTTTATCTCGACACGGCGGACGCCACTAATCCGATGACTGGGGTGACGATTCAAAATAATAATGTCACCACGCAACGTCAGGGGTCAACCTTCGTGGAAGGAAACTTCCCATTGACGGGTTCCGGGATGAGCATCTCTAAGAACAAGATTACTGTGGGCAAGGTCGTCTCAACGAGTGTGACGTCACAGCAGACGATCACTGACACGACGGTTGATAACACGGCTTCAAATAGCAGCAAGCCTAAACCAAAGCCAACCACCTCACAAAAGTTGAAGAAGCGTAAGCAGACCAACAAGAGTGAAGCGTATGTCAGCGGTTTGAACACGCAACACGCGCAACTGGCAAGCAACTACAAGACCTACTCGTTGTACAATCATATTCGTGGTCATAAGAACTGGAACATTATGAAATATGACTGGAAGAGTTTGAAGAACAAGCGGGTTTATGTTGATATGCGAGCTACGGCCGATACTGGTAAATGGTACCGAATTCGTTTCAGTAAGAATGCAACGACGAAGTACTGGATTCGCGCTGGTGCTTTGGATTTTGACAAGTTTGAAACCGAAGTTTACGATCGGGATTTGAACTTGATGAAGATCTATCCGGTATACTCTCTACCGTTCAATGATCCACAATTAGCAAAGGCTAAGGGGACCACAGCAGATATTGCTGAACGGCGGGTGACGATTACGCACCGAACGAAGCGAACGGATTCTAACGGTGACGTCACGACTTACTACCAGCTGGCAAACGGCCTCTGGACGCGGGCACTGGCGTTTGACTTGAATTCATAATTGATAATCTGTGAAAGGAGTTTGGGACAATCCCCAGACTCCTTTTTGATGTCTTCCAACGCTATTGCTGGATCGGAGAAAAGGCAGTTGGTCGGTACTGTTAGTGTCAGGGCGCAATGATCCGGATTGAGAGCCTAGCTTACTGGCTGCTAAGGTGAGTTGTTCGCTTTTGCGACACGTTCTCTACTGATTTTAATGTGCTGTGGCTGATTGGCAACTGGGCCGACAGCGTTTAGTCAGAATTCGTCAGTTTGTTCAGTCAGAACCTTTTTAACGAAAAATCGTAGAATTGATTTGCGTCAACTCAAAAAATAATGTAAGCTGTTACAATACTAATAGAGCAACATTTAGCATCTTCAAAAAAAAATCAAATTTAGGTCGCAAAACCGGTGCATTCACCTGTTAAAGTGAGTTTAAGCCTGAAGAGTTAGGGTTTATAGATAATCGCTAATCAGTGAGTTTCTTGAGAAAGTATTAAAAGGTACGCGATACTGAGAGTTATGGGTTTCATCATTTCCTAATGTGGTGTACAATGATTAACATAATTAGCACTCAAGAAAAAGAGTGCTAATCTGAAGTACCTCATCGAAGACAAACAAATGGAGGGCGATTCTATATGATTAAAATGTACTTTCATGCTAAAACAACGGCGGTTACTAAAGCTATGAAGTGGCTTGCCAACCACGATGCCATTTTCACCGCCCGTGACATTAAAAAACAACCATTAACGCGAGACGAGATTCTTTACATGTTGTCTCTGACCGAAGAGGGGACCGACGATTTGATTTCGACCCGGTCTAAGGCTTATAAGGCCCTTCCTGCTTCCGTTCAAGACATGGGGATGAACGAACTCGTTGATCTCTTGCAAAAGAATCCCGGGATTTTGAAGAATCCAATCGTGGTCGATCGTAACAAGTTAGCGACTGGGTTTGACTTAGAAACCATTCGTGAATTCGTTCCCGCTGCTTATCGGAAAAAGGAACTCGCTAGTTTCTTCAAGGTTTTAAACGGCGGCAACAAATTGGGCGTTTCACCAGCTTAGTAGAAGACTATTGACTTAAATATACTAAGATTAACTCTAAAAGTTGCTGCTTTCAGAATCGTTAAATTCTGAAAGCAGCAACTTTTATTTATGCCACTATGGTGCTGAAACGTGCACCATAAGGCAGTTTATTGCGCTTAACGTGATAGTAAAAGTTATGCCAAAATCAGGCATAATTCCTGTTATCACGTTAATGCTCGTTATGTCCCACTCTGTATCATAGTTAGACAATTTTAGGGCCAGGCGTTGAGGCAATGATCTCTAGTGCCTCACCAGTCACTGTCCAGTGCTGAATCGTAGAAGGCAAGATGAAGTGATCGCCGGTCTTCAACGGATAAGCGGTACCAGCAATGCCAAGGCTCCCAGTTCCGTGGAGCACGGAAGCCAGGGTGAAGCTGGTCTGGGGTTGATCGAAGTGACATGTTCCGTTTGGTAAAAGCCATTGGTAGACACCAAAGTAAGGACTCTTGATAAATGTCGTGAGGGTCGCGCCCTCCTTGGTGGTTGTCGTACGTTTCAACTGTGGGTCGATTTGAGGGACACTGATCACGTTGAGGGCATCAGCAATATCCAAATGTCTCTTCTGGTGGGTCTTAGGCGAGATGCGGTCAAAGTCGTAGAGGCGGTAAGTCGTGTCGGAACTCTGTTGGGTCTCGAGTGCCAAGACCCCTTTTCCCAGAGCATGAATGGTACCAGCTGGGACGTAGACAAACTGGCCAGCGTGAATCGGGATTTCACGCAATAATTTATCCCAGTTCCCTTGAGCAACCCAGTTGGTGAGCTGCTGCCGGCTGGTTGCGTTATGGCCGTAATACAGGACAGCCCCCGGGTCCGCTGCAATGATGTACCAGCATTCCGTCTTCCCCAACTCGTGGGCGTGGATCGCCGCGTACTGGTTGGCGGGATGAACCTGAATAGATAAGTTGTTGTGAGCATCCAGAATTTTGACCAGAAGAGGAAAAGCGCCGCTAGTATCTTTGTGGCCGAAAAGTTCGGCGTGCTGATGCCATAATGAGTCGAGTGCCATGCCGCTAAAGGGACCGTTCATGACGTGAGTCAGACCATTGGGATGACCACTGATTCCCCAGCACTCACCGGTCTGATCCGAGGGAATGTCGTAGTTGAATCTACTATGTAATCGGGTGCCGCCCCAGATTTTTTCGTGAAACACCGGGCGTAGAAATAAGGGTTCGTTCATGCTGTCAGACTCCTTAATCTAAGATTGAATTAACCGGCAAGCTGTTAATTAGCTGACTTGTCTTACTGAAAAGTCTAGCTGTTTTTTGCGGTTTTGTAAACGTTTGCATTAAGGTATAATCAATGCGTTGATCGCTGTCCTGCGTTTCAACTATGTAGATTCGGAAATACCAAAGGAGTCCGGGGCTGTGTTCCAGGCCCGTGACACAATTTCTGAAGAGATGAAGCTAAGGATTGTGAGTTTCCCAATGCCTACTATGACGGTTATCACTGTGATACTGTGCTTAAAATTAGGCAATCTTGCCTCGCCTTACCTGCTAGTCGCTAGGGACTGAAATTGCGCCGAACATAACTTGAGGTCGGCTCTTTACTAGTGGTGTTTCCCCCGGTAAGTGCAATCCTTGGCAGCCGGTGTACGACCATTTTCAGTGACAAAACTTTTTGGTGATGAAAAAACACGCTAAAATCGTCTGGCTTACAGACAATCTCAGCGTGCTGAATTGATGTCGAAATATTATTGTCACTAAAAATCGTGGCGATGCAATGGATCACTATCTGGGCTTAGCTCAAAGTGGCTGGCCGTGAATAACCGACCGTATGCCACCAAGAAACGTTAGTGGCCTCGGTGATGACGCCGTTCAATTGGGCGTCGATCATCTTGTTATTGCCAAGGTAGATCCCACAGTGCGTGATAGCCGCCGCGCTAGTGCCGAAGAAAATCAGGTCGCCAGGCTGGGCATTAGCTGCACTGACGTGAGTGTAACTGTTGTACTGTTGTTGGGCAGTGCGGGGGAGTGTCTGCCCGAGGGCCTTACTAAAGACATATTTGGTGAAACCGGAGCAATCAAATGCACTGGGACCATTACCCCCATACGCATAGGGCTTTCCTAACTGCGACTTGGCTGCACTCAGGATCGAGGCATACGTGCCGTTACCAGTGGTTGAGACGCTGGTCGTGTTGGTGTGCGCGTAGCTCTTAGGCGTCAGGTAACCGTGCCAGATCCAGCCAGACGCGGTCCCCCGGCCGTTGGTGACGTAGTAGTAAAGGTATTTGACACCATTTTTCTTAACGATGTAGCGCTTCTGCGTTGCATGCCAAGTGGTGTTGGGATAATTTTTCAGGTAGTGGGTCTTCTTGCCAAAGCTCATGTTGCTAGCCGTTCCGCCTAGGTTGTAGGTCCACCCGGTCGTGCTCTTGCGGACGTAAGCCGTATTTGTCATGGACGTTGTGCTGAGAATCGTATTGGTACTGTTGGCGTGAGCGGTGGTACCGACGCTCAGAGCCGGTACGACGGCTGCAGCAAATGCTACGGCCAAACTAATTTGTTTGATTTTCATCGAATATTGCCATCCCTCATATGTAAATTTTTATTCTCTTCAGTTACTAAGATAGTCGTTTTGGGTTACAGAATAGTTGCGGGGCAATATCATTGTCATTACTGTTTTGTGCCCATCTATGTAATATTACTACACGGGTTAGATGATTAGTCGCGGTGAGTGCGCTGAATGCTTACAATAAAAGGAACGGACGGAAAGTATCGTACACGAGGAGAAAATAAGTTAGGATGAAATGTTGGGACTAACCCGTGATTTTTGGCGGCTCGCGGTAACCTGAGGGGTAGGCAATGAGACCACCCCGTAGAGAAGGCGTGCAAACACCCCGTTGTTGATTTGACTAAAGTTTTGCCAAAAACCTTGCCGGATTGTCTCTTGTTCCAATCACGTGAAGGAATTAACATTGTAGTTGTAAAGTTGAAAGCGCTTAAAAGGACGGTGGCGACCCTGCTGCTGGCTTTGAAGCGAGCAGTAAAACTGTGTTACATAGGGAAAAATCCCAAATTTAACAGTTGTTTCTAAGCTGAGGAGGTTGCATCCATGCTCAAACATGTTGTGAAAATGCGCCCAAACGATAACGTTGCCATTGCGGTCCACGATTTACACGTTGGGGACAAGATTAAAGGCGACATTACCGTCAACGACGAAATTCCCCAAGCCCATAAGATTGCCCTGGTTAATTTAGCCAAGGGTGATGCCGTCTTACGTTACGGTGTCGTCCTGGGTTATGCCAAGAGCGATATTCAGGCGGGGGACTGGATCAATGAAACCAGTCTGGAATTACCACCGTCGCCAGATTTGAACAAGCTGACTTATGGTACGAACATTCGTAAGGATTTACCGAAGCCGAAACGAACCACGTTTATGGGCTACGAAGTGCCGGGGAACAAGTATGCCGGCACGCGGAACATTTTGGGGATTCAAACCACGGTACAATGTGTGGTTGGGGTCTTAAAGATTGCCGTAGATCGGATCAAACAGGAACTTTTACCGAAGTATCCGCACGTGGATGACGTCACGGTTGTCAGTCACCAGTACGGTTGTGGGGTCGCCATTGACGCACCCGAAGCCAAGGTCCCAATTCGTGAAATCAGAAATATCGTGAAGAACCCGAACTTTGGTGGTCAAATCATGGTCGTTGGCTTAGGCTGTGAAAAGTTGACGCCAGACCGAATCTTAGACCCAGAAGATATTAATGACGATAACCTCTTGTATCTCCAGAACTACAAGGGCTTTGAAAAAATGATCACGGCTATTATGGAAATGGCTGATAAGAAATTGGCCGTTTTGGAAACCCATCGACGGACAGAACAACCATTGTCGAAGCTATCCGTTGGGTTCCAATGCGGTGGGAGTGATGCCTTCTCCGGTGTGACTGGCAACCCATCCGCTGGGTATGCGTCCGACCTGTTAGTTGCCGGTGGGGGGACTGCGATGTTCTCCGAAGTTACCGAAGTTCGTGATGGGGTCGACTTCATTGCGCAACGGATTCCAGACCAACCTAACTGTAATAAGCTGGTTAAGGAAATGTCTTGGTACGATAACTACTTGGCTAAGGGCGGTGTTGACCGTTCAGCCAACCCAACGCCAGGTAACCGCAAAGGTGGGTTATCCACCATTGTTGAAAAGTCCATGGGCTCCATTGCGAAGTCTGGGACCGCACCGATTTCCCAAGTGGTCAGTGCCGGTGAAATTCCAACGAAACGTGGGTTGATCTTCAATGCCACGCCAGCTGGAGACTTTACGACTGGACCAATGCAACTGGCTTCTGGGATGGGCCTGGAAGTCTTCGTTACGGGCCGAGGCACGCCTTACAACCTGCAAGCAGCGCCCGTCATCAAGGTCTGCACGCGGACTGACCTGAAGGAATTCTGGAGCGACTTGATCGACATCAACGCCGGCAAGGTCGCAACGGGTGATTTGACCGTTGAAGAACTCGGGACGGAATTGTTCAACTTCATTTTGGATGTCGCTAGTGGTGAAAAGCCAGCCGCAGAACGTTTGAAGCTCTACAACGATATCTGCATCTTCAACCCGGCACCAATGACTTAAAAATGAAAAGCAACAGACGGAGGGCCAATAGCTGGTAAACTGGCTATCGGCTTTTCTGTCAGAGGAGGAAACTAGAATGGCTGAAAATGAACAGGTTGAAGAAGCTGTCATGACTGCGTTAGAAGGGGTCATTGACCCAGAATTGACGATTGATATTGTGAACTTAGGCCTCATTTATGGGGTCACCGTTGAAGGCGATAAATGTATTGTTAAAATGACGTTGACCACGATGGGGTGCCCCTTAAGTGATCTGCTAAATGACCAGATCACAGCGGCCGCATTGTCAGTGGACGGTGTCGAACACTGTGATATTGATCTCGTTTGGGAGCCAGCCTGGGACATGGGGCAGATGACCCGGTACGCGAAGGTGTCCTTGGGGGTTCATGGCTAAAAGCTGGTGGTTACATGTTTGATCACCACTAGGGTCCTTTCTCTAAACTGAATTTG
This sequence comes from Levilactobacillus fujinensis, assembly GCF_003946335.1. Lineage (GTDB taxonomy): Bacteria > Bacillota > Bacilli > Lactobacillales > Lactobacillaceae > Levilactobacillus > Levilactobacillus fujinensis. The sequence goes on from NZ_RHNX01000020.1 coordinate 54,902, forward strand.
ATTAATAAATAAACCGGTCACATTGCCATTCCCGCAATGTGACCGGTTTATTTTAAGTTAACTGACTAAAGACATGTGGTGATATGTCAAGCCAAAATATTTGCGTTGCTCTTGTGACAGTAGGAATTATCACGGCTAAATTAGTGAAAACAGCCGTACTCCGGCTACCAGGGATTCCGCTGGCTATGGAGGAATGCCTCCAGCCAAAGGACGGGCTTTCGACTCGCCTGAAAGCCACCAAGTTCAGGCGTCTCTCAGGTGTCCCACGATGTAAGCCGGAAAAGCGTCAGCCGGTAAGATGATGGTTGGACAGCGTTGCCTAATTTTAGGCCCAGTATCGTTGTGACAACAGTCATAATGAGTGTTTTGACGCGTTCAGTCTTGTGACTTGGTGTAAGCGGTTCGAAATGAAGTGCCGTAAAATTATTAGACAGAAAGACTAATAATTTTGAGGTGGTTTTATGAAGAAATATACGTTTGAGTTC
>NZ_RHNX01000021.1 GCF_003946335.1 Levilactobacillus fujinensis
TCATACAAAAAGAGCCCTAATCACCAAGTGATTAGAACTCCAATATTTTGTTCACCAACAACAGTTGACGAAGAACCTCTAATCATGCTCTTTATTTTCGCTAGTAACCCTATTACCTGGGGAATTCGTCCTGTCTGTACTGTGATGATTTATCCGGTTGATAATAGATTATTCTCATAATAATTTTATTTTATTACTTGTTGACCGTGCATGTACTTCTGCAAAACCTCCGGAATCTTAACGGTGCCATCTGCTTGTTGATAATTTTCCAAAATCGCAGCAACGGTCCGACCAACGGCCAAACCAGACCCGTTTAACGTGTGGACGTAAGCCACGCTACCATCAGCCTTGCGATAGCGAATCATGGCCCGCCGTGCTTGGAAGTCCAGGCAGTTTGAACAAGAACTGATTTCACGGTAGATGCCTTGCTCTGGCATCCAAACTTCGACGTCATAGGTCTTGGCGGAAGAGAAGCCCGTGTCCCCAGTGGATAACTTGATTACGTGATAGGGCAGGTTAAGTTCCCGCAGAACTTCTTCAGCGTTATCGGTCAATTTTTCCAATTCGGCGTATGAGTTTTCTGGCTTGCAGTACTTGACCATTTCGACCTTGTGAAATTGGTGCATCCGAATCAAGCCCCGAGTATCGCGACCAGCACTCCCCGCTTCGGAACGGAAGCAAGGGGTCATTGCAGTAAAGTAAGTTGGTAATTGATCTTCGCTAAGAATTTCGTCAGCGTAGTAGTTGGTCAATGGGACTTCAGCCGTTGGAATCAGTGTCATACCAGTCGATTCAACCGTGTAGACGTCTTCCTTAAACTTAGGGAATTGACCGGTTCCAAACATGGTCTTACCGGTAACCAAGTATGGTGGAATAATTTCGTGGTACCCCTGCTTTTGCGTGTGCAGGTCTAGCATAAAGCAGTAAACGGCCCGTTCTAGCAGCGCACCGGCATCCTTGTAGTAAACGAAGCGGGCACCAGAAACCTTAGCAGCACGGTCGAAGTCGAGGATTCCCAAGTTCTCCCCGATTTCCCAGTGGGCTTTCGGTTCGAAGTTGAACTTTGGAAATTCACCCCAGGTCCGCATTTCAACGTTGCTGTCTTCGTCAGGTCCGATCGGAACATCGTCGGCTGGCAGGTTCGGGAAACGAACGGCTAAATAGTGGAGGCGTTCGGCGACTTCTTCTTGCGCCGTTTCGGTACTCTTAATATCGTCATTGATCTTCTTAACGTCGTTGATCAACTTTTGACCGGCTTCTGACTTGGGGTCGCTCTGGCTGATTTGCTGCGTCAATTGATTTTTTTGGGCCTTGATTTTTTCAACTTTGGTTAGGGCATCGCGATTTTGTTGATCGAGTTGGAGGTATTCATCCACTTCAGCTGGATCTACTTTCCGTGTCTTCAACTTTTCTTTGACTAATTCTTGATTATTCCGAACAAATTTTGGATCTAACATATGAAAATCCCCTTTGCTAAATAGAATAGACTGAGAAAAAATAAAAACGCCTCATAACCCGGTTAATCCAGGTTATGGGACGTTAGTTTATTAACGTGGTACCACCCAACTTGACACAAGAATGATTGTGTCCTCTGCGAGTATAACGCCTCACCGTGTCTCCTTCGAACGGAAACAAACGCTAAGTGGCGGATTCACTGGCAACTCCCGCTAACTTCCACCGACCGTTAGCTCTCTAGGATGAAGTAACCAGCTACTGTTCACTATGACTGCGCTTTCATATTACATTCTTAAGGTACTTCTTTTCCGCAGACTTGTCAATAACTTTTTATCATTCTAGTAATCATTTCTCAATTATTTTAACTTACTAATCCGGTGTGATACCGGGGCTGCCCGGCATTGTGGTCAGGCCAAAAAATTATTTAAATATTATAGCCTAGTGGCGCAATCCATGTCTATTTTTGTACAGTAAAGGCCCGGCGCACCGGGCCTTTACTGTACATTTTTAACTTTCAACCTCGTTATAGCCTCAAAGTATTTATTACGACCACTGGCGCAATGCTACTAAGATTCAAATTAGACAGCGTGATTCCGTCATTGCCTCACTGGTCAGCAAATATGAGACGCCTGAACTTGACGCCTTTCAGGCAGTCGAAAGCCCCGTCCTTTGGTTGGTGGCATCCCGCCAGCTAATCGTCTTTTGTCCCCCTCTGCAATCCTAATCCGCATCCTGGGCAACTTTGACCGTGGTATCGGCTGTGGTGCCGCTAACCTTGTAGACTTGTTTCCCGTTCTGCCAAGTCACCGAATTGGCTTCATCATCGTCGGTTTGACTATAAACCGTAATGGCCCCAGTGTCAGCACCTTTCGGCAGGCTTGTCTCGGTAATTTGCTGGTTGACCTGCTTAGCGAACTGTTTCGGTGTCCCAGCCGCATCGGCATTACTGGTAACGGCCGTGACCGACCAGCCGCCTTTATTCCAATGCACGTAGGTATGGCCCATCGTGCCTTGAACCACCGCTGTCGTATTTTTATTCAATTTTACCGAAGCACCGTCTGTGTTTCCACCAACGTAATCGACTTGTTTTTCCGCCGTTGTGCTGGTGCCATACGTCTTTTTCTGAAAGGTGGCTGACTGGTCACTATTGCCATCATACTTAACCGTGTAATTCTGTTTTGTTCCACTAGTACTAGTAGCCGTCAGCGTGGTCCCATCCGTTTTGGCCGATGTTGGCGCCACTGTCTGGCCAACTGAACTTACATCGTTGGCCGCATGCATCTGAACTACGGTGCCTGAACCTAACGTGAGGACGGCTAAAGCGACCGTAACCGCCGTCACGATTTTTGTTTTTTGTTGCATATTTATTCAGCTCCTTTTCCTTATTATTCAGTGACGTACGCCATCTGTGCCGTGACATATTTACCATTACTTAACACGAAATAACGTGATCCGGTCAACCGTTTTTTAACCGCGGTGACCGTAAGGGTCGTTCCCTTTGCCACCTTAGTTGCCCGGTTGGCCTTCTTAAAGGAACTACTCGTGTATTCATAAACCGGCTTCTTACTGGTGATGACCTTATTGGTGCCTAACGACTCATAGTACGCGTGGTCGGAAAATTGTGTATTCGCTGACAGGTAGCCCAGTTTCGTCTTAATCCGGTATGACTTGCCACTTGAGGCCTTAACGACCTTTCCGGCAACTGTATCACCAGCGACATAGTAACTCCCCGTCTTCTTGGTCAGACTTGCGTTCGAATAAACGTACAACTTCTTTTTCAGGTTAAAGGAACCGTGTTGCCCAACCCAGTAGCCAGTAACGTCCTCAGACAGGACCCATTTGTTCAGGCCCTCTAAGTAAATTGCCTGTTGCGACTTCGACTGTGTGACCGACTTGACCTGCGTCACCTGATAAAACTTTTGCCGGTCGCTTGCCGCAATGGCATTGCCGTCCGCATCCTTAGTCGCACCCGTATGTAAATAGACGTGCTGGCCCTTTTTATAGCTGCTATACGCATAAGTCGTGGTCGTCGTGTGCGTTAATGCCGTGGTCACGCCATCGGTCCACCAGGAGACGGGCTGAACCGATGTCACAGCCTTACTGTTGTCGGTATATTCACCCAACGCCGATAAGTAATTGTGGTCTGTATACTGCCACAGTGCATGCGCAATCGTTGGCGTATAGGAGTAATTCGCAATCCACTGGGCGTCAAAACTTTGACGCGCCGTATTCGCATAACTGGTCGCAAATGATTGGTAAGAGTAGAAGACTAACTTTTTATTGGTCAACGCACTCATTTCGTCATACCAGGCCTTAACGGCAGCGTTGGTAGTCCCAGATGTCACGTCATTTTCTTCAAAATCTAGAACGTAAAATTGCGCACTCTTATTCGACCGATTGTAGAAATCCTTAGCCTCCTGTTTGGCACTGGTTGCGCTGGTGAATCGTGCGTAATCATATTCGCCAAACGGAATCCCGTACTTCACGTAAAGCGCGGTATTATTGGCCGCGTACAGGTCTTGGTAGGATGACCCATACTGCCGTCGATTAATGACAAACGAAACCTGACTCTTCAGATTGGCGACCTGACTAGCCGTTAACTTCCCCTGCCATTCAGAAATATCCGGAATGGCTAAGGTGCTCGCGTTGGCAACGGTTTGACCGCCCCATGCGATTCCCATGAGGGCACTAACAGCAATGGCTGCTTGTGCCACCCGTTTGGCCCATAGATGTGTTGACATACTTGGCACTTCCCTATTTAGATTTGGTGAGTTCGTTTGCTTTCTATCAGAAACGTCCTTGATTCTTTCACCACCTCATCTCTCAACCACATTCTACTTTAAGCCACTAAAATGTAGATTACGTGTCAGGGGGATTGCAGTTCAGTTACCGGCCTTTACAATTATATTTATTACAGAAACGCCGCTAAATCAACGATAGTCGTGATAATCCAAGCGTAAAATGGTTGGTAGTTTGAACCGACCAAGATGCCGACTGACCACCATTGCGTCCAGTTCAAATTGGGAAAGGTCGGGTCATAACCGTCATTAGTCAGAATGTTCAGCTCTCGTAATCGTTCAAATAGTTAAGTGACCAATCAATGCGTCTTTTCCTCCGGCTATACGAATATTTATATTTTGTTCCCGTTGATTGTTCGGTTAAGAACACGTATGATGGACATATCTTAGGAAGACTTAAATTAGGAGGTTCTCTCATGCGCCGTGCATTGCTTAGCGTTTCTGATAAAACTGGTCTGGTCGAATTTGCCCAAAATCTGATTGCTCAAAACTTCGAAATTGTCTCCACTGGCGGCACCCAAGCCTTTTTAGCTGCGGCTGATGTCCCAGTCATCCCGATTGAAGAGGTGACGCACTTTCCAGAAATGCTGGATGGACGCGTTAAAACCCTAAATCCGCTGGTCTTCGGTGGTATTCTAGCAAAGCGTGAGAACCCCGTTCACCGACAAACGTTAGTTGAACACAACATTACGCCCATCGACTTGGTCTGCGTCAATCTGTACCCCTTTGCACAAACGATTCAAGAACCCAACGTCACCCTCGCTGCGGCCGTTGAACAGATCGATATCGGTGGCCCCTCTTTGATTCGCGCTGCCGCTAAGAACTACAATGACGTGCTGGTCGTCTGTGATCCCGACGACTACGATCAAGTCAGTCACGCCTTGGCTGAACATACCGATGACACCCGTCTGCGCAAGCACTTAGCCGCCAAGGTCTTCCATCACACAGCTCACTATGATGCCGTCATCGCCAACTACTTGACCGATGATACTAAGCCAGAAACGTTGACACTGACCTATGAACGGAAGCAAGCACTGCGTTATGGTGAAAATCCCCAACAAACGGCGACCTTCTACCAAGACTGTCAGCCAGCGCCCTTCTCAATTGCGGCAGCTAAGCAGCTCCACGGGAAGCCGCTTTCCTTTAACAACATCAAAGACGCCGATGCCGCACTGGGTTTAATTCGCGAATTCGACGATCCAACCGTCGTGGCCTTAAAACACATGAACCCTTGTGGTATTGGCTCAGCCAACACGTTGGAAGCCGCTTGGGACAAATGTTACGCGGCCGATTCCATGTCCATCTTCGGCGGCATCATTGTCCTCAACCGCCGTGTTGACTTGGCAACCGCAACCAAGATGCATCAACTCTTCCTAGAGATCATCATTGCACCAGCCTTCGATGATGATGCGTACGCCGTACTCGCTAAGAAGAAAAACCTCCGTCTCTTAACGGTCGATTTTTCCAATGCCAAAGCACCGGAAGACGACGAATTGATCAGTGTCCGTGGCGGCCTGTTGCGTCAAGAACGGGATAATATTGTCGATGATCCGGCTGAATTTCAGGTGGTGACGACCGCTCAGCCGACCGCTGAACAAATGTCCGCGATTACCTTTGGTCTCAAGGCCATCAAATTCATTAAGAGTAACGCCATCGTCATCAACACACCGGATCAAACGCTTGGCGTTGGTCCTGGTCAAATGAACCGAATCGATGCGGTGAAGATTGCCGTCGGAAAGGCCGAGGTCAAGGAGCACTATGCTCAAGCCGTTTTAGTCTCTGATGCCTTCTTCCCCATGGATGACTGTGTCGCATTTGCCGCTGAACACGGTATCAAGGTTATTGCCGAACCCGGTGGCAGTATCCGCGACAAGGACTCCATCGCCATGGCCGAAAAACATGGCGTGGCCCTCGTCTTCACGGGCAACCGTCATTTCCGCCACTAAACCAACACCACGCAAAGAGAGTGGGATAAAAGGCGCTTAGCTGGCGAGCTGGAAGCCCGTCCTTTGGCTGGAAGCGTTCCCCACAGCCAGCGGAATCCCTGGCAGCCGGAGTGCGGCTGTTTTCACTAATTTAGCCGTAATAATTCCTACTGTCGCAAGAGCAACGTAAACAATTTGGCTTTCAACCTTCAAGTTATCAGTTTTAAGCGGAGTCAGCTGCCTTTTGTCCCACGTTTCAGCAACGTAAATTCGGAGATACCAAAAGAGCCTGGGGGTATCCCAGACTCTTTTATTTACGCCATTATAATGTCGAAACGTGCGCCATAAGGCAGTTTGTTGCGCTTAACCCGATAGCAAAAATTATGCCAAAGTCAGGCATAATCCCTGCTATCACGTTAATACTCGCAAACTAATCGCCTTATGTCCCACTCTCTAACTAAAATTACTGTGCTGAAATACCACCATCCACGACAAATTCAGACCCCGTTGCGTAACTGGCGTCGTCTGATGCCAAGTATAAGACCAGCTTAGAAACTTCTTCTGGCTTGGCGATTCGCCGTAACGGAATCGTTTTCGCAAATTGCTTAACGGCTTCCTCCGTTCCGGGCTGCGAGATCATGGGCGTTTCGATGACTCCAGGATGGACCGAGTTCACACGAACACCGGCGGGGGCTAATTCTAACGCGGCTGCCTTGGTCATCCCTCGTACCGCAAACTTGGTATCGGTGTACCCCACGGCACCACCGACCAGACCATTCAGCGACGAAATATTAACAATAGACCCAAAACCTTGTTCTGTCATGGGCTTCGCCACGGTCTTTACTCCCAGGAACGTTCCCAATTGGTTGATTTTGAAGATCTTCACGTAGTCGTCCACGCTAATATCCTGCAGCGCTTTGGCAAAGGTAATGCCAGCGTTATTGACCAGAATATCGACCTTCCCAAACTTCGCTAATGTTTGCGCCAGTACTTCCTGCCAGCCACGCTCACTCGAAACGTCATGCTTTACGAACAAAGCGTTCTTTCCCAATTCCGCAACTAATTGCTGGCCCTCAGCTTCCTTAATATCCGTAACAACGACCTTAGCACCTTCACTGACAAACAAACGTGCATGCGCAGCACCCATTCCCTGAGCAGCACCCGTAATAATTGCGACTTTATCCGCTAATCTTCCCATTGAAAAAGCCTCCATTTCATCAAAATAGGTATAAGAGGCAGTATAGTCGAATGCGCTTTCATTAGCATCTAATTTGCCTACCATTATAGTTAATCCTACTAAAGAATCTTTAAACATTGAGCGTTCTGGGTACCCTTTACTTCCTCACAGGCCTATCATTTGAACTACATCGTAAGGCTTCATGGGGTGAAGTTCTTACGTCCACCATTGCTGGTGGGACTAATTGATTATGCCTATCCGAAAGATAGCTAAAGTTTTGAGCCAGTTAGTTGTCTTGGCTTCTTATTTTCTAGCTTCGAGTGGGCACACATCTACTTTCTTTGGGGAGGAACCAACATGATAACAACAACTTTGCCAAGTCTGACCATTGTGTCTCCATGCTATAACGAGGAACCCATGTTGCCAGCCAGTGCTCCTATTTTACAGAATATTATGACGCACTTAATTCGCGACCATCAAATTGCAGAAAATAGTAAGATTCTCTTCGTTGACGATGGGAGCCAGGATAACACTTGGCAACTCATTTGCGATTTACAACAGAAAGACCCGCTATTTACGGGTCTGCGCTTTAGCCGTAATTACGGGCAAGAGGCTGCCTTGATGGCTGGCATGCAAACGGCTCACCGACATGCCGACCTGGTCATTACCATTGACGCTGACCTGCAAGACGACCCGACGTTGATTCCTGCCATGGTCGCGCAGGCCCAGCGCGGCTTCGATATCGTTTACGGCGTTCGTAATGACCGCTCGACCGATTCCTGGTTCAAACGAACCACCGCCAACGGCTTCTACTGGACGATGGGTAAGCTCGGCGTTAATCTCGTACCGAATCATTCCGACTTTCGTTTACTGACTAAACGCGTCATCACCGCTCTCATGCAGTGTCATGAAAGCAAACCATTCCTGCGGGGAATTATTCCACAATTGGGATTCCCGTCCACTAGACTCTACTATAAACGGCAGCCTCGTCAGGCCGGCGTCTCCAAGTACCCCCTAAATAAAATGTTGCGATTCGCGTTAGATGGCATCTTATCCTTTTCTATTGCCCCCATTCGTGCCGTGCTGTACGCGGGAACCGTTATTTGTGGCACTGCCCTCCTTATGTTGATTTGGATTCTGGTCCAACACCTCCGTGGCGCCGTCATCACTGGCTGGAGCTCCATCATGGCTTCCCTATGGTTTCTCGGTGGTTTTCAGTTAATTGCTATCAGTATTATTGGTGAATACGTTGGCCGGACCTTCACTGAAGTCAAACACCGGCCACGCTACATCGTTCAAACGGATACCTATTCTGCAACCTTTCATGTCTCGACCCCTGCATTGACTTTGGCGCATCGCTCCGTTAAATGAGGCGATGACTGGACTATGTCGCCTAGTTTAAATCTCAGTATTGCTGTTACAACAGTCATACTAGGTGTTTTAGAACTTTCAATCTTTAGTAAGGAGGAGGTCTCACCATGTCCATTCGGCAGCACACCATGACCTTATTTGGGGGTCTGATTAGTATCACCCTTCTGCTTACGGGCGGACTGGCGCTCCTTTTCCCCGTCACGTTTCGGATCGACCATAATTGGCTGAGCCCCTTAGCAATTGCTTTAGGCACCGGCATCTATTTAGGCACCTTAGGCCTCAGCTTTCGCGCATTACACCGCATCAGTTCCCGTCAAAGTCAGTGGGTCGCCGTTGGCCTTTGGCTCCTGCTTTTGACCATTCAAGGCTGGGTTGCCGTCTCCTGGGTCGCAGCCCCACGTGCCGACCTCTACTTCGTTCATCAGCAAGCTCTAGATCTCCTCCACGGCAGTACCAGTTGGCCCGCCTATTTCCAAACGTATGCCAATAATGTCAGCTTTACCATTTTGCTCAGCGGCCTGTTGCGACTGGGTCAAGGCATCATCTCTAATTCTGGGGTCTGGCTCAACCTACTTCAGTTTATCTGGCTTGATTGTGGCCTTTTAGTGGTCTGGCTAGCGCTACGCAAACGAAATCCAGCCCGGGCCAACCTCTGGATCGGCATGCTAATCACCACTGTTCCTCTGTACGCGTACGCGCTAAACGCTTATACCGACGTCTATGTTTTACCGTTCATGCTCTTTGCCATAGTCGCCTTTACCCAGCTTAAACGCAGTCTGCGAGGGCCCGCCATCTTCGGTTGGGCACTCCTCCTTGGTCTGTCACTAACAGGGGCTTACCTATTTAAGGCCAACTATATTGTATTGACCATTGCTGCCTTATTGTTGCTCTGGCTTATCCCTCTCGCCCATCCTCGTCACTGGCTGGTGCGACTGGGAACGACTGTATTGATCGTTGGTCTCTTATTTGCTGGGATTGCTGGTAACCATAACCTCCAACAGGCTAACGGTTACCACCCTAATGCTGATCAAGCACTTCCTGCCATGAGCTGGGTTGCAATGAGTTGGAACCCCGCACACTACGGCGAATACAATCGTCAAGATGCCACCACGGTCATTCACCAGCCCACAGTAGCAGCTAAAAAAGAGACGGCCACAGGACTCTTACACGACCATTTGCAACAGCTGGGACCCATCGGCATCTTAGGTCATCTTTTTCGCAAGGCCCGCCTCTTCCTCGCAACTGGCACGTTTGATGCCTTTCAAATCAACTCGGCATTTGATCGCGCCCCGCACTGGTATCGCCAGCACCGCAGCACAGCCGACTGGCTACTGGCCAATTGGTGTCAGGTCTCCTACCTGGCACTCATCTTGGTCAACCTGGGCTGGGGGATACAACAGTTACGGCGGCGCCACTTATCATCGGCCTACCTACTAGGTGGCATCTTTATGATGGGACTCGTTGCCTTTCACGTCGTCTTCTGGGAAACAGAGGAGCGCTACGCCCTACCACTACTCCTGCTCCTGTTAGCTGGTGCCGCGTCGGGTTACCGCCAGCCACGTAACTTGTTGCGCTGGTCACGTAACCGCCTGACTTGGTTACCACTCGCCATGGCGGGCGCTTTCACGCTTACTTTAGGGCTCGTCGCCTGGCAGAATAGTGCGTTGACCACCCACCAGTGGGTTCAACCCTTAAATGCAGTTAGCCAAAACGAGGGCCGCTATTACCAAAATCATAAATTGGCGATTAAACCTCATCACGCCTTAAGTCAGCCCATTACAGCAACCATTGCTTTTAACAAAATCATCATCGACCGGGGTGAACAGATTACCGGTCATCTACGTTTAACGAATGCACAAGGCAAAGTTGTGTGGCGCTCTCAAGGGACCAAAACTCTGCTGGCACAATCCATTCCAGACCAACCAGCTGGTCGCTATACGTTGACCCTCACAAACCAAGGGACACACAATCTCCGAGTCGTCACGGCCCCGGCGACGTTCCCACTATTGCCTAAGTCCTTGTTGGGGCATCCCAATCAATATCTCCGGCTCACCGTCCAGCAATACCGCGTCGGCCCCATCCTCACACAGAATAAGTTCTGGCTCCTATTTGCCACGATTTGGTTAGGTGGCCTGCTTATCATCGATCGGTTTTACTGGTATCGCCGACAAATTTGAACAAATGACTTGCCTTAAGCCCACTCGAAGGTACTAGAATGAATAGTATAGATAAAATATTGACGCTGCCTAATGGATTTTAAATCGGTCTTGGCGCGTCAGTCGTTTCATCCAAAAGCCTGTTTGCGCAGCGGAACAGTTGTTACTTCCCTATCATCATAGGCAGTAACGCATTTTCGTTCCATCCCCAGACGGTGCCCACAATCTAGCCACTTAATCGGACAAAAGGAGTCGAATTCAATTTGAAATTTGAAATCAATCAGCAAACTTTAACCGGGGAACGAGCCCTCTTTCAGGCCCACGACCTTCACATCACGAACAGCACCTTCGTCGACGGGGAATCCCCCTTGAAACACGGGAAGAATCTAGCCATCGATCACACTATTTTCAAATGGAAGTACCCCCTGTGGTACACGCACCATGCACAACTAAATCACACCACCTGGCAGGCAGACGCCCACGCCGGCATCTGGTATACCGACGATCTGACCATGGCTAACTCTCTCGTTCGGGCAACCAAAACGTTCCGTCACGCTAGCAATATCCACCTCGACAATGTCACCTTTTCTGACGCCGGTGAGACCCTCTGGTGGTGTAACAACGTCGAGCTCAACAACGTCACGGCGACTGGCGATTACTTCGGGATGAACAACGAAAACGTTGTCGCTCACAACCTGAAGGTGACCGGGAACTACGCCTTTGACGGGAGTAAGAACGTCGAAGTCCACGACTCAACATTTATCACACACGATGCCTTCTGGAACTGCGACAACGTGACCATCTATGACTCGACCATCATTGGCGAATACCTTGCTTGGAACGCGAAGAACATTACCTTCGTCAATTGTTGGCTCGAAAGTGACCAGGGATTGTGTTACGTCGACCACCTGACCATGCAGAACTGTTCACTGATCAACACCGACCTCGCCTTTGAATACTGCAGTGATATCGACGCCACCATCAACACTGAAATTGACAGTGTGAAGAACCCCATTAGTGGTAAGATTATTGCACCGGCCATTGGTAAAGTCATCTTCGACGATGACCAGATCGACCCAGCAAACACGACCATCAAGTTGACCAAGGAGGTCCTCAAGCGATGAGTTATAACTTTTCTGAAATGATCGACCGGCGACACACCAATTCCGTCAAATGGGACGTGAAGGATAACGAGCTCCCCATGTGGGTGGCGGACATGGACTTCCGGACCGCACCCGGAATCGTTGACGCCATTAAACGCAAGGCCGATACCGGCATCTTCGGGTATGAAGAGGTCCCGCAAGACTACTTCGAAGCCGTTCAGCACTGGTATGCAACCGAACATGACTGGGCACCCAACACGGATTGGATGCGTTTCGTCACGGGCGTCGTGCCCGCCATCTCATCGGCCGTTCGTCGTGTCAGTCACGTGGGCGATAACGTCTTAGTACAAGCGCCGGTCTACAACATTTTCTACAACTCCATCGTTAACAACGGCCGCCACGTTCTCTCGAGCGACCTCGTCTATCAAGATGGCAACTACACGGTCGATTGGGACGACCTTGCCGCAAAAATGGCAGCGCCCCTAACGACCATGATGATTCTATGTAACCCCCACAATCCAGTGGGTCACGTTTGGCAACCGGACGAACTTCGTCGCATCGCCGACCTCGCCGCGGCCAACCACGTTACCGTCTTCAGCGATGAGATTCACGGTGACATCACCGACGCCGGCCACGGTTACACACCATTCGCAGCCGTCAGTGATACAGCCGCACAGAATAGCATTACGGCAGTGTCACCCAGCAAGACCTTCAATGTCGCGGCCTTACACGCAGCGACCATCATCATCCCCAACGAAGGCCTTAGAAATGTGGTCGACCGGGGCATCAACACCGATGAGTTGGCCGAACCCAACGCCTTTGCCATCGACGGCAGCATTGCCGCCTACACAACGGGTAGTGAGTGGGTCCACGAACTCAACGCGACCATTACGACCAACAAGCAGACGTTGACGGCATTCGTTAAGAAAAACTTACCCGCCCTACACGTTATCAAGGGCCACGCCACTTACCTGGTCTGGATCGATTGCCACAAACTGACGACCGATACCAAAACACTGTGTGACACCATTCGCCAAAACACCGGTCTCTTCATCTCGGCCGGCGAGGTTTACGGCGGTGACGGCCACGACTTTGTCCGCATCAACGTTGCCTGCCCGGCAAAACGCCTGCAAGATGGATTGGACCGGTTAGCGACTGGCATTAACCAGTTTGAAGAAGATAAGTAATGGCCTGCACCATTTAAACTAAATTGGAATCGGTCGAGGGAATATCATTCACGCATGGTATTCTCTTTTTTTTAGAATAAATGGGTGGCTTTCAGGCGAACTGGCGGTCCGTCCTTTAGCTGGAGACGTTCCCCACAGCCAGCGGAATCCCTTGCAGTCGGAATGCGGTCATTGCCACTGATTAGTCGTGACAATTCCCACGCTCACAAGCGTATTTTGACTTTCACCCTTTAGCTTTAACATCAACCAGTAACACGTTATTATTGAAAGCGTTAATCCAAGACCTTTTGCGAGGAGGATGCGCATTTGAAACGCATATTGCAGAATTGTCTAATCATTTACACCATCATGTTTGTCGGCTTAATCGCTTTACCAATCCTATGGCCAAACAGTTTTAGTTTTAAGTGGTCAACGATTTTATGGATCGTCATTGGGTCAGTAATTGGCTTCACTGCCATCTTTATATCTGAAAGACTAAGGCGGATCAGAAAGACTAAATAATCGCCAAAACCCGTGTTGGCTGGTGCCCACGGGTTTTTAATTTACCCGATCAAACGTTACTGGTGAAAGCCTTTGCATCCCGATAATACGGCTAAGCATGCTATACTAATAAAGATATCCAGTGTGTATTTTGTGGAGCGATTGGGTCTAACGATTGTCTTCACAACAATCAATGAGGAGGAATCTTTACCATGACGATTAATCCAGCCGATGCGCAAGACGTCTACCGCGACGCCGGCGACAACATTATGTTCACCACGTACCTAATCGACCACGACCACCTTGACAGTGACCGCGACGCGCTGGCCGAGTTCGCCGACCGGTTAGCGGCCATTGAACGTAGTATGGCCATCCGCTCCCCTGACGCCAACCTCCGAGTGGCCTTTGGTATCGGGTCAACGGCCTGGGATCTGCTTTTCCCAGACGCCAACAAACCCAAGGAACTCGTGGACTTTGCCGAAATCAAGGGGCCTAAGTACACGGCACCAGCCACACCGGGCGATTTATTCATGCACGTTCGCGCTAAGGACATGGCCGTCGTCTACGAAGTCATGGACCAAGCACGCGAATTTCTTCGCGACTGGACGACCGTGGTCGATGAGACGCCGGGCTTCCGCTACTTTGAAGGCCGAGCTATCATTGGCTTTATCGATGGCACGGAAAATCCGGCCGGTCCCGACGCCACGCAGTACGCCTTAATTGGCGATGAAGACCCCGAATTTGAAAATGGGTCCTACGCCTTTGCTCAGAAATACACGCACAACATGGACGCCTGGAATAAACTCAAGACCGAGGATCAGGAGAAATCGATTGGTCGTCACAAGTTTAGTGACCGCGAACTCAACGACGATGAAAAAATGCCAAACGCGCACAACATTGCGTCACAGGACAACGCTGATGGCATCGAACACAAAATTGTGCGAATGAACGTCCCCTACGCTAAACCCGGTCAAGGCATCGTTGGCACCTACTTTATTGGTTACGCGCGACACTTTACGGTAACGCAGCGGATGCTGGACAACATGTTCAGTCAAAGCGACCGGCTGTTAGACTTCAGTACACCAATCACCGGGGCGACATTCTTTATCCCTTCCCGCCGCCTGCTCGAGCGCATCGCTGACGGCGAACTGTTTCCACAAAAATAAGTGACTGTCATTTAACCTGAACGTCAAAAAACGTGTCCCTCGGCAGTACGGGGGACACGTTTTTCAATTACAGTCTGCCTACGCCAAAAACGTTCCCAATTCCCACTAGACCAATCAATATTGCAATAATCGAAAATAATTTTCGTAATTGCCAATCCCCTTTTCACTAAACGATTGCGAGCGCATACAACTAAGTGCTAAGTGTTGACGTTTCGCCGGCATGCGGGTAATGTAGTGGTCGTTACCATCACGAATAATGGTCAAATCGAGGGGCGTCACAAGCGGTGATTCCGTCGATTAATTCACAAAATAAGGAGTTGAACCACTTTGGATGAAGCTGAAAGAGAGAGCGGCCCATGGCGGCGTAATTTACGCGTGCTGTGGTTCTGTACGTTCGTGGCCGGCATGGCCTTCAGCGAAATCATGCCCTTTTTATCCCTTTATATCAGTAGTTTAGGTGATTTTACTAAGTCACAGGTCACCATGTATAGTGGTCTGGTCTACGCTGCCGACTTCTTCGTCAGTGCGATTGCGTCCCCACTCTGGGGCATGGTCGCCGATCGTAAAGGGCGAAAATTAATGCTACTACGGTCCTCATTGGGGACGGCATTTGCCATGGCCCTGATGGGGTTTGCCACCAACGTTTGGCAACTCGTCGCATTGCGGGCCCTTCAGGGAGTCTTCGCTGGCTTCATTTCCAACGCCCAAGCCTTGGTTGCTTCCCAAACGCCACGAAAACACAGTGGCGCGTCGCTCAGTACGTTGATGACCGGAGTGACCAGTGGGATGTTACTGGGCCCCGTTATCGGTGGGGTCCTAGCGCAAGTCTTCTCCATTCGCCTGACCTTCTTCATCACGGCCGCCTTGCTCTTCTCCACGTTCATTTTGAGTTGGGTCCTGGTTGAGGAAAAATTCAAACCGGTCGCACCCAAACCTGCTGGCGAACGCAGCCACAATCCACTGGCCGCCTTTCCCAATCCGAAATTGATTCTGGTACTCCTATCTTCCACGTTGATCGTTCAATTTGGGAACATCTCTATCTCGCCCATTATCAGTCTGTACGTCAAAGAACTGATGCACAACGTCGGCCCCATTACCGTGGTCGCCGGCATCATCGCGGCTTTACCGGGGATCTCCAACATCTTCGCCTCGCCACGACTCGGTCGTTATGGCGATCAGCATGGGTCCGGGAAAGTTCTGATTTTTGGCTACGTCTTCGCCTTTCTGATGTACCTACCACAAGGCTTCGTTACCAGTATCTGGATGCTCGGGGTCCTTCGCTTCATGATCGGTATTTCCGATGGCGCCTTGTTCCCCGAAATTCAAACACTGTTGACCAAAAACTCGCCGGTCGAATTGACGTCGACGGTCTTCAGTTGGAACCAGTCCTTCCAAGCCATTGGCAACATGATGGGGTCGCTACTTGGCGGCTGGATCGCCGGGGTATTCAATTATAACGCGGTGTTCTTCTCCACAGCGCTACTCATGTTGGTCAACTTGGCCCTCGTCTGGTGGCTCGTCCCCGAAATCCGTCGCAGCAAAACCCAACCAGCTTAATAGAAGATATGACGTGCCTGTGGTTGCCAAATGGTGTTCCAACTACTTCTAATTGGCAACCCAGGTCATAAGCCAACCTATTCAGTCGCCGGTAGCAAGGCATCCAAGCCTACACCGATGACCAGCCCGTCATACAACAAAAAAGACGCTGTCGACCAGCCCAAATTTTTGGACTCGCCGACAACGTCTTTTTTCTATTCTGCTGGAACTTGTAAGCTTTCTATTCATCTATAGTCCTATAACTGACACTAACGGGAATTTCGTAGTGGTCTTTTCAATCGGCACAACAGTCTTATGGTCTCGCTGAGTACCCGTGAGTCGCCTGCGTTTTCCACGGGCTAGCCCTCTGGCGCAACATCCCACTGCCGGAATGCCGCCATTTTAAGCGACACCTTCCTACACTCTAAGCCTGTTTTACCCCGCCAAACCATCTAACGGAATGCCGGCTGAAGTTGCGGTAAAAACACGGGGCGTCTCCAACGCCATCAGCGTGCTGATGCCGGCGAAACCTTCGACCAGATCAAAGTTGATGCCCGCCGTCATCAAGGTGCGCCGGGCATCCCGAATTTCACCCGGTAACTCAACGATATCGTCGGTGCGGCTGACGATGACTTGACCGGCGCCGGCTGCGGCAGCCGCAGTGGCTAACGTCCGGGCCATTTGTGCCAAGTGAATCGTGGGTACTAACGCCACGACCACATCTTGATCCAACATCGCTGCGGTCAGGCCGCCTTCGTCAATGGCCTCACCGGTCAGTGCGGTCACCGTCGTTGGCAACGTGACCGCACTCGGGGTGTACACCGTCAGCTCTAACTGACTATTTTGGCTTAATTGGCGGACAAATGTTTTGCTAGCGGCGTCCAGCGCCCCAGCGAGTAAGATTCGTTTCAAGGTCGTAACTCCCTTTCGTTTTTTGATCATGTTTTAGATTATAAAGGGTTCTAGTAGGTCGAAGGCAACCCCTTTTTTAAAATAATTTCGATTAAAATAAATAAGGTTTTTCTTATCTGAAACACATTCTTTTATGTTACGTTGAGAAGAGTGGTTAACCCGCATACCCGCGGGCTTAAGCACTAATTACGAATTCATTTACACCTGAGTATTATCAACGTCGGCAATAGTTTTTCTTTGGAAAGTCCCTCTAACTCGTGTACAATGGGCGTAATTACAGGCTGACATTCACATACGACCGGTCTCCAGGATGCCCCTTCTTCAGGCGCTTCTCGGCACACCGATCGTTATTTTTATAGCGTGCAGGTCGTGAGTCGTTCACGCTGTGCGATTTCTGTCTGGCCGCTGTGCCCCTCAACCAACACTTACTTATGCTGTGGTTGGTTGTGAATAGTCGTAGCGCTGCGCTACGCCGGTAAGCCGGTCTTGAAACTTCTCAGGGCGACCGGCTTTCTCGAAACAGCTTCAAAAAACCGTAAAATTACAGGAGGTTAATCAATGCTACTTTCAATGGAACATCTACGCAAAGAATATCCCAATGGTAAGGTTGCCGTCGACGACTTCAATTTACAGGTCGACCGCGGCGAGTTCATCGCCTTCATCGGCACATCTGGTTCTGGGAAGACCACGACCATGCGGATGATCAACCGGATGCTCAACCAGACCTCCGGTACCATCACAATCGACGGTAAGGACATTTCTAAAATGGACCCGGTCAAGCTCCGACGCTCCATCGGCTACGTGATTCAAAACACCGGGTTAATGCCGCACATGACGATTCAAGAAAACATCGAAATCGTCCCCAAGTTGCTCGGCTGGTCAAAGGAAAAACGGGCCGAACAAGCGCACAAAATGATTGAACTGGCCCAATTGCCAGACGACATGTTGCAACGCTATCCCGGTGAGCTTTCCGGTGGCCAACAGCAACGAATCGGTGTCGTGCGGGCCTTAGCCGCCGACCAACAGATCATTTTGATGGACGAACCCTTCGGTGCCTTGGACCCCATCACCCGAGAATCCTTGCAGGACCTGGTCAAGCATCTCCAAGAGGATCTCGGCAAGACCTTTATCTTCGTGACCCATGATATGGACGAGGCCTTGCACCTCGCCACCCGTGTTGTCATTATGAGCCATGGTAAACAGGTCCAAGTCGACACGCCCGAAAATATCCTGCGGCACCCGGCCAACGAATTCGTGACCAACCTCATCGGTGAGGAACGACTAATTCGGGCCCAACCGAACATTTTAACGGTCAGCCAAATCATGTTGAAGACCCCCGTGTCCATCACGCCTGACAAGACGCTGGATGACGCCATCGACCTGATGCATGACCGACGCGTTGATACGTTGCTGGTCACCGACGATAAGGGTGTGCTCCAAGGCTTCGTTGACTTGGACGACATCAACCGAATCACCGATGGCACCACGCCCATCAGTCGTTTCACCAACCGCAAAGTCTTTTACGTGCAGGCCAACTCCCTCATCGGGGACACGGTCGATCGGATCTTGAAACAGGGGGTTAAAAACGTTCCCGTAGTCGATGCCAAGAAGCACTTAGTCGGCATCGTTACCAGAACGGCCTTAGTTGACATCGTGTACGATGCACTACGAGGAGCGCCAGACGCCGATGAAGAACCAGCTTCACCGATCAACGCTGACATCCATGCCGCCGCCAATCATGAAGGAGGCGACACTGCCGAATGACCCATTTCTTAGCCACATACGGCTGGCAACTCGTTGCCAAGACCGGCCAACATTTATACATCTCAGCCGCTGCACTGGCCCTCGGGGTCATTGTGGCCGTGCCATTAGGCATTCTGCTGACGCGGATGAAGCACGGAGCCAACTTTGTGATCACCCTCGCTGGTGTCTTGCAAACGATCCCGGCCATGGCGTTACTGGCGATGATGATTCCCATCTTCGGGATTGGCTCCACACCGGCCATTGTCGCCCTGTTCATCTACTCCCTCCTGCCCATCCTGCGCAACACTTACCTCGGAATGCAGGGCGTCTCCCCGACCGTGCGTGATGCGGCCAAGGGGATGGGGATGACCTGGTGGCAAATGATGGTCCGCGCCGAGATTCCACTGGCCGCGCCCGTCATCATGGCTGGTATCCGGCTGTCCGCAACTTACGTGATTGCTTGGGCCACGCTGGCGTCTTACATTGGCGCTGGTGGCCTCGGGGACTTTATCTTTAACGGTTTAAACCTCTACCGGTCCGACCTGATTCTCGGCGGCTCGATTCCCGTTATCCTCTTAGCCCTATTGGTGGACTACTTACTGGGTAAAGTGGAATGGGCCGTCACGCCACGACCCTTACGATAGGAGGTTCGTTTGATGCGAAATAAATTACGTAAATGGCTCGCCGCATTTCTGGTTGCCGTCGTCCTCCTTCCGTTAGGAGGTTGCGCGCTGCCAGGATTAGCCGGCTCCGGCAATAACACCGTCCGGATTGCCTCACAGAATACGACCGAACAGCAGATCATGGCCTACATGATTGCTGGTATGATCAGTCACTATACCAACTTACACACCTCAATTATTAATAACTTAGGATCCGGGAACGTCAGCTTCAACGCCCTCAAGAATAACAACGCGGACATCAGTTCCATTCGTTTCAACGGGACCGATCTGACGACCATCCTAGATGAAAAGTTTGAACGCGATCCCGCTAAGGTCAACACCATCGTCACCCAGGAGTTTCAAAAACGCTACCAGATGACTTACTTCAAGTCTTACGGGTTTGCCGATACCTATGCCTGGATGGTTAAGCAGAGCTACGCGAAAAAGCACCACCTAGAAACCGTCAGTGACTTAAAAAAGTTGGCGCCAAACATGACCGTCGGGATCGACCAAATTTGGCAAAACCGGCAAGGCGACGGCTATCCTGCCTTCCAAAAAATGTACGGTTACAGCTTTGGCAAGGTCTTACCGATGCAGACCGGGTTGCTTTACGACGCGCTGTCCGCCGATAAGATGGACGCCATTCTAGGCTACTCCACCGATGGCCGGGTCGGCAGTTACCATCTGAAATTACTAAAAGACGACCGGCAGTTCTTCCCACCATACGACGCCAGCCCCGTCGCTACGGATGCTATTTTAAAGCAGCATCCCGCGTTGAAGGGCGTGCTGAATCGTTTGGTTGGCAAGATTTCACTGACGACCATGCAAAAGTTAAACTACCAGGTCGACGACCAACTCGAAGAACCACAGACGGTCGCGACGAATTTCTTGAAACAACACCACTATTTCGAAGGGGGCAAGTAACGTGAAAGACTTAGGCTTATGGGGTCAATTAATCTACTACTTCTCCCACAACGGGATGTACGTGTTGAGTCAATTTAACCAAACGTTTCTGGTCTCCATCTACGGTGTCCTGTTGGGCGCCATTGTTGGGATTCCACTGGGTATCTGGATTTCACAGTACCGGCGGCTCTCGCCAGTGATCATTGGAGCGGCCAATGTGATTCAGACCGTACCTTCCCTGGCAATGCTGTCCATTCTGATGCTGGGACTAGGGCTGGGGCAAACGACCGTCGTGGTCACCGTCTTCCTGTACTCCCTACTACCAATCATCAAGAACACCTACACCGGCATGCTGAGCGTCGATCCAGACGTCTTGGACGCCGGTAAGGGAATGGGGATGACCCGCTGGCAAGTCATGATGACCATCCGGATTCCCCTCTCGCTGTCCGTCATTATCGCTGGCATCCGTAACGCGCTGGTCATCGGTATTGGGATTACCGTGATCGGCTCGTTCATCGGTTCCGGCGGTCTGGGCGACATCATCATCCGTGGGACCAACGCGACGAACGGTGGTGCAATTATTCTGGCGGGAGCGTTACCGACCGCGTTAATGGCGATTATCACCGACTTGGTCCTCTCCTTCATCGAAAAGCGTCTTACTCCCAAGACGTCTTCGGAACACTAATCGGTTGGTCGCGTTATCCTTTGTTATCATTTAATTCTGATTTCTTTGTTACTAAAAAAGCTTAAAACAGCTGGTGTCGTCCCGATTGGACGCGTACCGGCTGTTTGTCTCTGTTCCTTTGTTAGCACTCATTTCACTTCCGCTGATTGCTTGGCAAGGTTTCATCGAACAAGCGGTGAACGACATTTTAATTTCGACCATCACCTTCTTTTGGCTGCGCAGTTACTTACAAAAACCAAGCTTGGAGACTCGGTATTTTCGAGGCTTCAAGTTGTGTTCGCACCGATTCAGCCCATATCTGCCGGCCGGTAAGGCGATGGTTGGACAACGTTGCCTAATTTTAGACCCAGTATCGTTGTGACAACGGTCATAATGTGTGTTTTGGAACTTTCAACCTCAGCTGTAAGTCTAAGTTCAACTAAACATAACGCCACAGTAAGCCTGAACCAACTTACCTACCGCGGCGTTTTTTAGTCTACGCGACCAATTCAGATAGCCCCAATAGACCAGTCATCCCCCCAACCATAAAATCCCAACAATTATCACCGCAACAAAACCACTAGCACGCCATCAGAGCCGGAACGCGGTCATTTTTCATCCAACCTAATCACTATGCTATACTGGGTTGTAAATGATTAATAGAGGAGATGGTCGGGTGAACCGGCTGAGACAAAGTGGCATCGACTTTTCTGTGGGCACCCTGAACTTTCTGGCAAATATCGGCATTATGTTGCCCTACGTGCTGATTCTAACCAAGTACCAGACGACCCACAGTGAAACGTTTCTGATTGCCCTGGTAGCATTTTATATTTCCCGTGCCGCCAGCATTTTTTATACCAAACGCCTGAACTTGAGATCCACGACGTACCTGATTCTGAGTCTGGTGCTCGGCGCCTTGGGAAGTCTGACCTTTGCGCTAACCGATGCCGTCGGGTGGCTGATCATCGGCAGCCTTCTCTGGGGCTATAGCGCCGCCACAATTTGGCCGTACTTTTTGACCGTGAAACTTCACCTAAGTGCAACCACCGAATTTCGTATGAAGCGGCTCTACTGGGCCATTTTCGCTGGACTAGCACTGGTCATCGGCGTGGACCTATTGGCGAAGTTGAGCTACACGTTGACCTTTGTCCTACTGGCCCTGCTGTACCTCGCCGCGGTTCCCGGGGGCATTCTGTTAGATAACTTTACCAACGACTTCTACCAGAATCGGCCCCATCATCTGCATGGCATCACACAGACTTGGCGCTGGATTCTGTCAGTGATTGGCTTTGCCGTCATCGCCGTGCTGACGACGTTGCGTAAGGCTAGTGTCAGTATTCCCAGTGGCATCGTGCTCGCCATTATTGGTGTGGCGCTAGTCATCCTCGCTATTGAGCTCTATAGCGACCGTCACGTTCTCCCTAACTACAAGGTACGTCTCCTGAACCGAGGATTTCTGGTAAGTCTCGTACTCCTGTTCAACAGTTTCTTCGCCTACTTCTATCTCGGTAGCGGTGGCATGTATGCCGTCTTTGCCCTCTACCTGGTTGGCTTTGAAACGGGCTACCCGGTCTTCAAGGCCCTTGGGAAACACGATGAGGCCCGCGCCCTGCGCCTTAGTCAAATCAGTCTGGTGGCTGGTCACGTGCTCCTGTTGGTTCCGTGGGTCGGCAGCTACCCGGTTGGCCTCCTACTGATTACGCTGTACGTGGGCTACGATAACCCAACCATCAACGAAACGCTGTACGGCTCGGCGGAAATTGATAGTGACACTGCCATCGTCAATAAATACCGTTTCTCCACGTACGGTGGGTTGCTCTGCCAGCTGGCCATGTTTGGTCTGCTGGTCGCCGTTAGTGCCGTGACCCATACGCACATTCTGGACTTCTTTAAGCCTAGCAATGCCGGGAATTTCTGGCTGTATACGTTGACGATGAGTTGGCCGTTAGTGCTGATTTCACTTGGGATTTCGATTGGAAATATTTTGCATGAACCGAAGACCCGTGACGTGACTCGGTCCGTAGATTAACGGTCAATTTCGCATTAAAAATAAACTCATAATCAGTCACCCGTTTCACTGAGCGTTTCCCTACCCTAATCCCTTAGCCAATGCTATACTTCATCACGAATCACAAACCACCGGCCACGTCTTCGTTAGGGAAGATGTGGCCGGTGGTTTTTACCTATTTTAGACATTATATTACGCTTGATGCTAGTTGATTAAAAAGGAATTACGATTACGCCAGCTTCCATTCATGACATCAACATGGTAAAAATAGTGGTAGACCAATCCGCTTGATCATATACTCTAGCTGACGTTGGTTATTTCAAAACAACTTCTGTTCTACAAACAATGGCTATATACCAAGCCACTATCTTTGCTATTAGGTACGTAATCTTATACATTGAGTCGAGACTGGAAGATATCACTTTGTCGCATTGGAGGAAATAATAATGGAAGCCACAACTTATTCAGATTTCAGAAAAAAGCTCAGATTTTACTTAGATCGTGCTACTGATGACTTTGAACCGATCACTGTCACTCGCAAAAATAACCGTAATGCCATCGTAATTTCCGAGGAAGAGTATAACAATATGTTGGAGAACCAATTTGTCCTAGGAAATCCAGCAAATTTGGCTTGGCTCGATAAATCCAAGAAACAATTCGAAACTGGACACACTGAATGCCACACTCTTATTGAACCTAGAGAAAAATAATGAACAATAACTTTTCTGAAAATGTTTGGACAGACTATCAATGGCTTCTAAAAAACAACAAACCATCATTAAAACGAGTTAATAACTTGCTCAGAGACATTGCCCGCCACCCTTTTACTGGCATTGGTAAACCAGAACCCTTACACGGAAATTATGCGGGTACCTGGTCACGGCGTGTGAACCATAAAGATCGCCTTATCTACACTATTAAAGACAATGATATTTTGATATATATTTGTCGGACACATTACTCTCAGAAGTAACGTAATATTAAACCCAGCGATCACGCTCTTCAAACGAAGACGTGACCGCTGATTTTTTACGCAATTAATTTCAAAATTCCATACGTTCCACTCAAAACAATTAGTAGTACTGGCGCCAACACAATCCCCATCGCCATTAGTAAAATGCTCACCCCTAACCGGCTGCTTGGGTCCCAGCTGGCACTCGGTACTAGGTTGAAGTAAGACGCCCACAGCCGCTGGACCGGCTTGTCAATGTGAAAGACCATCTTCTGGTTCAGCTTGGCCAGCAGAATACGCACCACCGGCAATAACAGCCAAAAGCTCAGCGTAAAGTACCACGACGTCGTGTCCCAGTTAAAGATAAATTTGCCAACAATGAAGCGACAGTTGAGGACAATCAAAATGAGATACGCTGGCAAGCCGACAATATAGGTAATTTCGTAATTGGTCCAACGCGTTAGGCTCGGCGTGATGGTGACCAGCGTTTGCAACAAAGATGGTTTCCGACTCACGATGACCCGCCCCTCCCTTGAAAAGTGCTCTCAGTATACGCACTTTTCAGCGAGAGGTAGTTGCCAACGACGCCGTTTTCTCCATGAACAAACTAAGGCCGGGCTAGCCGCCGCCGTAAAACCTCTGCGTACAGCAAGCCAACGACGATGGCAGCCACTAAGCCAATCCACGCGATAGCCATCGTCCACCCGTTCGCAAGGAAAGCAAACACGACCGCACCACCCGGTACCGTCAGCTGAATCACGGTATAAAACACGCTTAGAATCGACCCAATCGCCTCTTCCGGCAACTCTGTAATCATTTCCGCTTGGATTCGTGGATTGAGTAAACCAATCAGGACCCCGTTGACCAAGATGCAGGCGACCAGGATGTAGCGGTTCTGCAGCCACAGTAGATTGGCACTGATGACGCCACTTACACCGATCACCAGCGTCAGGTTAGTCGGAATCGACAGCCAGGCCACCCGCTTCATCGGCGTAAATGACCCCAGAATTATCCCCACGCGTAAATCACGAAAACAATATTGAATAGCGTCGACCCCAACATACTGACAAACGTTGCCAGTGTCAGCAGGCGATAGCGCCTGTTGTGTAGAAAGACCATCATGCCGGTCAGCTCCTCTCTAGTCGAACTCGGCGTGCTGGATAACGACTAGAAAATACATCCCCGTCAGCACCGTCACTCCCCCATAGAGCACTTGCGGCCAAATGACCGCCCAATGTGTCACCATGACTCCGCCCAACACTGAGCCAAATGGAATCATGGCTGAGAGTAGACTTTCGTTAATCGTTGAAATGCGGCCCAAGATTTCACTGGGAAAGGCCGACTGAACGTAAGCGATAAAATTGATGTTCATCATGCTGACAAACAGCGCGCTCACTGAGATCAAGAGGACCGCCAAACCCCCTTGCCGACTCACGACTAATAGCAGGCGACAGCCGCCACCTAAGATCAGGCAACCACCGGCAAAGGTAATCAACCGATTCCCCGTGAGCCTCAATTTCTGTACCAACAATGCGCCTAACAAGCCGCCAACGGCAATTCCCGTCAGCAGGGCGCCGTACCCCCACGCCTGCCTGCTCAGATAGACCCGTGCGAACCGTGGCAAACCGGCATCGGCAGCCCCATAGAAGAGGTTGACTAGCGCAAATGGCACCAATACTTTCAGCATAAATGGGTGTTGCGCAAGTGTTTGTCATCCCAATCTCAGCGACTGCCCGTAGTGCTCATCGGTTGTGGGTCCTGGACTAGCTTGACTAAGCCGCAGAAACTTGAAGACCAACAGGGCGATGCCAAAGACCGGTACCGCTAACAGGAGCGTGTGCTGCACGGAGAGAACCGATAGGAGGCCCAGGACAGCCCCGTTGAGAATCAGGTCCAGTACCTGATAGCTCATCTGAAACAGCCCGTTGACGTGCAACAGGTCGACGCCACTGACAAGCAGCGGCAGGAGTTTGTCCTCGGTGGGATAAATCAATGCTGAACTGATGGTCGATAGCAGGAGGAAACCTAATAAGAGGCCACCTAGGAACCTTCCATTTAGTCGTAGTGCTAGAACGACGACCAATGCCAGGGCCAGAATAACCTGGCTACCAGTTGCCCCAACCAACACGCGTTTTACTCGCACCCGATCCAAGATGGGGCCGAGCAAAAATGAGAGTGCATCCACTCCAGACGTGATCACAAAGACTGCCGTGACAAACCACGCCGACTGATAGCGTGTATTAAAGTCCCACAATACAGACATATAGATCAGGCTGTCGCCGACGTTGGTGAGTATGCGGCCAGCTAGCAGTTGACGAATGGTTTGGGTGTTGGTGGTTGTCATGGGCGCCTCGCTGTCTTAATTACATTATTTTTAACCGCGCAATATAGGAATAAACGTATTATATCACCTTTTTCTCATCTGATTTTAATCTTTCTAAAACAAAGATGGTATCTCTTCTAACCCTCCCATCTACCGCCCATTTCTGGATATTCCAGTTTGGCCGGTCACTAAACAATAGACCCAGCGTCTGGCCCACTAAGAGACTTTCGGTCATTTGCAGGCCAATACCGTTTAACAACAATTATACAAAAAAAGTCACCTTGCTTTCTCACCCTAGAATTGGTAAGGAAGCAAAGTGACCTATATTCATTCTAATTTAACCGAAAGCATTGTAGACGGATGAACTGGTAGAGCTGGTTTGGGTGCTGTCACCACCACCCAAACTGCCAGTCTCTCCACCACTCTCATTACCGCTTTCATTACTGCTTTCATCACTACTACTGCCGCTATTACTACTACTGCTGCTATCACTGGTATCAGGACCGCTGTTATCCGTGCCAATGGCGTCCGGCGTATTCTCGAGTAACCAGGTAATCGTTCCCGTGTACTGCGTGGACGTACTTCCGGAATAAATGCTTGGTAACGCATCAAGATACATGCCATTAGCTGGACTGGTCAGACTTTGATTGGTCGTTGACCAACCTTTAGCAGTATTGAGCGGATAAGTGATACTCCGATCACGCTGCCCTGCCGCAACTAATACGGCACTCGACATGGACTGCTTATTGCCATCGCTGTCGACGTAGACCATGTGACCGTTCAGCGTCCGACCATCATTAGACGTCAGCTCGCTGGCTTGTGCCGTGACGTACCACGGCGTGCCAGAAGCCTGCGTATCAGTGATGGAAACATCCGGTGTCGTTGTCGGCGCGAACAAGGTTTCTTTAGATGGTACGGCTACTGAGCCGAAGTCCATGAGTGAGCTGATACTGCTAAATCTAAGTTCACCAGTCGTCCGTGTAAGAGTAATATTAGAAGTTCCATCCGTTGTGACACCATCTGAGTTAGTTGCACCCATCTTCACAATTAAAGAATCACCATTCGCTAAAGCAGCAATTTTGGCACCCAACCCGGTTTGGTCAGACTTCAATGTAACATCACTCAAATTATAATGGGTATCCAAATAAGAAACGGACACACCCGCCTGTTTAGCAATCCAACTTAAAATTTCACTATCAGATTCACCTTTTAAGTCTTCACTCGTATTGGGATCAATATCGAGGTTAGCCTCATCTGGAGAAATATCTAAAGTCTTTACATAGTTAGCCGAAACAGAAACTTTGTCTCCCATATCATCATACTCAGTAACCATAGCAGCAGTCCTTCCAGTACTTGCATCTGCCATGTTCGCAAGGTAATCACTAAGATTAAACGTAAATGTACCATCTGGGTCTATTACACCATAATAAGTATTATCATTACCATCTTTGCTTAGTGACAGCTCTGTCTTCAATCCTGGCTGACCGGCACCGCCAGTAATAGTCTTATCTGAACCTCTAAGTTGCTTAACATTACCGCCTTGGGTAGCTTTATAAGTTCCATTTAAATAGAAAACAGGGTCAAACGTGGTACCGCCCCAAGCTGCTTCAAGAGCAGAATCCACATCAACTCTCGCGTATATTAGATAATCAGTAGTAGACGTATTACTATATGTCACTGCAAAACCAAAGTTTAACGGCAGTGAATTGCGGAGATCAGATAAATCAACATCCATCTCGTAATAGTTCGATGACACCGTCAAACTCGAAGTAGACGTGGTACTGCCAAGCAAATTTGTCCCTTCGGCAACTTTTCTCGCTGGATTTACATTTGAAGCCATAACTACCGGCTTAATACTAGTAATTTTGGTACTTCCATAACTTGGAACCCCAAAAGAACCACTCAGCAGAATATAGATCTTGGTCGTTTTATCTGTAATTCGACCATTGCTGGAACGACCATTGGCCGCAATTGGTGCCTGTAGCTTCGGTCTTGTAGAAATCGTCCAAGCAGGGGAAGTTTGCCCTGTCGTAGACCCAATAGAGGTTTGCCCAATATACATGGGAGCATTATCCGTTCGCGCCTCATAATAAGCGGATTGCGTACTTAATGGCCCAACGCCAGCTGGCAACGATGCTGCTTCCACTGATTTTTCACCAATCAAACCAACGCCCAGCACCACGGCAAGCAATAAGCCAAGTTGTCGCATGAATTTACGTAGCTTCATCTCGACTCACTCCCTCTCCCTTAGCAGGCGTGCTTGGTGATATACGACCAATCCTAAGATCAAGACCATCAACAGTAGAATCCCTACTAAATCTGCTAAAATACTTTGAACTTCACCCGTTTGGGGCAACCGACCAGCTGCCAACGCTGCCATAGTCGATTTGACTGCCGCAACGCCGGAACCACCCTTCCTTGGTGACGCCGTGCTTGTACTTACTGGCGTCACCGTGTCAGCGGCACTCCCCGTTTTAGGCGTTGACGTTTTGGTAACCTTGGTCCCATCCGGAATTGTATCATTGATGGCATCCCCGTCACTACCGTCCTTAACCGTAGGGGTTACCGGAGTCGTTGTACTGGTTCTCGAGTTATTTCCTGTAAAAGTAATCCCCACACTGGTCGAACCAGTGTCTGTCGTCTGAGCCTTAGCGAGCGTTGATGTCCCCATGCCTAGTCCAAGAACCAGTGTGAGCACCAACATTAGCTGCTTAAGTGTCTTGTTCATGAGCAACGCCCCCTCTCCACAACGATTTAACTCGTTATTCAGTTTCATCCTCGTCATCATCACGACGACGGCGACGAATCAAGTAAATAATCAATAGAATCAAAAGAATCAGTAACAACATCCCTAACGCACCTAAAGCGACTAATAACCAAATACTGATGCCCGACGTTTCAACGGATCCTTTATTAACATTGTTAGCTTGCGTTTGCGTAATCGTAAAGTTCCGGTCAAAAACCCATTTATGATCAGTGTTCTTGACTACCATATGGAGATGATAACTACCAGCCTTCATCGGCGTCTTCCCATAAAGTAAAGCATA
The DNA here is from genome assembly GCF_003946335.1 of Levilactobacillus fujinensis. Taxonomy (GTDB): domain Bacteria; phylum Bacillota; class Bacilli; order Lactobacillales; family Lactobacillaceae; genus Levilactobacillus; species Levilactobacillus fujinensis. The sequence continues at coordinate 29,569 of NZ_RHNX01000021.1, forward strand.
ATTGAAAGTCGTGTTAGGTGCCATTTGAACATTTTTTAGTTTGGCATGCTTAACAACTGCACCCCCATCACGGTTCGTAATAGTCGTATCCATCTTCAAGTTAGGAATAATAACCGCCGTCGTATTCCGCAAGTCAGAGATAACCCCACGGTGATAGTCTCCTAGACCAGCAGTAACCTTGCCTAGACTCATCGATGGGCTAGGTACCTTACCCATTGTGTACTTCATACCAATGACATAAGAATACTTGTTGGTCATATTATTAGCGCCCTTAACGGTACCAGTGACCTTACTATCAGCACGTTCAAAATACCAACCACCTAAGATGACCCCATTGAAGTTTGTCTTAGGAATCTTAACAGTGGCCGTCACAACTTTTGAGCCCTTGGCAGGAATCGTAAATGTTTGTTTTCCCTGAATCTTACTAATATCACTCATCTTGTAACGTAACGATGAATCGAATGTTTTTCCCGGCTTAACATATTCAATCGCACCACCTGAACTAGTCCAAGCTGTATGAATGGCTGATCTGACGGTCACATCTTGATTGCTTACGTTGAATACTTTTACTTTCAGTGTTTCGGTCTGACCAGATTTCATCCGTAAATCATAAAATGTATTTTTTTTATTGATTTGATTCTTAGGAATCTGAGCTGAAACGTTGAAACCAATCTCACCAGCTGAAGCAGCGCTCGCAATCAGTGGGACACTACCCCCAACAATCATACCAACAACCAATAGAAACATGAGTTGAATCTTCTTAAACCCGCGCATCCTACACCCCTACTTACCCTAGTTAAGTTATTTGATAAATTCTGTAATACCTTAATGGTACTACTATGTAAGCGAAAAAGGTGCTCATTTTTAAGATATGAACACCTTTGCCGTCTTTAAATATTAAGCACCTGGTGTGTCAGTTAAAGTCCAGTTCAGGTTGCCCGTGTAAGTCCCGGCCTTAACGTTGGCTGGAATTGAGCCTAATGTAATATTTTCTGGAGCCAGCTGGAAAGCAGTAACTAACATCCCGCTACCAGCTTGTGCTGAGTAAATCGTGTGGGTTGCTGTGTCGGTACTAATTGTCCCATCACTACCGACAATTCCGGCAGGTAAATTTTGATCGCCTTTGTTGTACCCGGTACTTGTATCAGAAACAGCCGAATTCGTAATGGTTGCATTGCTGGCATCCAGCTGCAAGGTAGCACCCTTTAAGACATCTCCGGCCGTATCCTTCATTTGGTCAGCAGTTACGTTGACTGTCCAACCTGCGTTAGTCCCACGAGTATCTTGAACTTCAGTAAGAAGATTTGCATTAGTCTTCGTAGTCCCTAAGTCGGCAGTTGTTACTGTTGGCTTGTTTGAACTCGTCACGGACGTTGCAGACACATGTGAGCCAAAGTCCATGTTAGGAGAAACATATAAGAAGGTTAAATCACCTGTCTTAGTAGGATCTGGTGTATCAACACCACCATTGCCGCCATTAGGATCCTTAGTTCCAGGATTGTTAGGGTCAGCAGGGTCAACGTTAGTCCCATCTGGCTTAGTAAATGTAATTGTGTTTTCAGTTTGACCAGTTTTACCTGTATCGTCTCCGGTTGCCGCATTGGCAACTACTGGCGCAACGGAACCTAATAACAATGCCCCGGCTAATAATAAACTACTTACTGTTTTGTTCATGATTCATGCACCCCTCTTGTATGATTTCCGTAACAGCTAAACTTTTCAACGATAGTCTTTACTGTGGCCCTTAACTAATTACCACTCCCATAGTAGTGATGAATTAGTCGTTTGTCTCAGTAGTAAATGCTTAGGTTCGCAATACCCGTTACATTTGCTTAACTATGTAACAACATCATTATATGGCTAAGCAGTTAACTTGTAAACCTTTTTCGACCAAAAAATAAAAGTTTTTTTAAAATAAACTTAAAACAGTCTAAAAGCCTTCTAAATCAGCTTTTAGACGGATTTTAAGTGTGTTCCACATCGAATATTGGCTATTTTGTACGCCCCACAGTTCAATTATCGTCTAAAAAACGAGTTTAATAGTTATTTGTGCCTTAACGCCTGAGGTAATGGCGTTTGTAGCACTTCCAAACCCCGGATTATTATTCACAGTATGTCGTATCTAGCGTACCCCCTATAAACGACTAAACCGTATTTTTGGCAATTACCAAGTCATTTTTCTATCATACGATAGATTTAAATATTGTTTGACATTGTTCCAACTCCTTACGGCTCTAGCTTTTATCTCACACTTTATCATTTCTGTTACCCAACACCTGTTTGCCACACCCACCAAATTCTGGCAATCTCACACTCGTTAAAAAAAACGGTCAATTTTCTATTGCTAGCAATTAATCACTAGTATTTTTTAACCTCACATTCTCAAAATTTAACTATCTTCTTGATAATTATCAATTTTGACCGTTAATTTTTCTGTCAACTAAGGTCATCAGATTGTAACGGTCATTGCCCACAGAAAACCTATTAGGTCATAATCTTCCCCTCTTAATTAATCCTGTCGTTTACGAGACATATCCAAACATCGCCAGCACTGGTGTCGTCCTGCCCGACGTGCCATGAGCCACCATTCAACTCACGTGACTTTCCCCATCACAGTTGGTAAAATCAGGGCGCTCAACCAATTGTCGTCGTCCATTTTGGTTCTCTATTAGGAGGAAAACTTATGCCGTTAATGCGAGTAGATATGTACCGTGGCCGCAGTAAGGCCGAAATCAAGAATATCCTGGATATCGCTTATCAGGTCGCTACCGAAGAACTTCACCTGCTGCCGCGCGACCGCTATCAGATTGTGACGCAACACGATCCAGAAGAAATGATCATCCTCGACGTGGGCTTGGGTCTCGACCGGACCAAAGACGTCATGGTCTTTAGCCTCACCTCCAGTCCCCGCGAGGAAGCCGATAAGGAGCGCTTTTACGCCCGACTCGTCAAGGAGCTGGAAGCTCGTGCGAACGTGGCACCCGCGGATGTCATGGTCAACATCACCACCAACACCAAGGCCGATTGGAGTTTTGGAAATGGTGAAGCACAGTTTATGAATGGAAAGCTAAAGTAAGCGTCAAAAAAGACTAGTCCTTGAAAAAAATCAGACTAGCCTTTTTCATTTACACTCACCAAAGATTTAGTATTTATGGTGTTAAAAAATAATCGTCTATTTTTCTAATAGTTGCTCCACCAACCGTTGTGTCGCTGCCGTTCGTTTCTCCTGTTGATCTTGCACGGTTAAATAATAGTGAGCTAGTGCTGACAACGTCACGTCCGCTTCAGCCTGTGGTAGCGCGTATAGCCGGTGAAACTGCGCCGTGACCTGTTCAAAATCCGTCTTCGATTCCACTAACTGCCGCAACTGCTGTGGCGTCACATGATTCTTTCGTGCCGGCACCCATCCCGCCTGTGGTTGCCGGTCGAGTCGTTGCTGAAAGGCCCGGGTCACTGCTGCCGGCCACTGTGGTAATGCCTGGCCTTGTGCTAATCGTTCTTTGAGCGTCATCAGGTCCGCGTACACGCTCGCCGGAACTTGGCGACCTTCCCAACTATTCTGGAGCAGCACTACCGCTTTTTGTCGTTGTGCCGGCGTCAGGTCAAATCCAACTGCCACATTGAACACTTCGTCGTCCCAGTCGCGTTGGCGTTGGGCAGCAAGGTGGCGACTCACCCGATTCAAGTCCGCCACCAGATACCGGGGCACAATTTGCAACCGTACGGCGGTAATCTCGCCACGCTGTGCGAATTCTGTGGCCATCACACCCAGCTGATACGAGTTTATTAATTTTTGGAGACTGCGCGGCATAGTCAATTTTGCCAACTGGGCCTTGAACGCTGTCAGCGATAAACGCTGAACGATCAGTGCCCCCACCGCCGTTAGATACGCTTGGTAGTCCGCAGACGCCCGCAACTGTTTCTCAGTAGCCGTTTGGGCTGCGTCCGCCGCGGCCCAGGCGGCTTGCTCATCGTGCTCGGCGACCTGCTGGGCTTGCCGTTTCCGCTGTTGTTGCTGTTCCACTAACGCTGCCGTTGCTTGGCGGTCAGCAGTCTGTAAGTCCGAGTATGCCGTTAAGTAAGGAGAGAGCTGATTGTCAGGAACCACTGTCGACCGATACTTCAGGTAGCCGGTCACCGTACTGCGCGTCCCTTTTTGGACCCATCGATGGCGCTGATGCTGCTGCTTGGGCAGGTTGGGCAAGGCTTCCTGGTCCCACATGATCTCCGGAACCTGCGGATAGTGGGCGGTCAAATCGTCGTACTGCGCCACCGCATGGATGTTGTCCTCCGTGGTGATGGTCATCAGGTACTGCATCTCGTCGCTCATAAACTTCTTGACGCACTCCGAACCAACCACGATTTTATGGCCATCCTGACGCAACACCACGTGATATTCGTAGCGCACCGGCTTGTGGCACAAGGCACAGTGACGCCAGTCCGTCCGCTGATTACTGGGATTGATGACATATGGCGACTCTGCTAATAACTTCCACGCGTCACTGCCGGCCACTAGCCAGTCCACTCGCTGGTCCAATAACGCTTGTCTGGCCGAGCGTGGCAAAAAGTCACTGGTATCCTTGATGGTGGGATGGTCGCGTAACAGCGGCATTAATCGCGTTAAATCGGGTAGCTTCAGCGCCCGTTGACTAAGCTGAAGAAATCGGTTTTCGGCGGGAGTCAGAATAGTGGTCGGCATAGGAAACATCCTTTCTGGGAAAAATTCAGTGCTTTTAGTCTACCATAACTTCGTCGAAAAGCGAACATGTGTTTTGTACTTCAACTTGAAGAAATTGATTTCTAAAACCATTGGACTAGCCATCTTGATTGGTAGGAGCCATTATGATGGTCAATATTTAACGGCAAATAAATCCGTTTAAAGACGAATATTATGTCTTTAATTAAGATACACTTTTCCGAAAGAATCACAGCATTTAGCATAAGCCACTCTAGACAAACGTATGTTTCGATACTTCTGATCGACTATCCTGTATGCTTAAGTGATACCTATTTTGTTCTTTGAATTGGGCCTTGCTAGTTTAAAAAACACTATAGTTACTTTGTCTGTTAAACAACGTAAAATACACTTTGGAGGCAACCATTATGCAAAATGAAGACCTGGAACAGATTACAATTAATATTCAATCTGACATTAGCGCCCGTGCGCAAAAAGTATTAGAACACGATGGCTTTACACTCTCTGAGTACCTGCAACTCGTATTAACCTCTGTAGCCAATAACGGCTTACCCGAAGACTTTTTAGAACCCAACTCTGAAGTGACAGCCTCCATCCTAGAAATGGTCGACCATATGGCTAAAAATAAACCACTTTCCGGTGGGCATACCTCTGAAGAATTTGAACGTGCTTTGAACGAGTGAGTCATGTTCTAAATGCAACAACCCATTTCAAAAAACAGTTTAAGCGGGTTAAAAATGATTCGCGCTGGTCCCCAATTTTCAACGTTCAAGTCCCTTTTGATTCTCAGCAACGTTCTCCATGGGACTACATTAAACATTGTTTTTTAAGCGGAAAACCAATTCTTGTCTATTTCTATGTTCATCCACTCCACCTGGCGAAAACAACTCAAAAGGCGATTCGTTTTCGACCAAAATATTAAAATTCAGGTTCTCGAGCTGCACTTTGATGGTCATAGTGGTGATCATCTACTAGTCTTCTATCATGATAAAGAAATGACAATCTATATCGCAATTGGGACGCACAGTTCCCTATTCTAATCGCATCAAAAATCGAGCCTGGGACAAAACCCCAGACTCTTTTCGTATTTTCAAGTCTATATTGCTGAAACGTGGGATAAAAAACAGCTAATCGCCCTTTGTCCCACTTTCAATTTCTACTCAATTTTCATTAATCCACTGTTTCAACGCCACTCCAGTCCGCGAGTCAGCGACCTTAATCGCCTCGCGTGGCGTACCGCTATACTGGATTCGACCGCCATAACGACCGGCATCCGGCCCCACGTCGATCAACCAGTCTGCCTGACTAATGACGGCCAGGTTGTGTTCGATGATGATCAGTGAGTTCCCCGCTGCAACCAAGTCATTGAAGAGCGTCATTAATCGCGCCGTATCCTTTAAGTGCAACCCAGCTGTGGGTTCATCCAGCAGGTAAATCGTCCCCTGCTTCCCTAATTCAACCGCCAATTTCAACCGTTGCAGTTCACCACCCGACAGCGTCGTCAGGGGTTGGGCCAGTGTCAAATAGCCCAGACCAACACGATCCAAATTAGCCAACTTCGCCGCTAATTTTGGCGTATCCTGGAAGAAATCCGCGGCTGCCTTGACCGACAGTTGGAGGACTTCCGCAATATTTTTACCCCGATAAGCGTATTGCAGTGCCTCTTCACTGTACCGTTTGCCCTGACACAGCTCGCAGGTCTGGACGACGGGGTCCATGAACGCCATGTTAGTAATCGTGACGCCCTTGCCCTTACACCGCGGACAGGCGCCCTTACCGTTATAACTGAACCAACTAGTCCCTACGCGGCCGTTCGCCTGGCTAAATAGCTTCCGAATATCGTCCAAAATTCCCAGGTAAGTGGCCGGTGTCGAGCGAATGTTGATGCCCACTGGTGTCTGTGCCAAATCGATGTACGCCTCGTGGAGCTGGTCCTTCAACGCCGTCACCAATGAAGATTTCCCCGACCCAGCGACCCCGGAAATCACGGTCATCACGCCCAGGGGCACGTCGACGTTAACGTCTTGTAGATTGTTCCGGGTCACGTGCCGCAACGCCAGTTCTCCACTGGCATGACGTTCCGTACCCCAATGATGCGCCTTGCGTAACCAGGTTCCAGTCAACGTCTCCGATGCCAATAGTTCAGAGACCGTTCCAGTAAACGTGACGGTTCCACCGCCCTGACCGGCCTGCGGGCCCATTTCAACCACGTAATCGGCAAAGGTGATCATCGCCGGATTATGTTCAACCACTAAAATGGTGTTACCTTTTTCCTTTAACTTGGTCAATGCTTGTTTGATCAACTGAATGTCATGTGGATGCAGGCCCACACTGGGTTCGTCTAGGATGTAGACCATGTCGACCAGTGCACTCGTCAGGTATTTAGCAATCTTGATACGCTGCGCCTCACCACCGGACAATGAGCTGGTTCCCCGGTCGAGCGTCAGATAACCCAGACCAATGTCGACCAGCGATTGTATCTTGGTGCTGAGCTCCCGAACCACGTCGGTCGCTAGTGGCGCGGTGATAGCCTGTAAAAATGTCAGCACATGCCGCAGATCCATCGCACTGATTTCAGCAATGTTATGGCCATTAATGTGGTTAGTCAAGACTTCTGGCTTTAACCGTGTCCCGTGACAAACGGGACATGGTTTGCGGGTCACAATCTCAGCGATGGCGTCGCGGTGATGTTCCGCTTCCTTTTTGCCGATCACCGACCGCCGAATCCGTGGCACGACACCTTCGTACAAGGCCGTACGCGGAAACCCTTTGCCCGGATGTTTCAGATTCTGTTGTGGGGCATGCATCAGGAGGTCGTATTCCTCGGCCGTATAGTCCTTGATGGGCTTGTCGTCGTCGAACAGGCCACTCGTCGCGTACCGCCGCCAACGCCAGGTATTTGGCCCAAAACTGACAAAGGTAATTGCACCCTGATTCAGCGACTTCTCTGGGTCGATCAGCTTGTCCTCATCGATGTCATCCACGTACCCTAGGCCCTGACAAGCCGGACACATCCCCTGTGGCAGGTTAAACGAAAAGCTGTCTGAATATCCGATAAACGGCTTGCCAATCCGTGAGAACAACAGGCGCAACAGGGAATAAATGCCGGTGTACGTTGCCAGTGTGGACCGTGCGTTTTTACCCAGCCGTTGTTGCGCGATGACAATGGCAACCGGCAAGTGTTCGATATCTTTCACGTGGGGTTGCCCGAATTTCGGCAGATATTGCTGGGTGAAACTAGGAAACGTCTCATTCAGTTCTCGCCGCGAGGCCGCCGCAATCGTGTCGAACACCAGCGACGATTTTCCCGACCCCGACAGGCCGACAAACACCGTCGTCTGGTACTTGGGTACCCGTAAGTTCACGTGTTGCAAGTTGTTCTGGGTGGCATCTTTGATGTCGATATAACCTGACTTAAAAGTTGGTTGCATCCCGTTACTCCTCTCTTCGTCTCGTCTCAATCCCTACGTTTTCCACCTTACCATATTCTAAAATTTTCCGCTTAACGTTGGGTTCTAAAGATTGAAAGTTCCAAAACACACATTATGATCGTTGGCACAACGATATTGGGTCTAAGACTAGGCAACGTCGGCCAACCATCGCCTTACCGGCCGGCAGATATGGGCTGGAACGGTGCGAACACAACTTGAAGCCTCGAAAGGACCGAGTCTCCAAGCTTGGTTTTCTACTAAGCCAGCAGGAAACCCACCTGCCGACTAAGTAGAACGACGCGCCTGAGCCCATATCTGCCGACCTCTCGGCTGACCTAGTTGGTTTGAGGCGACATGAATCATGCCGCTAGGATCGCTGTTGAATTATGCTTAAACTTTAGCAACCACTTGGAATTTAGTGATTGGAATTACCTGCACAATCAGAGCCGAAGGCAGCCAGGGATGGAGCTAGCCGTGTCAACGATGTTAGTCGGAGTTTTCCCGGCTTACATCGTGGGACGACCTGGGAGACGCCTGATCTTGGCGGCTTTCAGGCGAGCTGGAAGCCCGTCCTTTGGCTGGAAGCGTTCCCCACAGCAAGCGGAATCCCTGGCAGCCGCAGTGCGACCAGCTCCCAGCCACTCTCAGGCCATAGATTCTGTGTATCACGCTACAAGCTTATTTTCACCCAAACTATCTTGAGAGGCCTATACTCTAACCTGTGATTAACATTGAAGGAGGAATTACTTATGTCCTTATTTAAATCTAAAAATCGACATCCCCTCGATTTGAAGGCTGCCGTAATTGCTGGCGGTGCTGCCGGCGTTATTTCTGGTTTGGTCAAACTCGGGTGGGAGAATGTCTTGCCCCCACGGACTGAAGCACGCGACGCGACCAATCCACCACAGACCTTACTCGAGCAGTTCGGCGTCCCCACTAAGGTGACCCACGCCACCTATCACTACTCCGGTCATGAACTACCGTGGGTCAGTTATGTGATTCACTTTGGCTTCTCAACCACCTTTGCCGTCCTCTATCAACTCATCGGTGAGAAGATTCCCGCCGTTAAGAAGGACGCTGGCACCTGGTTCGGCCTCGCCATCTGGGTCGCCTTTCACCTCGGCATCATGCCACTCATGGGCACCGTTCCCGCTCCCGAGAATCAACCCAAAGAGGAACACATCTCCGAATCTCTCGGCCACATTGCGTGGATGGTCACCAACGATTTAGTTGGCGCCGAAGTCTACCGTCGTTTGGTCGCCGAGAAAAACAAAAAGTAATCACGTCACGGGCCAACCGGACACGACCATATCGCCTCGTCAGTTGGCCCTTTTGCATCCCTTAATTTCAGTGCTTGTAAACTTTAGGAGGCTTGCCCTTTGAATCACACTTGGCAAACAAAATGGCCGGAACGTATCAGCTACGGTCTCAGCGACGCGGCCGACAACCTGGTCTTTCAGATGATGACCACTTACCTACTTTTCTTTTACACCGACGTCTACGGCCTGTCCGCTAGTGCCGCCGCCATTCTCTTCATCGTGGCCCGTCTCGCCGACGTGGTCGAAAGCCTCGTCATTGGCCTCATGATTGACCGGACGCATTCCAAATGGGGCAAGAGTCGGCCGTTCTTTCTCTGGTACGCACTCCCCTACGTGCTCTTCGCCGTCCTGACCTTTGTCACCCCACCATTTAGCGGCAGTGGCAAATTGATCTGGGCCTATGTGACCTATCTGGGACTGGGCTTCTTCTACACCGCCGTCAACCTCCCCATCACGTCGATTCTACCAACCATGACCCAAAACACACAGGAACTGACTCTGCTTGGTGTCATTCGCCAATTCGGTGGCAGTTCCGTACAAATCATCGTAGCCATTTTCACCCTGCCCCTGGTCGCCTTCTTTGGCCATGGTAGCCAACAACGCGGATTTTTGTTGACTATCGCCTTGTTTGGCCTGATTTCTCTCGCACTCATCTGGAACACCTTTTTCCACGTCCGCGAGCGTTTCACCAACCCCGAACGGTCGCATCAATCCTGGCGAGCGGTTGGGACCATGTTGCGTAAAAATCAGCCGTGGCTGGTCATTTCCGTGGTCATCTTACTCTACTGGCTGACTACCGCGATTAAAAATCAAACCACTATTTACTATTTCAAATACATTCAACACAGTGAGGCGCTGGTCCCATGGGCCAACAGCTTTACCTTTGCCGCGTTGATCGGCGTGCTACTCATTATTCACGTCTCCGACCGCTGGGGCAAAAAGCACACCATGCTCGGTGGCATCGCCCTGGCTGCTTTGGGCCAACTGATTCTGACGATTGGCGTCTTACTCAACCAACTCATCGTCTTATTTACCGGCATCCTAATCAATTCGATCGGCAATGGCCTGATCATCGGCCTCGTCTCTATCATGATTGCCGATACGATTCGCTACGGGATGGCGATGGGCATTCAGGCTGAGGGCATCCTGGCGTCAACTGACGATTTCGGCGTCAACGTTGGGCTGGGCTTAGGCGGTCTGGTAACCGCGGGCCTCTTTCATTTCTCGGGTTACGTCGCTAATCACACACAAAATGTCGCGACCCAACACATGATCACACTCAACTACGCGTGGTTGCCGTTGATTCTTTACATCGTGATGTTCGTCATTCTCCTGTTGTATAATGAACGTAGACTAATGGCTGCGATTGACGCGTAATGCCAGTCGGCAAGCCACCCGAAAGGATCCGTTCACATGGAAAAAGACAAACTGCACACCGTTGACCTCTACCTGCCTGGAGACGATAGTATCGCCATCGAACAGCAGAAATGTTTAGACCAGCTCTACGACTTCAATCAGACTCGCCCGACAGAAGGTGCCAAACGTCAGGCTCTGCTCAAGGATATGTTCGCTAGTATCGGCCCGGATTGCTATATTGAACCACCATTTCACAGTAACTTTGGTGGGCACCACGTCCACTTTGGCGCACACATCTACGCCAACTTTAATCTCACCATGGTCGATGACACCTACATCTACGTCGGGGATCACACCATGTTCGGTCCGAACGTGACCATTGCTACGGCCGGTCACCCCATCCTACCCGAGTTACGTCAACAGGAATACCAGTACAATGCCTCGGTCCATATTGGTAAAAATTGTTGGCTCGGTGCAGGCGTCATCGTCCTTCCCGGCATCACGATCGGTGACAACGTCGTCATCGGCGCTGGTAGCATCGTCACCAAGGATCTCCCGGACAACGTGGTGGCGGTCGGCAACCCTTGCCACGTCATGCGTCCGGTCAACGACCACGACCGTGAGTTCTACTTCAAGGACCACCGGATCAATCCGGATCTTTTAAACTAGTCTCTGCCAACATCTTACCAGGTAGTCAAATAGACTGGTTTTAGCTGCCCTGCTGAAGGTTGAAATTGACGGACACAATCGTATAATCGTATCCGGACGCCATCAGGGATGCAATTAGCCATGTCGACAATGTTAGTCGGGGGTCTCCAGCTTACATCGTGGGACGATCTGAGAGACACCTGAACTTGGTAGCTTTCAGTCGAATTGGAGGCCCGTCCTTTGGCTGGAGGCATTCTCCACCATAGCAAGTGGCGTCCCCGGCGGTTGGCGTGCGACTATTTTCACTAGTTTCACCGTGACAATTCCTACTGTCGTAAGAGTAACGCAAACATTTTGGCTTTCAACCTTTAGCTGAACTGTCTGATTTCGACTGCTAAATAATAAACGCTAGAATTGTCTGCATTGACGGGGACAGTTCCTAGCGTTTTTTTCGTGACATGAAAAGCGATTACAGAAACCGATTGCGTGAATCCACCACATCGTTGCTAAGCGAGCGAGAAGACTGAAGCGCCCCCACAGCAGACGAAATCCCTGGCAGCTGCAGTGCCAACACGCTTAACCAAGCTCGTCAGCTACAAAAAAAGACGACCGATCATTTTACCGGGTCGTCGTCTCAGAAATTTTATTTGATTAACTCCGGCGGCTCCGGTTAGAGTTCCGCCGTTTATCATGTAGGCTATCAAAACCGACAAAGCCAGCCGCAATGGCACGTTCGTTCGCCTTGTGGAGCACCTCGATGAAGTGCTCAGCTTCGTCCTTGCCGAAGAAACCTAGCCATCGGTGGAACCGTTCGTCCGTAGCTTGGGCCAAGTTCCGTTGAACCCGACTCCCGGCAGCCGTTAAGGTAATATACTTCACCCGCCGGTCGTTAGGATCAACCTTTTGCATCACGTAATTTTCTTTCAGCAAAACGTTGACTTGCCGTGCAATCGCACTCTTAGAGACGCCCTCTAACTTAGCTAACTCAACTAAGGTTTGGCCGTTCTTGCTTCGGGCCACGTTGTCCATTACCATGTAGGCTTCAAAAGTCAGATTGTACTTCTGAGTGGGAATGGAAACGAAGTCGCCGATGTACTTGAAGATATGCATGTACAAATCGTCAAATTCTTTTTTCAGTTGGGCTTCCGTTACAGCCTCATTAGTCGTTTCAGTCATTATCAGTCCATTACTCCTTCTAAGACAGCGGTAGGCACTGCCTTTTCCCTTAAGAATTGCACAGCTACGGGACTTAATTGTAGCCGATAATCATAGCTACGTCACCAACCAATATTTCTAAAGTGGATAACCATACATATATTTTACCATTAAATTAAATAACTGGGTGAAATGAAATTTTAGACTTGCAAAAACGAACATCCGTTCTATAATGGAATTAATCTTTTCCGAGGACGTGATGACGTTTATGCAACTTGCTAGCCAACAAATTCGGCCCCTACTACGAGCCGCTTACCAAAACAATCAAATAACTTCCCTAATCTTTCATGACGTGATGTACACGGGAACCGTTGACTATCTCACCGAATCGACCGTTTATTTAGGTCTTACCGCAGGGAGATCTCGTCAAATTCCGCTGACTCAAATCACGCAGGTCGACTTACACCAATCGCAACCTTGGTGGCACCTGTACGAAAACGGTACCAAGTAGCTTCCCCTAGTATCACCTCTCCCGCCATAAAAAGAAACCCTTTTTTCGAAATTGTTGCTTTTTTATTTACAATTAGCAACAAACGTTACCTTTATTGAACCCGTTCGGCTTTTTTCATGTATTCTATGCGAAGAAAAGCCCTTTTAGTTAGTCCTAGTCTACCCTGATTATACCGCACCCACCGGCTCGCGCTATACCCCATTTTGAGTGAACTGGTAACAATCAAAAAATTATACAGATTGATTAATTGAGGGGATAAGAGTGTAAACCCACGCGCTGTTTTCATCAATAAACGTCTAGTCGTGTAATTATCCGCAAACGCTAATGTTATCGGCTATGGTCAGACTAAACTGGCTGGTATTAGCCTAGCATGTGAGCCGCCACTTTCACCAGATAATTTTTGTTCTCACGCTTCACGTTCAAAGTTACTTTACCAACATCAAATTAATGGTTTGTCGTGCTAAAACATGCTTTCATTTTTCGGCTATCATCTGTAACTGCGTGTAAATTCGTCAATTTATTGGACTCTCTTTGTTCACGGCCTGATAGTTAATTCGCCTTATTAACTGAAAATTTCTTTTCATAAAACCAAAAAAACCGGATTATTTATCAACAAGCCTCCCCCGATTTAGATTTCTCCTTTTTCGTTGGAATTTTGTTGCTACATAATCCAGGTGTTCATGTGTTATCAATATATAATTGTGTTCTGTGGTGCTGAGTCATCTCGTGCCGTAGTCCAATTCCTATCTACTTTGTACACCGAAGGCCCATCACACGCTACCTTTACTGTACACGCTTAACTTTCAGTCTCGTCTTTAGAGAAGCTATTCACTCTCCACTAACCGTAGCGGTCCTAAAAAGACAAGTGCATACTACCGTTGTCTCCATAAGCCATTCTACTCTGACGTCTGATCCATCACATGACCCACAAACGCTTGCAGAGCCCGCTGTTTCAGTTGGCTCACACTCGCCTGTGGGTCTTGCTTGAGCCGCCGAGCAACGTACTTGGTTGTGTAGGTCTGCGCCTGCTGTTGCGTCACTTGTCGGTGGAGGTTCGTCTCTACTCGTTTGACAGCGGCCTTGGTCAGTACGTGCCAGCGCGGCGTCAGGCGGTAAATGACCGTCTGTTGCTTCAGCTGCCCGGCATTCGTCACGCCGGTGAAGAACCACTTTGCCCACTGATTCGTGTAGACGTAGCGGTTATTTTGTGTTTCTCGTACAGCCTTAGTCGCGCTGAACGTGACCCTGATGCGTTTATGCTTATTCACGACCACCGCCGTTTTACCATCGTTACCATCGGCTCGCTGACTAGCATAAGCGGTATAAGTCGTTTTGCCTTCCTTAATCGCCTTGGTCATCAGCACGTGGTTACCGCGAATACTCCCGACTGGTCGAATCGCCACTTGGTGCGTCGACAGTCGTTCGGTGGTACCGTAATGATTCTGTGAATCCAGCAATAATAAGCCTTGCCCGCAGATGATCACCACCGTCATGACAACCGCCCACGCCAGCCGCCGACTGATAAATAGCCAGCCAGCCGCGATGACACTCAATACAATCACGCCTAATAACATGTTAAGCCGCCTCCTGACTCTTGGAACTCAAGAAAAACGCTGGCAGCACACCTACCAAGGTACCAATGCTAATCCACATGAACGTGTGGAAGTAAGCCGTGTGTAGCATCGCCGTGGTCGCCAAGTTGTTTCCCTCATAACTAGCAATGACCGCAGCCAAGACCGCCGTTGCGACCGAACCGCCGATATTTTGCGCCATCCGGGTAGCCACCGTCGCCTCCGCAATTAGGCCGTGATCGATACCCGAATAGCTGTCAGACATCACTGGAATCGTGATACCACTGCGGCTGAGGCCCATCAAGAAGAGCATGATCAGAATCAACCAGGTTGGCGTTCCCTTGTCAAAGTAGGCAAAGGGCACCGTGGTAATGGCCGCAAATAGTAAGGAAATGATGACCACCCATTTTGCCCCGTACTGGTCGGTCAGTTTCCCCGCCTGCGTCCGGGTAACCAGCATACCCGCACCCAACGCAATTAGGTACAGTCCGGTATCAATGACGCTCAAACCGCGAATATTTTGCAAGAAAAGTGGTAAGGCAAACATCGCCCCGTTTACCAGCAGGCCTGAGAGAAACAAAAGGGCGGTCGACGCGGAAAAGTTGGGCGTGTGGAATAACTTCAGGGGCACCAGCGCCCGCGTCGGCTGCTCGAACGCGTAGACCACGTAGCCCAATAGACAGTCCAGCCCAATGAAGACTGGCAGGAGCACACTAAACTTGCCAAACACGTCATCTGTACTGAAGTTTGTGACCCCGATTACCAAACCGGAGAACAGACCCACTAAGAGTAAGAAGCCCATGAAGTCAAACGGCTTGCGCTGCCCCGCCGTCGGTTCAAACGCCGGTAGGAAAACCACATCTAGGATCAAGGCGACCAGTACCAGCGGAATGTTGATATAAAACAGCCAGTGCCAGTTGAGGAATTTAATCAGTGCACCCCCAATCGTCGGTCCCAGAATGGGCGCAAACACAATTGGTAAGCCAACCACAGACATCAACTGGCCCAGGCCTTGACCACCGGCGGCTCGAATTCCCAGCGTGGTGACCAGGGGAACAATGATACCGGCCGCGGCCCCCTGAATAATCCGACCGATCAATAGGAACGTGAGGCTGTCGGCTAACCCAGACATCACGGAACCAATCAAAAAAATAATCAGTGATAGCTCCGTTAACAAACGACCCGACATTTGGTTCACCAGCCAACCGGCAAGTGGTACGGCCAATCCTAAGGCCAGCACGTAGGCCGTCGTCACCCACTGGATAGTGTTGACAGTTGCGTCTAAATCTTTCAGAATAGTGTTAAGGCCAATGTTAGTCATGGTTGTGTCGAGCATTGGTGCCATTAATCCCAGGACCAGAATCAAGGCCATCTGAGTAACCGAAACCTTGGGTTGTTGCCCGGTTTGGTTCATGTTAAGTTGTTTCGTCATGGATTATCTCTCCTTTTAAGGTACTAGTAGTACCCAATTGGAGATACTAAACCTTTTATTTGTGATTTGCAAGGGAGGGTCATTTATTTTGGAAAAAAATCATCGTCGCCGGGGGAAGGAATTAGAAAATGCCATTCTGGACGCCGCGTGGCAGACCATGCAAGCTCAAGGCTACGCACAGCTCACCATGGACGACATTGCGGCGGCCGCCCATACCAATAAGAACGCCATTTATCGCCGCTGGGACACCAAGTTGGCAGTCATCAGTGACGCCGGAAAACGCGCCCTCAGTCAGGGCAATTACGTCAGCCCACTGACTTTTGTGGAACCCAATACGGGGAAGCTGCGGGACGACTTGATTGCCCTACTTAGCATTCCCCTGCCCATCACCGAACAGATTGGCCGGGAAAATCTCAAGGCTTTCATCCAGGATTATCTCCCCCATCTAACGTTGAAAACGACTGAATTCCTCTTGAGCGATAGTTTTCTCCAGCGCTATCTGACGGGGATCCTGGACCACGCCTATGCCCGTGGCGATATTCCCACGGCCCCAGCCGACATTCCCGTGGTGGTCAAACGCCAGCCCGCGATTCAGTTATTAGCCAACATTTTGAGCGACGAGCCCTATGATACGGCAACCATCGTGCTGTGGGTCGATCGGATTCTGTTACCCCTGTTCAAAACACCTTAACGATTGGGGGCAACTTTACTGCTAGACCAGCGAAAATAAGCCGAAAATAAGCCAAGGCTGGATCGGTTTGATCGCCCTATCTGCCAGCTAATAAGACCACGGCTAGGCAATTCTAGCTGGGAGGCCTTTCCGACTTACATCGTGGAACGACCTGAGAGACGCGTAATCTTGGCATTTTTAGGCGAGCCGGCAGCCCGTTCTTTGGTTGGAGGCGTTCCTCACAGCCAGCGGAATCCCTGGCAGCCGGCGTGCGACTGTTTCAACTACTTTAGCGGTGGCAACTCCTATTGTCGCAAGAACAACATAACCATTTTAACTTTCAGGCTTTCTTTAGAACCCAAAAACCGTCGAACACGGATTAAGTGTTCGACGGTTTTTGCTATACTTTTGGATTTTACAGGTACCACGCTGACATGAAGGGGTCATGCCAGCACACCGGAATTCGCCAGATTTTCAGCTTGAGGAGTTAGCTGATATGGACGCTGCCGTTCTTGGTATGCGCAATCACATTGGCTGCCGGCTGGTCACCAACCTGACCAATTTTATGATGCTTGTCACCCAACGTTAGAGTTGCTTCTTCTGGTACCTCAACGTGACTATCATCGTTCTTGGCGTCGAACGTGTAATCGGTCAGGATCGGCATTTGCACAGTCACACTGCTATTATTGCTCTTGGCGGTGATGTCACCGGTCAGTTGACTGACCTGCACGTTGATACTGCCATTCTTCGACTGGAACACGCCACTCCCGTTCAAGTTCTGTGCCCGCACCGAGCCATCTGCTGAATGACCTTCAACATGACCCGTTACGTTCTCAAATTTGACAGCGCCGTTACGACTGTTAACAATGGCGTTCCCCACGGACTCACTCAGCTTAACGCTGCCGTTCGTGGATTCAACGGCGCTAGCCCCGGTCGTCTGCTTCAGCTTGACGCTCCCGTTACGACTGTAGATGTTGAATTTATCCGCGCTACTCTGATCGATTCTGACCGACCCGTTCATTGAATTCATATTTAAGAGCTGGACGTGGTCGTCAAATGCCCGCATACCACCATTAGTTGCCTTGGCATCCACAATCAGAGGCGTGTTCAAATCACTGACTTCCAGGCTACCATTGCCAGCATGGACGCTCACCTTACCTTTCAGTTGTGTTGGCAGAAAAATTTCGGCCCGCATGTGGACTGGCCAGAGGTGCGGCCGGTCACCCTGCTTGATATCGAGCTCACTGCCCCGTCGCGTAGAATGTAGGTAGAAACGGCTGTTGTCACGGCTCATATACTCGTTGACCACGATATTATTGCCAGCGGCCGGCCCGATTTTAACAGCGGCGTCGCGATAATCGATGGCCAAAAGATTCAAGTCCGCTGGTGAAAATGAGGTGGTGTTGACCAGCCGTAAGGACTCCACGTAAGTCCGCCGGGGCCGTTCGCCGTTGATCCGCACATCATCGCCATTTACATCGACAATACCATTCGCAACTGTGACGTGGTCCCCATCGACCTTGACCAAGCCGCCAAGGTCAACCTTGTCGTTGTCGCCATCAACGATGACGTGGTCGCCCCAGCTAATTTTGTCGCCGACGATTTTCAACTTACCGATTTGAACGCGGTCTTCTCCATTCTCTTCGTCGATATGAATCGTGGTATCGTGGTCGTCGTCAGCGGTATCATCCGCTTGATCGTCGGCCTGCCCCTGCTTCTCATCGGCTCCAGTCTCAGCATCGGCATTGGCCGCCTGCTGATTACTATTTTCTGCCGCCACATCCTTGAGCAACGTGTCGATGTCGCCCAATTGGTCCATGGCCTCGTCTAACGCTGCATCCGTGGCCATTCCCTGATTCATTTTTTCCGTCACGGCCTCAGTCAGGTCGCCCACCAATTCTTCTTTAAGTTCAGTCAATGCCCGTGATGGCTGGTATTGGCTGAAAAGTTGATCGAGCCGCGTCCGTACTTCCATTGTCATATTATCCATAGCTAATCCTCCTCGGTTGTAATCTTTCCGGTGATCAAATCGTCAATAATTGGCTTAGCAAACTGCCAGGCCGTCGTATTTTCTGCAAGTAGCTCACGACCCGCATCGGTCACATGATAGTACTTGCGCCGGGACCCCTGTGTTTCATCGCCCCAATAGTCAGTCAACGCACCGTTCTTTTCCAGTCGGCGAAAGACCGTGTACAGCGTGGCTTCATTCAATTCATAGTGTCCTGCGCTGAGTTCCTTCACCCGCTTGGCCACCTGGTACCCGTAGCTATCCCCCTGTTGCAAGATATTCAAGATGATGGTATCCGTATGGCCCCGGATTAAATCTTTGGAAATAATCTCAGCCATGCTGCCACTTCCTTTCCTTTTCGATGGTCTTAATGTATCACATACTACTGTGTGTGTCAAAGTAATTTGTTCAGAATAGTATTTTAAAGTGTTAAGTACGTTAAAAAACACGTCAGCAGTTCGCCTGCAGCTACCAGAATTACGCCTGTCATGGGGAACGCCTCCAGCCTGTGAAGCGGGCTTCCAGCTCGCATGGAAACTGCGCTCCCAGGGCGGCATCTCACGATACAGACTGGGGCCGAAGGTTGAAAGGTCTGAAATGTCCATCATGACCGTTGTCGCAACGATACTGATACTAAAATTAGGCAACGTTGTCCAACCATCGTCTTACCGGCCGCCTCCGGCTTTGGATAGTTTGTTAATCTGATATGCTTTGGAACTGGAACTGTTAGTGGAAATTAGGCATGTAGCCGAACCGTCCCCATAGCGAGTGACCCCTGGCAACCGAAGTGCGGCATTTCTACATAATTTGCAATTTAGCCTACGACAAAAAGGGCGGTCATCTTAAAAATGATGATCGCCAAAATAACAAATTTAAATGCAAGTGCTGAAACGTTTTACTTCAAGTCGGTAAAGGCACCAGGGAGAACGCCTTCCACCGTGGTTTCGGTGAACGCACCCTTTTGGTTGGTCAGATAAACTGGGGCGTCGGCGTCGAAGAATTCGGCGATGACTTGGCGACAAATACCACATGGTGCAATGGGACCGTCTGTATTTCCAGTGACCAGCAGTGCTGTGAAGCGTTTTTCACCGGCTGCGATCCCTGAGAAAATCGCCGTTCTTTCCGCACAGTTAGTCGCCCCATACGACGCATTTTCGATGTTACAGCCACCATAGATTTTGCCGCTAGCACCGACTGCTGCCGCGCCAACGTGGAAATGTGAGTAAGGCGTGTAAGCTTTGTCGAGCATTGCCGTTGCAACTGCCAGTAATTCTTTTTGATCTGCCATGTTGTTTCCTCCTCGTATTACCTGTTGTGAACTGTTCTGCTTCTTTATTGTTACATATTTTCATTGAAAGCGCTACCTTTTGCACAAACTTTCTCGTCATTTTACTTAAGATTTTGCTAAACGAGCTAAGAACGAGATGGGCTATGCTAAAATAAAACTTAAATATTGGCCTGTAATGTTACTGTAAGCGGCCGTGTCAACTTTAGCTTGGGGGAGTTTGAATCGTCATGAAAATTTTACGCAGTATTTTAAGCTGGATTGTGCCCGTCCTGGTGGCCCTCCTGGTCGTGCTAGTCGTGCGCACCTATTTATTCGAAATCGTTAAGGTCTCCGGTGGATCCATGGAACCCAACTTGGCCGACAAGGAACGAATGGTCGTCGTCAAGCCGCTCAAATTAAAACGGCTCAGCGTCATCGTCTTTGACGCTTATGGGGAAGATCCGACTGCCGCGCCGAACACCAACTACGTCAAGCGTGTGATCGGTCTACCTGGTGACAAGGTCGTCAGCAAGAACGGCTACATCTACGTCAACAATCGGCCCATCAAGCAATCTTTTATCAGTACCACCGAACGCACAACGGGTACCGGTAACTGGACGCTGGGCAGTCTCGCCAAAGCTGGCAATTGGAAATACCAAGGTAACACGGTCCCCGCGAACCACTATTTCGTGCTGGGTGACCACCGCAGTATTTCCGAAGACGGCCGTGCCTGGGGCTACGTGGACGCCAACAAGGTCATGGGGGTCGTCAAGGTACCGTTCTGGCAAGGCACCAAGACACATCGGGTCAATGTGAACGATATGGCGAGTTAAACAGATATGTGCTAAAAGGGATTAAGTAGCCCCACATTGGCTGCTACTTAATCCCTTTTGATTCTAATGAACTTTGAGAAAAGCATGCATCACTTTTACAGCACACAAGCATATCCAGGGACGACCATCACAACCTAATTTTATCTCAAACAAAAAAGGCAGCCATTTCTGACTGTCTTTTTATGCTTGGGGTAAAGGTGCCCACAGCACATCATGATTGGCGTCGCAAGGAAGACTATCCGCACACGGCTCTTTACCCCAAAGGCTTCAATTTTTAACTAAACATCCGCTTCGTTGCCTTCAACAAGGTCTTAGGATCCTTGTCGTAACGCGGCGTATCAACCAAGTTGTCCATGGAAATACCGGTAAAGTGGTAAGCTGCAATTTCCCCAGAACGAACCGCACTTTGTTCCGTGAAGATCATCTGGTAAGGTTGTTCCGCAAATTCACCGGTGAAGGCTAAGTTGGTGGAATGCGCTGGAATAACTTCTGGTCGATCTGACTTTGCCCGGTTGTTGAACAGCGCAGAAGCGTATGGCATGTAAACTGGAATATTGTTGATGATACTGTCCAGAATTTCAGGTTCCTTATCCTTAATGTTGTTGGGACCTGGGTCGACCTTGGACAGTTGTCCAATCAATTCCTGAGCCATTTCCTTCCCGGTCATCTTGATGTATTGCTTGTGGACGAACTCACCGGTCCGACGTGGGTACAGGAAGTAGCCCCAGATAACAGATTCATTAGGCTTCTGGGTCGTAAAGTGAGGTTGGTGGTGAACCACGATTGACATGTTAATATCCTTTTGACCTAACGGCGTGATTGGCGTCGTGGACAGGAAGGAGTTCAACGCGTTCCCAGGAACTTGCGTGGTGATCCGTGTGATTTCGTTTAACAGCAGGTGATTCTTCGTCGTCAACGTGAAGCTGACCCATTCGGAATTCTTCCGATCGTTAAAGAACTTATCCGGTGTCCCCAAGTTGTAGAACCGTTCCGTAGCTTTCTTCCAAAGGGCAGCACTGATACCATATTCCATGTTTTCTCTGGCTGGCGTGTTGTAGTCACCCATCGTGGCAGAATCGGTGATCGACCCATTAGTAAAGATAACTGCGGTATCGTCGTCGATGTCCACTAACTCTTCGCTCTCAGTCTCCAAGTTCTTCACGTGCAAGCCAGTAACGGTAATTTCGTCTTGCAGTGGACTGTCGGCAAATTCCCAATCCGTGACGATCCGGTTGTCGAGGAAGGTGACCCCTTGATCCTTTAAGTAGGTAATCAATGGGAGCATGATACTGTCGAACTGGTTGTAACGGGTCCGGTTAACCCCGACTAAATGTTCAATTTGCGTAAATTCATAAATCATTTGGTGCATGTAGCGCCGCAACTCTTGAACGGAGCTTTCAATGCGGAAGGCAAAGGTCGTTTCCCACATGTACCAGAAATTAGTTTGAAACATATGGGGATCGTCTTTGAAGTATTCAGCAATTGTAACATTGTCGAGCTTGGTTTCTTCCTCATCAGGCATCAGAACTAACTTGGAGAGTAAGACCCGGTCTTTATTGTTGAGGCCCAGCTTACCACCGTCGATGATTCCCTTACCGCCTTGCAACAGCCGTGCCTTGTCGTAGGTCCGGTGATGCGAGTCGAAATCGTGGGTATCTTCGGCCGCCGTCATCCCCTCTTCAGTAACAGAAGGAATCCGGTCGAGTAAGTCCATCAAATCAACGTACGTCCGGTAATTCAGCATCCGTCCACCACGAGCAACGTAACCTGTTTGGTTGGCTAACGGGTGATTCTTGTTCCAGTATTCGTCGCCGAATTCACTGGTTTCGCCACCATCGTTAGCACCGTGCATGTCAGCACCGTAGAACGTAATTTGTTCTCCGCGCCAGTGGGCTTCTTGAATCAGGTAAACCGCTGCGGCCATATTTCCTAAACCTGCACCGATCATTACTGCTTTTGTTTTAACCATATCAAAAACACCTCCGTAGATTCTTCGTGCCTTTACGACTCCATTATGCTTGCTTTGTCATACATTGTAAAGCGTTTACTTTTAGACCTTATCAAGTTCTAAGAAACGTTAGGAAACCTTAATCTGCCGGCCATTGCAACAGGTCGTGTTCCGTTTACACGTGGTCTCAAATATTGTAAATAGGTCACTTCAAATGCGGGGGATTTTAGATCAAGATTTGAAGATTGAAAGCTGAAGGTTGAAAGCCAAAATTTTTGCGTTACTCTTGCGACAGTAAGAACTATCACGGCCAAATTAGTGAATCCCAAGTGGCTGCTAAAGTTTAAGCATAATTCAACAGCGTTCCTAGCGGCATGATCCATGTCACCTCAGACTAACTAGGTCAGCCGAGAGGTCGGCAGATATGGGCTCAGGTGCGTCATTCTACTAAGCCAGCCCATATCTGCTGGCCGGTAAGACGATGGTTGGACAACATTGCCTAATTTTAGTTGACTGTCACTGACTACTGTGTTTGCAACCAAAGCCAGAGAAGATGGCCGCGGTCCGTTATGCGACAGCCTTTTTGATTGGCTCCATTGTACAACCAATAGCACGTTAGACGGGTTACAAATACTCTTATAGCAAGGCTAACTAAACGAAAACGCTCAGTATGGAATAATGTAGCGTCTAACCTCATAGCCGCTAACCCCCAACCTACATTTTGACGTTATGACAGTACGTCAAAAAAAGCAGTAGTTATTAGATGAATTATATAACCTCATCTGATAACCACTGCTGGCCCATAATATTTGTTGTTTGCCTTAATCATAATGATTTCTGCAGGCCACAATAATCAAATGATTGTTTTTAAAGGTATAGACCAATCTATTCTTACTATCAATTCTTCTTGACCAACCATCTTGATATTTCAATCGTTCTGGCTTTTCCAGGCCCAGTTCTAAACCATCTCGTTGAATGGACTTAATAAGATTATTGATACACTTTAATGTTTTATGGTCTTCGCCTTGCCAAAAAAAATATTCAGCCCAGGCATCATCTAAAAACTCGATTCCCATCATCTATTGTTTACCATCGTCTAAAAGCTGGTGAGACTGAATATCCTGATTGTTAGCCACCTTTTGGAAACGTCGATTAAGTTCTGCCTGATTTGCCTCGCTATAAAATGGATCTTTAACTTCAAATGGCAAGCCACCTTCCGCAATACTCTTTTTGATAAAGATATTAATGGCAGTAGAGAGGTTAAGACCTAAGCCATCAAATATTTCTGCAGCCCTTTTCTTATCCGCTTGACTGGTTTTGACAGAAATTGAAACCTTCTTTTTTTCAGCTTCTAACATGATGCTCACCTCACAGATATAATAACACGAAACACATCCATTGTATGTTAATCAGACTTATATTTGCGCAAAAACAATCCGAATATTACGCAAAATTCTCTGCTGGAAGAAAAACGCAGCTGAAACATGCGCTTTAACTCTCAATTTTTCGTTCTAAACAAAAAGCGAGCCACCGTAGTAGCTCGCCCAATCTGGAAGAGTATTCGTCTCAAATTAATTGCTTAAAATTTACCAGCAACTAATTTTGATGCCAGAACCCAGCCCTTGTTGGTAACCAAGAGGTACTGAACGTTCTTCTTGCTCTGCTTAACTGTGATCTTCTTGGTTGCATAGTAAGTCTTGCCAGCAGCCAAAGTCCCCTTCTTAGTCAACGTCACCTTAGGTTGGTCAGCGGCAAATTTGCCGGTGAAGTAAGCTGGCTTCGTTCCCTTGAAGTGAAAAGCGGTCTTCTTGATGTTAACGGCCTTTGCTAAAGTATAAGTCTTACCCTTAACAGCCGCTTTCTTAGTGGTTGCCTTTTTGGCAGTGGCTTTCTTAGCCGTCGTCTTAGTCGTTACTTTCTTAGCAACGGCCTTCTTGGCTACAGTCTTCTTAGCAACAGCTTTCTTAGCTACTGTCTTCTTAGCAGTCGTCTTTTTAGCCGTTGTCTTAGCAGTCGCAGTTACCTTGGTCCCCGCCTTGACAGCATCAGCAGTCTTCGTAACAGCATTCTTGCCATCAGCCGCCATGAACTTGCCGGCGGTCAACTGGGATAACTTAGCCCAGCCAGAAGTTTTACCGCTCTTGACGAAGACTAAAGTTTCGCTCTTAGCCTTGGCCGTCTTGGTTGCCTTGGTTTTGATAACGATCTGCTTGGTTGCGTAGTAGGTCTTTTCGCCAGCTAACGTCCCCTTCTTAGTTAAGCTGACCGTTGACTTGTCTGCCGCAAACAGTGCACTAAACAGTTCTGGTTTGCCACTCTTAACGTGGTAAGCAGCCTTTTTGACAGCTTTGCTGCTAGCCAACGTGTAGGTGACCTTCTTGGCAGCTGACTTAGTCGCCGCGAAAGCAGTAACTTCGGCATTAGCGGGAGCAATAGCTCCTAAACCTAATGGTAATACCATAGCTGCCGCAGCCGCGATCATTGCAACTTTTTTCATCATAACAATTACCCCCCAGTAGATTGTGTTGCTTGAATTCATCTTGAATTCATTGTCATAATACCACGCTACTTTTTTTTAGCCAGTCAATAACCCTTGAATCGCTCAGTTTTGCGTAAATAAATCTAATCGAAGTGTAAATTCAGCCAACTTACGTTGAGGGGCCTTATTGGTGAAGAAACAAAAAAGTCGTGAACCCTATCATATCAAGGATTGCACGACCTTTGAAACGGTTTTGTTATGGTTCTATGATATTTGGTGTTGATAGAGAAATCTGTCGACGCCATTTTCTGTATAATAAAAGGGGCACACTGCCCCA
>NZ_RHNX01000022.1 GCF_003946335.1 Levilactobacillus fujinensis
ATATCTGTCTAACTTTAGTTGAATCAATGAGCATCGTTGAACACCGCCTTAAGGACGGCATCCACAATATAGCCATTGGCTTTATTGTAGATGATGACTGACTTATTCTTGCCAATTTTTAGTTGGATTGCCCGGCTGGGAACAACTGTCGTTGTTCCAGCAGCCTCATGCGGCATTTTGATTTGAACGATATCTTGTTTCTCCATAATAAAAACCTCACCAATTCTATTTGATGAGATAATCATATCGTGGATTTATTATCAATCATAGACGGTCAGTTATTAGGTGCTTACTAAATACTAGCTAGTATCACAAGTATACTAGAATTTTTTCGCAGATTCGAGCGTTATGTTTTAGTGCGCCCAAATATTCTTTATTTCATATAAAAGAGGCCCAATTCGTAAATGAATTGAACCTCTGAAATTCCCTCCATCAACACCGGTTGACAAAGAGCCTTTTATTTGATGAGGTAATCATATCGTGGATTTACCGCCAATCATAGACGGTCAGTTATTAGGTGTTTACTATCATAGGACTAACTCCGATTGCTACTAAGATCACACTCAACGTTTTACCAATACCATCCACAAAATATTGTAGTTTGGATTTTGATTAGCCTTCACTAAAACGCCGATGGCAACGCAATCTTCCCTGTATCCTTATGGGAAAGTGCAAGCCCATCACGTACGAAATTAGTAACCCGTTGTAGTTCAGTCTTATTCATAACCTCAAGACTTTGACCATTAATCATCTTTCCAGTACCTTGCAGATGAGTCTGTTGAATTGAACCAGTAGCTGAACGATAATTTTTAACTAATGATGTCAAATCATCAAAGGACAAATCCGTCTGTACCTGCTTAGATAAGGAACTAATAAAGTCTTGGTTCAGCAATGTTGAAACTGAACCGCTTTGCTTAACTAGCGCTGTCAAGACCGCACGTTGTCGTGTCTGACGACCATAGTCTCCCTGTGGATCGTCATACCGCATTCGAGAATATGCTAGAGCCTTGCTACCATCCATATGAGTTTTGACACCTTTTTTAAACGTGTATCCTTCATAAGTAAAACTAAGAGTAGGCGTAACATCTACCCCCCCAATCTTATCAATTACTTTTTCCATGCCTCCCATATTAATCAGTGCATAGAAATCAATTGGTACATTTAACATGTCCTGAACTGTTATAATTGTAGTTTTTGCTTGCCCCCAAGCGTAAGCAGCATTAATCTTAGAGGGCGCTGCATCAGTAAATCCAGGAATACTGACAGCCGTGTCCCTTGGGATACTCGTCATTGTAGTCTTGTTATCCGATGGATTAACAGTAATAATCATCATACTGTCTGTCCGTCCCTTGTAACTACGACCCAAAGCACCAGTATCAGTTCCTAACAGTAAAATTGAAATTGGTTTCTTCGCGCTTAGCTGACTGCTAACATCTCGTTCTTTAGTCATACCTGCTGATTTAAAACTGTTGTTCACTGAGCTCTTAATGCTTTGATAACGGGTCATCCCATAAGCACCCGTTCCAATAAGTAATAACAGGATTACAATCAAAATTGTGTTTCGAACCTTATGTGTCTTTTTCCCATGTTGCATACTACCACTCAACCTTTCATACTCCCCAATAATGTGAACTAATCATATCTCACTTGATTTGTCGTTGAAACGCATGCAATGCGTCCTGCCACGAAATAATTTTAAATCCCGTCGCTTTAGCTTTATCCAAATTCATTACAGAGTGCTTAGGACGATATGCTTTTTGTGGAAACTGCGTTGAATCGACCGCGTTAACTTTAACATCCTGATTCTTCAAAATTTCACACGCAAATTCATACCAAGAACAACTACCTTCATTTGATAATTGATACAATCCATAAGCGACTCTTTCATTGACACAATACATCATAAATTCAGCAAGCGTCTTAGTCCAAGTAGGTCGACCTACTTGATCATTCACTACAGACAACTCATGATGTGTCTTAGCCAGATCTTGCATGGTATACACAAAATTCTTACCATATTCACCAAACACCCATGACGTTCTTATAATATAATGCTTAGACACTGTTTCTTGAACAGCCCGTTCACCAGTAAGTTTTGCACGTCCATACTCATTCTTAGGCTTTGGGGTGTCATCCTCCAAGTACTCCGCCAAATTGGTTCCATCAAATACATAGTCTGTACTGATATAAACTAAAGTCGCACCAATACTTTCAGTCGCATGTGCTAGGTTCTTAGTTCCTTGAACGTTAACCGTTTGGTTTACAGTTCTACCCGGCTCCTCTTCTGCAGCATCTACAGCTGTAAAGGCAGCACAGTCATAAACCACTTCTGGCTTCTCTTGATTAAAGAAACTAACTACCTGTTCCTTATCAGTGATATCCAACTGAGATGTATCTGTTGCCTTATAAACAATCCCATTAGCATCTAACAAGTGGCATAGCTCCGTACCAAGCTGGCCACTAGCCCCTGTTATCAAAATTTTCATTTTAATCACTCCACTATTGTCAGCCTTGAATTATTGTGCTTTTCTTATCGGCTTCCCATTTGCGCATAAATAATTGAGCCCACTAACTTACTTCTAGCACGATATCAATCGGCTCAGGCACAATCTGCTTACAATTAGCATTTCGCAGCCTACTGGCCGTTTCTAGCATACTTAGCTTCAACCTCAGCCTTTTCAGACTGCCACCACTTTTCATGGCTACGATACCAGTCAATTGTATGCTGTAAGCCTTTCTCAAAGTTAGTGAATTCCGGCTTCCAACCAAGCTCTGTTCGCAACTTAGTTGAATCAATTGCATAGCGCAGATCATGCCCTGGACGATCCTTAACATGATCATATGCATCTGTTGGTTGACCCATTAGCCGGAGAATTTCTTCTAACACTTCTTTATTATTCTTCTCACCATCTGCGCCGATTAAGTAGGTTTCACCAATCTTTCCTTGTGTTAAGATTGTCCAGACTGCCTGTGAATGGTCATTTGTATGAATCCAGTCACGAACATTTTTACCACTACCATAAAGTTTTGGCCGAATACCACTTAAAATATTAGTAATCTGGCGCGGAATAAATTTCTCGATATGTTGATAAGGTCCATAGTTATTAGAACAGTTGGAAATCGTTGCCTTCAGACCAAAGGAGCGAACCCAAGCCCGCACCAACAGGTCTGAGCTAGCTTTTGAAGATGAATAAGGACTACTTGGACGATAAGGACTGTCTGGTGTGAATTTCTCGCCCACTCCTTCGCCATGACCGGGTAAGTTTTCGCGAAGCGGTAAATCCCCATACACCTCGTCCGTCGAAACATGGTGAAACCGCACATCATATTTACGACAAGCCTGAATCAATGTGTAAGTGCCAACAATGTTAGTTTGAATAAAGGGTGATGGATCAATCAGTGAATTGTCATTATGGCTCTCGGCAGCATAATGAACAACAGCATCTGCTTTCTGAACTAATTTATCAACTAATGGTACATCACAAATATCTCCAACTACTAATTCGACACGGTCAGCTGGAAGACCAGCTAAGTTTTCACGATTACCAGCATAAGTTAATTTATCCAGCACGGTTACATGGACTTCTGGATGATTTTCCACAATGTAATGAACAAAGTTGGACCCAATAAATCCGGCACCACCCGTTACAACTAAGTTTTTCATCCTAAATCTCCCTTAAATTTCACCATAAACAAATGGATTATTCTTCTCAAATTCAGCAAATGTTGGTTGATTGGCATCCTTCTCTGAAGTGATGGCCTGATCAAAATCAATTGGCCATTGAATTCCTAGCTCCGGCGTCTTAAATGAAAATCCGCCATCGGCTGCTGCGTCATAATAATTATCGCACTTATACAAGAAGTTAACATTATCCGTCAACGTTACAAATCCATGTGCAAAGCCCTTAGGAACTAATAATTGTCGATGATTGCTTGCAGAAATAATATACCCTTCCCATTGCTTATATGTAGGTGATCCTGCACGTACATCAACAATTAAATCTAAAACAGCTCCTGAAACAACCCGAATCAGCTTAGTTTGTGCAGCCTTTCCTCGTTGAAAATGCAATCCACGTAGTACACCTGCATCAGCTGACAAAGATTGATTGTCTTGAATAAAATTAAAATTAATCCCAGCTTCTTTAAAATCACGATCTGAATAAGTTTCCGTGAAGAAACCACGCTTATCGCCAAAAATTGCTGGTTCGATGATCTTAACATCTTGTAATTTTGTTTCAGTTACCTTTAATTTTCCCATACAATCTCCTCCAATACCTTTTCATCATAGCACAGCTCCATATGACACTAACATAATTTCAGAACTTAATAACCGAACCTTAAGCTCCTCCATTCTGTAAAATAAAAGCCGCAACTCGCAAGCCAATGATATGATACCCCTTCTTATTAGGATGCAGAACACCATCCCAAGTTAGTTGGTCCACATTATTTGCATTTATAACTGAGTCAGGTCGCCAATCCAAGGTCGGAACGTTACTTTTTTTATATACAGCCGCCAAATTATCACACAGTTCACTTTCAGTATAATTAGCCTTATTCTTAGTCTGCATAGCATCCCCAGCAGTATTCGCTGCAGGTACCGGAACGATAAATGCATTCTGTGGTAAAACCCCCAGTATTTTTACTTTCGGATATGTTCTTTGAATATACTGAATTGCCGCCAATAACTTTGCTGTAACCGTATTTAATTCTGCATTGTCACTATAGTCATTAATGCCATAAGCCAGGACAACTGTGTGCACCCCTTTTAAATTATGCGTTTTTAATGCTGAAAGTAAGTCCCTATCAGAGTCGCCCGTGTTTTTACCACCGTCACGTCCATAGTTTTTTATTCTGACATTTAAGCTCTTTCCAACCCACCAAGGATAGCTTTTCTGTGCATGTTGTCCGCCAGGTAGCAGCCCGGCAGTTATTGAATCGCCAAAAAAAGCAAGGGTCTCTTCTGGTGAAGTTGTCGTTGAATCTGAAGTTGTTCTTTTTTGAGTACATCCCGTAGAAGACAACAAAATGACAAGTACAGCAAGAAATGAGATAACAACGTTCCTATGCCTTAACATTTTCATTCACACCTTTCCTCTTTCTAAATGGGTATGCTCTATTAAGAAAGAGAGAGCGCACAACGGGAATGTGGGGTATCACTACTACTGCCAGAATAGGAATCATCATTCTATACAGAATGACCATTATAATCTTTAAATATACATTAGTAGTAAACCCAGCCGCCATAATAAGAACCGGAACATTTGAATATATAAGATCAATACTGTAAAAACACAAAATAATTATGGAATTTCTTCCCAAAAGGGCTAAAAACCTTGATGTTATCTTCAAGTGCTCTAATAACTGTGACACCTTGACAATCACAAACGTTCCTGCCACAGCACTTACAATGGCTAAAAGACTATCTGGCGTTTTAAGTGACACCAAGCCAAAAGTCTGTTGCGTAGAGACTACAAACCAAATAATTAATGCCACCACAAATAACTTTCCACTTTTCCATTCGAGTAGTTTTCCCTCCTTCGCCAAATATCCAATATACATAAACACTGACGCAAAGAGTGCAGAGTTGATAGACAATGGTAAAAGCCAATAAATACTAATAAGCCTACCTAACACCGCTAGTGTACAAAATATGAGCAATCGACTTATATTTTTTGACGGAGAATCTTGTGTCTTCACAATTACAAAATTAAAAATTAATTCCGTAATTGCTAATGCCATCAAGAACCATATTGGACCTATAGCGAGAACGGTCGTTGAAAAGGGCATCCGAGGAGGAACGCCTACGCCATACAAAGTCATATTCAGTAGTGCCTTCACTGACGGAGGAAAGCCGATAGATAAAAACTTCGGAAAAAACTCTCTATATAGAAAAACTAATCCCATTAGTCCTGCAGTTGTATAGTATGGTAGTAGAATATTCGACCATGCCCCCCGTGCTTCCTTATCAAAAGTTTTCATATGATAAAGGTACCCACTAAAAATAAAAAAGATTGGCATATGAAAATTATAAATCATTCGTCCAAATGTTGAATCAGTATATTGATACAGTGAGTGCCCAATAATGACACATAGCATAGCAATAGCACGTGCGATATCAATCCACATTATTCTTTTTTTCACTATCTCACCCTTTTTTACGTATTCTAACGTATTTCAAACACGCTAAAATGACGAATCATAAAGTCAGCTTTCAGCGGATAACGTTTAGACACTACACGATTATTTTTAAAGATAACAGCTTGAACCCCATAAAATGTTTCATGTTTATTGTACAAATCGAAATATAGAAGATTTCCCTTTCTACGATATAATTCAGTTGGGCCTTCTGGTGTCTGTCCAGATTGAATAGGCAGCGTAACCGATTTAGTCCTTTTAAAAACATTTCCATCGATTGATGTTGCTCTCACAATCCGATGCCGCTGTTCATCCTTAGCCCACAATTTATACACACCATGTTGATAAACCACATGTGGATCAATTAGATTTGAAAAATCACCGTTTACTTTAATCTTTTGCAAATCACTCAATTCTCCAGTTTGAGAATTAAATGAATAGCTATATAACTGGAATGTTGACCCATCTATAGAGTTTGAACTCACGACACGGTAGGCACCACTCTTCAGTCGATAAATTTCAGGAGCCCAAATTCTCTGAAATTGACTACCTAGATTAAAACCTGGATTAATGACATAATGCCATTTTTGAAAATTTGACGTCCACATGAGCCCTTCTGTATAAATAATCCACCATCGATTCCCAACCTTAGTTATATTCGGATCACGGACAGCAATATTAGGGTAGTTTATAGCCAACCGAGTCCACTTGATACCATCATTAGATAGTAAAATACGTAGCCGATCCGTCTCACTAGTCAACTTCTTGTAATTTTGCTTATATCGACCCAAGCCCTTATTGAGTACTTGAAACGATGCCCCTATATAGTGATAATTAGCTATCTCTCGTTTCAATTGTTTGCTATTTGCTGTTGGTTTATACCGAACGACGACTTTTCTTTTCTTAGTCTCAAACCTCTTTTTTGGCTTGAAACCAATCTTATACCCCGTTATAGAAAGCTGTTTTTGACTTAACCGGCTTCCAACTCTTCCCTCAATCACTTTTTTCGGCTGAATCTGAGTACCCAGCTGGTCCAACATCGTAACTTCAATTGTAGACTTCGGCCATACTAACCAAGCACAAACACCAATCAATATTAATGAACTCACTATCAGAATTGCTTTTCGCTTTAACTTCAAGTTAATGTTCACCTACCCCTTTGGTACAAAATGCAGGCCACTAAACGTCCCCTTTAAGACCGTCAAGCTTCTTCTGAAGCGATGATTAGGCGCAACAATAATTACTTTCAGGCTAACATACAAATCACGCATAAAAGTTCTTAATGTTGTTATTCGACTTTTATGCTTACGACAAATGTACATTTCATTTCGATAGAGATAGTAATACCGTGAAATTCGACTAGCATTATCTCGATATATTAAAGGAGCTTGATTACTAGCTGATTCATGTATCACTATTGCACCAGGAACATAATACCCATTTCCAACCTTGGCTAGACGTAATGTAAATTCTGTATCATCATGCCAAATAAAAAAGTCCTCAAAAGGCAATCCAACTCTGTTTACACGCGTTCGACTGAAAAATAACGATACAAAGCTTGCTTCACGGACCTTGATGATTCCCTTCATTGTCGATTCTGACCAATCGTTAGCGATGGGAGGCACATTCATCGGGGAATTGTCTTTCCAGCGCACATTCGCTGTTAGAAAGCCAAAATTAGGTACTTGCTTACGGGCCTTGAGTAATTCCTCCAACGCTTTTTCTGTTGGAATAGTATCATCATCCATCACCCAAAAATACTCTGCTGAAGTTTCACTTATAGCTGAAGAAATTCCCCGTTTGAATCCACCTGCACCACCATAATTATTATCTAGTCGATGATAAATGAGCCGATCATCATCCATATGCTCAACAATATCTTGCGTGTCATCTGTACTATGATTGTCAACCACAAGAACATGCTCCACACTTACCGACTGACTCAGAATAGCATGTAAACATTTTTGTAGTAGTTTAACCCGGTTGTAGGTAACTACAACCGCACAAACTGAACTTTCCACAATACTAAATCCCTTCATCCTTTAAAATTCTAATCAAATACTGCCCATAATCATTCTTATTGAACCGTTGGGCTAACGCTTCTAGTTGTTGTGCATCAATATAATGCATCCGATAAGCAACTTCTTCAATGGATGCAATCTTCAAATTCTGCCTACGCTGAATTGTAGAAATAAAGCTAGCAGCGGACAGTAGGGAATCGTGTGTCCCAGTATCTAACCATGCATAACCCCTACCCAGTAAAGTTACGTTCAACTCATGATGACTTAAATACCACTTGTTCACATCAGTAATTTCAAGTTCTCCACGACCTGAAGGCTGTATATTCTCAGCGATATCAACAACATTGTGATCATAAAAGTACAATCCCGTTACTGCATAATTACTCTTAGGACTTTTTGGCTTTTCTTCAATAGAAACTACTTCATGCTTTTTATTAAAGCTCACAACCCCAAACCGTTCTGGATCAGTCACTTGATAGCCTAAGACAGAAGCACCACTATCCAATTTTGCTGCCTTTTGTAATAACGTACTCAATCCACTACCATAAAAGATATTATCTCCTAACACCAGACAAACGGAATCATTTCCGATAAACTTCCGACCGATAATGAAAGCTTCAGCCAAGCCATTGGGTTTTTCCTGAACAGCATACTGCAGGTTAATTCCAATTTGACTACCATCACCTAACAATTTTCTAAATTGGTCTTGATCTTGGGGCCTAGTAATAATTAAAATATCACGAATTCCGGCCAACATTAAAACAGAAAGTGGATAATAAATCATTGGTTTATCATACACAGGCACTAATTGCTTAGACACACCCAACGTGATTGGATAAAGTCTTGTACCGGACCCTCCGGCTAAAATAATTCCCTTCATAACTAGTCTCCCCCTCAGATACTACTTTTCAAGCTTGAGTAATTAAGCATTATTTTTAAGATAAAGGACGTCGTCGCCAAGAAAGAATGCTTATAAATTCGATTTTTTTTGATTCGCCATAGCGACTTGAACAAAGATACCTTTCCCAGTTGCGATAAAGTTATCAGTGTTTTTCTTTCCTCAATACTAAAATAATTACCATATTTCTTTAAAAGCTCTCTTGCCGTCAAAACTGTTGTCATTAATCGATTCTTTTCTGAAATAGAATTAAATCCTTTAATTTTTGCCATTTTGTTAGTGGTTGACCCCACAACATTGTTCCCATGTTGCCTATATAGCATAGTTGACGCTTTTATATAATCAACATTACCAAACTGAGCTGCTATCAAACCTAACCACATATCATGCATACATGGGATACTTATTTGGTACTTAACTAAATCTCTCAACTTACGATTTATCATTACTGTACAACCAGTAATGTCATTCGCTAAAAGTATTGACTGAACATCATCAAAGGCTGTTTTACTAAAACTGGGAGCAGATACCTCTAACTCCCTATCCGTCAATGATAAATTCGTATGCACTAAATTAGGTTCATGTTGATTTAACCGTTTCATAACTAGCAACGTCTTTTCAACCTTATCACTTAGCCAAAAATCATCTTGATCCGAGAATAAATAGTAATTTGCATCGATTCTTGACAGCATCGTCATAAAAGACTCAGCTGGTCCTAAATTAACTGGCTTTTCCTCCTCGTACAATACAATTCGATGATCATTTTTCATAAACTTACGAATAATATTTAATGTTTCATCAGTCGAACCGTCATCGCGTATATAAAGTGTCCATCCTTCATAACTTTGCTCACAAATAGATTCGATTTGTTGCTCAATAAAATCTGCTCCATTAAAAGTCGACATTAAGATAGCAACATTTTCTATACTTTTCAACTCACTCAACTCCATCTACTGCTGACTGTAAATATCTTCAAATGCACTTATAAACCTTTGCGGAGAATATTGTTGTACAGCCCGCTTTCGTGAAGCCGTCCCCATTTTAGAACGCAAGTTTTCATTTACAACTAACTTTTGAATACAGCGCGTTAAATCATCAATCTCAATTGGATTAACAAGAAAGCCATTGACGTCTGCCTGAACCATTTCAATTACGCCACCATGCCGGAACCCCACAACGGGTTTTCCCGACGCCATAGCCTCCAAAACGACCGTAGGTAGCGGATCAGGATTCGTACTTGGTAAAACAAAAACATCAAATAGTTGATATACACTAGGTAAATCGTTTCTAAAATCTTTTAATACGATTTGGCTGGCTACTCGACTCTGCTCAATTGCCATCACCAACTCTTTCTTTCTCTTTTCCTCACCAGCAAAAACACCACCAATAAAAATGAGCTTTAACTTCGAATTTTTCTTTAACAAGGGAATCATCGCCTGCAGTAATGTTGATTGTCCCTTCCAAGCGTTGATTCGGCCTATCATCCCCACCACAATATCATCATCGCTCACTTGAAATTCTGATTTCAAACCCGCCGAGACTGGCATTGGTTTGAATTTTTCCGTATCCACACCATTATAAATAACTTTAATTTTTCGCGGATTAACTAACCTAGAACTCACTAAATGATTCTTAACTTCCTTTGAAACTGCTACAATCTGATTTGCAAATCGTCCAACCATAAACGAAGTCACTAGGAACGCAATGCGTGGACTAGTAATGATTTCATGAACATGCCAAACCAGTTTAGCTCGAAATAACTTTTTGAGGTAGATTCCCTCTAAAACAGCTAAAGTATTTGCATGAATAATTGTCACATCTTGATCTTTAATTAAATCAAATATTTGTCGACAACTATGCCGATATTGTTGCAAATAGCGTAGCATTCCACGTAAATTAAAGTACTTCCGTCTCAAAATAGGGTATTCAACGATATGAACCTCAATGTGTTGTTTCCTCAACTCATCGACCAATGGCCCCTCAGTTGGTAAGACCACGATTGAATGGAATTTTTGAGGATTCAACTCAGTTACCAAGTTTATTAGAATCCGATCAGCGCCATAGAGTTCTGCTCCGGCATGAAGAAATAAAATTGTCTGCATTATCTCTCCCCTAGAAAAATGTCTTCATACTTACTAACAATGTCGTCCCAATTATAAGCTTGCCTAATTCTATTTTTTGCAAGATCACCATAGTGTTTACGTTTTATTTCATCCCACGTATCAACTTCATTAATTAAATTAGACAATACTCCCTTGTCCTTAGTCCAATACTTAGCTGCATCTTCACCTACCTCATGATTAAAACCAACATTTAATAATAAGTTTAATGACGTTGAAGCTAGTGCTTCAAGTAGAGACGGATTTGTTCCACCAACTTCGTGACCGTGAAAATACGCTAACGCATTTTCTCGAATTACTTTTAGCAACTTTTGATCATAAACTGTACCCACAAATTGTATGCGTTTATCCTGACTAAAATGTGTTTTTTGTTCCAAATAATTGTAGAACTTGTTATGCACTACATTGGTGACAATGACCAGCTTCCGTTGTGTTTTACTCTGC
Organism: Levilactobacillus fujinensis; assembly: GCF_003946335.1. Lineage (GTDB taxonomy): Bacteria > Bacillota > Bacilli > Lactobacillales > Lactobacillaceae > Levilactobacillus > Levilactobacillus fujinensis. The sequence continues at coordinate 11,619 of NZ_RHNX01000022.1, forward strand.
ATAAACTCTGTAATCATCGTTTCATAATTATTTTCTGGTACAAATCTACCAACAATCAAATAATAATTATTAAGCTCTACGTGATGCTTGTCAAACCAACCTTGTTCCTTCTCTGTAATGATACTTTTTTGGTTTTCTACAGTTGCACCATAGGGCACAAAACAAGTCTTTAAACGGTCATTTTCATAATTTCTATGAATATATTTCTCAATATTTAGGCTATCACAAATTACCAGGTCCGCCTGTCGAACCATCTTTTTCTCGGATATCTTCCAATAATGACGTACTGGTTTGCTCCACTTAGCACGTAACCATTCATGACCATCTGGATTAAGATAATAAGTAACTCCTAATTGGCGCAACTTCTTTAAATACGGTGCCAGAAACGGTCCAATTCTACATGCCAATATGTATACTACAGCTGATTTGACATTATTTTTTTGGACGTGGTTAATGATCCATTTTAAAGACTTTAAATCATATAGGATTGCCTTTCCCGGTCCCACATTAGGGACGGGAATATTAAAACATGTTGCGCCATTATACGTAAATGTATTATTTTTTTTGCTATTCAAACAAGCGACATAATAATGTAGGTCTTGCGATTTCTTTAATAGTGTTAAATTTTCAACAAATGTTTCGAACCCACCATATTTAGCTGGAATACCCTTTGAACCGATAATATAAACATTTTTCATTCTCTAACGCCGTCCTCAATATTATTAGCTAAAACACAGATAACAAATGGATTATAGGCTATATCCAGCAAGTGATGATCAATAATGCTAGAGATACAAATAATTCCTAAAACTAATGGCAACAAATATTCTTGATGTTCTACGTTAAATCGAATAGCATTAATCATTCCTGACAGATAGAACACTAGAAAAACCACACCAAACCCTAGTAACATCTTAATGTATGAAGAATCAATAAAGAAGTATGATAAATTAATTCCATCTGGTGTTAACCCCGTTGGAAATGTAAGTCCCCCACTTCCTTGCTGTGAAATATATTGTCCAAACCACCGAATAGGATACTCATACAGGGCTAAATGTCCCATTGCTAATCGATGCGTAAATATACTATCAAGCTTTACAAAGATTGAATTTGTTGGTGAAAACAACCATGACAGCACAACCGACAAAAACGCCATAAATACTGGGAATAGATACAACCAACGATTAAACTTCTTCATTTGTAAGTTTGAAAGTCTCCGATAATCTATCGCAGCCAGTAAGACCAAAAATAATAACAATGTATCTAACTTAGCCCTCGTAAACAGAAACACAAGAGCTGCTAATACAATCGGAATTAATAGTTCCACGTTCCTCAGATTTTTCCCTCGAACGTACACATATGTCAAGCAAAGATAAAAAATATGGGCCGCAAAGTCCGTAGTGTACAGGAATCCCAATGCATAGCGTGTGCTACCGTTAACGAGATAATGATAATTACTGAGTACACCAACAAGGGAACTAGCAATGGTTACAACACTCAACACTAATGCAATCCAGAAATATATTCTAACTACATCACGTAATTTACAATTAAAACTACTTAACAAAAAAGTCATCAAAACGATAATAGAAGTATCTCCAGAGCTTTGATAAATTAGAATACTCATTAACAAGCCACTCAAAATAATCAGTAACTGCTTGTCAATATATTTATTCGTTAAGATTCGTATAATAAATAATGCTAAGCATATGTACTTGGCCATACTAAACAGTGCATTGGGGACCAGTGTTGAAAAGAGTGTCGTCTGCAAGAAGGTATATATGATATATATAAACGTCCCCAAATAATAGGCACCTAATGACCAGTTAAGTTCTCTGCCTCTTACATGACTAGTCATCCAACTCCCCCTCTACCCTTTTATGCAATGTTATTTGTAAAATTTTACCGATAATAAGTCCCAATAAAGTTGATATTAAAATTGAGTAAGCAACACTAGCGCCTTGCTTTTTTAAATCCGTATTCTCACTAATTCTAATTTTTTTTGTTGGTAAATATGATTTCAAAGTAAAGTACATACTTTTCGTAACCTGCTTACCCATTGCAATCGCTAACTGTGAATCCCTTGACTTGGATTCAACCAATATTGTATTTCCATGAACAACTGGCTTCGTAAAAATGCTTTGAACTAGTTGTTCTTGACTTACATCGATATTGTAGTCTTTCTTCAACGCAGACTGTGCTGCCTTAATAACAACTGGATTTTTTAGCATTGTTTGGTAGACCGGTATTGAAAGTGAATCCCACTGTCTCGTTCCCTTATTTTGAACACTAATTCGACTAACAAAAACAGACTGGTTATTACCAATAAAAATACTTGCAAATGCTAAACAAAAAATTATCGGGAAAAGGAATAATGGCCAATCTCTTTTAACACTTTTAAAAAAAGTATATAAATTCTCCAAGCGTCTTCCTCCTAATCAGCACCTAACTTCATTAGTCCAAACTTTTGAAAAGCAAAGTCTCCCCTTAAAAGGATAGGCTTAGCCTTAACCGCAACTTTTGACTGGAAAAAGGCACCATTATAAGCCAAATCATTTGAATCATTATAATAATATGAACTATATGTTAAACCTTTGACTTTTCCAGCTTCATCTAGTGCAAAGCCCGGTGCATAATAATAGCTACCCTTTTTGGGTATTATCTTTCTAACTAATTGATATTTTCCAGTAATCTTTTTCGATTTTTTAATATAGACAACGCCCGATGCTTTTTCACTATAGGCCAAGTAATAGGCCCTCTTGCCTTTATATAGACTTAAAGAACTACTTTCCCCGTTAGTTCCTTTGATTTGCTTAGCCTTTTTCAAATTGGGCTGTCCTGTCACATAATCAAAAGGCGCAATGTAGTTTTCTACTTCATCACCCACAGAAGCAGTAAATACCATGCTCGTCTTATTATTCAAGTGTACCAGGGAAGGAGACATAATTTCTTGGTATCTTTTTGAAGTGTGCGTTTCAATTGCATCCCAATTACTTAGGTCAGTAGAACGTAAGACCCCCCCACTATATGCTACAAACCAAAAATTACCTAGCTTGAATAGTGTTGGATCTTGAATTTCTACATTGGGATAATTAGTAGTAAAAGTATGCCATTTATCCATCTTATCAGCATATAAGACTCGTAATCGATTATGACTATGATCATATGAAACCGACTGTATTTCATCCGAGCTGTTTGTTGTGACGTCTTGCGCAGATACCCCAACATATTTAGCCTGTAACAGTTTTGTAAGAGACTCCATTGTCTTAGGGTGGTACACAACATTACGTTTTACCTCTCCATACGTGTACTTCAATTCATAATGATACCGTCCCAACGTGTACCCTGGAAGGTGAGCAATGTTCAATTTATAAGTTGAATTGACTCTACCAACAGCCTTCAGTGGTGCCATAACTGGTGTACCATTCTCATCTATAAAATTAATAACAATTGTACTTTTCATATTGAAATAATTTATCAGGCCGACAATCATAAAAAAAGAGGCCACAATCAAACTATTATATATAACTCTTCGTCGCTTAGAACTCATATACCACATGATCTCCTATCTTTTAATATAAGCGGGCCTATTCTCTTTTACGTTTTTTAAAAAAATAGATCCCATCTTGGAGAATGTCTGGTTTTAATATAAATATAATTCCAAAATAAATTGCAATTCCCAGAACAACTTGTAGGGCCAAACTAAAAACTGAAATACTCATGTTAAGATTCAACCAAAAAACCGGAATAAACATTAATACAGATGCAACCAGAAACTTCCACATATCTGCAAACAGATAGCGATAACTAATCATATCTCGAATGGAAAAAAGTTGATATGCAGTCACAACAAGCTCCGAAATAACTGTGGAAATGGTTGCCCCACGTACTCCTAATGTCATAATTAATGGAATATTAATTACGATATTGGCCAATGCACCATACGTTACCGAAGCAGTATAATCCTTAACCCTACTTAAGGGCATCAAGTACTGCAATCCAATTACGTTACTCCATCCTATGAGCAACGCTACTGGGGCCTCAATTATAATCAATTGTCCAACGACATTAAACTTTGGACCATAATACAATGGAACTAGTGAACTGGCGATTCCTGCTAAACCAAACATCAACGGCATCGCCAGAAAGCTTGAAAAACTAAAAGACTTATACAGTAACCTGTTTAGCCTCCGTAAGCTTCCCTGTGCAGCAAGATGCGACATATGAGGCAACATAACTGTACCCGTGGCCGTAATAACAGCTAAAACCATTTTTACCAGTTTATCAGCATAATCATAATATCCTGATGCAGTAACCGAGTCCAATTGACCCAGCATTGTTCTATTAAGTTGCAAGTATACTTGTGTTGCAATTTGTGGAATAAATAGCATCATTGTCGGCTTAAAGTGACTGAAGACACCTGACAAATCAATTTTAGGTTTACCCACAACCGAATGCAAATACGGCCAAAGTGTTAGATTTCCTAAGACCTGTGCCAAGCCTAAAATCATAATGTAAACACCAATATCAGACTTGCTTTTGACAAAAACAAATATCGCAATTAAAGACGCTATTTTGACCAATGTATTTCGTAAAACTGTCTTTTTAAAATCTTCCATTCCCATAAATAACCATGAAATATCTAATGCTCCCGAAATGATCCACAAGGACTGGAGAAAGAAATAGACTTTATACTTTGTCTGAAATAAAATGAAGATTAAAAACAATGCATACGCCACTACCACAGTTATGATTTGTAGCAATTCAATTTCCCAGAAGGTTTTTGTCCGTTGCTCAAAATCATCTCGATGATAAGCAATCTCTCGATTACCATAAACTGTTATCCCTAAAGTCCCCAACAATAAAAAATAAGTAATTATTGAATTAGTATATGAATTAATTCCGACACCCTGGGGTCCTAAAACACGGGCAATATATGGCACCGTAATAAGGGGAACTATCAGAGTAAGCAATTGATATCCCGCATTATACAAATAATTCCGAACAACTTTCATGCAATAGACTCCAATCAGGATTAAATATGGACCATATAACCAAAAAACTAAGGCCATCTTTAACATAATAGTTTCCGCTAAAGATGACCACTATATTTCTATACATTATTCAAAGCTTAAGATACCATAACAGCTTAATAGGCATCATTAGGACTGACAATGATGCGAAATGTCTTAAGAAGGATAACAAAATCAATCCATATATTAGCCTCTCCAATATACTTCAAGTCCAGTGCAACCATCGTATCAAAACCAACATTATTTCTTCCACTAACTTGCCACAGTCCTGTACACCCAGGCACAACTAATAATCGTTGCACATCAGACAGCCCATACTGCTTTACCTCTCTAGGTAACGGTGGCCGCGGTCCGACAAGCGACATATCACCCAAAAGTACGTTCACTAATTGCGGTAGTTCATCCAAACTATGTTTCCTAATAAATTTTCCAACCCTTGTAATTCGAGGGTCCTCTTTCATTTTAAACATTGCACCATCAACTTCATTATATTTCAGGAGTGCTTTTAGCTTTTTATCCGCGTCATTTATCATCGAACGGAACTTAAACATTTTAAATTTACGTCCATCTTTGCCAATTCTGATTTGAGAATAGAACACCCCTCCATTTGGATCATCAAGCTTAATTGCTATAGCAATCACTAAAAAGATAGGTGATAAGACAATTAACGCAATCAGGCTAACAAGAAAATCAAATACCCGTTTGCAAAAATGATAAATCTTTTTTTTCTGTACTCTATCTGTATCAATTGTCACTACGAAAATCCCCCAGACCTTAACTAACCCAATTCCTTTTGCGCCATTACTAATGCCGAATGTATCACCTGGTGCATATCAAAATATCGATACTGGCCAAGCCTTCCACCGAAGATTACATTCTTTTCATTCTTAGCTAATGTCGCATACTTTTTATAAAGTTCATTGTTTTTTACGTTATTTACCGGATAGTACGGTTCATCCCCACGTCTCCAAGTTTTAGGATATTCACGCGTAATGATCGTTTTCCCCTTGTCTCCTTTACCAAATTCGAAATGTTTATGTTCGATTATTCTGGTGAAGGGGGTCTCCGCATCTGTATAATTAACTACAGCATTTCCTTGATAGTTATCAGTATCTAACTCTTCAGTTTCAAAATGCAGAGAACGATATTCCAGTGCGCCAAGTTGATAATTAAAATATTGATCAATCATACCGCTGAAAATGACTTTCGGATAACCACTAAGATATTCATCCTTATTATTGAAAAAATCCACTCCAGTTTCGACGTCAATGAGTTCACTATCAAGCATCTTTTCAACTATCTGTGTATACCCTCCGATTGGGATTCCTTGGTATACATCGTTAAAATAATTATTATCAAATGTATACCTGACTGGCAATCGGCGAATTATAAAAGCTGGTAAATTCTCAGCACTCTGTCCCCATTGTTTTTCTGAATACCCTTTAATTAATTTTTCATAGATATCCATCCCAACAAGAGAAATAGCCTGCTCTTCTAAGTTTCTTGGAGTACCTGTTAGCTTCAAACTAGCACGTTGTTTTTCAATCTCCTTCTTAGCTTCCTCTGGTGTTCTAACTCCCCACAATTCACTAAAAGTATTCATGTTAAACGGAAGATTGTACATTTTCCCCTTATAGTTAGCTACTGGACTATTCGTATATCGGTTAAACGTAGCAAATTGACTCACATAATCCCATATTTTTTTATCGGAAGTATGGAAAATATGTGCACCATACTGATGTACCTGAATACCATCAATCTCTTTAGTATATATGTTTCCAGCAACGTGATTTCTCTTTTCAATAACTTTAACCCGCTTATTATGTAACGCCGCTTCACGTGCAAAAACTGCTCCAAAAAGGCCAGCCCCTACAACCAGGTAATCATATTTAATCAACTTAACCTAATCCTCCTAAACACAATGTCTTATGTACACTATTTTAACCCAAACAAATAGACAAAAATTCATGTTCTTTCATTCGCTCAAAAGTACTTATCTTCCCAATAGCATTGTAAATAAATCATTAACAGATCACGAATCATCACCACATTAACTATAAAGCCACAACAGTACTGCCAAATACGCAACGTAATAGCATCTTCCGTAATCAATCACAAGCATATTTCTTATATCATTTTTAATTTTCTTTAGGCTTTACTACACTTCTTAATTTTTCCTTGACTATTATACTATAGTTCAGTGTCTTTGATTAAGACAATCTTATTACGTTTTTTATGATGGCCTTAAGGATTCAACTACTCCTACGTTCGGATTTTTCTACAAATAAAAAAGGAATGTCTCCACACTATCATGAAGTGAGACATTCCTTTTTATAATCATTGCTACGTTGTCATTGCTTATATCTGCTATTCTGCTGACCTTCGAGCCTGTCTGAGTAACTCGACTTGTTTTCTGATATAGTTTAGCATTTGTTATCGTTCGTATTCTGAACTCATTCTCATACTCTACTACTTGTTTAACAAGCCCACAATAACCCTTCATCGATGTATTTTCTGACTGTAGTTCACTTAGGTCAGTATATTTTGTAAAGTACCAGTAATAAACGGGAATTCTATCACTCTTGAAATTCTTTGCTTGAACTCACTAGTCCTTTAATTCTCACCAAACGCCGACGGCAACGCAATCTTCCCCGTCGCCTTATGTGGCAACGCCAGTCCATCCCGCACAAAGTCCGTGACACGTTGCAATTCAGTCTTGTTCATGACCTCCATGCTCTGACCGCCAATCATCTTACCAGTTCCCTGCAAGTGGGTTTGTTGGATGGCCCCCGTCGCCTTACGGTAATTCTTAACTAACGACGTCAAATCGCTAAAGGTCAAATCCGTCTGCACCTGACTCGACAACGAGCTAATGAAGTCTTGATTTAGTAAGGTCGAAATCGATCCACTCTGTTTGACCAGTGCCATCAAAACCTGCCGTTGCCGCGTTTGCCGACCGTAGTCACCTAATGGATCCTCGTACCTCATCCGCGAGTAGGCCAGCGCTCTGCTACCATTCATATGCAGCTTGACGCCCTTCTTGAACGTATAGCCCTCGTACGTAAAGCTAAGCGTTGGCGTCACATCGACACCACCAATCTTATTGATAACCTTTTCCATGCCGCCCATGTTGATCAGCGCATAGAAATCGATCGGCACATTTAACATATTCTGCACGGTCGTAATGGTCGTTCCCGCTTGGCCCCAATCATAAGCGGCATTGATCTTCGACGGTGCCACGTCCGTAAAGCCCGGAATGCTGACCGCCGTATCCCGGGGAATACTGGTCATCGTCGTCTTGTTTGTGCTGGGGTTAACGGTAATAATCATCATGCTGTCCGTCCGTCCCTTATAACTCCGGCCAAACTCGCCCGTATCCGTCCCCAGCAACAAGATGGAGATGGGCTTTTTGCCGCTTAATTGACCGTTCACGTCGCGTTCCTTGGTAATGCCCGCCGATTTAAAGGTCTTCGCCACCGAACCCTTAATGCTCTGATACCGGACCATCCCGAAGGCTCCGGTCCCCACCAGTAACAACAGAATCACGATTAGAATGGTGTTTCGCACCTTGTGCTGCGTCTTTTTTCCATGTTGCATATTACCGCTCCACCTTTCTACTCCCCACAGTATGGGCTTACTTGATCTGTGCTTGAAACGCATGCAGCGCATCCCGCCACGACATGAGTTTAAACCCCGTCGCTTCGGCTTTGGCCAAACTCATCACAACATGTCTCGGCCGATACGCCTTCTGCGGAAACTGTGCCGACTCGACCGCGTTAACCTTGACGTCCTGGTCCCGCAAAATTTCACACGCAAATTCATACCAGGAACAGCTCCCCGTATTCGACAACTGGTACAGTCCATAAGCCACCTTTTCATTCAGGCAATACACCATAAATTTTGCCAACGTCCGCGTCCAAGTCGGCCGCCCCACCTGATCATTCACGACAGCCAGTTCATGGTGGGTTTGCGCTAGCTTCTGCATCGTGTAGACGAAGTTCTTACCGTACGCGCCAAACACCCAAGACGTTCTGACAATATAGTAGGCAGACATCGTCGTCTGCACTACCCGTTCGCCCGCCAGTTTTGCCCGACCGTACGCATTCTGTGGATTAGGCGTATCGCTTTCCAGGTATTCTACTGGATTGGTCCCATCGAACACATAGTCCGTGCTGACATACACCAGCGTTGCGCCAACGCTTTCCGCCGCGGTCGCCAAGTTTTGCGTGCCCCGCACGTTGACCGCTTGATTGACGGCTCGTCCCGGTTCTTCCTCCGCCGCATCGACCGCGGTATACGCCGCGCAATCGTAAACGACGGTCGGTCGCTCGCGGGCAAAGTAACCAGCCACCTGCTGGCGATCCGTGATATCCAGCTGTGCACTGCCTGTCGCCGTGTAGTCGATTCCCTTAGCGTCCAGCAGGTGGCAAAGTTCTGTCCCCAACTGCCCATTGGCCCCCGTTATTAAAATCTTCATTCAGAACACATCCCCGCATTTTTTACTGGTCCCAAATTCACCCCATACCTTAGCACGTCTTCCGTGCCAGGACACAATCTAACTCGCAATTCTCATTCAAAAGTTTACTGACCGTTCTTGGCGTATTTGGCTTCAACTTGCGCCTTGATTGCCCGCCACCAGTCCTCATGGGTCCGGTACCAGTCAATGGTCTGCTGCAAGCCCGTTTCAAAGTCGGTCACCTCTGGTCGCCAGCCCAACTCCGTACGAAGCTTCGTGGCGTCGATGGCATACCGCAGATCATGTCCCGGACGATCCTTGACCCGGTCATAGGCATCTGCCGGTTGCCCCATTAATCGCAAAATGGTTTCCAAAACCGCTTGATTATCCCGTTCACCATTGGCCCCGATCAAATAGGTCTCACCGATTTTCCCCTGCGTCAAGATCGTCCAGACCGCCCGCGAGTGGTCACTGGTATGAATCCAGTCCCGCACATTTTTCCCCGTGCCGTAGAGCTTAGGCCGGCTTCCACTTAAGATATTGGTGATCTGGCGCGGAATGAATTTCTCAATATGCTGATAGGGCCCATAGTTGTTTGAGCAGTTGGAAATCGTCGCTTTCAGGCCAAAGGAGCGCACCCACGCCCTGACCAGCAGATCCGAGCTCGCCTTCGAAGACGAGTACGGACTACTGGGACGATATGGACTATCCGGTGTGAATTTTTCACCCACGCCCTCACCATGACCCGGCAGGTCCGCCCGTAGTGGCAAGTCGCCATACACCTCATCGGTCGACACGTGATGGAAGCGCACGTCGTACTTACGACAGGCCTGAATCAACGTGTACGTCCCAACGATATTCGTCTGAATAAACGGCGCCGGATCGATCAGTGAATTATCATTGTGGCTCTCGGCCGCGTAGTGCACGACGGCATCTGCCCGCCGGACCAACTGCTCAACCAAGGGTGCATCGCAAATGTCACCGACTACTAATTCCACCCGGTCCGCTGGCAGGCCGGCCAGATTGGCCCGATTTCCCGCATAGGTCAACTTGTCCAGCACCGTCACATGGACCGTCGGCTGATTTTCAACGACATAACGAACGAAGTTGGACCCAATAAAGCCGACACCGCCCGTCACAATCAAATTTTTCATCATCGTTCTCCCTTAGATTTCTCCATAAACAAATGGATTGTTCTGCTCAAATTCCGCAAATGTCGGTTGATTGGCGTCCTTGACCGACGTTATTGCCTGATCAAAGTCGATTGGCCAGTGCAACCCCAGTTCCGGCGTCTTAAACGAAAAGCCACCGTCGGCCGCCGCATCGTAATAATTATCGCACTTATAGAGAAAATTAACATTCGCCGTTAACGTCACGAAGCCATGAGCAAACCCTTTTGGCACCAACAGTTGGCGATGATTACTGGCCGAAATGATGTAGCCTTCCCACTGCTTATAGGTCGGTGAACCCGCCCGCACGTCAACGATTAAGTCTAAAACTGCTCCCGAGACCACGCGAATCAGCTTAGTCTGTGCCGCCTTACCCCGCTGAAAGTGCAAACCACGCAGGACCCCCGCATCGGCTGACAAAGATTGGTTATCTTGAATGAAGTCATAATCAATGCCCGCCATCTTAAAATCTCGATCCGAATAGGTTTCCGTGAAGAAACCCCGTTGATCACCGAACACGGCTGGTTCGATAATTTTGACGTCCTGTAACTTGGTTGTCGTTACTTTTAGTTTTCCCATATTATTTCCTCCAATACTGCCCCACTCGTAAGCTACTGCGCAACTCTATAGCTGAAATCACCAGGTTATTTGAATTTCCAGCCGCTCCTTATCAAACCGGGTGCCTGTGGGTGGACAGACTTGCTGCCACCTGACGAGACGACCAAAGCCCACCACGTGCTGGCCCCATAATCTTCATCGACTAATCGCTCGTTGGCACCCACTTCTTAAGCGTCACCGTCCTGCAGGATAAACGCCGCCACGCGTAACCCAATGATTTGATACCCCTTGGCGTTCGGATGCAACTCGCCATCCCAGGTAAGTTGATCAACGTTATTCGCATTGATGACCGAATCTGGCCGCCAGTCTAGGACCGGTACATTCAGTTTCTGATAGACGGTCGCTAAGTTGTCACACAATTCACTTTCCGTATAATTGGCCTTATTCTTGGTCTGCATGGCAACCCCAGCGGTATTTGCCGCGGGAACCGGGACGACAAAGGCACTCTGTGGAAGAATACCGATTATTCTGATCTTGGGGTAGCTTTTCTGAAGATACTGAATGGCCGTTAGCAGTCTGGCCGTCACGGCATTTAAGTTCGAATTGCCACTATAGTCATTGATTCCATAAGCGAGAACCACCGTGCGAACGCCCTTCAGATTATGCGCCTTCAGTGCCGGTAACAAGTCGCTATCGCTGTCGCCAACGATTTTACCGCCATCACGCGCATAGTCGCTGACCTTGACCCCCAGACTCTTGCCGACCCACCACGGATAATTTTTCTTGGCGTGTTGGCCGCCGGGTAATAGCCCCGCCGTGATTGAATCACCAAAGAAGGCGATTTGTCCCGGCGGCGTCGTTACTGAATCCGATGCCGTTTGTTTATGCGTACAGGCCGTGGCGGTCAACAACACGATAACTGCCACCAACAGTGACACGATAATATTTCTAGGTTTTAGCATTTTTATTCACACGGCCCCTCTTTTTAAATGGATAGACTCTATTGAGGAAAAGCGAACGCAGAACGGGAATGTGGGGGATCACGATGGCCGCAATAATCGGAATGATCATTCTGTACAGCACGACTAACACAATTTTTAAATAGTCATTGGTCGTGAATCCAGCCGTCATGATCAGATTCGGGACGTTTGAAAACATAATATCGATGCTGTGGAAGCACAAAATGATGATCGAATTTCGTCCCAAGAACGCCATGACCCGTGACGTTAGTTTTAAGTGCGTCAATCCCTGCGCTAACTTGACAACCGCAAACGTTCCCGCGACAGCACCCACAATGGCTAAGAGGGTGTCTGGGGTCTCGAGCGACACCAGATAAAATGTCTGTTGGGTCGAAACGGCCAGCCAGATAAGCAACGCCATAATGAATAATTTGCCACTCTGACGTTCAAGTAGCGCCCCATCCTTTGCCAAATAGCCAATGTACATGAATACCAGCGCGAAAAGTGCGGAATTGATCGACAACGGCAGTAACCAATAGGTACTGATCAGCCGGCCCACCCCTGCCAGCGTGCCGAAGATGAGAAGCCGACTAATGTTTTGTGAAGGAGACCCTTGTGTCTTAATCATCACAAGGTTAAATACCATATCGGCAATGGCCAGTGCCATTAAAAACCAGATGGCACCGATAGCCAGTACGGTCGTAGGAAAAGGCGTTCGCGGCGTCACACCCACCCCGTACAAGGTCATATTCAGCAGTGCCTTAGCCGATGGTGGAAACCCGACGGCCAAAAACTTCGGAAAAAATTCCCGATACAGAAAAACTAATCCCATTAGCCCAGCGGTCGTATAGTACGGTAGAAGGAGATTTAATCCTGCACCACGGGCTTCCTTATCCCAATGCTTCATATGATAGAGATACCCACTAAAGATAAAGAACAGTGGCATGTGGAAATTATAAATCATGTTCCCAAATGTTGAATCCGTATATTGATATAAGGAGTGCCCAATGATGACACACAGCATCGCAATCGCCCGCGCAACATCGATCCACATGATTCTTTTCTTCACGATCTCACCTTCCTTACCCGGACCTAGCGCATGACGAACACGCTAAAGTGACGAACCATAAAGTCGGCCTGCAGCGGATACCGCTTGGACACGGCTTGATTGTTTTTAAAGACCACGGCCTGCACACCATAGAACGTCTCTCGCTGGTCATACAAATCGAAATACAGGAGATTCTGCCGGCCATGCTGTAATTCGGTCGGCCCTTCTGGTGTCTGCCCAACTTTGATGGGTAACGCCACCGCCCGCGTCCCTGTAAAGGTGTTGCCATCAGATGAGACGGCCCTCACGAGTTGATGACGCTGCTCATCTTTTGCCCACAACTCATAGCTTCCATGTTGATAGGTAATGTGGGGGTCAATTAAATTCGGAAAGTTTCCCCTCACGTTTAGTGCTTGCGGAGCAGTCATTGCCCCAGTTTGGGGGTTAAACCCATAATCGTACAGCTGAAAGGTCACCCCGTCTGTGGAGTTGGCACTGACGACGTGGTAAGCCCCATCCTTGGCACGATAGATTTCCGGTGCCCAAACCTTCTGGAACTGCTGATTCGGGTCAAATCCCGGATTGACGACCTGATGCCACTTTTGAAAGTCGGTCGTCCACATGAGCCCTTTCGTATAGATCACCCACCATCGATCGCCAATCTTGATGATGTTGGGATCACGGACCGCGAGATTCGGATAGTTTACGGCTAGCCGGTCCCAGTGGATGCCGTCGTTAGACAGCAGAATTCGTAAGCGGTCCATCTCGCTTTCAAGCTTGTTGTAGTTCTGTTCATGGCGACCTAACCCCGCGTTGAGCACTTGAAACGACGCGCCGATATAGCGATAGTCCCGCAACTTTTGGTTTAGGCGTTTTCCAGTTAAGGCTGGTTGATAGCGGATAATGCGAGCTTGCGGGGTGGTCTTAAACTTTATTTTTGGCCTAGCACTAATCTGGTAGCCCGTCTCGGCGAGTTGTCGTTGACTTAACCGACTGCCGACCCTACCCCTGACCGTTTTGACCGGTTGAATCTGCGTGCCCAGCTGATCCAGCATCGTCAGTTTAATGGTTGATTGTGGCCACAGTAACCAGGTGCCCGCGCCAATCAGCAATAACGCGCTCACCGCCAGCAGCATCTTCTGCCAAAATTTCAAGTCACCGTTCACCTACCCTTTTGGTACAAAGTGCAAGCCGCTCATCGTTCCCCGTAAGACTGTGATGCTCCGACTCAAACGATGGTCGGGGGCGACCAGGATGACCTTTAAGCTCACATAGATGTCACGCACAAATGTCTTGACCAGCGTCAAACGACTCTTATGCTTGCGACAAATGTACATTTCGTTGCGATACAAATAGTAATAGCGTGGAATCCGGTCGGCCACATCCCGGTAGATCAAAGGGGCCTGGTTGCTCTGTGATTCGTGGATCACGATGGCACTCGGTACATAGTAACCGTTCCCCGCCTCGGCCAACCGCAAGGTAAATTCGGTATCATCATGCCAAATATAGAAGTCCGCAAACGGTAAACCCACCTCATGAACCCGCGCCCGACTAACAAATAGCGAGACAAAACTGGCCTCATGCACCTTGATGACGCCATTACGCGTTGACTCCGCCCAGTCACTGGCGATGGGAGGCACGTTCATTGGCGAATCATCCTTCCAGCGCACATTGGCCGTTAAGAAGCCAAATTGGGGAACCTGTTCACGTGCCTGAAGTAACGCCGCCAGTGCTGTCTGGGTTGGCATCGTATCATCGTCCATGAGCCAAAAGAAGTCGTCTGCCGTCTCGCGGATGGCCGCAGAAATCCCGCGTTTAAACCCACCGGCACCCCCATAATTAGCATCTAGCCGCCGATAAATAAGGCGACTGTCCGTCATGCCGGCAACGACTTTGGGCGTCCCATCCGTACTATGATTATCTACGACGAGAACGTGGGCCACCCCCACAGACTGTGTTAAGATGGCGTGCAAACATTTCTGAAGTAGGCCAACGCGATTATAGGTCACGACCACGGCGCAAACTGAACTTTCCACCATACTATCCCCCATCGTCCTTCAGGATTCTCAGCAAATACTGACCATAATCATTCTTCTCAAACCGGTGCGCTAAAACCGCTAACTGCGACGCATCGATATAGTGCATTCGGTAAGCCACCTCCTCGATCGCGGCAATTCTTAGATTCTGGCGGCACTGAATGGTCGCAATAAAGCTGGCGGCGGCCAACAAGGAATCGTGCGTTCCGGTATCCAACCAGGCATAGCCCCGGCCCAGTAAAGTGACGTTCAGCTCATGATGGGCCAAGTACCACTTATTCACATCGGTAATCTCAAGCTCTCCACGACTAGACGGCTGCATATTCTCCGCAATGTCGACAACGTTGTGATCATAGAAGTACAACCCGGTGACGGCGTAATTACTCTTGGGTTGCTTGGGTTTTTCTTCGATCGAGACGACCTCGTGCTGATCATTAAAACTCACAACACCAAAACGTTCCGGATCCGTGACCTGGTAGCCCAGTACGGAAGCTCCGCTTTTTAACTTTGCCGCCCGCTGTAGGAGCGTGCTTAGCCCACTACCATAGAAGATATTGTCGCCTAGCACCAGACAGACCGCGTCATTGCCGATAAAGGTTTTTCCAATGATAAATGCCTCGGCCAGGCCATTGGGCTTTTCCTGAACGGCATAGTCTAAATGAATCCCCAGCTGACTGCCATCCCCCAAAAGATTTTTAAATTGCGCTTGGTCCTTCGGCTTCGTAATAATCAAGATGTCACGAATCCCCGCCAACATCAACACGGACAGTGGATAATAGATCATCGGCTTATCATATACGGGCACGAGTTGTTTAGATACCCCTAATGTGACCGGATAAAGCCGCGTTCCAGAACCCCCAGCTAAAATAATCCCCTTCATACACAGTCTCCCCCTAGATGTTACTTTTCAAACTTGAATAGTTTAGCGTTAATTTTAAGATGAAAGACGCCGTTGCTAAAAAAGAATGTTTGTAGATGCGATTCCTTTTGATTCGCCATAGGGACCTCGGCAAAGACACCTGCCCTAGTTGTGCTAACGTTAGCAAGGTCTGTCTCTCCGCTGCGCTGAAATGGTTCCCGTACCGTTTCAGTAGTGTCCTTGCTGTTAAGACAGTTGTGACCAACCGCTCTTTTTCTGCCGGGGAATTAAAGGTCCTGACCTTAGCCACTTTACTGGTGGTTGACCCCACGACATTGCTCCCATGCTGCCGGTACAGGATCGTCGGTTCCTTGAGATAGGCAACGTTGCCAAACATGACAGCTCGCAATCCTAACCACATATCGTGCATGCAGGGAATATCGCAATCTTGTCTAACCAGTTCGCGCAGCTGACGATTGATCATGACGGTACACCCCGTGATGTCGTTCGCTAACAGCAGCGACTGAACATCGTCATAGGCGACGTCGTTAAAGCTAGTGACCAGCACGTTTAGGTCCTTGTCCGCCAATGATAAGTTGGTATGCACGAGGTTCGGGTCATGCTGGTTCAACCGCCGCATCACGTTCAGCGTCTTTTCAATCTTATCAGGCAACCAAAAATCGTCCTGATCCGCGAATAAATAGTAGTCCGCCTCAGTCTGCGCCAGCAACGTCATAAACGACCGCGCCGGCCCCAAATTAACAGGATTCGGTTCTGCACACAGCACGATTCGTTGGTCGGTCAACATGAGCTGACGAATGAGACTGACCGTGGTATCGGTTGACCCGTCATCGCGGATATAAAGGGTCCACGCCGTATAACTCTGTGCCCGAATCGTATTGATCTGCTGTTCAATATAGTCTGCGCCATTAAAAGTCGACATTAAGATAGCAACATCTTCTGCTTTTTTCAACCCATCCAACTCCATCTACTGTTGATTGTAAATATCTTCGAATGCCCTGATAAACTTCTGCGGCGAATAGCACCGTATAGCCCGTGCGCGTGAAGCAGCCCCCATTCGGGAACGCAGGTCAGCGCTGTCAACCAATTTTTGAATACACTGGGTCAGCTCGCCCACGTCAATCGGGGTGGCGAGAAAACCATTAAGGCCTTCCTGAACCATCTCGATTACGCCCCCCTGTCGGAATCCCACGATTGGCTTGCCCGCCGCCATTGCTTCCAAGACGACTGTCGGCAGCGGGTCGGGATTCGTACTGGGCAACACAAAGACATCGAACAGGTGATACACGCTGGGGAGGTCGTTCCTAAAATCCTTTAAGACTATCTGATTGGCCACCTGACTCCCAGCAATCGCTGTCTCCAAATCTTGCTTACGCTTTTCTTCACCGGCAAAGACACCACCGATAAAGATAAGTTTTAGCTTGGGATTGCTCTTCAGTAAGGGAATCATTGCCTGGAGCAAGGTCGTTTGCCCCTTCCAAGCATTGATGCGTCCAACCATACCGATGACGATAGCATCGGTATGCACTTGAAATTCCGCTCTCAGGTTCGCCGAAACCGGCATTGGGCGAAACTTTTCCGTATCGACGCCATTGTAGACGACCCGAATTTTTCGCGGATTCACCAGTTTCGAGCTCACCAAATGGTCCCGAACTTCCTTTGAAACGGCCACAATTTGATTGGCAAACCGGCCGACCGCAAACGACGTTACCAAGAATGCAATCCGGGGACACGTAATGATCTCATGGACGTGCCAGACTAGCTTTGCTCGCAATAACCGTTTGAGATAAATGCCCTCCAAAACGGCTAACGTGTTGGCATGGATAATGGACACGTTCTGCTGTTTAAGCAACGCAAATATCTGGCGACAGCTATGCCGATACTGCTTCAAGTAACGTAACATCCCCCGTGGATTGAAGTATTTTCGCCGCAGGATAGGGTAGTCGATGATGTGGACCTCAATGTGTCGTTGCCGTAGTTCATCGACCAACGGCCCCCGTGTTGGCAAGACCACGATTGGATGAAATTCGTGTGGATTCAACTCGGTGACCAAGTTCAATAGGATTCGATCGGCACCGTAGAGTTCCGCACCAGCGTGGAGAAATAGAATTGTCTTCATGATTTCTCCCCCAGAAAAATCGCCTCGTACTCGCTGACAATGTTGTCCCAGTTGTAGGCTTGGGTAATTCTATCCTTGGCAAGCGTCCCGTACGCCTGGCGTTGGGGGTCATCCCAGGTATCAACCTCATTGATCAGCTTCGACAACGAGCCCTGATTCTTGGTCCAATACTTCGCCGCTGCTGCCCCGACCTCATGGTTGAAGCCAACGTTCAGCAAGAGATTTAAGGGCGTCGACGCTAAGGCCTCCAGCAAAGAGGGATTCGTCCCCCCCACTTCATGGCCATGCAGGTACGCGAACGCATTCTCCCGGATAACCTTTAATAACTTTTGATCATAGACCGTGCCGACAAATTGGATGCGGCTATCCTGACTGAAATGCGTTTCTTGTTCCAAATCGTCGTAAAACCTATTCTGTTCGACGTTGGTGACGATGACCAATTTACGCTGCGTCTTGCTTCGCATGAACTCCTTAATCATGGTTTCATAGTTGTTCTCTGGGACAAACCGCCCCACGACTAAGTAATACGCGTTCAGCTCTACCTGACGATGATCAAACCACGCTTGTTGGTCCACCGTGACCTGGCCTTTTCCGTGCGCCACGGTTGCTCCGTACGGCACGAAACAGGTCTGCAACCGGTTACTCTCATAGTTCTTGTGAATGTATTTTTCGATATTGATACTGTCACAGATGACCAGGTCAACCTGACGAACCATCATTTTCTCGGACAACTTCCAGTAATGACGCACGGGCTTGCTCCATTTCGCACGCAGCCACTCATGACCATCCGGATTGAGATAACAAGCGACGCCCAGTTGATGTAACTTTCTTAGGTACGGGGCCAGAAAGGGACCAATTCTACAGGCCAGAATGTACACCACCGCCGACTTCACGTTATTTTCTTTGACGTGGGCAATCACCCATTTCAAAGCCTTCAAATCATACAGAATCGCTTTCCCCGGCCCAACGTTTGGCACGGGCACATTGAAACAGGTGGCGTCATTATACGAAAAGGTGCTCTCTTCTTCGCTTAAGCAAGCCACATAGTAATGTAATGCCGGTGACTTCTTTAGCCCCGTCAAGTTCTCAACAAACGTTTCAAACCCACCATAATTAGCGGGAATCCCTTTTGAACCAATGATATAAACGTTCTTCACTTCCAACACTCCCCACAGCATTATTAGCTAAGACACAGATGACAAACGGATTGTAAGCAATATCTAGCAGATGATGATCAATGATGCTTGAGATACAAATGATGACTAAGACCAGTGGTAATAAGTACGCTTGATGTTCCACGTTGAAACGAATGGCATGACTCAAGCCAAACAGGTAACACCCCAGAAAAACGATTCCAAAACTCAGTAAGACCTTGATATACGAGGAATCAATGAAGAAGTACGACAGGTTTGTGCCGGCCGTTGTTAGTCCTGTTGGAAAGGTCAGCCCCCCACTTCCCTGCTGGAAAACATACTGGCCAAACCACCGCATGGGATACTCGTAAAGCGCCAAATGCCCCATTGCCAAGCGATGCGTAAAGAAGCCATCGATTTTGACAAAAATTGTATTTGTTGGCGTAAAGAGCCACGACGCACCAATCGATAAGGCGGCCATGAGTACGGGAAATAGGTATAGCCAGCGATCGAACTTCTTCATCTGCGTGTTCGACAGTCGCCGGTAGTCCATCGCGGCTAACAGAATTAAGATCAGCAGTGCAGTATCCAACTTCGCCTTTGTCAGCAGGAACACGAGTATGGCCAATACCACTGGAATTAGGAACTCCAACTTTTTTAGACGTTTCCCGCGAACGTACACGTACGCTAGACACAGATAGAAAATATGCGCCGCAAAGTCGGTGCTGTACAAAAAACCGAAGGCATAACGCGTACTCCCGTTAACCTGATAGTGATAGTTATCGACGATGCCGACCAAGGCACTTCCAATTGTGAGTGCAATCAGTCCCAGTGCCGTCCAAAAGTAAATTTTAATCACGGTACTGGACCGACAATTCAGGCTGCTGAGCAGAAACAGCATCAACACCACGATTGACGTGTCCCCCGAGTTTTGATAGATCAATACCGCCAGTAGCAAGCCCCCAAAAACACCTAATAGCTGCCGGTCGCTGTATCTATTCGTCAAAATTCGCCCGACAAATAGTGCCAAACAGAGGTACTTAGCCAGACTAAAGACGGCGTTTGGGATCAGAGCGGAGAAGAGGGTTGTTTGCAGGAAGGTATACGCAATATACAGGAACGTTCCCAGGTAATAGATGCCCAGCGACAACTGCGCTATTCGCTGCGGATGTTTCAAATGATTAGACATCTAACTCCCCCTTTCCCCGCCGCCTGATCAGTAGCCGTAACACCTGGCCAATTTCCAATCCCAAGAGAAGTGATATTATCAACGCATAGCCGACACTGGCGCCTTGCTGCTTGAAACTCGTGTGCTGATCAATTCGCACGTCTTTGGTTGGTAAGTAGGTCGTTAACGTGTAATACATGCTCGCCGTGACCTGTTTTCCCATGGCCATCGCCAACTGGGGGTCACGCGCTGTCGATGTAATTGTCAGCGCGTTGCCGTGAACAACGGGTTGCGTCTCGATGCTACGAATCAATTGCGCTTGGCTGACCTCAACGTTGTAGTCCTTTTTCAAGGCAGTCTGCGCCGAGCGAATCACCGTTGGATTCTTTAACATCGTCTGATACACCGGAATCGATAGCGAATCCCACTGCCGGTTCCCCCTATTTTGAACGCTAATGCGGCTCACAAAAACCGACTGATTATCGCCAATAAAGATGCTAGCAAATGCCAGACACGCGATGATTGGGAAAAGGAATAGTGGCCAGTCCTTTCTAATGGTTTTAAAAAAGGTGTATAAAGTTTCCAACCGACTTCCTCCTAATCAGCGCCTAGCTTGATAACGCCAAATTTTTGAAAAGCAAACTGACCACCTAACGTGATTGGCGTGGTCTTCGTCAAAATCTTGGACTGCATAAACGCGCCATTGTAAGCCAGATCACTCGATTCATCGTAATAGTATGAGCTATAGACGATGCCCCGAACCTTGCCAGCCTCATTCAAAGCAAAACTCGGCGCATAATAGCAACTGCCTTTTGCTGGAACAATCTTCCGGACCAACTGATATTTTCCAGTAAGCGTTTTGGATTTTTTAATGTAAATAATCCCCGAATCTTGCGCGCTATAGGTCAAGTAGTAGGCATCGCGGCCCTTATACAGGCTGGCGGACATACTTGCCCCATCGACGCCGCGAATCCGCTTCGCCTTTGTCAATTTGGGCTGACCGGTACTATCGTTGAAGGGGGCCACGAAACTTTCCAACGTATGGCCCTTAGGCGCCGGTGCCATAAACACCATGCTGGTCTTCGTATCAACGTGCACCAAGGCCGGCGCGATAATCTCTTGATACTTCTTGGACGGATTCGTCTTAATCACTTCCCAGTTACTCAGATCCGTAGAACGGAGGACGCCACCGGTATACGCGATGAACCAAAACTCCCCTAGCTTGAATAAGGTTGGATCTTGAATATCAACGTTGGGATAGTTGATACTGAAGGTATGCCAGTCACTCAACTTGTCGGCGTATAGAATCCGTAACCGGTTATCACTTTGGTCGTATGGCACCGACTGGACACCATTGAACGTTTTGGTTGTGACGTCCTGCGCGGAAACGCCAATGTATTTGGCCTTCAACAAGTTGTCCAGTGACGCCACCGTCTTGGGATGATAGACCACTTGTCGCTGCGTGGTCCCGTACGCATACCTAAACTTGTAGTGGTCCCGCTTGAGGGTGTACCCAGGAATCCGTGAAGCCGTCAACTTGTAAATTGAATTCGTTCGCCCAACCGTCTTTAGCGGTGCCGTCATCGGTGTCCCATTCTCATCCACAAAATTAACAATAATGGTACTGCTCGAATTAAAGTAACTTACTAGACCGATGACGAGCAGGAGGGCGGTCACAATCAGGCTATTCCACATAACACTTCGTTGTTTCGGATTCATCTAACAAGGACCTCCACTTCTCCCATCACTTCTGTCGGCTTTTCAAAAAGTAAAGACCATCCCGAAGAATATCTGGCTTCAATATCGACAAAATCCCAAAGTAGATTCCGATTCCTAATGTCACTTGTAGTGCTAAACTAACGGCCGTGACACTCATGGTCATGTTCAGCCAAAACACAGGAATAAACATTGTCACAGCGGCAACTAGAAACTTCCACCCATCGGCAAATAGATTGCGGTAACTAACCATATCTCGAATCACAAACAGCTGATACGCCGTCACGACCACTTCCGAAATAACCGTCGCAATCGTCGCGCCACTCACCCCTAAGGTCATGATCAACGGCACGTTGATGACAATATTAGCCAACGCCCCGTACGTGACCGAGGCGGTATAATCCTTGACGCGTTTCAAGGGCATCAGGTACTGCAAGCCGATGACATTACTCCACCCAATCAGCAGAGCGACCGGCGCCTCGATGATGATCAACTGGCTGACAATGCTAAACTTTGGCCCGTAGTACAGGGGAACCAGCGAGTTGGCAATCGCCGCTAAACCAAACATCAAGGGCAACGCCAACAGGCTTGAAAAACTAAATGATTTATACAGCAGTCGGTTCAATCGCCGCTGACTTCCCTGCGCCGCTAGATGTGCCATGTGTGGTAACATCACCGTCCCGGTGGCAGTAATCACCGCCAAGACCATCTTGACCAGCTTATCCGCAAAATCGTAGTAACCGGCTGCCGTCACGGAGTCGAATTGTCCCAGCATGGTTCGATTCAGCTGCAGATAGACTTGCGTCGCAATCTGTGGAATAAATAACACGATAGTTGGTTTAAGATGACTTATCATGCCTGCAAAATTAATTTTCGGTTTTCCCACGACAGTGTGTAAATACGGCCAAAGCGTTAGGTTACCTAAAACTTGGGCTGCACCTAAAATCATGATGTAAATGCCAACGTCAGACCTACTCTTAACCAGCGTGAATATCGCGATCAAAGAGGCAATCTTCACCAATGAATTCCGCAAAACCGTCTTTTTAAAATCCTCCATCCCCATAAACAACCATGAGATATCGAAGACACCCGCGATGATCCACAGCGACTGGAGCAGAAAATAACCTTTATAGGTGGTTTGAAATAAAACGAAGATTACAAACAACCCATACGCGACAACGACCGTGACTACTTGCAGGAGCTCAATCTCCCAAAAAGTTTTGGTGCGTTGTTCGAAATCATCACGATGATACGCAATCTCTCGGTTACCATAAACCGTGATTCCTAAGGTTCCCAGTAGCAAAAAGTACGTCATTATGGAATTGGTATACGAATTAATGCCGACACCCTCAGGTCCGAGAACCCGGGCAATATAAGGGACCGTGATAAAGGGAACTATCAGCGTCAGCAATTGATATCCCGCGTTATACATATAGTTGCGAACAACATTCATGCCATTAAACTCCAATCGCCCTTACGTATCAGTGAATCATTTAATTATCGTCACCATTAACGTCCTGTTTTCCAGCAAGGATGACCATTATCTGTCGGCGCCGGGTTCAGCTGACTAAGTTACTTACCAGTAAGAATCAATCCCGTCCGCCAAACATTCATACCATTAGGTTCATGTGAGTTGCCCGTACCCTTCCGGTCCATATCCGGCGGCCGGTAAGGCGTAGGGCTCACTGAACTGCCCCCCAACATCAGTAAGTCACCGCGAAGCTTACTAATAGGCATCATTGGGACTAATAATGATGCGAAATGTCTTGAGCAGAATCACAAAATCGACCCAGATGTTGGCCTCTCGGATATACTTCAGGTCCAACGCAACCATCGTCTCAAAGCTCACATTGTTTCGCCCACTGATCTGCCATAAACCGGTACAGCCTGGCACGACTGACAACCGCTGCACGTCTGCCAAGCCATACTCCTTTACCTCCCTAGGCAGTGGTGGTCGCGGTCCGACCAGTGACATGTTACCCAAAAGGACGTTCACCAGCTGGGGAAGTTCATCCAGACTGTGCTTGCGAATAAACTTTCCCACCCTGGTGATTCGGGGATCCTCTTTCATCTTGAACATGGCGCCATCAACATCGTTGTACTTTAACAACATTTTTAATTTTTTGTCGGCATCCGTCACCATTGACCGGAATTTAAACATCTTAAATCGACGGCCATCCTTGCCGATCCTGGTTTGAGAATAGAACACACCCCCACGCGGATCGTCGATTTTAATCGCAATCGCGATGACTAAAAAAACTGGCCACAAAATAATTAAGGCAACCAAACTCATAATCAAATCAAAGACACGTTTACAAATGTGATAAGCTCGTTTTTTCTGGACGCCATCTGGATCAGCTGTCACTTTGGAGATCCCCCTTCCCCAAACTTTCATCACTCTAATTCCTTTCTTGCCGCTACCAACGCCGAATGAATGACCTGGTGCATGTCAAAATACCGATATTGCCCCAGTCTGCCCCCAAAAATGACATTCTTTTCATTCTTAGCCAAGGCTGCATATGCCTTATAAAGGTCATTGTTTTTTACAGTATTGATTGGATAGTATGGCTCATCGCCCCGTTGCCAGGCCTTTGGATACTCGCGGGTGATAATCGTCTTGCCTGCGTCACCTTGACCAAATTCGAAATGCTTATGCTCAATGATTCTGGTAAACGGCGTTGCTGCGTCCGTGTAATTAACCACGGCATTTCCTTGATAGTTGTCAACGTTTAACTCTTCCGTTTCAAATTTCAGGGACCGATACGCCAGCTCACCCAGCTGATAGTTAAAATATTGGTCGATCATGCCACTGAAAATAATTTTGGGATATGTCTTCAGGTATTGCGCCTGGTTATCAAAAAAATCCACACCCGTTTCAACCGTAATCAGGTCGCTAGCCAGCATCTTTTCCACAATCTGGGTATAACCCCCGATTGGAATACCCTGATAGGTGTCATTAAAATAATTGTTATCAAACGTGTACCGGACCGGTAAGCGCCGAATGATAAAGGCGGGCAAGTCCTTGGCCTGTTGGCCCCACTGCTTTTCTGTGTACCCTTTGATCAATTTTTCATAAATATCCGTGCCTACCAACGAAATTGCTTGTTCTTCCAGGTTTCTCGGTGCACCGGTCAATTGCAGACTGGCCCGCTGACGTTCAATCTCTTGCTTAGCCTCAGCCGGTGTCCGAACACCCCACAGCTCACTAAAGGTATTCATATTGAAAGGCAAGTTGTACATTTTCCCCTGGTAACTCGCCAGCGGACTATTCGTATAGCGATTAAACGTCGCAAATTGATTCACATAATCCCAGATTTCCTGATCGGAAGTGTGGAAAATATGGGCGCCATACTGATGGACCTGAATCCCATCGATTTCTTTGGTATAAATGTTCCCAGCAACGTGGTCCCTTTTCTCAATCACTGTGACCCGCTTATGATGTAACGCCGCTTCATGCGCAAAGACCGCACCAAAGAGACCAGCCCCGACAACTAGGTAATCATCCTTAGTCAACTTAACTTAATCCCCCTAACTACAATGCCAGTCGTGCACCATGCCTAGCGTGGACACAAAAAAATGGCGTTCTATTACTCCCCCAAGACTGCTTGTTGTTCTCAATAATGATGTAAACCAAACTGTAGCCTAAAACCGAGTATAAATTGACACTCGTAAAAGTAAATCACAAGTACCCTATAAATGGTATATATGTTAGTTAATCGTCATAACATATCCCCACTATCACTAGACTAAACGCTGTTTACAACAGAAATTCCAATTTTTCTCCATCATTATACTATGGATGAACTTCTCTAATTAAAACGATTACGTTACACTTTTGCTTATATGTGTATCTCGTTAACTGATGTTATCCTTATCTTTTCAGGTACACAAAAAGTCTGCCCCAACACCGTTTTGGTGTGAGACAGACTCTTTGTGATGCTATGCTAATAACCGCTGTTCGGGTCCCCATTGTTGGTATTACTATCACCGGTCGACCCTGAATTACTCGTGGTCCCATTACTATCCGTGTCCATCTGGGCAATCGTTCCCGTCGTGGCATGACTCAGCCCCAGGGCCTTGCGAATGTAGTTTGTCACCCGCTGGAGTTCGGACTTCGAAGCCACTTCCATGCTCTGATTGTTGATGGTCTCGCTTGACCCCTGAATATGGGTCGTTTTAATGTTCTTGGCTTGTGTCGCCTTGCGGTAGTTGGTCGCCAAGGCCGTTAAGTCGTCAAACGTCAGATCCGTTTGTGTCTGCTTCGTCAGTGAACTGATGAATTCCTCATTTAGCAGCGAGGATACCGACCCCGACTTGTTCAATAGGGCCATAATGACCTTCCGTTGCCGCGTTTGCCGACCATAGTCCCCCTTGGGATCGTCGTCGCGCATTCTGGAGTAGGCCAACGCCTTCTTACCGTTCATGTGGGTCTTCACGCCCTTTTTGAACGTGTACCCCCCATAACTAAAGCTCAACGTTGGTTTCACGGTCACACCACCGACCTCATCGATGATCTTTTCCATGCCACCCATGTTGATAATGGCGTAGAAGTCGATGGGGATGTTCAACATCTTCTGAACCGTGGTAATCGCCGTCTTAGACTGCCCCCATGCGTAGGCCGCATTGATCTTCGCCACACCGTAATCCGCAAAACCCGGTACGTTGACCGCCGTATCCCGTGGAATACTGGTGATCGTCGTCTTATTGGTCTTGGGATTAATGGTCACGACCATCATACTATCCGTCCGGCCCTTAAAGTTTCGCCCCAAGGCCCCCGTATCCGTCCCTAACAGGAGGATGGAGACCGGCTTCTTCGCCTGCAGGACTGCACTTGCATTTCGCAGCTTGGTCGCTCCTGAGGCTTTATACGTCGTTTTAACGGTATTTTTAATACTCTGGTATTTATTCATCCCGTAGGCCGACCCTCCCGCAACTAAGGCGAGAATCAAGACGATGATGATGTTGCGAATGGGATGACGCTTTTTATGCGGCCGTTGCCGCCGTTTCATATCCATGGTTTGTAACCACCCTTTCAGTCCGTCCGCAAGACTACCGGGCGGTTGATGCTTTTAATTATTCTGGTCATTATCGACTTGACCATTATAGGGGTTGAGACTTAATACTTCCTAATCTCTGGTGAAGCTTAAGGAAAATATAGAAATATTTGTGGTACGAGTGACCTTGGCAAAAGCTGGCGATGAGCGTTATTACCGGCCAGTCTAATGCGCAGTTGACCATCATCCTTGCCTGGTCTACCCCGCTGAACCTCTTGCTACCATCGTACCGGGTTCAACGCCGCTAATCGCTTTACCCATTTTGCAATCAACACCCCACACTACTGGCTTAAAAACGAAGCGTTACCGTCTCTGCAGTAACGCTTCAAGTCTGCTGTCTTTACTTCCCCTGCGGCTGACGCGTCAACAGGTCGACCAGCTCCTTAGCCGAAATCTTGCCAAAGTAGCTCGGCACATCTAAACCGTCGAAGACTGCTTGGACGGCCGCAGACGTGTACGTCACTCCGGTCAGCTTGGCCGTGACGTCTGCAATCGGCAGTTGACCGAAGAAGTCGCCGTGAATTTGGATGGCTTGAATCTTCCCCTGATCAACGTTCAAATCAAATTCAACCGTCCCCGCCGTAAAGTGTTGCCGCCGTTTCAACCTGTAAGCCGGGTCATTGCCGTAGATCCAGTCCCAGTTCTTGAAATATTGGGCACTGAGATTCGCCACACCTTGTTTGTCGGCCGCGGTCAGGTGATACTGATGGGCTTCTTGCAGGTCCGTCACGTTCAAAATTTCCTTGGCTAACGTATCCCGGAACTCCGCAATTGTCAGGTGTTGGTAAGCGGCATCAAAGTACGGTCGTAGATTGGTCACCCGGCTTCGTACCGACTTGACGCCTTTGGACGCTAGCTTATCGGCTGGCACCCGCAGCGACTTGGCGATTTGTGTCTGATCGACGTCGTACATCAACGTCCCATGAGAGAACATTCGGCCGTTCTCCACGTGCATGGCATTGCCAGAGAACTTCTTGCCGTCAATGGTCAAGTCGTTGCGTCCGGTCATCGCCGCTCCGGTCGCGCCCATCTTATGCAGCGCGGCAATCACAGGGTCGGTGAAGCGTTTAAAATTGCCCACGGCATCGCCATCGTCCTTGGTGATAAAACTAAAGCTGACGTTACCGAGGTCGTCATACACGGCGCCCCCGCCGGACGTCCGCCGCGTCAAGATGATGTGGTTGTCATCGACATACTGCTGGTTGATCTCCGCCAACACGTTTTGGTAGCGGCCCACAATGATACAGGGCGAATTGATGTAGAAATACAGAATCGGTTCCGTGAGATCGGCGTGTTCCATCAGATAAGTCTCCAACGCCAGGTTCTCTCGAATGTCTAAACTCTCACTTGCTAGGTAACGCAACTTAGGTCATCCCTCTTAGGTTTACTTATTTTTGGCGGTGTTTGCTCGTGGTAAAAACAAGGTAGTGGTTGTGTTCGCTCGCTTCTGGCCTTGATGGACTGGAACGCTGTGAGCGCAGCTTTCAGCTGAAGGACCGTTCTTAAAGCTCGGCTTTCCCTACCCGGAGAAGTTTACTCCGTCAAGAGAATTCAACGGCTAATCCCCGGCCGCCAGAGCGCTGAATACTAACCGTCACTGCCTAGCTAGTTAATACCACAACTTTAGCGCAATGACAGCCCCTAGCCAGCAGTTGACCACTACGCTACTCGCAAACACTGAAAGCGCTAAAACTATTCTACCACGAATGTAAGCGCTACACATTAGACGACTTACAATCCGTGACCGACTTCATGGACTAACGATTTCTACGCTTAGTCCATCAGTTCGCGCACCCGGCTGTGATGATAGCCGTAGGCGGCGTAAACGATGAGACCCAACACGACCCACACGCCAAACGCTTCCCACGTGAACGGCTGTAGTTGCGTCATCAAGTACAGACAAGCTAAGAACGACGCAATTGGCAGGAACGGATACCAAGGTACCTTGAAGGAGGTATCTAATTTCTTGAATCGCTCGTCGTGACGCAGGAATACGATGCCTAGCGATACCATGGCAAACGCCGACAACGTCCCGATGTTGACCAATTCCGCAATTTTATCGATTGGAATCACGGCCGCAAAGATGCTGGCGATAATCCCAAAGATCCAGGTATTGGCCACCGGTACGTGTGTTTTAGGATTTAATTTCATCAGCGACTTTGGCAACAGGCCGTCACGACTAATAGCAAACAACAACCGCGTACCACCGTAAGACATGACAATAAGCACGGTCGTCATCCCCACGATAGCTCCAAATGAGATCACGCCGGACGCCCAGTTTTGATGGATCAGTGTCAGCGCCAAGGCGACCGGATCGGCCACGTTTAATTTCGTATAGTGAACCACCCCGACCAACACTGCCGACAGACTGATGTAAAGCACGGCGGCTACCAACAGCGAGCTGATGATCCCGATGGGCATGTTACGCTTGGGATTCTTGACTTCCTCACTAGCGGTGGACACGGCGTCAAATCCGATGTAGGCGTAAAAGGCGACTGCGGCCCCCTTGAAGATTCCTTGTGTCCCAAATGGGAGAAACGGGTTGTAATTGGCTGGCTTCACGTAAAACACCGCAATCCCGATAAACAGAAGAATAACTAGAATCTTAACGATGACCATGATGTTATTGATGCGTGCAGACTCACGAATCCCCTTGGACAAGAGCCAAGCAACAATCATGGTGATTGCCAGGGCTACGATATCGATACCGCCACCCTTAACACCCGCGGTCCCCGCCGCAGCTTGGAAAAATGGTGGCAATTTTAACCCGAAGCCCGCCAGCAGATTTTGAAAATACGACGACCAACTCACGGCCACCGATGACACAGCGAAGAGATACTCGGAAATGAGCGCCCAGCCGAGAATCCAAGCGGCGAACTCACCGAAGACGGCGTAAACATAGGTATAGGCACTCCCCGCTAGTGGAATCGTCGAGGAAAACTCGGAATAACACAGCGCGGCCATGGCACAGACGACCACGGCAATCAGGTAGGAGAGCATGACGCTGGGACCGGTATAGTTCGCGGCAATCAGGCCGGGCGTGATGAAGATCCCGGACCCAACGATGGCACCGATTCCCATCGTGGTCAGGCTGAACGCCGTTAAGGTCTTCTCCAACCCCGTTTTCTTATACAAGTCCGTTTGTACTTGTTTTTTGATAAATAGTTGATGTGGTCGTCCCAAGCCAATTCCTCCTTTTTGATTAATGATTAAAATTCGATTAGACTAATTATCATAGTTTAATTATTTTTGTGTGAATTGTCAAGGGGAAAGTGGCTTAAAAACGCATACTGCGGGGATTGTTGGGGTAGTTGCAGTGACATTAGCACCAAGCCCAACAACGGTCGGCTGACCAGTCGAAATGGCAGATCTTCCGTCGCTAAACACCTTGAAAGGTCTAAAACACCTAGTGCGACTGTTGGAGCAGCAATACTGCAGCTAGAATTAGGCAACACAGTCCAATTGCCGCCTTACCGGCCAGCAGATATGGGCGAGATTGGGCGAACGCAACTTAAATTTTTAAAACGATTTTTGTCCTTATGTACAATCTCAATCATTTCAGTATCCCCGCCCAAGCACATATGATACGATTAATGAAAAGCCGAAAGAAGCTGATACCGATGAAGTTAGGTGTGATTTTGGAAAGCAGGGATCCGGAAACGGTGTGGAACGCGCTACGCTTTGGCGTTGCTGGCTTGGCGGCTGGGCACACGGTCCATTTGTTTCTGATGGGTGGCGGCGTTGAAATCGAATCCGTTGGCAATGCCCGCTACGACGTGACCGGCGAGCTAGCACATTTTGAAACTGCTGGCGGTATCGTGCTCGCCTGTGGCACTTGTCTCAAGAATCGTCAGCTGACAGGTTCTGCTGCTTGTCCCGCTGGTACCATGACTGACTGTGTCGATTTAGTCGTCTGGGCGGACAAGACCGTCACGTTTTAAAAAAATTTCAAAATCCCGTTGCGCCTATTTCTGGCGTGGATTTGCACGCTCATCTTTGGTGAGAATTCTTGCCGATTTTTAATTTAGTTATTTACATCTGACCAAAACGTGCTAGGATTAAGCCCATAAGATAAAAAACGGAGGAAAGAGGAGTACGTTAAGTCGACCTGCCAGTGAGTTGGGAGTTAGTGCAAACCCAATCAGTGTTCACCTTAGCCGAAAAACACTTTCTTAGTTGCTACCTGAAATGACGTTGTCAGAGTAGGCGTGGCCGTTAACCGGTACGTTACCATCGGTGGAGTATGTTTGTACTCTATTTTTGAGCTGGTCTATCCTGCAGGTAGACAACTTGGGTGGTACCGCGAGAGTTTCTCGTCCCTTGATTTTCGGGATGAGAGACTCTTTTTATTTTATCTAAAACCCAAAGGAGATTATGACCATGCATTTAATTATTCCAAAGGACTACGATCCAAAATTATCCGTTAAAGAAACGCAAGCAGCTATCCGCTACATTCGTGAAACCTTCCAAGAAGAATTTGGAAAGCAACTGAACCTCTCCCGGCTGTCCGCTCCTATGTTCGTTGAGAAGTCGACCGGCCTCAACGACAACCTGAACGGCGTGGAAAAGCCCGTTTCATTTACCATGGCCGACATGGGCGACGAAACTATTGAAATCGTCCATTCCCTGGCAAAATGGAAGCGTGTGGCGTTGCAGCGTTATGGTTTTAACATGCACGAAGGCCTCTATACCAACATGAACGCCATTCGTAAGGACGAGGACCTCGACAACTACCATTCCGCCTACGTTGACCAATGGGATTGGGAAAAGGTCATTAGCAAAGACGAACGAACCATCGAGACGTTGCAGACTACCGTCCGGACTATTTTCAAGGTCATCAAGCACATGGAACACGAAGTTTGGTACAAGTTCCCCCAAGCCGTTCACCATTTGCCAGACGAGATCCATTTCGTGACGACGCAAGAACTCGAAGACATGTATCCCACGATGACACCGAAGGAACGGGAAAACGCCATTACGAAGAAACTCGGTTGTGTCTTTCTGATGAAAATCGGCGGCGCATTGAAGAGTGGCAAGCGCCACGATGGCCGGGCTCCCGACTACGACGACTGGGAAATGAACGGTGATATTCTATTCTGGTACGAACCCTTAAACCAGTCAATGGAAATCTCCAGCATGGGAATCCGGGTCGACGCCGCCGCCATGTTGAAACAACTGAAGATTGCGCACGCCGAAGACCGCCTGAGCCTTCCCTACCACAAGATGGTCATGAACGAAGAAGTGCCGTTCACGATTGGCGGTGGGATCGGCCAATCTCGGCTGTGCATGCTGCTACTAGGCAAGGCCCACGTCGGTGAGGTTCAAGCTGCCCTGTGGCCACAAGAAATGATTACCAAGTGTGAAGCTGGAAACATTCACTTACTGTAAACCCGAGTGATTGCGAGTGGCTAGTCGCAAGTCCTGCCAGCCAGATCATCGGTTGCCGAGTTGCGCAGACTATTCGTGACCAAACTCCACATTATATATAGAAGAAAGTGCTACTCACTGGACCGAAGTTTATCGGTGTGGTGGGTAGCCTTTTTGGGTTTTAGTATATTTGTATTGGATTCTCAGTGGAATTAGAGAGATGGCTTAATCTTTAAGTCAGAACGTGATCAAGGATTGTGTTAGCGGCAACGATGACAATATATGTTGATGCCACTTTCCAATCAAAGGAAAGCGCGATTAGGAAAGCTGTACTGCCAAAGATAAGAAATTCAGCAATCATACGAGCGGATTCAGTCAATCTGGCGGCCGACATTGGTGCCATGTAATGTGACCAAAATAGCATGATGATTACTGGCATGATGATCCCAATGCCTATTTTTAAAACAAGGTTACCATTTTTAAGGCCACTAGCGACGAGTAAGCCAAGACTTGTCATTTCTACTAAAAAACGAATAACGTTATTAATTTCTTTAAACATTCGAAGAATCACCCAAGCTTGCTAGCAAGCCGCTGAACTTAGTGTCATTCTTGCTTTTAAGGGCCAATGATAACTGGGTTGCCATGTCAGCTAACTTGACATCAGATAAAGATAATTCTGCACGCTGTAGAAAACGGCGTGTGCCATGTGTCGTGTTTATCTTGGTGCAGACCTTGGATATATTCATGGTTGGTTGACTGCCCTTCTTTTTTGTGCCGATTGATGAGCATGCCAACTAACGATCTTTTTTGACATGCTGATGCGTATGTGTCGTCGTAAAGGCTGAACTAATCGACGTGAGGTTGATATAAGTGGTCTCGAAAGTTGGTCCCAACAAGTGTTGCAAGCGGCGTTCACTCGCTTCAAAGAAAGCTTCGATTTGGGCGGCAAGTTGGCGGGCTTTGGGCGTTAATAATAGTCGTTTATATCGGGCGTCATTAGTGGCCGGTACGCGGATCAGGAGTTCTTTAGTCACCATTGTTGTGCCTAAGCTAGAAGCGGTGGCTTTACGCATGTTGAATTCATGTTCTAAATCACGCTGAAAGATATCTTGCGTCGTTTCATGATCGGCAATAAAGTTAATGGTGCTAATTTGCATGCCGGTCAGTCCGAGTTGCTTGGCAAAATAATCAGAATCACGGGCCAACACTTAGTTAGCTAATCGCTAATGTCTCCCATTCTAGGTCATTTTCTCCTTCTGCCTACCGCAGACTATCGAACACACAACGCCTTCGCCATCTTACTTACTCAGATAACTTAGCACCAACGGAATCATAACACCCAAAACTGTCGCAATTTCGGCCAAATGTTCGACGTCAATCGAAGACGCCTTATGTGGATGTTGTTGCATGCGACTCACCTCGCTTACGTTTAGTCAGACTTAGGACAAGGGCCACTCCCGTCGCCGACTACGCGACGGTTGATTCGGTGTGGCGCGGTCAAAGAATTGACTGAGTTTATTTTCAAACGCCGCCTCTTTACTTGGAAGTTGGCGGTGAACCTTGGCGGTGCGCACCAACTGCTGGTACCCTTGTGCGCCTAATGCAGCAACTTCTCGATCACGATCATAAATGACTTTCTCAACGACACTCAGGGCATTTTGCTGACCATACTGAAAACAGCGGTTCTCCAGCTGGAAGCACAGTCGCCGGTCACGGTCCGTGCGGATGTCGTACCCCACTCTATGCCAAGATTTTTTCCCGATACCATGGTCACTGATCCGGATTTCTTTTAAGATATCGTTGTCCAGGTGTAGGTACAGGCTAGTTGTCTTGTGGCGGGTCACATTGACGTGAATTCCCGCATTACGTAAACGAGCAATAAGCGTCTGAATCAGGTTGTCGGTCGTGGTGTCGCGCGTCATTGTTCCATCCCCCTAGTCGATCGGTTGCTTACCTTTAGGATAACGCAGAGTGTCGTTGATTGGGTGGTTGAGGACTTGGCTATGCGGAAACTTAAGGTCTTACGAATTTAATTATCGTTTTAAGCGATCGCTAATAAAATCACCCCCTGCCGCCAGCTAATCTTGGTTCACGACATGCTCACGAAAATATGTCGTAACCACGTCCAAATCTAAAGCCTCTCCCCGCGTTGTCTGTTGCCACGGATCATCTCGCCGCACCCGCCACATTAACTGCAGGGCCGACAAGTCTCCCAGATTTTGCCAAACGCCTTCCAA
This sequence comes from Levilactobacillus fujinensis, assembly GCF_003946335.1. GTDB lineage: Bacteria > Bacillota > Bacilli > Lactobacillales > Lactobacillaceae > Levilactobacillus > Levilactobacillus fujinensis. Next base: position 46,552 of record NZ_RHNX01000022.1, read on the forward strand.
AATGGACGTAAATGGCTCACAGGTCGCTAACTCATCATAGTCGGCCAATGTCCGTTCGGTCAGATAGCCAACGATGCCCCGGACCCCCGGATACTGAGTATTCAATCTTGCAAGTTCCACACCCCGTTTGCCAGCAATCATCTTGTCCGTAAAGGCACTCACACCATAGATGGCCAAACAGGTCCCCTGAACATAATAGAGTAGCTGGGCGGCCCGCGCACGGTTTAGTTCATCGCCCTCCTGGGTGACCATCTGTTGCTGGCTCTTGACGCGTAGCCAATTGGTGATTTTGAATAGGTCATCGTTCATTGGATCATCCCCCGCCTAGTAGCCATTTAATCCAACTATACCCACTCGAATGACGAGAGGCAACGGCAACCGCACCGACCCCGTTAGTCGTCAAATGACTGTACAAGAAACGGGCGACCGCATAAGAAAGGCGCTCACCCTTCAGTAAGCGCCCGTTTCCCGTCCAAACTAGGCTTTTACTTGACACTCTGGTAAATCCGCCGTCTGCCGTAAGATACGGATACCATCCCGGTACGTCTCTTCTAAAATCTGTGCGACCGGTTCGACCTGTTTCACCAATGGTACGACCTGTCCAGCCATAACAGCACCCCGATCGGTGACATTGCCCTTCTCCGAAGCCTGGCGTAGCGAACTCACAGCAATCGTCTGCAGTTTTTCAGCTGCTACACTCGGCTTATCGGCACGTTCGATAGCGGCCATTTGATCCGATAGCTGGTTTTTCAGCTGCCAGCACGGTGCACCAGTCGAGGCCCCAGTCATGACAACATCCCCGTCTTGAGCCGCCACGACAGCACGCTTAACGTTCTCGTGCGTACTACCTTCCGTCGCAGCCATGAACCGCGTGCCCATTTCAATACCGGCACAGCCAAACATTCTGGCAGCTGCATACCCACGACCATCGGCGATACCCCCGGAAGCCACAACTAGTGCATGCTTGACCACATCCATCACTTGCGGTAAGAGTGCCATAGTGCCTTCCAGCGAGATGTGACCGCCACCTTCCCAGCCTTTGGCGATGATGACGTCGGCACCACAGTCATCCGCGACCTGCGCTTCATTACTGGTCATAACTTTGGTCAGCACAGTCATCCCCAACGCATGCCATTTGTCGAACCATTTCTGGGTGAAATCACGTTCGAGTCCGGCCCCATTGTCCGCGTAAATGTAGCCAACGCCCTCACGTGCAGCAATGGCTGTCACCCGTTCCAGATTCTCCTCGACTTCCGGAAAAATAGTGACATTAATGGCAAACGGCTTGTCCGTCAACTGTTGTGTCGCCTCAATCTCGTGCGCAACGACTTCACTGGGTGAAAAGCCAACCCCGAGAACACCGAAACCACCAGCATTGCTGACGGCACCAACGAGCGGCGCCATCGAGGTCCACGCCATGGGGCCACTAATAATCGGGTACTTAATGTGCAACGTTTCCTGTAAACTCTTCATAAATTGTCACTCCTTGTTAAGAATGACACAAGTATAACTAACCCCTCTAAATACCGGTAGACACTTTTACGATTGTGTCAGGAGCCCTGACATCCCTTGGAAAACACAGGTATCAATGGCCGCAACCACCTCAGCTTCAGTCGCATCTTCGTGTTGAAAGAACCAGAGGATGGTGGTGATCATGGAGGACGCGAAGAGCTGCGCAAAGTAATCAACCTTGCGGGCAGGTGTTTGTGGCCAATATTGTTGGACTTGCGCGCGGATCAGATTGGCCACTTGTTGCTGAAACTCGGCCCGTAGATGGACTTCTCCCTGCTGTACCGCAAACAATAGGCGAATTTCGTGACGATGATCCCGCAACACTTGCAAGCTAGCCAGTGTGGTCGCCGTATTCATGGTCCGGTTCGGGGTAAATACCTTGCTAGCCCGCAAGATAACGCCTTCCAACAAGGTGCTCAACGTCACTCGTGCCAAGTCATCCTTATTATCAAAATACTCATAGAAAACGGTCCGTGTTAACTCAGCGTGGCTCATAATCGTCCGCACGTTGAGCTTCGCGTATGGCTGCTCCGCGAGTAAGTCGAGAAACGCCGCAATAATTTTATCTTCTGCCATTGATTCTCACCTGATTTCATATTCGCTCACAATACGTGTTAGTCAAAAGGACGGTTGGCCGGCGAGCATTAAGACTGCTAGCTGAACAATTCAGTTCCGGGCTTATTAGAAAATCAAGCTTGGAGACTCGGTCCTTTCGAGGCTTCAAGTTGTGTTCGCACCGATTCGGCCCATATCTGCCGGCCGGTAAGACGATGGTTAGACAACGTTGCCTACTTTTAGACCCAGTATCGTTGTGACAACCGTCATAACGTATGTTGGGACTTTCAGCTTGAAGCTACAAAAAAGGGAGCCTGGACTTTTCCCCAGACTCGCCCCATTATTTTTTCAAAGATTCATCCAACGACTCCACGCTCTTTATCGGCCCAACCACCGTCAACACGTCATGTAATTGCACAACAGCGGATGGTTGCGGCGAAATGTTGATCTTACCGTCATGTTGAATCGCAATGACGGTCAAATCGAACCGTTGTCGCAGATTCAGCGCGACCAAGTCTTGATTCACAAAGTTCGGGTCCGTGATGACCACTTCGGCCAGTGTGTATTCGTCGCTGAGGTCGATGAAGTTCAGAATGTGATTGGACAGCAATTTCCGCACAATGCCGTGCCCCATGTCACGTTCAGGAAAGGTCACCTGGTCGGCCCCCACCCGCTTGAGCACCCGCCCGTGGTCGCTGGTTTCAGCTTTGGCAATGACTTTCTTGGCGCCGAGTTCCTTGGCAAGCATGGTAGTCAGGATACTGGCCTCCATGTTATTGCCGATACCAATGATGACGTAATCAAAGGTATCGATGTTCAGGCCGCGCAAGACGTCCTCATCACGCGTATCCGCAATCAGCGTCTGGGTGGCGATATCCATCATCGCATTGACTGGCTCCTCTTTGACGTCGACAGCCAAGACGTCCTGATGCGCAGACGCCAACGTTTGAACCACACTCTGACCGAAACGACCGAGGCCGAGGACCGCAAAACTCTTCTTCATTTTCACATGCTCCTTAACCGATTAAGATATTTTCTTCAGGATAACGAATCTGGTTGAACTTAGTCTGACGCTTCGACAGCGAGTACAGCGACGTGAAAATGCCGACCCGACCGATGAACATCAGCAACATAATGATGACCTTGCCGATAACCGTTAAATGTGGCGTGAGGCCAAGACTCAGCCCGACCGTCCCAAACGCGGAAAGTACCTCAAAGACGATATACTCGAGACCAAACTCCTTGGGAATCCGCTCCGTTTGCGTCAGAATCAACGTGGCCAAAGCAATGACGACGCTGGCCAAGAAAACCAGTAGTAGTGCCCGACTGATGTTGGATTGACTAAATCGTCGATGACTGAATTCGACATCTTTTTTCCCACGAAGTTGCGCGATACTTTGCAGCATCAGCACCCCAAACGTGGTCGTCTTGATCCCACCAGCGGTCGACCCGGGCGTCCCACCGACAAACATCAAAACCATTAGGATGAAGACACTCCCAGACTGTAGACTACTCGTCGGTAACGTGATGAGGCCGGCCGTTCGGGGCGTCACACTGAGAAATAACGTGTTGATAGTCCGATTAAACCAAGAAGTTCCCTTTGGCAACAACGACAAGTCCTTTTCCGTCACCAACAACAGAACGAAGCCGGCAACAAACAGTGTCCCGGTAGTCATCAGCGTTAACTTCGAGTTTAGGCTTAGACGGTGCCGTTCATGAAACAACAGTAGATCGCGCCAAACCAAGAAGCCTAGACCGCCGCCGATAATTAAAATGATGGTTACAATAAGCAGGTAGCTGTCGTCGCGAAAGCCCATCAGGCTATTGCCGAAGACGTCAAAACCGGCGTTACAAAAGGACATGACTGCGTGGTAAACGGACACGTACAGCCCCCGTTTCCACCCAAAACGACCGACAAAGTCGAAGGACAATAAGACGGCCCCACCAATTTGAAAGAGCGCAGAGAGGCCCACAACGTACTTCATGACACTTTTGGTATCGCTTAAATTTTCTAGGTTCAGTGATTCCTTGACCATCAGTTGTGTGGAGAGGTCGAGATTGCGCCGAATGATGTTAAAGAGTAAGACGGCAAACGTCATATACCCCAGCGCACCGACCTCAGATAGAATCAAAATGACGACCTGACCAAAAAAAGACCAGTGCTGCGCGGTATTAACCACCGTGAGGCCAGTGATACAAGTTGCGGACGCCGCAGTAAACACGGTGTCGATAAAGGATGTTCCTTGCATCCCCCGTGTGGCCACCGGCAAGCTCAAAAAAATTGTCCCCAACGTGATCAGGAAGATAAACCCCCAGACCATTTTTTTGGATAATGTATCAAATAACTTAGATTGCTTAATTTTTTCCATGATTTTCCTATCCTGTCAAAGACTTCCCATTCAGCTTAAGACAAAGCGCCGGGGAAAACAATACCTACTTTGCACAAAGGACAGTGTGGTGAGAGGTGAATTAGACACTGATACTCTATATAGATGGGTGAAAGCTAGTGACAAAGTATCTTCTACGACCCTTGTCCCCTCAAAATTTACTTTTAAAAAATCCAATATTCAAAATAAAAGACTCCTAATCTGATTTTGGGTGAAATAAAGCTACCACAGGAAAAAATCAAACTATGAGTCTTATATGAATTAACTTAACAAAGTGTTACGCTACTAATCCGTTATACTATGGCGTCGTCAATCCACCATCAATCACAAACTCTTGACCGGTAGCATAACTGGCCTCGTCCGACGCCAAGAAACTAACCATGTTCGCTAATTCAGCCGGACGACCTACGCGTCCCATTGGAATTGCGGACTCAGTGGCTTTCAATGATTCTTCACTAGTTGTATCCAGAATTGGCGTCTTGATAACGCCTGGGTGGACAGAATTTACACGAATTCCGTACTTAGTAAACTCAAGTGCTGCACCTTTACTCATACCGCGGACAGCCCATTTGCTTGATACATAACCACTCAGGTCTGCGAAACCTGCCATCCCAGCAACCGAAGAGATATTGATAATTGATCCATTACCATTTTTCTTAAGTGATGGTAAAGTATACTTCATCCCGTAAAAGACACCATATTGATTTATCTTAACAACTTTATCATAATCTGCGATTGAAACGTCCTCAATAGAGTTTTGAATCGCAATCCCGGCATTGTTTACTAAAATATCAAATGACGTGGAAAAGTGCTTTTCACCCTCACTAACAACCTTTGGCCAAGTTTCAGCCTCAGATACATCCTGCTTGATGAAATAAGAATTTTTGCCTAACTGATCTTGAATTTTTTTACCAGCCTCAACATTACGACCGGTAAATACTACTTTGGCACCATTCTTAATAAAGTTTTCTACAATAGCGGTCCCAATACCACTTGTGCCACCCGTAACTAATGCTGTTTTACCTGATAAATTTGCCATGCTTTTACCTCCATAAACCCATAAATAGCAACAAACATCCTGATAAATCGAACATCTTAGTAAAGTGAAAACACTAACATTACGAGATTATTTTAGCATACCTTTTTCAAATTGCACGCAGAGAATTTAGAAACATGAAAATAACAGATAATGTTCTTCCATGCAATGTTAAGCTGCCAAGCACTTACCATCTGTTTTAGAATTTAATGTTGTTACGGTTCTATGATATTTGGTGTTGATAGAGAAATCTGTCGACGCCATTTTCTGTATAATAAAAGGGGCACACTGCCCCACATCAACATCGTCGACCAAAACTAATTGAAAGTGAGAATGA